>JAZSFC010000022.1:0-84901 GCA_045531955.1 Lachnospiraceae bacterium | reverse complement strand
TATTGCTTGTATGTTCGTGAGTTTTGCTATTATGCAAAACAGAGTGCTTGCAATAAATGGTATTTCTTATAAAGATATGCTCAATATAATAAAGGCAAGGAAGTAAATTCCGATATGTAAAACAGTTCGATAAACTTGAATATATCGAACTGTTAGCTAATTTGAATTTTTTAAATTAAACAAAACGAAAACAGCCATCTCTTAGTATCCAAGAGATGGCTATTTTTACATTAACGTGAATTCATTTTTATCAAATTGTATAAGTCCCTCGTCACGCATTTTACATAACTCATTGGACATGGCACTTCGGTCAACACAGAGGAAGTCAGCCAGCTGTTGTCTGTTGAATGGGATAGTAAAATGATTACTGGTTTGTCTCTTTGCTTCCTCTGATAAGTAAGATAATAACTTTGTGCGAGTGGTTCGATTTGACATATATCCTATTTTTTGTACCAGTTTGCGATTCTTTTCAGAGATTGCAAAGAACAGGTTTTGTATTACCATGGAGTGAAATCTACAAGCGGAAGGACATACGGTAAGGATTCTTTGAACATCAAAGAAAAAGATGGTACTTTCTTCTTCTGCAATAACATCATTTAGAAGGACTCCGCTTTCTGGGGCAATATAAGCTTCTCCAAACATTTCTCCAACTCTTATTACATTAACAATACTTCTGTTTCCCCAATAATCATCTCTTTGAACAAGAAGTTTTCCTTCTACTAATACAGTAATTTTGTCTATATGTTCTCCTTGCTTAAAGACATATTCTCCTTTTTGAAAGGTAAGCATTTTTGCTTGTAAACAATTTAACATTGCAGAGATTTCGTCTTCACTTACACCAGAAAAAAGTTGAGTGCGTTTTAGGGTTCCGATATATTTTTTCATAATAATTCTCTCCCGTGTTGTAAAAACAACAGACTTGTTTTATTTATTGTATTATACTGCGTGTGTAATGTCAAAGAGATTTTAAGACAAGACATGATGTATTTGAAATTAAAAGGAGGATTTAGATGATACGAAAAATTATTAAAATTGATGAAGAAAAATGTAACGGTTGTGGGGCTTGTGCAAGTGCTTGTCATGAAGGCGCTATTGAAATGATTAATGGGAAAGCAAAACTTACTCGGGAAGATTATTGCGATGGTTTAGGAGATTGTTTACCTGCTTGTCCAACAAATGCGATTACTTTTGAAGAAAGAGAAGCTCCTGCATACAATGAAGCAGCAGTATTAGCTTCAAAACAGCAAAAGGAACACGAAAGTCTGCCTTGTGGATGCCCAGGAACACAATCAAAAGAAATTAAGAGAGAGAGCTGTGAGTGTACTACACAAAGTCCTAGTGTAAGCTCTCAACTTTCACAGTGGCCAGTACAAATCAAACTTGTACCAGTCCGTGCACCATATTTTGAAGGAGCAAACCTCTTAATAGCAGCAGATTGTACAGCATATGCTTATGGAAATTTTCATAATGAATTTATTCGTAATCGAATTACACTAATCGGCTGTCCAAAGTTGGATGAAGGCGAGTATACGGAAAAACTGACAGAGATTATTAAGAATAATAACATTAAGAGTGTGACTATTGTTCGAATGGAAGTGCCTTGTTGTGGAGGAATTGAATATGCAACACAAAGAGCGTTGCAATTCAGTGGTAAGTTTATTCCATGGCAAGTTGTTACAATTTCTACAGATGGAAAAATTTTAGATTAATGGAGGAGAATGAAATGGATAATAAAATGTTTTGTTTTCAGTGCGAACAGACTGCAGGCTGCACGGTCTGCACAGGAGCACAGGGGGTATGTGGAAAGAAAGCGGATACTGCACAGTTGCAGGATGAATTGACAGGTGCACTGATTGGATTAGCAAGAGCAACAGAAGGAAATGAGGACCTTGTTAATGAGGATACCGATAAACTGGTATTGGAAGGTCTTTTCTCAACGATTACAAATGTCAATTTTAATAATGAGACTTTAAATGCCCTACTTGCAAGAGTAGAAGCAGAGAAAGAACGATTAGTTCCAAATTGCTTTAGCTGTACAAGTTGCTGTGGAAGAAATGAAAATTATGATATGCAGTCGTTATGGCAGGCCGATGAAGATGTGCGTTCTTTAAAGTCCCTGATCTTATTCGGCATACGCGGTGTTGCGGCATACGCTTATCATGCGGCAGTTTTAGGGTATACCGATAAAGAAATAAATGACTTCTTTTATAAGGCATTACTTGCTATCGGTATGGATGATTGGGGAATGAGAGAATTGCTGCCTGTCGTTATGCAAACCGGCGAAATTAACTTAAAATGCATGGCTCTTTTAGACAAGGCTAATACGGAGACCTACGGAAACCCGGAACCGACAAGTGTATCTTTATCAGTGGAAAAAGGACCATTTATCGTTATCTCCGGACATGACCTCTACGATTTAAAGCAATTGTTAGAGCAGACAAAGGATAAGGGAATTAATGTTTATACTCATGGAGAAATGTTACCTGCACATGCTTACCCGGAATTGAAGAAATACGCACATCTGAAAGGTAATTTTGGAACGGCATGGCAGAACCAGCAGAAGGAATTTGCTAATATTCCGGCACCGGTTCTTTTTACAACAAACTGTCTGATGCCACCAAAGGAAAGCTATTCTGACCGTGTGTTTACCACAGAGGTGGTTTCTTATCCGGAGATAGTTCATATTGGAGAGGATAAAGATTTCACACCGGTAATTGAAAAAGCTTTAGAGCTTGGTGGTTATGAAGAAAGTAGGTTATTCGCTGGTATAAATGGTGGTGCTACAGTTATGACCGGCTTTGGACACGATGCAGTATTGTCTCATGCAGAAACAGTGGTTGAAGCTGTGAAAACAGGTACAATTAAACATTTCTTCCTTGTGGGAGGTTGTGATGGTGCAAAATCGGGAAGAAATTATTATACAGAATTTGTAAAGCAGATACCAGCAGATAGCATTGTGCTTACCCTTGCTTGCGGAAAATATAGATTTAATGACCTTAATTTAGGTACTATTGGTAGATTACCTCGTATTATGGATATGGGGCAGTGCAATGATGCATACAGTGCAATTAAAGTTGCTGTAGCACTTGCAGAAGCCTTTGAATGTGGAGTAAATGATTTGCCACTTTCTATGGTGCTTTCGTGGTACGAGCAGAAAGCAGTTTGTATCTTATTAACATTGTTACATCTTGGAATTAAGAACATTTTACTTGGCCCATCATTACCTGCATTTATTTCACCTAATGTGCTTGATTTCCTAGTGAAGAATTATAATATTGCTCCAATTTCTACTCCTGAAGATGATATGAAGAAACTTATTGGAGAATAGGCAAGAGAAACTTTCAGTTTTCACGAGCTTTTGCCATGCCGACAGGTTCGCAAGACAAGCTTGCTCACTGTCGCGGCGTTCGCCGTATGCATCTTCGCTTAAATATGACTTTATGTGAGCAAGCTCCCAACAGTCATATTAAGCTCATCTGCGCATGGCTCATTGCTACGCACAATTTGCCCACATATCATAATAGTCTACGCTTTTCGCATTGAATGCACCTGCGGAGGGGGTAGACTTTTTTGCTTTTTTTCTGTATCCGGCGTTCAGCGCTTTTCCGGAAGGCTCCAAGGAAGGAGATTCTTTTCCTGATGGATGTTCCCGGCCGGGCAGCCATCTGTGTGAAGTGCCGGAGAAGGCAGGTGGAAATGGAGATGTAAAGGATTTGGAGGATTCAAAAAGCACGAAGTGCTTATAAAAAGGTACAAGGGGCACCTCTGGACAAAACCTGTTTTGTCTAAGAGTGCCCTTGTGCCTTTTTTTTAGTACATCCATCGGATGTTTTGAATTCTCCAAATCAAAAACAATAAAACAATAAAACAAACCTAACAACCCCTCCGGCACTGAGTTATGGGGCACGGACGAAGGAACAGACATTGCGTTAGGGAAAGAATTTCCTTCCTTGGCAAGCAACCGTGAAAAGCGGCTGAGCCGGAAAAGAAAAAGAGCAAAAAAGTTTCCTCCGCGGTGCGTTCACCCCCGAAAGAGTAAAAATATACGATTACCGCTTGCTTTTTATACACCTTTATGATATATTATGCATCACATAGTATAAAAATACATTTTAAAAGGAGAGACTATTATGAAAAAATTAATCGCACTTGCCCTTTCCGTAGTGCTTGCTTTAGGCGCATTCGCGGGTTGCGGCGGAAAAGAAGCAACAACAGCAAAGGTAATTGAAATCGACTTAACAAGTGAAGAATATGCATTCGGTGTAGATAAGACACAGCCGGAATTATTAGCTTCCGTAAATGCATTTATTGCAGAAATTAAGGAGAACGGTAAGTTTGATGAAATCTGTAACAACTACTTTGGTGACGGTACACCGGTAGCAGTTACATCCGCATCGCCGGATGCTTCCAAAGATCAGTTAGTAGTTGCAACCAACGCAGCGTTCGAGCCTTTTGAATACATGAAGGGCGACAGCTATTACGGTATCGATATGGAAATCGCTAAGGCTCTTGCTGATTACCTTGGCAAGGAACTTGTTATTTCCAACATGGACTTTGACGCAGTTTGCTTATCCGTTGGACAGCAGAAGTGTGACATCGCTATGGCTGGTCTTACCGTAAAACCGGAGCGTGAAGAGTATGTTACTTTCTCTACTTCTTATTACAGCGCATCCCAGAAGATTATCGTAACTTCCGATAATACCGAGTTTGATGCCTGCAAGACCGCCGCTGATGTAGAAGCAATTCTTTCTGCAAAGGATAAGAGCACAAAGATTGGTGTTCAGACAGGTACCACAGGTCAGTTCTACGTAGAAGGTGACGAGGGCTGGGGCTTTGCCGGCTTCCCTGTAGAGGGTATTGGTTATAAGAACGGTTCCCTTGCTGTTCAGGACTTATTAAACGGCAACTTAAATTATGTTATCATTGACTCCGCTCCTGCTGCATGCATCACAGAAGCAATCAACGCAATGCAGTAAAATACACCCGTTAGAAAGAGGACTTCATGGGAGATTTTAGTAAAAAAGTAGATGCCTTTCTGGATGCATTTATCAATCAGAACGGCTATGCAAAGGTATTAGAGGGCTTACAGAACACCTTGCTTATTGCGGTGCTCGGTCTGGTAATCGGTATTCTTATCGGTACGGTGATTGCCATTGTCCGTGTGCTTCCGAAATATAAGGTGCTTCCGAGAGTGTTAAACGGAATCTGCAGCTTTTATGTAGGCTTGTTCCGCGGAACCCCGATTGTGGTGCAGCTGCTGGTATTTTATTACGTTATGCTGCCGCTTCTGGGACTCCGTATAAGCAGTGTGAATGTGGCAATTATCGTGTTTGGTTTAAACAGTGGCGCCTACATATCCGAAATCATGCGAAGCGGTATTCTTTCCGTAGATCATGGCCAGATGGAGGCAGGACGTGCAGTAGGTCTTAGCTATTGGACCACCATGTTAAAAATTGTCATTCCGCAGGCAGTAAAAAATATTCTTCCTACCCTGGGTAATGAGTTTATTGCCCTGATTAAGGAAACCTCGGTAGTCAGTTTCGTAGGTGCTACAGACCTTTACATTGCTTTTAACATGATAGGAAGTAACAGCTATGAGTTCATGGTGCCATACCTTGTAATGGCTCTGATTTATATTGTTCTGGTGCTGTTAATCAGTCTGGGCATTAAAATAATGGAAAGGAGCTTGAGAAAAAGTGATAGACGTCATTAATTTACAAAAAAGCTTCGGTTCCAACCAGGTATTAAAAGGCATCGATATTAAAATTGAAAAGGGCGATATTATGTGCGTCATCGGTCCGTCCGGCTCCGGTAAAAGTACGTTTCTTCGCTGCTTAAACTGTATGGAAGACCCGACCGGCGGTCAAATTATTTTCAACGGTGTGGATATTGCCGATTTTAAGGTAGATATTAACATTCACCGCCGTCACATGGGGATGGTATTCCAGCATTTCAACCTGTTCAACAACAAAACCGTAATCCAGAATATTATGCTGGCGCCGGTTTTAGTTGGGCTTCAGGATTTAAAAAAGGCAAAACGGCAAAATTCCCTCATTAAGTTGACGAATTTGTTCCGCAGTAGTAAAATGAAAAAAGACCTTGTGGCTATTACAACAAGCAAGGCAGAAATCAAGCAACAGGCAAAGGAAAATGCCATGGCACTGCTAAACCGTATCGGTCTGGCAGACAAAGCGGATGTTTATCCGTCCACCCTGTCCGGTGGTCAGAAGCAGCGTGTTGCCATTGTGCGTGCCCTTGCTATGAATCCGGATGTAATTTTATTTGATGAACCAACCTCCGCCTTAGACCCTGAAATGGTAGGCGAGGTGCTTGATTTAATGAAACAGCTGGCCAAAGAAGGCATGACCATGATTATTGTCACCCATGAAATGGGCTTTGCCCGTGAGGTTGCAAACCGTGTCCTTTTTATTGACGACGGCCAGATTTTAGAGAGTGCTCCGCCGGCAGAATTTTTTGGAAACCCAAAGAATCCTCGTCTGAAAGAGTTTTTATCCAAGGTGTTATAAGGGCTTCCTCGTAGTGCTCTTATCAACATACAGAACCGCTTTTTTAGCGAAAAGACCTGCACCTTCTCCCCGATAGTGCAGGTCTTTTTCTTTTTGCATTTATGAAAAAGAAAGAATTGACGAAATTGAGGGAATGATATAAAATTTATTTAGTATGGGGTAAAATTTTAACTTTCATCAGGAGGCTCATCATGGGTGGTTTTTTCGCAGTTGCATCAAAGGAATCCTGCATTATGGATTTGTTCTTCGGAACAGATTATCATTCCCATCTGGGAACCAAGAGGGGCGGTATGGCAGTATACGGGCCAAAGGGCTTTGACCGTTCCATTCACAACATTCAGAACTCTCCGTTCCGTACCAAGTTCGAACGTGACGTAGAAGAATTAGAAGGAAATTTAGGTATCGGATGTATTTCCGATTTCGAACCACAGCCGCTGTTGGTACATTCCCATTTAGGCAGCTTTGCCATTACAACCGTAGGCCGCATTAATAATGTGGACGAGCTGGTAAAAGAATGCTTCGAGTCCGGTCATACCCACTTTTTAGAGATGAGTGGCGGCAGCATCAATCCAACGGAAATTACCGCAGCTCTCATCAATCAGAAGGCAACCATTGCCGAAGGTCTTGCCAATGTGCAGGAAAAAGTAGAGGGTTCCATGACGGTGCTGGTTCTTACACCGGAGGGCATTTATGCTTCCCGTGACCGCCTGGGCAGAACCCCTGTGATTATCGGAAAGAAAGACAATGCTTTCTGTGCTTCTTTTGAAAGCTTTGCATATTTAAACCTGGGCTATCAGGACTATAAAGAACTGGGACCGGGTGAAATTGTTTATATCACACCGGATAAGGTAGAAACCTTAAAGGAGCCGGGAGAAGAAATGAAGATTTGTTCTTTCCTCTGGGTATATTATGGTTATCCAACCTCCACCTACGAAGGTATTAACGTAGAAAAGATGCGTTATGATTGTGGTCGTATGCTGGCAAAAAGGGATTCCGAGGAACCGGACAGTGTTGCCGGTGTTCCTGATTCCGGTGTGCCGCATGCCATCGGTTATGCCAACGAATCCGGCATTCCTTACGAAAGACCATTCATTAAATACACACCAACCTGGCCGCGTTCCTTTATGCCGGCGAATCAGTCCCAGCGAAATCTCATCGCAAAGATGAAGTTAATTCCGGTTCATGAATTGATTCAGGATAAAAAGCTGCTGCTAATTGATGACTCTATCGTAAGAGGCACCCAGCTTGGTGAAACTACTGAATTTTTATACGAAAGCGGAGCAAAAGAGGTACATATCCGTACCGCCTGCCCGCCACTGTTGTTTGGCTGTAAATATTTAAATTTCTCCCGGTCTTCTTCCGAGATGGACTTAATAACAAGACGTATCATTCAGAAGAGAGAAGGAGAGGTTACAAAAGAACTGTTAGAGGATTATGCTAATCCGGACAGCGAAAATTACAAGGCAATGGTGGAAGAAATCCGTAAGGAACTGAATTTCACATCCTTAAAGTTCCATCGTTTGGATGACATGGTGGAAGCCATCGGAATTTCTCCTTGCAAGCTTTGCACTTATTGTTGGAACGGTAAAGAGTAAATCAAAAAGTCGCAGAGGAGGAAATAGATATGGGGTCTATGGAATTTAAGTATGCAGATAAACAGGAACAGACAAAAAAAATCAACCGGTTTCTGGCATTGGGAGTTATTGTATTCAGTATTTTTGCTACCGGTATTGTCATTGGTTCTTATTTGAATGGTTACCGGACTCTTCCGTATTTGCTCGCAGTGGCGGGCATTATGGTCGTAGGAAATGTGATTAATCTGATTATTTTCAAAAAGGTTCCTCACAGTACAAAACTACGAGTAGTGGCATTGATTGAAATCATGATTCTATCCGTACTGTTGTCAGCGGCTTTTGAAAATGATTATATGCGCTTTATGCCGATTATTCCGTTTGTCGGTTGCTTATTGTTCTATGATGTGAAATTTTCCGGAATAGCAAGCATATACCTGGTTGTTATGAACTGGATTGTTATCATTATCCGTGCATTTGTATTAAATCATTTTGAGAGTGAAGATGTGACGGACCGTTTGGTATCCTGTCTGGTAATTACCATAATGATGTTTATTGTTTGGTATACAACATTGGTCGGTAAGCGTTTCAATGAGGACTCTTTAAACCGTCTCCGCGCAGAAGCCGAAAAGCAGAAAGCAATGGTAGATGATGTACTATCGATTGCGGAACGGGTGCGTAAAGACACCGAAAGTGCTATGGCTATTGTGGATGAATTAAAAGAATCTTCCGAAGTAGTCCGCCATTCTGTAAATGACATCAGTGAAAGTACAAGTCAGACAGCAGAAAATATCCAGACACAGACCATGATGACTCAGGATATTCAGGAAAATATCGAAAAGACCGTAGAACGTTCCGAGCATATGGTACGTGTGGCACAGCGCTCCAACGAAGTAAATGCCCGGAATGTGGAAATGATGAAGGAATTAAAGAAACAGGCGGATGTTTTAGCGGCTACCAATGCCCAGGTGGCAGAGGCAATGCAACAGTTAAGGGAAAATGTAACCAGCGTAAAGAATATTACCAATACCATTGTTTCTATTTCTTCTCAGACCAATTTGCTGGCATTGAATGCTTCCATTGAAAGTGCCCGTGCCGGTGAAGCGGGACGTGGTTTTGCCGTAGTTGCGGAGCAAATCCGTGAACTTTCCGAAAATACAAGAAAAGAAACCGAGCAGATTTCAGCTATTTTGGAAGAACTGACACGCAATGCAGACCAGACGGTAACAGCGGTAGAAAAGTCTGTAGAAGTAAGCTCTGAACAGGATCGCATGATTACCGGAGTGGCGGAGCAGTTTGATGAAATGAACCGCAATGTAAATGAGTTGGTAGGAGACATTTCCGATATTGATAACATGATAGAAAGTCTGTCGACTGCCAATAACCAGATTGTAGATAATATTATGCAGCTGTCTGCTACTACCGAAGAGGTTACGGCAGCAGCGCAGCAGTCCACGGAAATTACAGAAAAGAACTACAGCGATTCTGTAGATGCACAAAAACTTCTTCACGGAGTTTTGGAAATCTCCCATCAAATGGATAAATATATTTAAGTATAAGGGCTGCCCGCTGGGCGGCCCTTTTTAGCGCACTTGAAAAATAAAAGTTATGTGATATAATGAGTTAGTGAGAACTAACATATGTAAAAACGGTGGTTATGAAGATAGAAAGGATTGAAATATATGAAACAATATAACGTTACCGGTATGAGCTGTGCGGCTTGCAGTGCCAGAGTGGAAAAAGCAGTAGGCAAAGTGGAAGGTGTCACCTCCTGTTCCGTCAGCCTGTTAACCAATTCCATGGGTGTAGAAGGCACGGCAAGCGAAGAGGCGGTTATCAAAGCAGTGCAGGAAGCGGGGTATGGGGCTTCCGTAAAAGGAACTGCTGCAGGAAGAGACACATCCGGACAGGATGGCGTCAGCGGGTTTGATGAGGATTCTTTGACGGACAAAGAAACTCCGGTATTGAAAAAAAGACTGTTGATTTCTCTTGGCTTCCTGCTGGTGCTCATGTATGTGTCCATGGGGCATATGATGTGGGGGTGGCCGGTGCCGGAGTTTTTAGAAAGAAATCCGGTGGCCGTAGGACTGGTACAACTGATTCTTACTGCCATTGTTATGGTGATTAATCAAAAGTTTTTTGTAAATGGTTTTAGAAGTCTGCTTCACGGAGCTCCTAACATGGATACCCTGGTGGCTTTAGGCGCAAGCGCGGCCTTCGTGTACAGTACCTATGCGCTGTTTGCCATGTCGGATGCCATGGCTCTCGGAAACCATGAATTGATGCATGAGTATATGCATGAATTCTATTTTGAATCTTCGGCAATGATTCTGACACTGATTACAGTCGGCAAAATGCTGGAGGCCCGTTCCAAAGGAAAGACTACGGATGCACTGAAAGGATTGATGAAGCTGGCACCGAAAAACGCTACCGTGGTCAGAAACGGTGAAGAACAAACGGTGCCTATGGAACAGGTTATTATCGGGGACGTGTTTGTAGTCCGTCCGGGCGAGCAAATTCCGGTGGACGGCGTAGTAATAGAAGGTGCCGGCGCGGTGAATGAATCTGCCCTGACAGGAGAAAGCATCCCGGTGGATAAAGAGGCAGGAAGCACAGTTTCTGCAGCTACACTAAACCAGTCAGGATTTTTAACCTGCCGGGCAACAAGAGTAGGGCAGGATACTACCTTATCGCAGATTATTAAAATGGTCAGTGATGCGGCTGCGACCAAAGCACCGATTGCAAAAGTTGCGGATAAGGTATCCGGTGTATTTGTTCCTGTGGTGATTACCATTGCAGCAGTTGCTGTTATTGGCTGGCTTCTTGCAGGAGAAAGCATCGGATTCGCACTGGCAAGGGGAATCTCTGTATTGGTTATCAGCTGCCCGTGCGCATTGGGATTGGCAACACCGGTAGCTATTATGGTAGGTAACGGCGTGGGCGCTAAAAACGGTATTATGTTCAAAACGGCGGTTTCTTTAGAGGAAACCGGTAAAGTACAGATTGTGGCGCTGGATAAAACCGGAACCATTACCAAAGGAGAACCGCAGGTGACGGATGTGGTTTCTGCGGAGGGCGTGACGGAAGAACAATTGCTGATTTTTGCCAATGCCCTGGAGCAAAAGAGCGAGCATCCGTTGGCAAAAGCAGTGCTTGCCTACGCAGCGGAAAAACAGGTACAGCCGGTGGAGGTATCCGGTTTTGAGGCTCTGCCGGGTAACGGATTGACCGGAACTGTGGCAGAAGGCATTTTATACGGAGGCAATGAAAGATTTATCAGTAAGAAAGCTTCTGTTCCGCAGGAGATAAAAACAAGGGCAGAGAGTTTTGCTTCTCATGGAAAAACACCGCTGTATTTTGCTCTGAACGACAGGCTGCTTGGCATTATTGCCGTGGCGGACGTAATCAAAGAAGACAGCCCGCAGGCTATCAGCGAGTTACAGAATATGGGTATCCGGGTTGTTATGCTAACCGGTGATAATGAAAAAACAGCTAAAGCCATTGGTGCAGAAGCAGGTGTGGACGAAGTAATTGCCGGAGTACTTCCGGAAGGAAAGGAACAGGTAATACGGCAGTTGAAGGAGCAAGGCAAGGTTGCAATGGTGGGCGACGGTATCAATGATGCACCGGCACTGACCCAGGCAGATATGGGAATTGCCATCGGTGCGGGTACCGATATTGCCATCGATGCAGCAAATGTGGTGCTGATGAAGAGCAGTCTCTCCGATGTGCCGGCTGCTATAAGACTTAGCCGGGCAACTCTGAAAAATATCCATCAGAACCTGTTTTGGGCATTTTTCTATAACAGTATCGGAATCCCGTTGGCAGCAGGTTTGTTTATACCTGTTTTAGGATGGGAACTGAACCCGATGTTCGGTGCGGCGGCCATGAGTCTGTCCAGCTTTTGCGTAGTAACAAATGCCTTGCGTTTGAATCTGGTACAGGTATATAATAGTAAAAAAGATAAGAAAATCAGACAAAACGGTGTTCCGATGCCGGTTGTTCTGGAGGAAAAGGAGAAAACTATGGAAAAGACAATGAAAATTGAAGGAATGATGTGCGGTCATTGCGAAGCAAGGGTGAAAAAGTGTTTAGAGGCGCTTCCGGAAGTTATTACAGCCATGGTAAGTCATGAAAAAGGCGAAGCTGTGATTACTTTAAGTACAGAAATTCCGGAGGAGATTCTCAGAAAAACAGTGGAAGATCAGGACTATAAAGTGTTGTCTGTGGAGTAAGAAGTGTAGGTGCAGAAGCCCGTTGAATTTACGTAAACGTTTACGTAAGTTTAGCGGGCTTTTTCGTGTAAATCTGTCGAAAAAGCTTGAAAGTGTCCGGGAAATCGTATATGATAGAAAGTAGATTAGAATGCCTGTAGCATACAAATGACACTTTGGAAAGGGGGAAAACTGTCGAAATGAGATTAAGGGACCGGCTATATATCACCTTATTGATGATAACACTGATACCTCTGCTGCTGTGCGGATTTATCATGTTATATCAGAATAACAGAAATGCAGAAGGCCTTATTGAAGAAAATCTGCTGGGCGTCAGTGAATCCCAGATTGATAATATAGAAAACTTTTTTGAAAAAGTAAAGCAGGATATGGAAATCGTGGCAAACTACAGTTTCCTTCAGCAGGAGGTGTTGGCAAGTCTCGGTCAGGCGGAGAGCAACGACGCGTCTGCCAGAAAGCATTTGGAAGAAATTCTGCAGGAACATATGCTCCACCAGCCATATATCCAGTCTATGGTAATCACCGATAAAGATTTCCGTACCATAGCAGCCAGTGAAGAATACGAGATTGGAGTCGACAGTGGACTCGGCATAGCATCTGCCAAGTTCTTATCGGGAGACTTTGCCATCGGCAATATTTATAATCGTCAGACAGAAAGAGAAAAAATCAAGGCAGTACTGGCGTATATCGGAGTATATTATCATAGTGAGTTAATTGGTTATCTGGCAGAAGAAATCCGCATAGATTATTTTGACAGATATCATGAAGGTAATGTGTTCTGGGATAACGGTGTAATGATTATCCGTGACGGAAACGGTTCTATAGTAACTATTGGTGGTGCCGGAGAAAACGCGGAAAATTTTGTACAGCAGCAGGAAAAGCATGACCAGAAAATCGAAAATGAAAGAATCAAGCGCGGTTATCATAAAGAAGGTGCAGTGAATTATTCTGTTGGTGATGAAAAATATATTGCTGCATATTCTACATTGGATTACACTGATTGGACCATCCGTGTTTCCGCTAACATTGACAGTTATATGACGGTGGGTATTTCCTATGGTGTACTTTTTGTAGCTATTTTAGTGGTAAGCTTCCTGCTGATGCAGGTAATGAATAAATATGTTACCGTAAAAACAGTGCAGCCGATGGAAGAAATCCGTGATGTTCTGCAAAAAGTACAGCTGACAAACGATTATTCCATCCGTTTGGAACCGGGTACCGATGATGAAATGGGTCAGTTGCAGCACGAGGTAAACCGTCTTTTACAGTGTGTCATGGAACTGCAGATGCGCGAAAAAGAAGAACAGAAATCCCTGGAAAAGAAAGCAGAAAAAGACCCAATGACCGGGGTGATGAATAAAAAGGCCATTGCAGCAAGAGTACAGCAAATGGCAGAAGAAATTGAACCACGGGACGGAAAGATTGCAGTAGGCTTTGTAGACATTGATGATTTCCGTGACTATAACACCAATTACGGACATGCAGAGGGTGACCATGTAATTAAATTTGTGGCTCATACACTCCGTGAAATGATTCCGGGTTCGGTAGGCCGTAACGGTGGTGATGAATTTGTATTCTGTATGGAAACCGATGGCCGTGAAATTGTTGCCCAAACCATGGAATTGTTAGCACGTAAGCTGCAAAATGGTGTAATTAACGGTGTAACAGGTGAGCGTATGCCAATTCCTTGCAGTATCGGTATCGTTATCGAACGTGCGGGTAAAACCGATTACCGTAAGCTGATTCAGGAGGCCGATGAGGCAATGTATCAGGCAAAGGGTAACGGTAAAAATACCTATTATATCTTAGTTAAATAAAAAAAGTACAGAGATTGCTTTTGTTGTGTGAAACGTGCGCGGCAAAAGCAATTTCTTTGATTCAAACAGATTTATTGTTTTAAATCAAAAATCTTATTTTATACTTGAAAGTATGGAGGAAAGCGTGTACAATAGGGATTAGAATGCCGGGTGGCATAAAAAGAGAGTTAATGGAGGATTAGCAATGGCGGAAAAAATGTTATGGAATAATGGATGGAGCTTTGTGGAGCTTCCGGTAGAAGCGGATTCTTATATTTTCCCTGCAACTGCAGAATGGAAACCGGTAGATATCCCACATGACTGGATGATTTATAATACCCATGATTTGTACCGTGACAGTATCGGTTGGTACAAAAAGGAATTCACGTTAGATGAAATGAAGGGACACTATGCGCTGCGTTTTGACGGCGTGTATATGGACGTTACCGTATACGTAAACGGTCATGAAGCCTTCGAGTGGAAATACGGTTATTCCATGTTTGAAGCAGACATCACCGATTATGTACAGCTTGGTAAAAACCAGGTGGCAGTCCGGGTAGTATATCGCTTTTTAAATACCCGTTGGTATTCCGGCGCCGGTATATTCCGTAACGTATGGTTTAAAACAAAGAATAATCTGCATATGGTTTCCGACGGCATTTATGTTACAACCGTAAAAGAAACCGATACAACCTGGAGAGTGGAAACAGATACTGAGCTTGCAGCAAAGTGCGAGCAGTGTGCAGGCTGTTCTGCCAGCAATGCTACCTTAAAGCAGAAGTTGTATGATGCAGAAGGTGTGTTAGTAGCAGAATCTGCTGCAGACTTTACAATTGCAAATACACCGGTGTGCTCCCAGGCATTTACGGTAGAAAATCCGAAACTCTGGGATATTGCACAGGGTAATTTATATAATTTAGTAACAGAACTTTGGTTAAATGGCAGACTGTTAGAAACAGAAGAACAGAAGATTGGCTTCAGAACTTTGGAATTTAACAAGGATAAGGGCTTCTTCATCAACGGAAGAAATGTAAAGATGAACGGTGTCTGTGAACATCATGACCTTGGCGCCCTCGGTTCTGCATTTAAAAAAGCTGCCATGAGACGTAAACTTCTTAAACTCCGTGAAATGGGTGTAAATGCGGTAAGAACCTCCCACAATATGCCTGCAAAGGAACTTATGGAACTTTGTGATGAATTAGGCTTCTTGGTAGACTCTGAGGCATTTGATATGTGGGAGAGTCCAAAAACAGAGTACGACTATGGTCGTTATTTTAACGACTGGTATGAAAAGGATGTAGCTTCCTGGGTACGTCGCGACAGAAATCATGCTTCCCTTGTTATGTGGAGTATCGGTAACGAAATTCCGGACACCATGAGAGAAAACCGCGGTCAGGAAATTACAAGAAACCTTCGTGATGCGGTAATCAAAAATGACCCGAAACGCCATGTGCCGATTACCCATGGTTCCAATTATATGAAGTGGGAGTGTGCTCAGGGTTGTGCAAATGAACTGGAACTGCAGGGCTACAACTATGCAGAATACTTGTATGACGAGCATCACGCCAAGAATCCGCAATGGGTAATCTACGGTAGTGAAACCGCTTCTGTACTGGCAAGCCGCGGTATTTACCATTTCCCTAAGGATAAACACATCTTATCCGATTCCGATGAACATTGTTCCGCTCTCGGAAATACCATTACCGGTTGGGGCGCAAAGTCTTATGATGCCTGCATTACCGATGACAGAGATGCAAAATATTCCCTTGGCCAGTTTATCTGGACAGGATTTGACTATATCGGTGAACCGACTCCGTATCAGACCAAGAACTGTTACTTTGGTCAGATTGATACCGCCGGCTTCCCGAAGGATTCCTTCTATATCTTTAAATCCCTTTGGGATAAGGAGTGTGCTCCGTTTGTGCACCTGTTCCCTTATTGGGACTTCAACGAAGGCCAGCTGATTGATGTGCAGGCAGCATCTAACGCACCGGATGTGGAACTGTTTGTAAACGGTAGGAGTCTGGGTGTACAGCATGTGGACTTTGAAAAAGATAAAATAATTACACGTTGCTGGCAGGTTCCTTACGAAAAGGGCTGCATCAAAGCAGTAGCCTATAATGCAGCAGGTGAAGTGGTAGCTACGGAAGAAAAGCATTCCTTTACCGATGCGGTACGTTTAGATGTTCAGGCAGAATGCAATACCGTAAAGGCAGATGGCGAGGACATGGCCTTTGTAGTAATCTCTGCTTATGATAAAGACGGTTATCCGGTAGAAAACGCAAGAAACCGTGTGCATGTGGAGGTAGAAGGTGCCGGACGTCTCATTGGTCTTGATAATGGTGACAGCACCGACTTTGATGCCCACAAGGGTAAGAGCAGAAGACTGTTTGGCGGAAAACTTCTTGCCATGATTGGCACAACGCAGACACCGGGTGAAATTAAAGTGACGGTAACTACACCGGGCATGGAAGCACAGACCATTACCCTGTGTGCTGTGGCAGCAGATACTGTTCCGGGTGTGTCTTGTACAGAAGAAAATGCGGATGTACCGCTGTATTCCGGTGGAACAAAGGGTTCTGTAATTCCACAGGGAGAAGCAGAAATTCCGGTACGTAAGATTGAACTGGTTTGCGAAGGCGACCGTCGCATGACAAAGCCGGAAGGCTCTGAGGAAAAGCCATCCGTGGTGGTAACCGCTAAGATTTATCCGGAAAATGCCACCTATGCTGATCTTCAGTGGAAAGCCATTACCGATACCGGTATTGATGTAAATTTTGTAACTCTTAAGATAGAAGGTAACAAGGCGATTGTAACAGCAGAAGGTGACGGTGAATTCCGTCTGCGCTGTGCAGCTATGAACGGCAGTGAAATCGAAAGTGTACAGTCCACCTATGAATTTGTGGCAGAGGGCATTGGGGCAGCTGCCTATAATCCATACGAAATGAACAGTGCCGGCTTGTTTGACTACCGTACCGAAAAGGTAGTGGAAGGTGTGGAACACGGTGTAAACTTCATGGGTAATGACGGTGATTCCATGGAATGTGTAGCCGGATTCGACCATATGAATTTTGGTGATTACGGTACCGATAAGGTAACACTTCCTATCTTTGCCAATACCAACGATCCGGTAACCATCCAAATTTGGGAAGGTAAACCGGGCGAAGCAGGAAGTACCTGTCTGTATGACGGTGTATACCATAAGCCGGGTCAATGGATGGTATTCCAGCCGGAGACTTATACACTCAGCAAGCGATTAAAGGGAGTAACCTCCGTATATATTGCAACAAGACATGCTTATCAGTTAAAGGGCATTATCTTTGAAAAGCAGGAGAAGGCTTTTGCAAAGCTTGCCATGACTGACAGAAACTTCCTCTATGGGGATAGCTTTACTGTAAATGGGGATACAATTGAAAAAATCGGAAATAACGTAACCATCGGTTATGAAAATATGAATTTTGGAGCAGAGGGTGCAAAGAAGATTACCATTTGCAGCCGTTCTCCGCTGGCAAAGAGTCCGGTGCAGATCCGCTTCAAGACTGAAGCAGGTGACAGCGTACAGGTAGTACAGGTACCGGGTAGCGATGACTATACCGAGCAGACCTTTGACATTGAAGCATTGGCCGGCAACGGTACGGTAGAATATATTTTCTTACCGGGCAGCAATTTCGATTTTGCATGGTTTAAGTTTGAACAGTAAATTTATAGCAAGTTAGGAAAAGAGGCGCAACAAACAGTTATGAAAACAAAAGGACCAAAGCTTTTTACATCAATGAAGGGGTATACAAAGAAACAGCTCACCAAGGATATCGTAGCAGGTATCCTGGTGGCTATCATCGCATTTCCGCTCTCGGTAGCGCTTGCGATTTCCTCCGGAATGTCTCCGGAAACCGGCTTGTATTCCGCGATTATCGGTGGATTTTTCGTATCTGCCTTTGGCGGAAGTAAAGTCAATATCGGTGGTGTTACTGCAGCAACCGTGATGACTGTATTTACCATTATCGAGGAATTCGGTCTGGCAGGTTTGGCAGTGGCATCCATGATTGCCGGTGTAATACTGATTTTGCTCGGTATTTTAAAGGCAGGAGTACTTCTTCGTTATATTCCGAGAACCATCACCCTGGGCTTTACCGCAGGTATTGCCATGGGTATTTTCTCCGGACAGTTAAAAGGCTTTTTCGGTCTTGACATGGGGGCAATTCCGGTAAAGGTGCTGGATAAATTTGCTGCCTACGCAAAAGTTATTACAACAATAGACATTCCTACTCTTGCCATAGGTATGCTTGCTATGGTAGTATTAATTGTATTACCGAAGTTTTTACCGAAGGTGCCGAATTCTCTGGCTGCTATTCTGGTAACTACTCCGGTGGTAATGCTGTTAAAAAACAAAGGAATAGAAGTGGCAACCATCAGAAGTGTATATGGTGAGTTGCCGTCCCATTTTCCTGTGCCGAAGCTGCCGCAGTTTACCTGGCAGCTGGTAATGGATGTGTTCCCGTCAGCGGTAACATTGGCAATTCTCATTGCGATTGTATCGTTGCTTGCCTGTGTGGTAACTGACGGATTAATGGGAGAACGTCACGATTCCAATCAGGAATTGATTGGTGAAGGTATTGCCAACATTTTCTGTGGCCTGTTTGGCGCGGTACCGGTAGCCGGTGCGGTAGCCAGAGCATCCAACAGTGTAAAGAGCGGCGGCCGTACACCAATCGCCGGAATTGTACATAGTATTGTAGTTACTATTATTCTGCTTTGCATGATGCCTTTGGCAGGCTATATTCCGATGCCTACCCTGGCAGCAATTCTTATTTTGGTTGCTTACAACATGAGTAACTGGCGTGAGTTTGTCTACATGGCAAAGCATGCACCAAAGTCTGACTTTGCGGTACTGATTATCACCTTCTTAACCGGTGTTATCTTTGATTTGCTTACTGCAGTGGAGGTTGGTGTGTTCTTATCTGCGATTTTATTCCTTGGCCGTATGACCAGCGTTACCAGTATCCGCCGCTGGACAAATCTGAAGTATGATAAACCGTACGAAGGACAGACCCAGGAATATAAAGCAATTCCAAAGCATACGTTAGTGTACGAAATCGAAGGACCAATCTTCTTTGCAACCGTAGATAATTTAATCGAGCAGATTGTATGGAAGGAAACCACCCGTGTGGTTATTGTCCGCATGAGAAGCGTATCCACCCTGGATATTACAGCAATCCGGGCGTTGGAAAATTTACTGACCTTGTGTCAGAAGAAGCAGGTAACATTGGTATTTTCCCATGTATTGAAGCAACCGTATGAGGTTATGAGAAAAGCCGGATTTTTAGATAAAGTCGGTGCGGAAAACTTTCGTCCGAATATTGATGCGGCATTAGAACATGCAGAAGCAATTGTAGTAGAAGAGAAAAGACGCCGCATGGAAGCAGAAAAAAATAATCAGTAGTACAAAATAGTCCGGGATAAAAAGGAGGGTTGGCAGATGAAAAATAAAATAAAATGCGTAGGGGCTGTAATATTTTTTCTTCTGTTGACAGCCTGCGGACCGCGCGAGAATATCGGTCCGATAGAGTTCACGGACAGTAATATTACGGCAACTCCGATTGTTGTGCCAACCTGTACACCTACGGTCACCCCGACTCCGGATCCGGCGAAACAGCCAACCGTAGCACCTACAGAGGCGGTGAAACCAACGGAAAATCCTGAAGAGTTGCCGACAACAACACCGGAACCAACGGCTACGCCTGTTCCGACGGAAATACCGGAGCCGACGTCTGTTCCTACGGTTACACCTATGCCGACAGCAGAACCTACAAAAAAACCGGAAGCAACGCCAACGGCAGAACCTACAAGACTGCCAACGCCTGTTCCGACGGAGGCCCCTGTACTTTCTACGGAAGAAATGATTAGAAGCGGCTGGCAGAAAACCGTAAGTGTAGATGAAAAATATATGATTATCTTTCCGGAATTATTCCGGGAATCCAAGGTAGAAAAAACCGGACAGGAGCTAATTGTCAGTTATTTTTGCAGGGAAGATGAGTTTGTGAAGTTTCGGGTGATGTGCCAGATGCAGATAAGCCTGGAAGAAAAACTGAACGAGATTCTGGGACTCGGCGGAGTTTTGCTTAGTGGTTCTGCAGAAGAAAAACAAGTGATTTGCCAGTGGCAGGAAAACGGAATGATTTACCGGGGAACTTTTATAGAAGAAATGTATTCACAGGCACTGCTTGGCAGTGTGTTTGGAGAACAAGAGCAAATCATCGGAGTGATGCAGGTTTCTCTTTCATATCCGGCAGATAAACGAGAAATATACGAAACGTCCGAATATAATTATTATATCATGGAAAATGGGGAGGAATAGGGTATGTCAGACAAACTGGAACAGGCAATGAAAAAAATACATATCTATCTTGCGAATTGTAAGGAAAGTGCGTATTCCAGCGAAGATTTGATTGTATCCAAGAAGCGAATTTTTTCCCTGTTGGAAGAATTGAATTATGCTGTGTATGATGCTATGGAAGAATATGAAGTAACCGTGGCTGCAAGAGACCGCGGAATTGCCCAGGCGGAGCGTTTGGCTGCAGATATTAAGGATGAAGCTTTGCTTAGAGCAGATGAAATTCATGCTTCGTCGTTACTGTATACCCAGGAAGCGGTTTCTGATTTGAAACGTTCCTTGGAATATATGCAAAAAAGTATCCGTGCTGAATACGAGCGGATGCTGGCAAACTGCGAGGAGCGCTTGGAGTATTTAGAGCAGGATTCCATGGAGATTTTTTCCCAATTGGAGACGAAAGCTGACGCAAAGATATATCTCCGCATGATTGAAGATATTAAAGCGAAGAGAAAAACAATGCCGGAAGAGGTGGCAGCAGATTTATCATACTCCAGAAATGTAGGCAGTGCAACTGATTCCGATGGCTACGACATCCCTGTAGATGAGTTTGAGAGCAAGCTGTCCTCCGCCATTGTGGTAGAGGTGCATGATACTCCGAAGATTCCGGAAGGCTTTGGTAAAGGGAAAAAGAAGAAAAAAGGGAAAGGAACCGGTGGCAGTGAGGCCGCGGTAACTGCCCAGGAATTAGATGCAGAATATTTCGCTTTCCAGGAAGAGCAACAGAAAGCATTGGAAGCTCAATTGGCAGAAGATGAAGAATATACCGATGATGAAGACTCCGAAGGCGGAGAATCTATTTTCGGTGCATGGAAAAAATTTGGTTTTGGAAATAAGAAGAAATAAGTTAGCGGATGAACAAAATTCCTTTTGGAATTTGTTCATCCGTTTTTTTGAATAGGATTGATTTTAGGCATAAGAACAAGTAAAATAGATGAGGACAGGAGGATAACAAAAAATGAAAAAAGCTCTATTAACTATTTTTGCAACAATCGGTGTGATTTCCACCGTGCTTATTTTGGTTGCTGTGGGCTATTTCCTGGGAAGGAAAAGCCAGACTTTGGCTCCGGTTCCTACCCCTACAGTTGCAGTAGAAAACAGAAATGATGCAGTTGTAACGCTTGTACCAACTGTAAAACCGGCAATAGCAACGAATACACCGACACCGGTGCCAACAGCGACCGGCATCCCAACGCCGGTGCCAACGGCGACAAGTACGCCAACTCCAATACCGACGGCAACCAATACACCTACGCCAACGCCGACACCATCGAGTACGCCGACTCCGTTGCCGTCTGAGGATTTTATTACCACAGGGGAAACGGTTGTGGACGTAGGCAGTGCAGTGTGTCATATTGGCGAAAATGTTTATGTTCCGGCTGATTTTGGTAATGTAACTAATCTGATGATGAACATTGCAGAAAAGGTGAGCGGACTACGTTTTGACGGTGATGGTTATTGTGCAAAAAAATCTATGGAAAAGAAGCCTCATATTTACATAACCAGAGAGAACTTGTATGCAGGAACCGATTGGTATACCGGTTGGGATACCAGTGAACTGGGAAGCGCCTATGCATTTAGCAGTGAAGCATGGATAGCTCCGGGGGATTTTCTTTTGGGAAACAGCTATACCCTCATACATGAACTCAGCCACGTGCTCATGTGGAGACAGTCAAAGTGGTACCATGAAACGACATTAAGCGAGGGATTTGCAGAGTACACAACCTATCTTACTTTACTTGAACTGGAAGAAAAATATCCGGAGGCGGCGGTTTATTTCAATAAGTCCATCAACCCGGTGAATAATATGGATACTTCATATCATGAATTATACAAGCAGCCGATTGAATACTGGTTTGATAATTATTTTGAATATGCGGGAAATAGTAACTATACCATAGGGTTCCGGTTTATGGCATATTTACATGATGTTTATGGTGATTACAGCAGCTGGATTTTAAATTTTAGGGAACAGTATCCGTTTGAAGACAGAAATCAAATCAATGATGTAAGTCCTGTGGAATATCGGATTGCAGTATTGAAACAAACCTACGGGGACGATGTTCTGGATAATTTTTATCCGTGGCTGAAAGAACATGAAAGTGATTTTGAAGTGGATTATAATAAAGTTATTGATAGAAGCGGTCTGCAGGAAATGAATTTGTATCCGGCGTACAATGCATTTGAAGAAAAAATGGTTTTGGAGGATATCCTATATAAGGATTTGCTGATTCATCTGGAACCTGCAAAGAAATATATCGGAGAGTACAAAGGCAGAGATATTTCTAAGCTTGTTTTAGAATGTGTGCAACCGTTAGTAGTTAATTTATTTCATGAGGACGGAAGCAGTACACAAATAACCATGGGCCCGGAACGTGAACCGGTTTCTCTGGATGGCGTCAATTCCATCCAACTGGTCGGCGAGGGAACTCTATATCGGTTGGAATTCAATGGATTTCATCAGTGCGATTATCAGTGCACGGAGTGTGGGTTATGTACCGAAGAAGGATGCTGGGATGGCGCCTGCCTTGATAAGTGCAGCGGACACGAATAAGAATTAATATAAATAAAACAGGGTTATCCGTGGGGGTGCCCTGTTTTATTTTCAATATTGTAACAAGATAATGGCGTTTGGGGTAGAAAAGAAAAACCCTTGAATCGGTTTTGATTCAAGGGTTTTTAATTTAATGCGGAAGGCGGGACTTGAACCCGCACGCCCTACGAGCACATGATCCTTAGTCATGCCTGTCTGCCAATTCCAGCACTCCCGCATCTTGCTATGCAAGTTGCACTCTGTTGAGCACTTTGATAGTATACACTATTATTTTGAATTTGTAAATACCTAATTTTTAATTTTTTGAAAAAATTTGCACAACTTATTCTGCCGGAGCGGAAACTACCGGAATATAGCGGCTTTCAGACGCTTTTTCAAAGGATATACCGAATTTGGAACAGTAGCCGCCCAACTTATTCATGATGCGTTCTGCCTCTTCGCCGGTTTGAGGTGTCGGTTGATAATTATTTTTTTCTGTGACGGAAGATACACTGCACGGAATGACACAAGCGGTGGTAGCTTCCGGCTGTAAGACAGAATCTACAAAAGTGAAGGACTGTTGAAAAATCATGGTATCTTTGTCTTTTGGATTCGTGTTGCCTCCAAAGCAGAAATTGGCAAGGCTGTATGCGATATAACATCCCTGATAGTACTCGATTGGCTGCAGTACATGAGGGTGATGTCCCAGTACAAGGTCAGCGCCTAAGTCAACGGCATAGTGAGCCAGTTCCTTTTGTTCTGAGGTAATTTTTGAAGTGCCTTCGTTGCCCCAGTGAAAGGAAGTAAAAATTAAGTCGGCATCCTGCTCTTTTGCTTCTGCGATGGTTTTATCAAGCAGTGTCTTGGAACCGTCTGTACCGAGGGGACGGACATAAACAGCAATCAAGGCAATCTTAATGTCGTTTACAGTGGCATAACTGACCAGATCCTGATAAGAGTAAAAGATACCGGCATCGGAAAGTATTTCCCGGGTATCGTCATGGCTGATCTGACCGTAATCCAGACTGTGGTTATTGGCCGTGGAAACAGCTTCTACGCTGCCTGCAGTTAATATATTGACATAAGATGGTGCACCCCGGAACGCATAGGTTTTGTCCTGACGTTCGCCGCGATCGGATAATACACCTTCTAAATTCACTAAGGTCAAATCATCTTCTGCAAAAATAGGGAGTACATTTGCAAAGAAGTAGGAATCGTCCTGCACCTTATCATAGACTACATAAAAATTCCTTGCGGAATTTTGATTGATTAAGTCACTTCCTAAAGTAACGTCTCCTGCAAAGGAACAGGTAATGGTGGTTACCACCGGCGTTGGAGTAGGAGATGGGGTAGGGGATGGAGTCGGTGTCGGGGTGGAAGTTGCCGTAGGTTCCGGTGTTGGTGTCGCTGTGGCTGTGGGTTCCGGCGTTGCGGTTGCGGTCGGAATGTATGTCGGAACCGGAGAAGCTGTTATTGTTGCTGTTGGAACCGCTGCAGGGGAGGTTGTTTGATTACACCCGCAAAGGATACATATCCCTAAGACGGTAATTATTGTTGAAAGACCCTTTCTCTTTTGCATAGCAAAACTCCTTTTTGTAATTTAGATAAAGAAAAAACAGACGAGAAATCTCGTCTGTCTGATTTGCACGTTAATGCGGATGAGGGGACTTGAACCCCTATGAGAGTAATCTCACATGAACCTGAATCATGCGCGTCTGCCAATTCCGCCACATCCGCGAACTGCTTTGATAGTATAGCACCGGGGCGGGATTTTGTCAATTACTTTTTTGAATTCTTTTGCCTTAAATATGACACAGAAGTATGGGATAGTTTGTACATAAGAAAGAATACCTATTAATTTTGCTTGCAGGAATGCCGATAAATTTACCGAAGAATAAGAAACGTCTTTTTATGTGAAAGGAAAGGCAAGGGTTAATTTATGAAAAAGAAATCAATTATTAAATATATAATTCCGATGTTGTTTTTGCTTGTGGGAATTGTTGCCTGTTTTGGTACAAAGTACGCTTCCGGTGCTGTGCGAAAACTGCAGAGCATTGAAGCAATATACACCGGTCAGGCGGTAATGGTCGGGGAAGAAGTAAACCTAAAAGATTTTTATGTCAGCGGAAAGTATTATATCAATGACGGTTTTACAGAGTCAGAAGATATTGAGCAGATAAAAAAAGGGTTTACGGTTACTCCTTCTGTTATCAGCAGAAAAGGTGATAATTCGGTGGTAGTATCCTATCAGGGAAAAACCTGTGTGGTTCAGGTAGAAGGAAAGGTAGTAGATTCTATATCAGCCACCTATTCCGGTGATGAACTGTTTGTAGGTGCGCCTATTCCGGTAGGAAAAATTGAAGTATATGCGTATTACAGTGACGGCACCTACGGAAAAGTCAGAAATTTCACTCTTTCCACTCCTACAGTGTTAAAAGCTGGGGTAAATATTGTTTCGGTTGTTTATGAGGGAAAAGTGGAATATATTTATGTATATGGCAAGGCTCCGTTGGCAGTGGAAGAAATCTTTGCCTATTATGTAGGTAAGCCGGTTATTGCAGGAAATTCCATCAGTAAGAATGATATTCAGGTAGAAGCGTTGTATAATGACGGAACAACAAAGCCGATTACCAATTTTAATATCAGTCCGTCTATTGCGGAACTGGAAGGTGAAAATGACATCACCGTCAGTTATGGTGAAGTTTCCACGGTAATTCAGGTGTATGCCGAACCGCGTTATATTACCGAAATGCGGGCTCGTTATATCGGTCCCGGTGTTATTGTCGGAAAAAGTGTAAAGAAGGAAGAAATCGAAGTAATTGTTACATACAATGACGGTTCCGATGAAGCAATTGACGATTACGAGATTTTTGGCGGAGAAATTCTTTATGAAGGTGAAAATGTAGTAATCGTATATTGCGATGCATTTATGGCAGACATTACCGTCCGCGGTGTCAAGGGATTTGCGGCCAATTATGATAATACACTTTCCAATTATTTCACCAGCCCGGACCATTACCACTATACCGAAGTTACTTTAGGAATGAATGTGGGGCTGGATCAGGATAAGTTCATGCTTCGTGCAGCGGACCCTGAAATGCTGGAGTATGTAGTACAGCGTGTGGTTCCTACGGATGAATTTGTCGGATACGAGCTGTTTTATGACGATGATGAAATGGTGTTACAGTTCCCGATGGCAATGAAGGTTACAGTGCCGGACGGTTTTGACCCGGAAAAATTCGGCGTATATTATACACCAAACCAGTCCACCATTATGGCAAAGGTGGATGGCGAATTTACGGATGAAACCCAGGAGGAATATGAGTTCATCGTATATCAGCCGGGTGCGTATATTTTAATTCATGAGGTATCCAACCGTCTGGTAACGGATATCATTGTAGAAACAGAAGTTAAGCTTAGGGAAAACAGAAGTTATTCGCTTAACCCGGTAGTGTTCCCTCTTAGTGCCGAAAACAGAGACGTAAGTTACTGGTCCACCGATGAGGATGTGGCTACGGTATCTCCAAACGGTAAAATCCGCACTCATTCCGAAGGTACCTGTGAAATCTGGATTGAAGCGGAGGACGGCAGCGGAGTTAATGCAATTGTAACAGTTGAGGTAAAGAACGGAAAATAGAACTATTTATTTTTCTGAAAAAGTATGATATAATGAATTTGTAATAACCATAAGGTTATCTATAATAAAGATAGCGTATAGAACGCGGAAATGAGGCCTGTATGAATAAAATAATTACAATCAGCAGACAGTATGGCAGCGGCGGCAGAGAAATCGGTTCCAAGCTGGCGGCAAAGTACGGGATTCCGTTTTATGATAATGAGATAATTACAAGAGCTGCCAAAGAAAGCGGTTATGCAGAAGCTGCATTCCATAACGCAGAAACAAAGGCAACAAACAGTTTGTTATATTCCATTGCCATGGGTATGAGTGCCTACGGTAATCAGGAAATCGGCTTTTCCCAGCTTTCCTTAGATGACCGCATTTATCTTGCCCAGTCTGATGTTATCCGCAAAGTGGCAGAAGAGGGTCCGTGTGTCATTGTAGGACGCTGTGCAGATTACATCTTAAAAGAAGTTCCGAATGTAATTAACATTTTTGTTCATGCGGATTTGGAATTCAGAAAAGAGCGTGCTATCCGTGTAAATAATCTCAGCCCGGTAAAAGCAGAAGAAGCTATCGGAAAAATGGATAAAAGAAGAGCAAACTATTATAACTACCATTCCGGAGAAAAATGGGGCAAGGCAACCAATTATGATTTATCGGTAAACAGCAGCCACATCGGAATTGACAGCACGGTAGAATGCATTAAGGCTTTTATTGACAGTATTCCGGAATAAAACATAAGGTTTTCTTAAGATTTTATTAAGGATATGCTTTAGGTAGCATGAAGCATTGCTATTTCCATAAGAAACGTATATAATAGGGGGAGAAAATTTCTCCCCTTTTTCTTTTTTTGATGAAACTTTTTCGTGGAGAATTACGTCTAATTAATGTGAGGTGAGTTGATTGGGTGCAGAACCGAAAAAAGTAATAGAAGTAAAAAACGTGAGAAAAATATACCGTATGGGTACGGAAAAAATATATGCAGTGGATGATATCAGTTTTGATATTTATGAAGGTGAGTTTTGTTGTCTTTTAGGAAGCTCCGGTTCCGGTAAATCCACATTGCTGAATTTGATGGCAGGAATCGAAAAACTGACATCCGGTCAGGTCATCATGAAAGGGCAGCCGATTCACAAAATGAATGAAACCAGACTGGCAAGATTCCGGCAAAAGTATCTGGGGTTTGTTTTCCAGTCTTATAATTTAATCGGTACCATGACGGCGTTGGAAAATGTGGAGTTGCCGTTGGTGTTTAAGCGGTTGCCAAGGAAAAAACGCCGTGCAATGGCAAAAGAAATGTTAATTAAAGTCGGTCTGAAAAACCGCTTGCAGCATAAACCAAAGGAAATGAGCGGAGGACAACAGCAACGAGTCGGTATTGCCAGAGCGTTTGTGGCAAAACCGAGCATTGTGTTCGCGGATGAGCCGACCGGAAATCTGGATACCAAAACTACTGCAGAGGTTATGGAGCTTATCCGGGAAATAGCAAGAGATAATCATCAGACTATCGTTATGGTAACCCATGACCAGAGTCTGGCAGAATATGCAGACCGGGTGATACGCGTTCTGGATGGTAAAGTGCAAAGCATAGAGACAATAAAGGAGGAGACAAATGTTGAAGAAGAAAACCGCAGTGTTGTTGACGGCACTGATGATGGTAATAGCGTTAGTTAGTATGACAACCAAGGCTTATGCCGCAGAAGAAACGAATTTGAACTTAGAGCAGGAGGGCTTCCGCACCATAGAAATGGTAGCAGGCGGAACCAGACACATGAAGGTAGAACTTTCTGTAAAAGAAGGAGATGAAATTTTCAATCCTATTTTCAGCGTTTCGCCGGAGAACAATGCACCAATTACATTTACCAATATTAAAGTGAGTAATACAAAAGAGTATTTTGGCGATAATGTGGTGCTATATCCGGATGTTGCAAATGTAATTTTAGAGTATGATATTACTGTAAATGACTTTGCACAAATCGGTGTGTATGAATATTCCATTTCTTATAAGCATAGTGAATATGACTATGATGAAGAAGGTCTCTTGCCGGAAGGCACACCGGAACCTGGAAAACTTATAATGAATGTAACCGTAATCAATGAAAAAATGCATCCGCAGCTTTCGGTTGTTTATGGCGGAGAAGTATCCTGTAAAGCAGGTGATTTAGTCAGCATTCAGTTCAAATTAAAGAATGAAGGTGAACTGGAAGCTCTGGATACCTATGTGTTTGCGGATTATTATAATTATTATGATATTTTGACTCCGGCTTATACTCCGTTAAACCAGAAAATCGGTAATATGACAGCAGGCCGTGAAAAAACAGTGGAACTTATTTATAAAGTGGAAGAGAGTGCGAAAAGCCAGCGAATCCGTATTCCGTTAAATATTACTTATAAACTGGCCGACGGTACAAGCGGAACTTCTTCCAATGCGTATGTATATATTTTTGTAGAAGGTAAGCCGGAAGTAACTCCTACACCGACAGCGACTCCTACGCCCGTTCCGACAGAGGCTCCGAAGACGGCATTACTGTTGTTAAATTCCGTAAAACAGTCTCCGAGTAAGCCGGAAGCAGGAGAAAAGTTAACTGTAACCTTTAACCTTCAGAACGCAGGTAATGCAGATGTAAAAAATGTAAAAGTAATGGCTACCGGTTTGTCTTCTTCCGGTTTTGAACCGGTAAACTCTGAACCGTATCAATTTATCAGCCAGATTAAGGCTGGTAAAAAGCAGAAGGTAGAACTTACTTTAAGGGTTGGTGAAGATATTCCGGAAGGTTTAAATATGTTAAACGTGCAGTACACTTATGAGGTGGAAAACAGTTACGGTACCATGACGGAGGCAGAAAGTGTAACGTTATATATTTTAGATGTGCAGAATCCGGAAGAAAGCGAATTGACTGTCAGCCGTCCGAAATTAATGGTCAGCGACTTTTACACAAATGTTGAGGAAGTAAAAGCCGGAGGTGTATTTGACTTTACCTTTGAAATCATGAACACCAATGACAGCATTGATGCGAAAAATATAAAGGTGACTGTGTCCGGTGCATCGAATGCGTTTTCTGTAACAGCCGGTGGAAACAGCTTTTTTGTAAGTGAAATAAAGGCACAGGAAAGAGCACCGATTACCATTAATTTAAAGGCAAGTGCGGCAGCAACCACAGGTGCTTATCCGATTAATATCAAAATCGAGTATGAATACGAAGGTATGGTGGCAACCGCTACGTACAGCGGCGAAATTGTAGAGGAAGAGATTCTTCTTCAGGTAAAGGAAAATCTCCGTCCGTCTGTAGAAAATGTCTATGTGGGTTCCTGGGATACTCCGATGCTGAATCAGCCAACCGTAATGAGTTTTGAATTTTACAATATGGGTAAGTCTACCCTGAATAATACTTACGTTACCATTGAAGGTGACTTTATGCTCTCCAATGGTAGCAATTCTTACTATATCGGTAATATTGCAGCCGGTATGCCGGAGTACATTGAATTTGATGTTGTACCTTTAATTGAAGGGAATGCGGTTGGTAAGATGATTATCCATATGGAGGATTCCAACGGAGATGAGGTTACCATGGAAAAGGAATTCACCGCATATGTTATGGGCGAAATGATGTGGGAAGATCCGGGCTACATGGATCCTGGTTATATGGATCCGGGCTATATGGACCCTTCTGTGCCGGTAGACGGAGATAACACGAAAGAACCAATTGTTCCGCTTTGGTTATTCCTTTGCATTCAGGGAGCTATTCTTGTAATTGTTATTCCTGTGGTTCGCGGAATCCGACTTGCAGCTTACCGTAGAAAAATCAAGCGGGAAGATGCAATTTAAGGAAGGAGGACGAAAAGATGAATAATATGTATATGATTGACACAGGCTCCTTATATGAAGAAGAGGGCATGATGGCAGAAACCCAAAGTACTACAGAAGTATCTGTGGATACTTTGCTTTCCAATTGGGTTTTTGTGGGTGGTGTCAGTGCAGGAATGTTACTTCTTTCTGTTGTAATCGGCTTGTTGTTAGCGGGACGCAAGATAAAAAAAGGATTTGATGTATATGAAGATTAGTGACTTGTTCAAAATGGGTCTGCGTAATCTTGCAAGAAGAAAAGCGAGAACCGGTCTGACCGTCCTTGGAGTGATTATCGGAACTATTTCCATAGTTATCATGGTATCCATTGGTATCGGTATGAACAACAGCTTTGATAAACAGTTTATGGAAAACGGCGCCATGACTGTGATACGTATCGAAAGGTACGGAAGTATCATAGATGATGACGGGAACTGGCTGGGCAGTAAAGAACAGGTGTTGGATGATACTCTGGTGGGATTGGTAAAGCAGGTGGAGCATGTCAATGCAGTAGCTCCGGTTTTGGATACCAGTGCCATGCTGTATTCCGGTAAATATGAAACCAGTATCAGCCTTCGTGCTATCGGTCATGAAGCTTTTGCGGAATTCGGTTATCCGGAATTGATATCAGGGGTGTATCCTACGGCGGAAAATAATCAGTCCGTAGTCATTCCGACCTATGTTTTGGAAAATTATTTTTATAATCCAAATTCCAGAAACTACGAGACAAAGGCAATTGACTTATCTAAGGATAAGCTGGAATTTAAATTCAGTCCATGGCGTTACACAAAAAATGAGAGAAAGAAAGAGTTTGAACTGGCTTTGACCAATGTGGCTGTAATGCCGGAATCTGATAATTGGGAGTACAACTCTTATGTCTATATGGATATGGATTATTATAAAGATATTTATACCCAGTATGCCAATACGTTAAAACTGGAAGACCGAAAAAAAGCGATGGCAGAGATGAATACCTATAGCTTTATCATGATTAACGTAGACAATATCAAAAATGTTACCCAGGTACAGGAAGACATTGAGGCGTTAGGATATGTTACCTATAGTGAAATGCAGTATCTGGAACCGTTAAAACAAACCTCTGATATGTTACAGATGGTGCTGGGAGCAATCGGTGCTTTAGCTATGATGGTTTCTGCTATTAACATTGCAAATACGATGGTAATGTCAATCTACGAGCGCACCAAAGAAATCGGTATTATGAAAGTCCTGGGGTGCTTGGTAAAGGATATAAAAAAACTGTTTCTGTTTGAAGCGGCAATGATAGGTTTGCTTGGCGGAATTGTAGGTATTTCCCTAAGTTATCTTGCTTCTTTTGCCATTAATAAGTATGGAGGTCCCTTATTCCAAACACTAATGCAAAGCAGTGGAGTTTATGATGTCGGAGATGCCAAGTTTTCCGTAATTCCGTTTTGGTTACCGTTCTTGGCAGCAGGTTTTGCTATGTTAGTAGGTGTTTTGGCTGGGTATTTCCCTGCAAGACGTGCAACCAAAATCAGTGCAATTGAAGCAATGAAGACAGACAGTTAAGGGAATATATGAAAAGAAATGATTGGATTTTAGTAGGAACATTGCTCGTAATATCCGTGATGCTGTTCCTGACAATGTTTTTTATAAAACAAAATACCGTGAACGGAGAAGCTGTTATTCTGATTGAGGGCGAGGAATACGGAAGATATCCTCTTTCAAAAGATGCAGTGATTGATATTCCCGGGCTTTTAGGAAATAATGTGCTGACAATTAAGGACGGAGAGGCATTTATGTCTTCCGCGGTATGTCCGGACAAAATTTGCATGGAGTTCGGAAAGATTCATTACAATACGGAACTGATTGTATGCCGTCCGGGAAGTATTGTAGTCATTATTGAAAACGGTGATATATCTGAGGTGGATGCTGTCGGATTGTAAAAAGAAGGAGTGACCATGAAGACAAAACGAATTGCACTATTTGGAATGCTGGTGGCGTTGGCCTTTATTTTCAGTTACATTGAACATCTGATTCCGTTGCCGTTACCTACCGGTGTGAAACTGGGAGCGGCGAATATTGTCATACTTTGCGCCTTGTATTTTCTTGGGTGGAAAGAAGCGGCGGCAATTTCCCTGATTAGAATTGCGTTATCAGGCTTTGCGTTCGGAATCAGTACCGTGCCATACAGTCTGGCGGGCGGAATGCTTAGTCTGTTGGTAATGGTATTACTGAAAAAAAGAAAAGGCTTTGGAATTACCGGTGTCAGTGTGGCCGGCAGTGTATGTCATAATATTGGGCAAACAATAGTGGCAATGATTTTGTTAGGCAGCAAAACAGTGTATTATTTTCCGCTGTTGTTATTTTCCGGAATTGTTGCAGGAATACTAATTGGTCTGGTGTCGGGACTGGTACTGACAAAATTAAAAAGCCATATACGAAATTAGAATAAAATAATGAAAAACAAAAAAGCACGTTTATACGTGCTTTTTTGTTTTTGTATGCCATAGGAAAATATGCTGACAGAGCAGCAAACATCAGTAATCGGAATGATCCATTGCACTTCCGCTGGCGGTAGTAGTATCAACAGAAGCTTCGGTAGTATGTATTTCTGCCGGTTGAGAAGCCGATCCGACGATAAATTTACATACAGCAGTAATGCCGCTGTGGGTTGTTACTGTAATATAGGCTTCACCATTGCCAATGGCAGTTACAAGTCCGTAATTATCCACAATAAGAATAGATTCGTCTGTGGAACTGTAAGAAACCCCATCGGTACTCAGCCACGGAAGAACTATTGGCTGTAGCCGGAAAGTTTCCATATATGGCAAAGAGCGTTCCGTAACATTTAAGTGAAGGGATGTGGCCGGAATAATTTCCGGGCGGATAACGTATGTAGTAGCATTACCGCGGTGGTCAGTCAGATAAAAGGTTAAGGCAGAAACATCCGGTGCCAAATACAGGGTATGTTCTTTTACGGAAGGATCTAAGTGTTCGCCGGCAAAAAGGAAAGCGTCGCCGGTAAATTCACCTGCCAGGTATTTGATGGCTTTCACGCCGCTGTCTGCATCGGTAGCAGAAAAATGAACTGCTATGTAGGAGTAGTCCGGAGCTATTTGATAAGATACCGTGAAGTCCGGAGCTAAGGTGTCATCTTCAATATAAAGATTGTATAGCTGATAATTTCCGGCATAGTCTTCTACATAGAAGGAGTAATATCCTGCTTTACTGAGATACAAAAGGTTATCAAGTACCGCAGAACTTCCGCTGTCTGCAAAGAAATATTCTGCTGACTTGGAACCGTAGGCATAACGGATTTTGCGGATACCGGAGCCGCCTGCATCAAAGGAGTTTACATGAACACAGATGTCGTCTTTATCAAAAGAGGTATCAAATACAAGAAAAGGTTTTTCTGTATCGGTAGTAATGCCGGATAAAGAATTGATGGCTGCACCGGCATTTGGGATTCCCGGATTAATGAGGTAGCCGGTTAAAGTATCAAGCGGGGTCATGGTGTTGATAATCAACTCTTTTGCCTGGGCAGGATAAATATTTTCCTGATAGGCGTAAATCATGGCGGCAAGACCGGTAACGTGAGGAGCTGCCATGGAGGTTCCGCTGGAATAACCGTATTTGCCGACCAGAGTGCTGTAAATGTCTTCTCCCGGAGCTGCGATGTCTACGGTAGAAACACCGTAGTTGGAATCTTCGGCCAGCGTACCGTCGTTTTTAATGTATGCGACGGAAATGAGATTCGGAAGACGGAGACTGGCAGGAAACATAGGAGTACTGTTGTTATTAATGCCATTATTGCCTGCTGCAGAAACAAATAACATGGAAGATTCACGGATAGTAAGCTCTAATGCCTGACTGTAGTTCAAGGTGCCCCAGCTTAAATTACAGATATCGGCTCCCATGGCTTCTGCATAGCGGATTGCCTTGATGGCATTGGCTACGGAACCGGAGGAGGAAGAACCACCGTGAATTTTTAAGGACATGATTTTTATGTTTACATTGGAAGCAATGCCGGAAATGCCGATGCTGTTATTTGCAGTGGCTGCAATAATGCCGGCAATGTGGGTTCCGTGATTGTCGTTATCGTCCGGATTAACTGCATATCCATTCTCGGTTTCGACATAATGACAAACAGAAGAATCATTGTTGTAAAAGTCCCAACCATAGATATCATCGACATAACCGTTGCCGTCGTCATCAATGTTGTTGTCAGGGATTTCATTAGGATTTGTCCACATATGATCCCGTAAATCAGGATGGCGGTAGTCTATACCGGTGTCGATGACGGCGATAACTACAGTTTTTGTATCTTCTTTGGCAAGCGGATAATTTTGCCAGGCGTCCCAGATGTTCATGTCGATACCTTCGGTGGAATACTGGGTTACCGGGAAGGAACCATAGTAATGGGTGTAGTATCCCGGATTATCGAAGGACCATAAAGCATCGTTGTATGGGTCGTCCGGATAATCGAAATTCTCCGCCCGGACGTTGATACTGCTGCCGCCAAATGTCAGAAACAGTACCATCAGCGGAAAGAGCAATATCTTTAGTTGTTTTTCTATAAATAAGCGCATAAAAAATCCCCTGTTAATTTTACGATAGCAATAGTTTAACAGGGGAAGGTGGCATATTTGTGGCAGAAAACGGGAATCTTATTAAGAATTCATGCCAAAAAGTTACAAAATCATTAACAATAGTTATTATACAGGAGACCGCAGTAGATTGACGAAACATAAGGATTTAAAGTTTTTTTAGCGGTTATATTTGGATAAGTAACTACTGTTTTGTTTAAATATTCCATAGGGTTTAATGAAATATCAGATAGCTTTTTAACAAGTGTGGAGGAAAAACGGCTGTCTTCGGAGAAAAGGCGTTCCAGGGAACCGTTGCCCGCAGCGGTATACATTTCTTTTTCGCGGATTGCGAGAGTGCCTTCTTTGGAAACGGATAAACCGCAAGTGTCTAATTCAGAAGAAAACTGACGCAACGTTGCTCCTAATTCGTATAGCAGCTTTTTGGCGCGGTGGTTATCCGGCTGCTGCTGTTTCACAAAATCAAAGATAGAGTTATATTTATTTACAAAGGTTCTGAGTTTTTCTGCAATCGGTTCCTGGTTGGTAACCTTACCGATAGTAACCGGTGCGGAAGTGACTTCTTTGATGGACAGGGTAAGTGCATTATTATATAAGTAGGAACGTCCACGGACTTCCTTTTGCTTTCCGTTAATGGAAAAACAGGTGTTAACCGGAGCTTTGCCAATACGGTCTAAGCCAAAGTGGGTGATGATACCGTGGGAAGCATCCTCCGGGAAACGCACGTCAGCCGGGCGGAAGGAGGATTCTCTATCGGCGGAGCCCGCGGTAATTGCGATTAAATCCAGTCGGGACTGGCCGGTTTCCGGTTCCTGTACAATACGGGTGCGCAGACCGATGGAAGTTTTATTAATGAAGTCTGCCAGCTTTTTCTGCAAATCCAGATTGGTTGCTCCGTTGGAAACATTAAATTGGAAAGAATAAAGGTTTTCTTCAATTCCGATAGTAAAATTGTATTGGCCGCTGACTAAAGCGGCTTCCTCTGCCGGCACAAAGTTGCCGTGGTTTTCCTGCGGAGAAGACAGGGAAGATACTTCTACATATAAAGGAAGGGATTCGTCCGGCAGGGAAGAACCTTCCAATACGGTTACATCAACAGATTCCGGTTGGTCGGATGTTAAAATCTGGTTTTTGAAAACCGAAGCACTGTCGTCAGTATTCAGCTCTTTTATCATGGATGAAAGGGAAAGCGCCGCATTTTTGATTCCCAGTGTGTATTCCTGGGCAGACTCGTCGAATGTGACTTTATAGAGCGGCTGTTCGGATGTAAGGCGCATAATATCCCTGTAAACGTTTTGCAACTCCGACTTTTTGTGGGTGTCAAAACGATTTGGACGCATCATAATAAGGCCTTGCATTAAATGATTATAGACACTGAGTAATGGCATATACGGGACCTCCTTTCCCAAAATATCAATGCACATTAGTGAATGCTTCGTTCCTTCGAGGCATTTGTATTTACTTATTAACAGGGACACAATCCCACTATCTAGCTTGATTATAGCACGGTTTTTCAACCTATGCAAGAAAAAAACATAAAAAAACTGTTGACGATGCCGGAAATATGTGATATAGTTAAACAGCTATGGAAGTAGTCTTTTTTTTATGCCTAAAAAAATAATAACGGAGGTGGAAGGTCGTGCGAGTTAAGATTACATTGGCATGTACAGAATGCAAGCAGCGCAATTACAACATGACAAAGGAAAAGAAGAACCATCCAGACAGAATGGAAACCAAGAAGTACTGCAGATTCTGTAAGGCACACACATTACACAAGGAAACAAAGTAGTAGTTGGTCTTAAGACCAGGAAGGAAAGTGAAAAGATGGGAGATGCTGCAAACGAAAAGGCTCCAAAGACTCCTGTAGTCAAGAGCTGGTTTAAGGGCTTAAAGGCAGAGTTCAAGAAGATCATCTGGCCTGATAAGAAGTCCCTTGGTAAGCAGACATTAGCAGTCATTGTTATCACCGCAGTTCTGAGTGTGATTATTGCATTACTTGACGCAGTTGTAAAGTTTGGTATTAACGTAATCATCTAAGAATAACGGTGGAGGTAGTATAATGGCAGATGCTAATTGGTACGTTGTACATACCTATTCCGGGTATGAAAACAAGGTAAAAGCCAACATCGAAAAGACGATCGAAAACAGAAAGCTTCAGGACCAGATTTTAGAGGTTTCCGTTCCGCTTGAAACTGCTTATGAAATTAAGAACGGCATTAAGAAACAGGTTCAGAGAAAACTGTTCCCGGGTTATGTTCTTATCCATATGGAAATGAACGATGAAACCTGGTATGTAGTCCGCAACACCAGAGGTGTTACCGGATTCGTTGGACCGGGATCCAAGCCGGTACCTTTAACAGAAGCAGAAATGAAGAACATGGGCCTTGCAAAAGAGGCTGAAGTTGAAGTTGACTTTGCTGTGGGCGATTCCGCAGTTATCGTGTCCGGTCCGTTTGAGGGTGCCCAGGGCATCATCAGTGCAATTAACATGCATAAGCAGAGCGTGACAGTCAACATCGAGATGTTAGGTCGCGAAACTCCTGTAGAAATCAATTTTACAGAAGTAAGAGTAGAACAGTTTTAGTTATGAATGACTGCGAAAGGCAGTCCGTGGGAGGAAATGAACAATTATGTTCAGCACTCCGATAACACCACATTTTAGGAGGTAATGCTATCATGGCAAAGAAAGTTACAGGTTATATTAAGTTACAGATCCCTGCTGCAAAGGCAACTCCGGCTCCTCCAGTAGGTCCGGCACTTGGTCAGCACGGTGTAAACATTCCTCAGTTTACAAAGGAATTCAACGCAAGAACAGCAGACCAGGAAGGTATGATTATTCCTGTTGTTATTACTGTATATCAGGATAAGAGCTTTACATTCATCACAAAGACTCCTCCTGCTGCAGTACTTTTAAAGAAGGCATGTAATCTTAAGTCCGGTTCCGGCGCACCTAACAAGAATAAGGTTGCTACCATTAAGAGATCCGAAGTTGAAAAGATTGCTGAATTAAAGATGAAGGACTTAAACGCTGCATCTTTAGAAGCTGCTACAAGCATGATTGCCGGTACAGCAAGAAGCATGGGTATTGTTGTTGAAGATTAGTTAAAATATGTGGGAGGAAAAACCATTCCGCAATTACCACTAGGAGGTTAATGAAATGAAAAGAGGAAAGAAATATAATGAATCCGCTAAGTTAATCGACAGAAGCGCACAGTACGACGCTAATGAAGCTATTAGCTTAGTTAAGAAGTCCGCAGTCGCTAAGTTCGACGAAACAATTGAAGCACACATCAGACTTGGTGTAGATGGTCGTCATGCTGACCAGCAGGTACGTGGTGCAGTAGTTCTGCCACACGGTACAGGTAAGACCGTTAAGGTTTTAGTATTCGCTAAGGGTGATAAGGTTGCAGAAGCTGAAGCAGCCGGTGCAGATTATGTTGGCGGTGACGAACTCATCCCAAGAATCCAGAACGACGGATGGTTCGATTTTGATGTAGTTGTTGCTACTCCGGACATGATGGGTGTAGTTGGTCGTCTCGGTAGAGTTCTCGGACCAAAGGGCTTAATGCCAAACCCTAAGGCTGGTACTGTAACTATGGATGTTACAAAGGCAGTTAACGACATCAAGGCAGGTAAGATCGAGTACAGACTGGATAAGACAAACATTATCCACTGTCCAGTAGGAAAGGCTTCTTTCACTGAAGAACAGCTCGCAGACAACTTCCAGACTCTGATGGGTGCAATCATCAAGGCTAAGCCAGCTTCCGCAAAGGGTACTTACTTAAAGAGCGTAACACTCGCTTCTACAATGGGCCCTGGCGTGAAGGTTAACGCTGCTAAGTTAAGCTAATAGCTTAACATTAGGCTGAATTCGGAAGGCTTTGGTGTTTAGGCCATCAAAACCGGAAGAAAGTCAATAAAAAGTGATTGACAAAATAAAGTATTTATGATATGCTATCAAGCGTGCTGTGGAAACACAGTACGCTTGGCTGCAGAAATGCAGCTATATAGACCGAAGACAGCAGGTACGGGTTACCGTGTAAGTAGTACGCCTGCCGAGGGATAAAAGTTAAGTTTGAATCTGTTCGACTGCTTAAATCCATTCGGTTTAAAGCAGTTCTTTTTGTTTTATAAGAGTCATTGTTCTCATTATGGTAATTGACGTGACAAGTTGCGTGCTTGCACGTAGAACTTGTTAAGTCAATTATCATAATGTGAGAACATAACCAACCTACATGAGCAAAATGTTAAGTTGCGAAGTGACGACTGACGGCAAAGCCGGCAGATTTTGCGAATGTTTGGTTATGAGAACAATGACAAGATAACCAAGAACCGCTTTGTAAAAAATTTTATAAGGAGGTAATTATCATGGCAAAGGTAGAAATCAAGGCTCCTATCATTGACGAAATTAAGGGCTATGTGGATAAGGCTTCTGCTGCAGTGCTTGTAGACTATCGTGGTCTCACAGTAGAAGAAGATACAAGACTTCGTAAGGCACTTCGTGAAGCTGGTGTTGTGTACAAGGTATACAAGAACACATACTTAAAGCGTGCATTTGAAGGAACTGACTTCGCACAGCTTAATGGTGAGCTTGAAGGACCTACAGCAATTGCATTCGGTATTGACGATGCAACAGCTCCTGCAAGAGTAATTGCAGAGTTCGCAAAGAAGGCTCCTAAGTTAGAGTTCAAGGCAGGCGTTGTAGAAGGTGTTTACTACGATGTTAAGGGTATCGAAAAGATCGCTCTTATCCCATCCAGAGAAACTCTTATTTCCAAGTTACTGGGCAGCTTACAGTCCCCAGTTGCAAATCTGGCTCGTGTACTCAATCAGATTGCAGAGAAGAACGGCGAAGCAGCTTAATTTTGCAGCTTAGCGTAAGCAAAACAAAACAAGAAACAAATGCGGCATAAGTCGCAGCAAATAGTAAAATTTTAATGGAGGTAAATTAAAATGACAACACAGGAATTTATCGATGCTATCAAGAGCATGACAGTTTTAGAGTTAAATGATTTAGTAAAGGCATGTGAAGAAGAATTTGGCGTATCCGCAGCAGCAGGTGTAGTAGTTGCAGCAGCAGGCCCAGCAGCAGAAGCAGCTGAAGAAAAGACAGAGTTTGACGTTGAGTTAACAGAAGCTGGCGCAAACAAGATTAAGGTTATCAAGGTTGTTCGTGAAATCACAGGTCTTGGCTTAGGTGAAGCTAAGGCAGCTGTAGAAGCAGCTCCAAAGGTATTAAAGGAAGCTGTTTCCAAGGCAGAAGCTGATGATATCAAGGCTAAGCTTGAAGCTGAAGGCGCTAAGGTTACTCTTAAGTAATCTTGTTACCTGTTTAGAACTAAGCAGAACATTAGAGAGGATTGCAGACCCCTGCAGTCCTCTTTTTTTCGTTCCGGGTTCTTTTCGGGACTCTTAAAGTTAGAAGGAGAGTTTCGCCAATCGGTCTGTCACAAAGGTGATTAATGGATGCCGCCGGTGTTTTACTATAACTCGGTTGCGGGAAGTGGGAGTTTATATAAAAGTTAGTTGCCGAAGCGTCCAAGGGACGCTTTTACAAAAGGGTAGTGAAGGCGCTCTCGGACAAACATGTTTGTCCAGAGACGCCATTACTACCCTTTTTATAAAGTGCGTTGCACTTTAATCGGCAACTAACTTCAGCGAAAGCCTTTATTTTTCGCAACCTCAAACAAATAGCTAAAACACCGGCGGCATCCATACCTCCTGTGACAAACCTCTTGGAACCCTCCGCTAACTTACGAACGTCCCTCAAAGAATTCCGGAACGAAAAGCATAAGAGGACCTGCCAGAGGTCTGCAATCCGTCCCAAACGACAACCGTTTCGCTTAGTGCGCTCAGCCTCAACACGGTGGTTTTCTGCTTTTTAGAAAACTACCGTGTTGCGACCGTGACTTTTAGATGGATCCCGGAAACGACCGGAAATGTATACAAAAGCGCATATATAAAGTTGACATGAAAAATTGACAAAAAGGAGAGACATGGTATAATAAGAATAAAAAGGAGGTGTGAATATGGCTAAAAATTTGACAAAAGAAGAGGCTTGTAAGAAATTGGGCGTATCAGAGTTGGACAATATTCCAGCATGTAAGAGTGACGAAGTAGGGAAGTTATTACCTATAGTGAATAAAGAAGTGCGTGAGGAAATTGTAGATAAAAATCCTTGTTTGATTTTGGAAATATTCAGAGTGTTTTTAGCTGAGAATAGAAGAAGCTATAGTGATTGCTATGATATTTGCCTAAAAAGGATTGACAATCTGGAAAGAGAACTCAGCAAGACAAGACTATGGAGAAGAAAACAAAAGATACGTGAAGAAATGCAGGAGTTAACGGAAATGATGATGAAAAAAGATACAGAAAATAAGATATACAGTCTATGCTTGGGTGTTTTGGGAGTTATAGGTCTGGGAGTTGTGTTTTCGTCTGAACGATAATGGACAGAATGGAAAAGACTGATTGGATAAATATACAACTGTTTTTGAGATAAATGGTGAATAAAGCAGGAATTAAATTTGTGAAAAGAGGTATCAAAGTGAGAACGGATAAATTGATAAGGCAAGAACGATTGTTATTGCAGACTTATCTAGAGATGTTTCGAAAGTTGTGTAATCTCAGTGGTGAAACATTTGGACTAAAAGTGGCCGGAATTACAAAGCAGAGTATTAGTAAGTATGAATCTGGTGTTAAAGATGCAGAAATCAATCTTATGCTCTATATTGCAATTCGTCAGTTTTTGGATTATGAAAGCAAAAAAAACAATAGAATGGCGTTGCGAGAGGCTTTACGATTGTTTGATGGCTATATGTATGTTTCTGTTGCAGAGCAGGCTGAAATTATGGATAAATTCATGCTTTTAATGGATCATTTAAATAATGAGTCAAGAAAAGAGAATGAGGAAGAGCGTGATAAAGAACGGTTGGAGATAATTGGCGGTTTGGACTTTGGAATCTCGGATTACGAGCAAGGAGAATGGTATAAGCGATATCAGGAGGAATTACAGGACGACAGTGAAGAAGATAAAATTGCCAGTGAAAGAGATGAGAAAATTATTAGGGTACTTAGTAAAGACTGGAGTGTGAAAAAAATAGCGGAAGAATTTAATTATCCATTAAATTATGTTATAAAAATAAAAAATGAAATCGCACGAGAGGTACTTGAAGAACATACTAGAACGTTGAAAGCAGAGCTGACAAACCGGACATCAGAACTGGTAGACAGTATATTGTTAAGAACAAAATAGATTTCAGCTAAAGAAAATTAAAAAAATAACAAGAGAAAAAGATGCATTTAGTGGTTTGAACTAAATGCATCTTTTTTATGTATGGAAAGTGCGTAAAAGAGAACCGTATATAATAATGAAATACGGTAATAAAAATTTGGTAACTTAAAAGAAGTAACCCAAGAAAGTAAATCAAACAAAGTAAGCAGAATATAAGTTAAAATAGTTGACAAATATTGAAGCTTATGGTAAGCTTCAAGTATACAATAAATTGTAGAGAGAAAGGATGTTAAATATCAATTACCTATTACAGTGGATTGATTGCTTAAGTGCAGTACTGAAAGAAGAGGATGAACATTGTTAGTTGTGGGTGATTTTCTACATAGTTTTTAAGATGCAGGAAGCGAAAATTGATAATATAGCTACAGTGTAAGGTGTTATAAATAAAAGGAGGTTTTTTATGAGAATTAATATCAGAAACTTTTATGAAGAAGGTGAAGAAGAGGAAATGGTAGACGAATATGCTGGTTATAACATGGAGGATGATGAAGACCTGTATTATGAAGACGAAGAAGGCGTCCATATGAAGCAGATTATTCCCTGTTGGTGGTGTACTGGCGGAAAAGTAGAGTGTGATTGCACCGGCGATATGGGGCCGGGACCGGAGTGGGCAGATTTTGATTGCTATGCTTGTGGAGGAACAGGTATTATTCTTTGTCCCGAATGTAAAGGCAGAGGTTATTTATATGAGGAATAAAAGGAGGTAACAATTCATGAACAAAAAGATAATTATCACACGCCCAGAAGGGCATTACTCCCTGTTGGAAAATTCAGATGATGGCAACACTTTATTGGTGGAGAAAAATTTAAGATTTAGATTCACTTTATCAACAGAAGGCATCGTTTGTATAGAGGATGCAGTGACCGGGAGAACATTTGACATGAGAAATAATTAAAAGGAGGCTAAGAAAAAGCATGGAGAGTTTAAGAAAAACATATTCCGCCGATGCAGAGCATATGAAAACGAAAGTATGGGAATTGAACACCATTCTGGCAAAGACAAATGCTCGAATTTCTGAAACAAACAAGCTCAGTAAATCTGTTGCTGTCCAACTTGACCTGTTGGAAGAGAAGTTAAAAAAGTACCTGGATACAGAGCAAATTCTTGAATTGGAAGAAAAAAGAATGCTGCCTAGAATGGAATTTGAACCGCTGGAATTTCTGACATTCAATGGTTGGGGCTCTGAGGCAGATTGTTTGCAAGAAGCAGAAAAACTGGAAGAGGCATTAAAATTAAAGGCGGCATTGGTAAATCTGGCTTTTCTTTGTTGGGAGGAGACAAAATGGACGGTAGAGACTCTTGCCTTCCCGGAACTTGACATCATGGATGCATATTACGAGTGTGTTTCTCTGTTTCGTTGTTATCAAAGGCAGTCTGATCTTGAGAAAGTACAGTTCTATTATGGACTGAGAAATACCAAATTCGAACCCATTATAGAACAGAAGCACGAACGGCATGTGGCCTGTTTGTACCGGATACTGATGTCTGCGAGAGAACTGGCAGCCTCTCCCTTAATTACAAAGCCGACGATTAACATTGCCAGAGAAGATTGTGCGGAAATGAAGAGAATATATGCGAAATTTGTAAAGGAACGGAATGATGGCTCTATGCTTAGGACGTTGTGCTATGAAGAGCTAAAAGGAACAAAGGAGTCTGAGAATATTAATTTATTTGAAACGTTGTCTCAGCTTGGAGTATAAGGAGGAACAACATGGAGAAAATGAAAATTATCAATAACCGTAACCATGGACACTTTCGGCTGGAAGAACGTGACAATCATCTGTTTATTATCAAGGAGCTCCGGTATTGTTGGGAGTATGGGCCTGATGGCAGAGTATTAAGTGTTGAAGATTTACGGACCGGTCATACTGCAGTCCTTCTGGGTTAAGAAAGAGAGGAAGGTATGGAAGTGGAAAAAAATGATAGGTTGGTATCTTTAAACGGAGAGATTCAGAAAGCGAATCGTCTACGTTATGAAGTAAGTATTCAGTTTGCAAATTGCCGTCAGTTAAGAGAAACGTTGTACGGCTACGTGAAAAAATATAGGTCATATCTTAGTTCATGTTGCTCTAACATCACACCGGTTCATATCGTTATAAAAGAGAACACGTTCGAACCTCTTTCATTATTTGTCCCTGGAGAACAGGAGCTGGACAGATACGAGGAATACATAGAATCGATTAGTAATCACGCGTCACTGATGAACTGCTTTTACAGGTGTCTCATTGAAGTGAAACGTAGTTTCAGGGAATGCCTTGCTACATGGGAATTATTATCTTCGTATTTTGAGACTGTTGGCCTCGGAGTATACTATAAAGAGGGCAAGGATACTTCTTTCCTGGAGGAGATGGAGGTAACGTACACTCCTGCGGTGAGTGGTTTCGGTGGGCCTACAGAACAGCGTTTTGAAAAATGCATTTACCATATAATGCAAGTAAAAAAATTATCGGATGAGTTGCTGTACGCACCGTTGCTTCAAAAAAAGCCTGAGGAAAACACAAAGTTTGACAGAATAGAGTTATTACAAATACTGAATCGGCTTCTTTGCGAACGAGGAAAGCTTGAGGCTGTGGCTATTCTCCCAGTGAAAGAACCAACGGAGAAAATGAACCCGTCACTCTTTACAAAGGATGAGTTATATGATGAGTTTATCTATGCATGGGAGGATTAGTTATGAGCACAAAGAGTTACCAGATTATAAATCCCCTGCTAAAAGAGAAGGTAAGTAAAATCGAAAAAGAAGTCGGGAAATTAAATTGTATCATACGGCAAACGATAATTCAGCAAGAAAAAATGAGAGGCTTACTTCTTATTTTACAAGAGATACCGGGAGTTTTTGATAGAAAAGAAAAAGTTTCGGATATTAAGATAATATATATGGAGGAATTTAAACTGAAGTATGAGTTTAACTTAGCCGGTTTTGCGTATGTAAACGAAAGGCTGGAACGTATGTTGTTTGCCATTGACAAGAGAAGAAGGCTATGGGATACCTATTTGGAAACCTTGCACATCCTATGTAATACGGCAGATAAAATTGTTTCTTGTTTGAAAATGAGTAACGAGACAGAGGAACTATTGCGCTGTGGGAAAAGCATATTCTTACAAGGTAAGGAATTGTTGGAACGGGATAGCTGTGTTTTGATGGAAGAAAAAGATTACAACTTGGAATGGTGGCAGGAGGAAAAATTAGAGTTTCAATTGGAAACAGCGAAAAAGAGGCAGGAAACACAGCACAATTTATTAAGTACAGTATGAAAATATTAATCAGATGCAAAAGAGACCCGCAAATTACACTTTGCTGTAGTTTGCGGCTTTCTTTCGTAAAAAATATATTGATTTCTCCCCAAAACCATGTATAATTATCTTGTTTACTGTTTTATTGCAGTAAAGCGTCGATTTGTAGAATTACGGGAAATAATCCCCCGAAAACCCAGGAGGAAAAACCTCTGCTCGCGCAGAGCTCGCATTTTCACTCCGTGAAAACAAGGAGGCTTGACATGGAACGAAAGAAATTGATTGAATTTCGTAACATTACGAAAAGTTTTGACAAGCAGATTACCTTAAAGGGTATCAATCTGGATATTTATGAAAATGAATTTGTGACCTTGCTTGGTCCCAGTGGTTGTGGTAAGACCACGCTCCTTCGAATATTAGGTGGATTTTTAGAGGCAGATGAAGGAAATATTATCTTCAATGGAGAAGAAATCAGCCATAAACCGGCATATGAGCGCGAACTGAATACTGTATTCCAGAAGTATGCCCTGTTCCCGCATTTAAGTGTATATGAAAACATTGCCTTCGGTCTGAAGCTTAAGAAGATGAGTAAGGATGTTATTGAGCAGAAAGTTATGAAGATGTTAAAGCTCATTGGCCTGGAGGGTTATGAAAATAAGAATACAACCCTGCTTTCCGGTGGTCAGCAGCAGAGAGTTGCCATTGCAAGAGCTCTTGTTAATGAACCGAAGGTGCTGTTACTTGACGAGCCTTTGGCTGCCCTTGACTTAAAGCTTCGTAAGGAGATGCAGTACGAGTTAAAGCGTATCCAGCAGGAAGTAGGAATTACCTTTATTTTTGTTACCCATGACCAGGAAGAAGCCCTTACCATGTCGGATAAGATTGTGGTTATGAACGGCGGTGAAATCCAGCAGATTGGTACACCGGAGGATATTTATAACGAGCCTGCCAACCGTTTTGTTGCTAACTTTATTGGTGAAAGTAATATTCTGCCTGCAACCATGCTTGACGACTACAAGGTGCGTTTCGACGATATTACTTTCGACTGTGTTGACTATGGATTTAAGAAAAATGAGCCGGTGGATGTAGTAATCCGTCCGGAGGATATTGATATTGTGCCGGTAGAAAAAGGCAAGATGACCGGTGAAGTACTCAGCACCCTGTTTAAGGGCGTACACTATGAGATTATGGTAGAAACCGTTCCGGGTACCAGTGTAACTGTGGACATGCGTGTTATCCGCACCCATGAAGTAACCAGTGAAAATGGTAAGGAAAAGATTAATGCCAGCAATTTCTATGTGGATTTGGAAGATGTTGAAAAGCTGGATGACAAGGAAATTATTGCCCGTTCCAATGCCATGGCATGGAGTACCGAGAACGATGAGTATATTTCCATTGCAAACATTGAATATGATATTAAGCCGGAGCTTGGAAGCTATCCGGTAGTGTTTTCCACAGCAAACGGCACTGCAGTAGAGCGGACCGTATTTGTTGTGAATCAGCCGTTCGTTAAGAATGAGAAGGCAAACGAAGCAATCATGGCCTTCAATTTCTTCACTACCGTTGATGAAATCCGTGAGTCCCAGACTCTGGATGTAGATATTATGACCTGGGCAAATGCGCAGGGCTGGAAGCTCAGTGATGAAAACCAGAGCATTGACATCAGTGTAGATTACGATTTCGAGCCGGAAAACGTAAAGGAAGGTGTGTATAAGATTACCTTCTGGACCACCGGTCGCGAATTTAAGATTCATACTACGGACTACTCCGAGGTTGGTCAGGAGGTCGGCCTGACATTTTTCCCTGAGGACATCCATGTTATGTCCAGGATGGACTTTTAAATGAAGAAGTTTTCCCAGTTAGCAGTTCCGTATATTATTTGGGCGGCATTGATGATTGTGCTGCCGATGCTCCTTATTTTGATGTATTCCTTTACCGAGCACGGCAACTCCATCATTTCCTTTGCTGTTACCTTTGACCACTATATTAAGTTCTTCTCCGACCCGGACTTTTTATTAGTGTTATGGCGTTCTTTTACCATTGCGGTTAAAACCACAATCATTTGTCTGCTTCTTGGCTATCCGTTGGCGTATTTCATTGCCCGCAGTGCTGAAAAGTGGCAGAACATACTGGTGCTTTGTATTACCATCCCAACCTGGATTAACATGCTGGTCAGAACCTACGCCTGGATTGGTCTTCTTTCCGATGGCGGTCTGTTTGCGCAGATTCTTGGTTGGTTCGGTGTAGAAGAAGTACAGCTTTTATACACGGAATTTGCAGTGCTTCTCGGTATGGTATATAACTTCCTGCCGTTTATGATTCTGCAGATTAACACCTCTCTTTGTAAGATGGACCAGAATCTGTTAAATGCCAGTGCAGACCTTGGTGCCACACCGTTCCAAACCTTCTGGAAGGTAACGTTCCCATTATCGTTACCTGGTGTTATTAACGGTATTACTTTAGTATTTTTACCGGCCATCAGTGCGTTCTTTATTCCAAAGCTTCTTGGTGGCGGACAGTATTTCTTAATCGGTAACCTGATTGAAAACCAGTTTATTACGGTTGGTGAGTGGAATTTCGGTAGTGCCATTTCCATGATTATGGCTGCTGTTATGATGGTTCTTATGATGCTTGTAAAGAAACTGGAAACCCGTAATCAGGGCGGAAAGGAGGACAACTAGTATGAAGAAAAGCAGTCGTCCTTTCGGCAAGATTCTCATGATTTTTGCAATCGTGTTTTTCTATCTGCCGATTTTGTACATGATTATTTTCTCCTTCAATGAAGGAAAATCTTTAACTACATTTACCGGATTCTCCCTGCGCTGGTATCAGCACATGTTGGAATCCAGGGATATGATGAGTGCCCTGTATACCACTTTTACGGTGGCGATTTTGGCAACGCTGATTTCCACTGTAGTAGGTACTATTGCTGCTATCGGACTTTCCAGTTCTAAAAAGGTGGTTCGCGATGTGGTAGAACAGGTTAATAATTTCCCGATTATGAATCCGGATATTGTTACTGCTATCGGTTTTATGCTACTGTTTATTACCTTTAAGGTGGAGCGCGGCTATGTAACCATGTTGTTAGCCCATATTGCATTTTGTATTCCGTACGTAATGCTTTCTGTTATGCCAAAGGTACGTTCTTTGGACCCGAACCTGGCAGATGCGGCCATGGACCTTGGTGCAACTCCGTGGGTAGCACTTACCAAAGTAATCGTTCCGCAGATTACACCGGGTATTTTTTCCGGTGCGTTGATTGCATTTACCATGTCGGTAGATGATTTCATCATCTCTTACTTTGTTACCGGCGGTGGTGTGAAGAACTTAAGTATTATGGTTTATACCATGAGCAAACGTGTAAACCCAAGTATCAATGCAGTATCTACCTTGGTTGTTGTGATTATTACGGTTGCTCTCGTGATTATCAATGTGGTGCCTGCTATTGCAGCAAAGCGCCCAAAGAAAGCAGAAATGAGCAAGAGAAAAATTGCCATCCCATGCACGATTGGTGCTGTGGTAGTGGCAGGGATTATTGCTATTTTTGCTATGAAGCCGGAAGTAAATTCCGACCTGCCGTATTCCGGACAGACCTTATATATTTACCTGCCGGGTGAATATATGGGCGAGGAAATAGTACCGCTGTTTGAGGAGCAGACCGGCTGTACGGTGATTGTAGAGAATTTCGATTCCAATGAGCAGGCGTACATTAAGGTTACCAATGGGGAATCCTACGATATCATCATTCCGAGTGACTATATGATTCAGCGTCTCATGGAAGAGGGTTACTTACAGAAGTTAGACAAGTCCCTGATTACGGTTTGGGATGAGCTGGATGAAGCAGTACTTAGTCCTGCCTTTGACCCGGATAACGAGTATTCTGTATCCTACTTCTGGGGTACCGTTGGTATTGTGTATGATAAGACCAAGGTTTCCGCGGAAGACCTGGAAGAGCAGGGCTACGGTATTTTCTTGAATGAAAAGTATAAGGGCGATATTTACCTGTACGATTCCGAGCGTGACTCTTTCATGATGGCGTTAAAGGATCTTGGTTATTCCATGAATACCGAGAATGAAGCAGAACTGCAGGAAGCGTATGAGTGGCTGGTACAGTGCGTAACCACCATGGACCCTGAAATTGTTACCGACGAAATCATCGATAACATGGCGCAGGGCAGAAAGGCTCTGGGTCTTTGCTACTCAGGTGACGCCACCTACATTATGAGTGAAAACGAAAACATGGGCTTCTACATGCCGGAAGAGGGAACCAACCGTTGGTACGATTCCATGGTAATCCCGACCACTGCAGAAAGCTATGAGCTGGCTCATGAATTCATGAATTTTGTCAATTCCTATGATATGGCATACGCTAACTCTGACTGGGTAGGATATACTTCTCCGAACCTTGCGGTTAAGGAAGATTTATCTTCCGAAGAGGAAGAAGGAAGCTACGCAGGTATCAATGCGTATATTCCAAGAACAGATCATCCGTTGGATGAAGTGTTCGTATTTAATGAAGAAGTAAAAAAGTTAATGGGTAATCTTTGGAGTAAAGTAAAGATTGCGGCAAGTAACGCGAAATAAAGCGAAGGCTTGTGAGAACATAAAAAGCTTTTAGGAGTTTCAATATCCGTGTTCGCCTGCCTCCTCTGACAGCCGTCCGTTTCTGTCGAACATTACAAACGAGTTTGCATGTTCGCAGAAATCGTACGTCAGTCAGCTGAGAGGTCGGACACTTGGATATTGAAATTCCTAAAAGCAGGTATATGTTTTCACAAGCCTTTTGTTTATTAAATACGGTTGTTTTACTCTGGAGTGAGTGTGGTGTTGTCAGTTGCCCTCAAATGCAAAGAATATCGCAACCTTTGGGAAGTGAAACATGGTGTTTTATGATAGACTTTAAGAAGATAAAGCAACAAAGGGGGATACTATGAGACGATATAAAGCAGTGTTGTTGCTTGCGATGTGTCTGTTTGCTTTGGGTGCCTGTAGTGAGCCGGAGGATTCCGGGCAGATATTAACGACGGCACCAACGGCAGAACCGGTGATTACAGAGGAGGTTACTCCGACAGCGGTTCCGACTGTTACGCCGACACCGGAGCCTACGTCCACACCAAAACCAACAGCCACCGCAACACCAATGCCTACAGCAAAACCGGAGGAGGAATATGAAATGGCAGATAAAAAAACAGTAACGCAAACGACTTGCCCAAGCGAGCTTTGCATCAAACAGATGGGAGTACAATACGGAACCGTAGAACATATTACGTATGATTCTGTGACTACCGGATTGAAAAGAGGTGCCAATGTGCTTCTTCCGGCAGATTACAGCTCTAAAAAAAAGTATGCGGTGTTATATTTCCTGCATGGTATTTTCGGAGACGAAAACAGCCTGATTCACGATAATAACAATAAAGTAACAGAAATTGTGGGGAATTTGGCGGCGGAGGAGCGCACAAAGGATATGATTGTGGTGTTCCCGAATATGTATGCCAAGACGGACCCGGACCAGCAACCGGGCTTTTCGGCAGAGGCAGTGCTTCCGTACGACAATTTCATTAATGATTTAGTCAATGACCTGATTCCTGTCATTGAAGCAAAGTATTCCGTACATACCGACCGGGAAAATCGTGGGATTTTAGGGTTTTCCATGGGTGGTCGTGAAACCTTATTTATTGGTCTTTCCAGACCGGATTTATTTGGTTACATCGGTGCTATTGCACCGGCACCGGGTCTGGTTCCGGGAAAGGATAATTTTATGACTCATGTGGGCCAGATGCAGGAAGCAGATGTGAAGTATGAGGAGGACGATATTCTTCCGGAATTTTTAATGATTTGCTGTGGCACGAAAGACGGCGTGGTTGGAAAATTCCCGGAAAGTTATCATAAGATTATGACAACTAATGGCGTGGAGCATCTTTGGTATGAGGTTCCGGATGCGGATCATGATTGCAATGCGATTAAGAGTGGCATATATAATTTCCTGATTCGATGGAATAAAAAATAAGCGATAGAGGAGAAGGGAGAAAACGATGTATCGTAAAATTTTAGTATTATTAGGAATCTGTTTGAGTCTGAGCTTTGCAGCTTGCGGTAAAGCAGAGGATAATCCGGAGAATATTCCGGCAACGGTAACGGAGGCACCTGCTACAGAGGCACCTGCGGCAACTGCAACGGAAACTCCGACGGAGACTGTGGCACCGACCGCTACACCAACACCTACAGTAAAACCTGCAGAAACCTGGTTTGAAAATGTAAAACCTGTAAAGGCATACAAGGGATTGGAGGATACCAATCCGATTATTACCCAGTGCTTTGGCGCGGATCCGTATGCCATGGTGTACGGAGATACGGTTTACTTTTATATGACTGCAGATGTATTTGAATATGACAACAAAGCGCAGTTAAAGGAAAACTCTTACGGAAAAATCAATACAATCCGGGTGGTTTCTACGAAAGATATGGTAAACTTTACGGACCACGGTGCTATCAAGGTTGCAGGTTCCAAGGGAGCAGCAACCTGGGCGGGAAATTCCTGGGCTCCGGCAGCAGCATGGAAAACTATTGACGGCCAGGATAAGTTTTTCCTGTACTTTGCAGATTCTGCAAGAGGAATCGGTGTATTAGTGGCGGATAGTCCGACGGGACCGTTCAAGGATCCGATTGGTGGTGCGCTGATAGACCGGAGTGTGCCAAACTGCGGTGATATTACCTGGCTCTTTGACCCGGCAGTATTGGTGGATGATGACGGTACCGGTTATTTATATTTTGGCGGCGGTGTACCGGAAGGAAAAGCGGCAGACCCGGGCAATGCAAGAGTGGTGAAGTTAGGCGATGATATGATCAGTCTTGCCGGGGATCCGGTAAAGGTGGATGCACCATATCTGTTTGAAGACTCCGGTATCCATAAATATCAGGATAAGTACTATTACACTTATTGCACCAACTGGAATGTAGATGCGCAAGGAACTGCAACCTACGGGTTCCATAATGCGGAAATTGTCAGCATGGTCAGTGACAGCCCAATGGGACCGTTTGTGTTCAAGGAAGTTATTTTAGAAAATCCGGGTAAGTACTGTGGCTTGTACGGAAATAATCATCACTGTGTATTTAGCTTTAATGACCGTTGGTATATTACCTATCATGCCCGCACGTTGGAAAAGAGCATGGGAATCGATAAGGGTTACCGTGTGACTCATGTGGATGAGTTTACCATGCAGGAGGACGGCACCATCGGTATTATTAAGCAGACAACAAAGGGAAGAGAGCAGCTTAGCTTTGTTGATCCATATATCGAGAACAGCGCAACAATGATTGCGGTACAAGGTGGTGTGAATACAACGGCAGCAGATGCGATTGCAACTTTCTATGGCGCCGGTGCCATGGCACTTGCCAATATGGACGAGGGGGCTTTTGTAAAGGTAAGAGGTGTCGATTTTGGCGCGACTTCTCCAACCAGCATTACTGCTATGCTGAAAGTGGCCGGTGGCGGCGAAGGTGCCGTGCAAATCCGTGTGGACAGTTTGGACGGAGATATTGTGGGTTATTTGAACGTAGACAGATTGACCGGCGTGGAATATGAGGCATTTACAGCAGCACTGGATACGGACGTAACCGGAGTACATGATTTGTACTTTATTTTCTGCGGTGACGGTTACAGAGTAATGAGTTGGAAATTTGAAAAGTAAAATAATAGGTCAGAATGCACCTTATATGGCAGATATTAGAATCTGCTGTATAGGGTGTATTTTTGTGTAGAATATGTGGTGGATTTATAGACAAAATAAAGGAAATGGGATAAAATGTAATTGTAAAATAATAGAAATAAAAGGTGTAGCAGCAAATGAGAAATGAAACAATTGGTTTAGAAGGAATGGAAATTAGCGAACTAATTCGTGAATTAAGAATAGAGAAAGGTATTAAACAAGAGGTATTATACCAGGGACTGTGTACAAAGAAAAAATATTTTCAGCTGGAAAATGGTGAGGTCGTTATGGACGAATTGTTATCGGAACGATTATTTTCCAGATTGCATGTGCAATATAAGCTGATTGATATTATGCTGGATGATGAACAGTTTTGGCAGAAGGAATGCCGCCATGAGATTGATGTGCAGTTACATAAAAAGGCATGGGAAAAGGTAGAATGCTTATTGAAGGAATATGAAGAGAAAGCGCCAAAGACAGAACTTCATACACAGTATGTGCTGGCGAAACGTGCAGAATTAGGTTTAAAAACAGGACAGAAGGATTGCGGGAAAGCTTTTTTGGAAGCCTTAGAGCTAACGATGCCTGTGCATGAATTAGAAATTCGTTTGAAGGGAAATGGAGTTATTGCAGAAGATGAGCTTTTGCTGTATCTTTTCTATCGAACATGTGATAATCCGTTTTCAATGCAGGAATATGTGGTATTTTTAGAACGAGTTGAGAAAATGTTTTTATCTGTGCAGATTTATGCAGAGGTATATTTTGAAGCAGCATATCAGTGTGTGTGTATGTTGTTTGAAACGGAGCAGTATGTGTTATGTCGAGAGTTGTGTCGGAAAGTCATTTGGTGGTTGAAACGAGGGGGCAAATCTTTTCATCTCTCAGAATTTTATTTTACAGAGGCTATGGCAGGTATGAGGTTAAATCATGGGCAGGAAGATGAAAAAGAATTGTTTCAACAATGTAAAATGGCATTTTATGTAGGAATGGCATTTGGAGAAAAGGAAGTTGTGGAAAAAATGAAGAAACAGTGCGAGGAGGAGTTTTTGTGGCATATTACAGATTAAGCCAGGTGCTAAAAATGCGTAGGGAAGCAATGGAACATAGTCGATTTGAATATGATGTGGAAGGTCCTTCCTTTATGACGGTATACCGACTGGAAAAAGGGGAAGTCCGGGTAAAGGAAAAGACGTATCGTTGTTTGAGTAGGGTAATGGGTGAAGAAGAAAGCACCAGACGTGGGGTGCTGAAAACAAGAGATATTAGGGTGTTACGGTTGACGAATGAAATATCAAATGCTTTTTTGAAAAAAGATTATGAAAGAGCAGAATTGCTGATTGATGAATTGGAGTCAAAACTGGATTGCAATGTAAAAAGGAACCGACAGTATCTTGACTATGTGAAAGCGAAATTTCATTACAATACCGGAGTCTTAAGCAAAACTGATTATGAAACTGCAATGCGAACAGGAATTACTTATGGTGAACTGGTTTTTGAGGGAATGATGCAGAAAAAATGGCCGTTTCATGAGCGAGAATGGCAAATGCTGCTCGGGATAGTAGAAGTGATCCGGGAGAAAAAAGATTATAAGCAGCAGAAATATCTGTTGGAACAATTGCTGGTCGATTTGGAAATGGGATATATGGAGACAGAATTTACTGCCGCATATGAAATATGTGTGAGGTGGCGTATCAGTGATGTACTTGGGAATACAGGATATTACCGGGAGGCAATTGCGATGGATGAGAAAACACTTGAATTATGCGAGCAGAGGAACGAAAAACGCTATTTGGCAGAAGTATATTATAGTATTTTTTGGAGTTACTGGATGTTAAAGAAAAAAGAGACATTAACAGAACAGGAGGAGGCTCGCTGCAAGGAATGTCTCTTAAAAGCGTATTATATTAATAAGGCATGGTATCAACCAAAGCTGTTGTATGAAAAGCGTATAAAGGAGTGTTATCCAGAGGAATGGATGTGAAATTATTCTAATGAGATAATTTCATATCCATTTTCGTCATCGTCAGAACAAAGTTCGATTCCGAAGCCTGCGTTTGATGAAAATGGTGGATGAATCGGAGTTCTGGCGCTAAGAAATGTAAAGAGTAATAAAAATACAGTGAGTGATTTTAAAGTTTTTTTCATGAGAGTACCCTCCTAAAATAAATAGTATTGCGTTTGCCGCTACTTTAAACGTAGTGGATTTGAAAGAAAAAGCCTATAACAAAACAGGGACAAATTTCGACGAAATTTGTCCCTGTGTTGTTATAGGAAAAGAAAAGTCCATTCGCTATAATTAGAGTGTCAAATGAATTAAGAAAGAGAGAAGATTTATGTTGGATACAAACTATACTACGCTTTGTATTGAGGGTGAGGAAAAAGAATACCATTTTTATATTGAACAGCGAAATAATAAAACGTTAGTATTAAATATAGACACTGGTGTATGGAAGATTGATGAGGAATATAATGAACTTTTTGATATGATACAAAATGAAGGGGGGGTTATCCTTTCCAAAACACGGAAAGTATATGAAACTTTATTAAAGGATAAAATGTTAGATGAAATAAATATGCCTACAGAGGTGGATGACAAATTTCGTTTGCTGATTTTTGAAACATCAGAGAAGTGCAATATGCAGTGTAAATATTGTTTTGAAGATGCACAGGTGAAAGGTTGTAATATGACAATAGAAACTGCATTGAAAGCAGTGGATTTATTTATGAACTTAGAAAAATGTGCAGACACTGTAAATATAGAATTTAATGGAGGAGAAGCCACATTAAATTTTGCAATGATAAAAAATGCCGTTCCAAGAATAATTGAGTTAGCGAATGAAAGAGATAAAAAAGTACGTTTTACTATGCAAACAAATGGAACACTTATGACAGATGAGATGGCAAGTTTTTTGAAGAAATATAATTTTTCAGTTGGAATTAGCCTAGATGGAACTCAGGAATACAATAAAAAGAGAGTTTTTCCGAATGGCGATGAAACTTTTGAAATTATATTAAATACAATTAATGTTTTAAAGCAGTATCATGTGCCATATTCTACCTTATCTGTGATATGTCAAAAAGGACAGTATGAAAATACCATAGAATTATTACAGTATACAGGGTGCAAACAGTACCGAACTAATTTAAAGAGAACATTGGGACGAGGTAATTGTGTTGACGAAGAAGTGGGACTAAAAGAATTGGCGAGGGAGTATGTTGAGTATTGCAAAAAAATGTTGGATGGGAAAAAGTATTATGAAGCCAATTTACACTATTATTTTATGAGTCTGTATCTGTATAATCCTTTTATGTGTTATAAAGAACCATGCGGTTCGGGGAGAAATCAGTTGTATTTTACTGCGAATGGAGATATATATGCATGTCAGCAAAGTTGTTATATTCAGCAGGGAAAGTTGGGAACGGTAAATGAGACTGTTGAGGAATTGCAAAGTCACATTAATCAAAATAATTGGATAAACGAAATTCAAAAAAGGAAAACTTGTGAAATTAAGGAATGCAAACTGTGTCCATGGAAGAAATTTTGTTATACATGTCCATGTAAAGAGATGGAAGCAGAGAATATAGTACATACTCAAAATACATTTTGTGAATTCAACAAATATGTATTGCATGAATTGATGTGGTTTGCAGGGGAGAATAATGAGACTGTAATGAATTACTTACAATACAATTATTAGTTCAGAAAGGAGGTAAAAGTTATGACAAATTTAGAAGTTAGAGAAATACTGTTTGCTGTTGAGAACAGCGAAGTGCTTGGAGAGCACGTTGATATTCATTCTAATACACATATCAATTCACCAGATTATGTCAGTCTCGATGATTTTTAGTAGTTTGATTAGGATGTGTATCATTGGCACTGTTGCATTCTGCAACAGTGCCAAAATACTCTATTAGGAGTGGAAGTATGAAATTTGTTTTTTGTGAGAATATTGAAAAAAATATTGCTAAATATAATATTGAAATATTGCAAGGAAGAAACAGCGGTTTTAATGAATTTGCACGTCGGATGCTTGTGGCAATACAGTGTAATGGAAGACCGGATAAACGTGAAAGCAGTAAAGAAATACTTGATGTGCTGGATAAAATCAATTATGATGAAGCTTTGCAAAAATGGCTGAAAAAACAAGGGGTAGATTATATATCTTTAGATGATATAAAGTGTGTTTTGATTTCTACAGAAATTTTAGGGGAAGATTTGTCAAAATATAGTGGTTTTGCACAAAAGGTCGGGAACATATATTATATATATGTAGAATATGATAAGCCAGTGGAGAGAACAATATCAATTTTGACGCATGAAATAGTGCATATTGAAATGGATTATATTTTTAGACGATATGAAGAACTATATCGTAATAAAATAGATAAAGAACTGGAAGAAGAAGCAGTAATTTTTCTGGAGCATTATATTTTGGAAAAAGTATTTAGTATAAATAGATGTGATATTTCTATAGAAGAACGATACTGTTATTTAAATGAATTTTGTATGTGTGTAGATGAAAATTGTTTAGAGGAATCCTTGTATAGATGGTTAAAAAAGAGCCAAGACGTAAGGAAGATAGCAGAACATAGTTTGTTTTTGTGTTAGAAAGATGACATTATTCTAAGAAGGGGAGACTAACTATGAAAAAAAAATATGAGTTTTTTCGATATATTATGCGCTATAAGGTGCAATATAGCATTTTGTGTCTTGCGTATGCAGGGGTAGTAATAAGTCAATTATTAATACCAAAATTTTTGTCGGAGATGACTGCAGGACTGGGAATTATGTCGCAAAATGTTTTTTTACAGTGGGTAGTTCTTTTTTGCGGTGTAATTATACTGGAAATGTCAGGAACTTATTTGTTTGGTCATTACAATTACAAATTGTCGAATATGGCAGTTGTAGGGGCTGAAGCGGACGCTGTTGAAATGTTGATACATACTGAATATGAAAGTTTGCTGAAACAGAATTCAAGCTATTTGGTACAGATTGTTCATAATGACATAGTATATGTGATGGACTTTTTTGTTGAAAAGATACCATTGCTGGTATTACAGTTTGGGGAAATCATCATTCTTACTGTTTTGCTGCTAAAGACAAATATATTTATTGGAATAGCCGCTATTATATGTGTTGCGTTTTATGTGGTTTTATATTTGTTGTCGCAAAAGAAGTATTACTACTTGCAAAAGCTTGCATCAGCAGAACGTTCCGCATTTTTATCTTTTGTTATTGGGAAAATGTCAAATGTATTATTGATTAAGTTGAATTCGTGGCAAGTGGCAGTAAAAAAAGAGCTTGGGAATAAAGGAGAACGCTATGTAAAAAATGCAGTAAAGCAATTAGATTTTCAAAATTTGATTAACAATTTATCTACGACATGGGGAAGAATTTTTCTTTTAATGTTAGTTGGTATTTTATTCATGATAAGTTCTGGAAGGAATATGGATGTTCTGAAGATTTTTACGGTTTCCCTGCTGTATATTCAGCAACTTTTAAATTGTGCAAAGTATGTGATACAGGGAGGAAGTATGTATCAAACTTATCGTGTTTCTGTGGATCGATTACAGCAGATGCTGGGTATGCCCAAGGAGTCGAATGGTGAGAGAACGTTGGATAAGGTTCACTGTATTAGCTTGGATAAGGTTTCTTTTTCTTATGGAGAAAAAGATGTGGTGAAAAAAATATCCTGTAAGTTTACTAAGGGACACAGTTATGCTATTGTCGGAGGAAATGGATCGGGGAAAACAACTCTTATGCTGCTATTGCTTGGAATTTTAAGAAAGCAGCATGGAAACATTTTTTGGAATAATTGTGCGATTGAGGAACTAGATGTAGAAAAGCTGAGAAAAAATAATATTGGATTTGTAAATCAGGAACCTATGTTAATAGAAGATACGATTTATAATAATTTGTTTTATGGGCAGGAGGAGAAAAGAAAGTCAGTAGAGGAATTGGAGGAATATGTATTTCTTGATTTTATAAAAGAAATGCCTCAGGGCTTTGAAACTTTGATAAATTCTCAGTCTAATAATTTAAGTGGAGGGCAAAAGCAGAGAATTGCAATTGTACGCGCGTTACTGCGTAATTCGGATATATTAATTTTTGATGAACCAACCAGTGCTTTAGATGAAGAAGGAACAAAGCAGTTTGTGGAGTTGTTGGAAAAGGAGAAAGAGAAGCGCATTATATTTGTGGTGACGCATGACGAGGCAGTAGTGCAGATGTGTGATGAAAAAATAGTAATGTGATGATATGAAATTGACACTGCAAGTTAAAGATAGTAGTGTCAATTTTATTATGTACATGAATACAGAAAATTTATACTGGAAAATTTTTCGAAAAAAGGTATTGACAGCTTGAATTGTTTGTGATACCATGTAAGATGCACTTTAATATGGTAAGCTGTGCCACTATGCTTAATTATAGCATATTATGTGGTATTTGAAAAGCCCTATTTAGTGTTCACACAAAAAATATAAGGGGTGACAACGTCAAATGGATAAGAATCGAATCCGTCCTATGAAAGTCGGAAAAGGCGTAAGAATGAGCTATTCCAAACAAAAAGAAGTTCTTGAGATGCCAAATCTCATTGAAGTTCAGAAAGACTCCTATCAGTGGTTCCTGAAGGAAGGTCTTTACGAAGTGTTTGAGGATATCTCCCCAATTTCCGATTATTCCAATCACTTAAGTCTTGAGTTTGTGGACTTCCAGCTTTGCGAAGAAGACAAGAAGTACACAATCGAAGAGTGTAAAGAACGCGACGCAACATATGCGGCACCTTTAAAGGTTAAAGTTCGTCTCTACAACAAGGAAAATGGCAGCGTTAAAGAAAACGACATTTTCATGGGCGACCTTCCTATTATGACAGAAACAGGTACATTCGTTATTAATGGTGCAGAGCGTGTTATCGTAAGCCAGTTAGTACGTTCCCCTGGTATCTACTATGCCATCGGTCACGACAAGATTGGTAAGACTCTGTACTCCTCCACCGTTATTCCTAACCGTGGTGCGTGGTTAGAGTACGAAACAGATTCCAACGATGTATTTTATGTACGTGTAGACCGTAACAGAAAGGTACCTATCACTGTACTTATCCGTGCGCTCGGAGTTGGTACAAACCAGCAGATTACAGATTTATTCGGTGAAGAGCCAAAGCTTACCGCAAGCTTTTCTAAGGACCCATCTGAAAGTTACCAGGATGGTTTATTAGAGTTATACAAAAAGCTCCGTCCGGGTGAACCTTTATCCGTAGACAGTGCAGAATCCCTTATCAGAGGCATGTTCTTTGACCCAAGACGTTATGACTTGGCAAAGGTAGGCCGTTATAAATTTAACAAAAAGCTTGCGTTCAAGAACCGTGTCGTAGGTTTCAAGCTTGCTGAAGATGTAATTACAGCAGACGGCGAAATCCTGGCAGAAGCAGGCGTAGAAATTACGGAAGAGCTGGCTGTTCAGATTCAGAACGCAGCAATTCCTTATATTGTGGTACAGACAGCAGAAAGAAACTGTCGTGTACTTTCCAACTTTATGGTTGACATTGCTGAGTACATTCCTGACTGCGACAAGGCAGAACTTGGTGTAACAGAATTAGTATACTATCCAAAGCTTCGTGAGTTACTGGATACTTATACCGACCGTGAAGAATTACTTGAGGCAGTAAAGAAGAATATTGTTGACCTCATTCCAAAGCACATCACTAAGGAAGATATTTTTGCTTCCATTAACTATAATATGCACTTAGAGTACGGCATCGGTAACGATGATGATATTGACCATCTGGGCAACAGACGTATCCGTGCGGTTGGTGAATTACTTCAGAACCAGTACAGAATCGGTCTGTCCAGAATGGAGCGTGTGGTTCGTGAAAGAATGACAACTCAGGATGTCAATGGCGTAACCGCACAGAACTTAATCAATATCAAGCCGGTAACTGCAGCAGTGAAGGAATTCTTCGGAAGTTCCCAGCTGTCCCAGTTTATGGACCAGCATAACCCACTGGGTGAACTTACCCACAAGAGACGTTTATCCGCTCTGGGTCCTGGTGGTCTTTCCAGAGACCGTGCATCCTTCGAAGTTCGAGACGTACACTACACCCACTACGGCAGAATGTGTCCTATCGAAACTCCTGAAGGTCCAAACATCGGTCTTATCAACTCCCTTGCATCTTATGCAAGAATTAATGAGTATGGTTTCCTGGAAGCTCCATACCGTAAGTTAGACAAGTCTGATCCTTTAAATCCAAAGGTAACAGATGAAGTAATTTACATCACAGCAGATGAAGAAGATAAATATGTAGTTGCTCAGGCGAATGAAGAACTGGACGAAAACGGATACTTCGTAAACACCAATGTATCCGGTCGTTTCCGTGAAGAAACTTCCCAGTTTGAAAAGAAGAGAGTTGATCTTATGGACGTATCTCCTAAGATGGTATTCTCTGTAGCTACAGCCATGATTCCGTTCCTGGAAAACGACGATGCTAACCGTGCCCTCATGGGTTCCAACATGCAGCGTCAGGCAGTTCCGCTTCTTTTTACAGAGGCTCCTGCAGTTGGTACCGGTATGGAATTAAAGACAGCGGTTGACTCCGGTGTCTGCGTGGTTTCCAAGAAAGCAGGTATCGTAGAGCGTGCTACTTCTAACGAAATCACTATTAAGAATGATGACAATACAAGAGATACCTACAAGCTTTTAATGTTTGCACGAAGCAACCAGGGTACCAGCATCAACCAGAGACCTATCGTTGTAAAGGGTGAGCATGTAGAGGCAGGTCAGGTTATCGCTGACGGTCCTTCCACTGCAGGCGGTGAACTTGCTCTTGGTAAGAATCCTCTTATCGGCTTCATGACCTGGGAAGGTTACAACTACGAAGATGCTGTCCTTCTCAGCGAAAGACTGGTTCAGCAGGATGTTTACACTTCCATTCATATTGAAGAATACGAAGTAGAATCCCGCGACACCAAGCTTGGTAAGGAAGAAATCACAAGAGACGTTCCTGGTGTAGGTGAGGATGTATTAAAGGATCTGGATGAGCGTGGTATCATCCGTATCGGTGCTGAAGTACGTGCAAGAGATATTCTGGTTGGTAAGGTAACACCAAAGGGTGAAACCGAGCTTACCGCAGAAGAAAGACTTCTCCGCGCTATCTTCGGTGAAAAGGCAAGAGAAGTAAGAGATACTTCCCTGCATGTACCACACGGCGAATACGGTATTGTTGTAGACGCTAAGGTATTTACAAGAGAAAACGGCGATGAGCTTCCTCCGGGAGTAAATCAGACAGTTCGTGTATATATTGCCCAGAAGAGAAAGATTCAGGTCGGCGATAAGATGGCTGGTCGTCACGGTAACAAGGGTGTCGTTTCCCGCGTACTTCCGGTAGAAGACATGCCATTCCTTCCGAACGGTCGCCCACTGGATATCGTATTAAATCCTCTCGGCGTTCCTTCCCGAATGAACATCGGTCAGGTTAAGGAAATTCACTTGAGCCTTGCATCCAAGGTGCTTGGTTTCAACGTGGCAACTCCGGTATTTGACGGTGCAAAGGAAGAAGATATCATGGATACCCTGGAAATGGCTAACGATTACGCTAACACTTCCTGGGAAGAATTCCAGGCAAAATATAAGGATATTGTTCATCCTGAAATTATGGAATATCTGGGTAACAACTTAGACCACAGAGATGAGTGGAAGGGTGTAGAAATCAAGCGTGACGGTAAGGTACAGCTCCGTGACGGTAGAACCGGCGAACCATTCGACGGCGAAGTAACCGTTGGTTTCATGCACTACTTAAAGCTCCATCACTTAGTAGATGATAAGATCCATGCACGTTCCACAGGTCCTTACTCCTTAGTAACACAGCAGCCACTGGGTGGTAAAGCGCAGTTCGGTGGTCAGCGTTTCGGTGAAATGGAAGTTTGGGCACTGGAAGCTTACGGTGCGGCTCACATCCTTCAGGAAATCCTCACCGTTAAGTCCGATGACGTTACCGGACGTGTTAAGACTTACGAAGCAATCATTAAGGGCGAAAACATTGCTGAGCCTGGTATTCCTGAGTCCTTCAAGGTACTCTTAAAGGAATTACAGTCCCTGGCATTGGATGTAACCGTACTTGATGAAAACGGCGAAGAAGTAATTATGACTGAAAATATCGATTATGGCGATGCAGACCTGACTCCAATCATTGAGGGTGAAAACAATTACCGCTACGATGAAGGCTTTGCAGATGCCGGTTACAGCGAAGTAAATCCTGAGGAAAACGGTGCTGATTTTGGCATGTTTACCGATGAAGATGATATGGATTTCGGTCCGCTGGATGACGCCGGATTTGATGACGGTTATGACGAATAAGAAGGGAGTGCCAAAGAATGTCTATGGATATGATGAATGACAGCGTTAAGGAAATTACCTATGACGCGATTAAGATTGGATTGGCTTCACCTGAGAAAATCAGAAGCTGGGCTACTAACTCCAGAGGCGAACTGGGCGAAGTAACAAAGCCTGAGACAATCAACTACAGAACCTTAAAGCCGGAAAGAGACGGTCTCTTCTGTGAAAAAATCTTTGGACCAAGCAAGGACTGGGAATGTCACTGCGGTAAGTATAAGAAGATTCGTCATAAAGGCGTTATCTGTGAGCGTTGTGGCGTAGAAGTTACCAAGGCAAGCGTACGTCGTGAACGTATGGGCTGTATCGAACTGGCAGCGCCGGTTTCCCACATCTGGTATTTTAAGGGAATCCCTAGCAGAATGGGTCTTATCTTAGACCTTTCTCCTAGAACACTGGAAAAGGTACTTTACTTTGCTTCCTATATCGTACTTGACAAGGGTACTACCGAGTTACAGTACAAGCAGGTATTAAGCGAAAAGGAATACAAGGAAGCTTATGATAAATACGGCGATGCATTCCGTGCAGGTATGGGTGCAGAATCCATTAAAGAGCTCTTGGAAGCAATTGACTTAGAGGCAGAGTCCGAAGAGTTAAAGAAGGGCTTAAAGGAATCCACCGGTCAGAAGCGTGCCCGTATTATTAAGAGACTGGAAGTAGTGGAAGCATTCCGCGAATCCGGTAATCGTCCGGAATGGATGATTATGGATGTAATTCCGGTAATTCCTCCGGATCTTCGTCCGATGGTTCAGTTAGACGGTGGCCGTTTTGCTACCTCTGATATGAACGACTTATACAGAAGAATCATCAACCGTAACAATCGTTTAAAGAGATTGTTAGAGCTTGGTGCACCGGACATCATTGTCCGCAACGAAAAGAGAATGCTGCAGGAAGCTGTTGACGCCCTGGTAGATAACGGACGCCGCGGCCGTGCAGTTACAGGTCCTGGTAACAGAGCACTGAAATCTCTGTCCGACATGTTAAAGGGTAAGCAGGGACGTTTCCGTCAGAACTTACTTGGTAAGCGTGTTGACTACTCCGGACGTTCCGTTATCGTAGTAGGTCCTGAGCTTAAGATTTACCAGTGTGGTCTTCCAAAGGAAATGGCAATCGAATTATTCAAGCCTTTTGTAATGAAGGAGCTGGTTGCTAAGGGAACCGCACATAACATTAAATCCGCAAAGAAGATGGTAGAAAGCCTCAAGCCTGAGGTTTGGGATGTACTGGAAGAAGTTATCCGTGAGCATCCGGTTATGTTAAACCGTGCTCCTACACTCCACAGACTTGGTATCCAGGCTTTCGAACCAATCTTAGTAGAAGGTAAGGCAATTAAGCTTCATCCGCTGGTATGTACCGCGTTCAACGCAGACTTCGACGGTGACCAGATGGCGGTGCATTTACCACTGTCCGTAGAAGCTCAGGCAGAGTGCCGTTTCCTTCTCTTATCTCCAAACAACCTGTTAAAGCCATCCGATGGTGCGCCTGTAGCCGTTCCTTCCCAGGATATGGTTCTTGGTATTTACTACCTTACACAGGACAGACCTGGTGACAAGGGTGAAGGTAAGGCATTCAAGAGTGTAAACGAAGCACTTCTCGCATATGAGAACGGTGCAATTACTCTTCATGCAAAGATTAAGGTTCGCAGAACCGTTACTGCGCCGGATGGTGAAGTGGTTACCGGTGTAGTAGAAACTACTCTCGGACGTTGTATTTTCAACGAAATCATTCCTCAGGATTTAGGTTTCGTAAAGAGAGAAACGAAGGAAGACCTTCTTTTACCTGAAGTTGACTTCTTAGTTGGCAAGAAGCAGTTAAAGAAGATTCTTGAAAAGTGTATCAATACACATGGTGCTACCAAGACCGCAGAAACTCTCGATGCAGTTAAGGCTATGGGTTATAAGTACTCCACAAGAGCGGCTATGACCGTATCCATTTCTGACATGACCATTCCTCCTCAGAAGAAGGAGATTATTGCGAATGCAGAAGCAACTGTTGAAAAGATTTCCAGAAACCACAGACGTGGTCTTACCACACCGGAAGAAAGATACAAAGCAGTTATCGATACCTGGAAGCAGGCCGATGAAGACATCACAAAGGCACTTCTTACAGGTCTTGACAAATACAATAACATCTTCATGATGGCGGACTCCGGTGCCCGTGGTTCCGATAAGCAGATTAAGCAGCTGGCAGGTATGCGTGGTCTCATGGCCGATACCTCCGGTAGAACCATCGAGCTCCCAATTAAGTCCAACTTCCGTGAAGGTCTGGACGTACTGGAATACTTCATTTCCGCTCACGGTGCGCGTAAGGGTCTCTCCGATACCGCTCTCCGTACAGCCGACTCCGGTTACTTAACCCGTCGTCTGGTAGACGTATCCCAGGAACTTATCATCAACGAAGTTGACTGTAAGAAGGAAAACGGCGAAATCCCTGGTATGTGGATTAAGGCATTCGTTGAAGGTAAGGACGAAATCGAAGACTTAAAGGAAAGAATCACAGGCAGATTCTCCTGTGAAACTATTTGTGATGAAAACGGAGAAATCATCGTTAAAGCTAACCACATGATTACTCCAAAGCGTGCGGCAAAGATTTGGGCTAAGTTCGAAGCTGATGCAGACAAGAAGGTAGCTGAAATCGCAGATGACTTTGAACGTGAAAAAGAAAGAAAGAAGATTCTTCTTGACGCAAAGGTTAAAATCCGTACTGCTCTTACCTGTCGTTCCCACGTTGGTATCTGTGCAAAGTGTTACGGTGCTAACATGGCTACCGGTGAAGCAGTTCAGGTTGGTGAAGCAGTTGGTATCATCGCGGCTCAGTCCATCGGTGAACCTGGTACACAGCTTACCATGAGAACCTTCCATACCGGTGGTGTAGCGGGCGACGATATTACACAGGGTCTTCCTCGAGTAGAAGAATTATTCGAGGCAAGAAAACCAAAGGGTCTTGCAATTATTGCAGAATTCGGCGGTAAGGTTGCCATTAAGGAAACCAAGAAGAAGCGTGAAGTAGTTATCACTGATGAAGAAACCGGTGAGACAAAGAACTACCTCATTCCTTACGGTTCCAGAATTAAGGTAACTGACGGTCAGGTTCTGGAAGCAGGTGATGAACTGACAGAAGGTAGCGTAAATCCACACGATCTGTTAAAGATTAAGGGTGTACGTGCCGTTCAGGACTACATGCTCCGCGAAGTACAGCGTGCATACCGCTTGCAGGCCGTAGATATTAATGATAAGCATATCGAGGTAATTGTTCGCCAGATGTTAAAGAAGGTACGAATTGAAGAAAACGGTGATACAGAATTCTTACCTGGTACTATGGTTGACATCCTTGACTACGAAGATACCAATGAAAAGATGATTGCTGAAGGCAAGGAGCCGGCAAGCGGTAAGCAGGTAATGCTTGGTATTACCAAGGCATCCCTTGCAACTAACTCCTTCTTATCCGCAGCATCCTTCCAGGAAACTACCAAGGTTCTTACCGTGGCAGCTATCAAGGGTAAGGTTGACCCACTCATTGGTCTTAAGGAAAACGTTATTATCGGTAAGCTGATTCCTGCAGGTACCGGTATGAAGCAGTACCGCAACGTAAAGTTAGACTCCGATGCTAACGAAGAATTCATTGGCGATGAAGAATACGAAACCTTCGATTACGAAGAAGAGTATCAGGACTTCGGCGGTGAATATGAAGATTCCGAAGAGGGCTTTGAAGAAGATGGTTTCTTTGAAGAAACAGAGGAATTCGCAGAAGAAGAATAAAAGAAGCGAAATCTGTGTATACAGAAATAAGCGGACAAAGTAAATGAAAAAAGAGTTCCGGAAGTGAGTGTACTTGCTTCCGGAACTTTTTTGCATTTATGGTGGCGCAACTAACGTTGCGAGCCGCCAACTTCTAATTTGTCGGAGTATTATCGTTTTTATATATTAGTCCGATATATTGTAATAGAGAAACAACCTATTGGTATAGTGATAAAACATGGAGAATTAAAATGAAAATAACTGAAAATACAAGATTATATATGGGAAGCAATGTAGAACAGAGCCTGGAAAAGCAACTTGGGAAATCTGCGCAGAATGATAAAACACGTCTTTTTGTTGGTAGCATCAGCGCACAGAATCCTTTAGATACCCAAATCGCAGAAAAACGTGCCGCTGCGATGGAAAAAGCTAAGAAATTAATCGGTGATGTATTTGTGGCTGAAAAATCAGTGGATGATGACCTTGCCGAGCGTGCCAACCGTATCAAAGAGTCGGAACAAGCAATCGTGGATGCCAATAAAGAGCTGGCAAAGTTTGAAGAGGAAAAAGAAAAGCTGAAGGAGCAGTACGGTGTTACCGGTGAGGAAACCGAAGAACAACTCCCGGCGGAATATAAAATGCAGAGGGATGAGCTGACCCGTTACGGAGAACCGCAGCATCAGTTTATTGAGGAAGCTAAGAAGGTAATCGAAGAAGAGCAGAAGGTAATTGCCGCCATTACAGTAGAACGTTTAAAGACCGACCCGATGATAGGTGCCACAGAGCAGGCGGAAGAGCTTCTTACCTCTGCAGAGGAAGAAATCACCGGTATGGTAATGGATGCTGCAGTGGAGAATTTAAAGGAAAAGGCGGAAGAAGCCAAGGAAAAGCAGGAAGCGGAAGAAGAAAAAGCAGAGTTGGAAGAAGCAAAACGAAAAGAACGGGAAGAACGCCGGAAAGAGGCAGAGCTTTCCGATGTGCCGGTGCAGGAGCTTCTTCAGTTAGAACAAGTCCGGGGAGAAATGAAACAGGAAGTAGACAATATGCTGACTGAAATGAAGCTTTTAGCGGAGGATATCAAAGGCAGCATGGTGGACGAGGAACTTTAAGATAAATTTATACAATTTTTATTTTAATATAATAAAAGGAACATTTTTACCAATCCTATCTGGTGTATAATATTTGGATAGAGTAAATTGCAAAAGAGGTCAGTTTGTATGCAAAAGAAACATCCGGTGTTATTTCACATCGTTAAGGGATTGGTAAAATTTTTTTACGGAAAAACAGAAGTAATCGGTTTGGAAAATCTGCCGGAACGGGATGCTGTTTTGGTGGTGAACCATGCCCAGATGAACGGACCGATTGTAGGGGAACTGTTTTTGCCGGAAAACTGCTATACCTGGTGTGCCGGGGAGATGATGAATATAAAGGAAGTGCCGGCTTATGCTTTTAAGGATTTCTGGTCGCAAAAACCAAAGTGGACCCAGCCGTTTTATAAGGTGCTGTCCTACATCATTGCGCCTTTGGCAGATTTTTTATTTAATCACGCCAGAACCATAGCAGTGTATCGTGATATGCGGATTATGTCCACCTTCCGCACCAGTATCAAGTTTTTGCAGGAAGGAAAAAATCTTTTGATTTTTCCGGAAAAGGATGAGAAATACAACAATATTCTATACCGGTTTCAGGAAAACTTTGTGGACGTGGCAAAGCTGTATTATAAGAAAACAGGAATTGAATTGGTTTTTGTTCCGGTATATATTGCACCCCGGATGAGAAAAATGTACATAGGCAAGGGAATCTCCTTTTGCCCGGCGAGTCCGATAGAGGAAGAACGTAAGCGAATAGCAGAATCAATGGCTGCGGAAATTACGAAAATGGCCCGTGCTTTGCCGGAGCATGTGGTGGTGCCTTATCGGAATATTCCAAAGAAATATTACTTAACAAATAAAGATATCGGGGAGGTGCCGAATGAGAAAACCCGTGGTTGATTACAGAAACTTTCGCCTGTCAAAATTAAAGGAGCCGGAGTATAATCACTTGTTGTTTTTGCTTGGCTGGATAGGTTATTTTATTCTTTATTTTATAACGGAGGCTTTCATTCCGAGAGAACAGTGTTACCCGGTGCATTGCCGGCTGGATGATATTGTTCCGTTTTGTGAGTACTTTGTTGTGTTTTATGTGGGCTGGTATGTTTTAATTGTAGGCTCCCTGTTATATTTTGCCTTATATAATCCGGAAAATTTTAAGGGAATGATGAAATTCATTATCGTGACCCAGATTGTGGCGATGGCGATATACATTCTTTTTCCTAACCGTCAGGATTTGCGGCCGGCAGAATTTCCGAGAGAGAATATTTTTACGTGGATACTAAGTATTATTTATGCGGCAGATACAAGCACAAATGTGTGTCCGTCCCTGCATGTGGCTTATTCCGTCGGCATTGCGTCAACCTGGCTAAAAGAACCGTCAGCATCAAAACGATGTAAAGTATTACTGACAGCTTTTTGCTTTATGGTGTGCATATCCGTCGCTTTTGTAAAACAGCATTCTGTGGTAGACATTTTTGCAGCGCTGCCGGTTTGTGTTTTGGCAGAAGGAATAGCCTATGGAAAATCATTTTGGAAGCAACGATTGGGAGGTGCGGCATGAAACAAATGTTATTGATAGTGAACCCGGTGGCGGGGCAGAAAAAGGCAGCAAAAAATCTTGCGGAAATCATAGAAATATTTAACAGGGCAGATTATGAGGTTAAGGTATATATCACGTCACAGGAAAAGGATGCCGAAAAAATTGCGGGATTTCTTATGCAACCATTAGATATTGTTGTTTGTTGTGGCGGTGACGGAACCTTGAATGCAACGGTTAATGTGATGTTACAGGAGAACCGGAACATCCCGATAGGATATATTCCGGCAGGCTCCACCAATGATTTTGCAAATTCCCTTGGCTTGTCTTTGGATGTGCTTGAGGCAGCAAAGCAGATTATAAACGGTACACCGAAGCAGTACGATATCGGAAAATTCAAAGAACGCTATTTTTCCTATGTGGCTTCCTTTGGTGCATTTACAAAAACAAGCTACGCTACCTCACAAAATATTAAAAATTCCCTCGGACATATGGCCTATGTGCTGGAGGGAATACAGGAAATATCAAAAATAAGAAAGTGGCATTTAAAGCTGGAAACAGATACCGAAGTGATAGAGGATGATTATTTATTCGGTGCAATTTGTAATTCCACCAGCGTGGGAGGAGTTCTGACGTTGAAGCCGGAATTGGTGGATATGGGTGACGGAAAATTTGAGGTATTGTTGGTACGGGCACCAAAAAATTTAACGGAGGTGGGCGAGTGTATTGCGGCACTAAAGGCGCAGACCTATGACTGTGGTATGATAACCTTCCGAAGTACAGGAAGTATGGAAATAACAGCAGATGCAGATATGCTCTGGTCCTTGGATGGGGAGCGCATGGAGGGAGCAGAACACATAAATGTAGCAAATTTGCACCGTAGTATTACACTGGTTCACTAAAAACACAGAAGAAAATCAAACTTAGGGAGGTTTTGATGATGAAGAACAGACCGGATGGACGGAGAATCCGAAACGTGGACCCAATGCAGTTAATTACCTGCTTTTTAATGAAGAAGCGGTATGACTCCATGAATTTTTATGAGGATTCCATTAATTGTGAGGCCTGGGACAAATATATCAAGGAAAAGTCGGAGCAGGGAATTAAAATCGGGTATATGCAGATTTTTATTGCCGGTGTTGTACGGATGCTGGCGTTAAAACCAAGATTGAACCGCTTTGTGATGAACGGGAAATTGTATGCCAGACCAAAAATCTGGGTCAGTTTTACCATACATCCGGAATTACATATTGATAGCCCGGACACTACAATTAAGCTTGCTTTTGATGGTACGGAAAGTATTTTGGAAATTACGGAGAAAATTAACGAGGCTATCCGGAAGGAGACTGTTCTTCGCGAAGGAGAAAATGGTGCAGATAAGATGGCGAGAGTGTTAACTTCTCTTCCGTCCTGGCTGTTAAATGCGGTGGCATCCATAGCTATGTGGATGGACCGTCATAACATCTTGCCAAAGTCTGTTATTGAATTCAGTCCGTTTCACACCTCCTTTTATATTACTAATTTAAAATCCCTGGGCGTGAATCCGGTATTTCACCATACCTGTGAGTTTGGCACCAACGGACTGTTTTTTGCCATGGGAAAGGAAAAGCAGATTCCGGTGGTGGAAAAGGGCGAAGTTGTGATTCAAAAACACATGCCGTTTACTCTTGTTTCGGATGAGCGCTTTTGCGACGGTCTGTATTTTGCCCTGGCACTTAGGGAATTTAAGAAAATAATGAAAAATCCGAAGCTATTGGAGAACCCTCTGGAGAAAAAAGAGGAGGACACGGAATAAAATATAGAAATATTACAGAAACCTCTTGACTATAAAGTCACTTGATAGTGTAATTTATAGGTGGGAGGGATGATTATGACAATCAAAGAAATCGAAGAAGCTTCCGGCATGCAGCGGGCAAACATCCGCTTTTATGAGGAAGAAGGATTTATAAATCCGGAGCGGGAGAAAAACGGTTACCGGAATTATACGGAAGAAGACCTCAATATTTTAAAGAAAATCAAGCTGTTACGTTCTCTGCATGTTTCGTTGGAAGATATTAAAGCAATGCATCGGGGCTCACAGGACTTGGCCAGTACATTGGAAGAACACATTGCTTATCTGACAACAAAGCAGCAGGACTTGGAAAAATCAAAGTACGTCTGCGAAAAGATGCAGCGGGACGGTGCAACCTATGAGAAGCTGAATACGGAGCAGTATCTTCTGGTGTTGAAGAAATGTCTTCCGGATGTAACCGAGAAGGAGGAATGGGTGGAACGGGATACCCCGGAACCGGTGCGGGCACCGTGGTTGCGTATCTTTGCAAGATTGATTGATTATTTACTGTATGCAACCGTTTGGATTGTTTTAGTGTATATTTTTCACCGGATTCTTATTTTTGAAAGAAATACACTTGTAGCAGCTGTGATTTATTCAATCGTCATTAATATTTTGATGGCCTTTTTGCTGGAGCCGGTGTTCTTATATATGTTTGGCACAACACCGGGTAAAGCCTTGCTTGGTCTTTGGATAAGCTATGACGTGGGCGGACCGATTCCGATGGATATGGCATGGGCAAGGTCCTGGCGGGCAATTTTAGGCCACCACGACTGGAAATATCACGATATTTTTCAGATGATTAACACCTATAAGGCCATGGCAGACGGTAAGCCCCTGGATTGGGATTATGCCGCAAATACTACACCGGAATTGAAGGATGAAAAGCCTTGGCGGAAGGTTGCATTTGCTGCAGCAACTGTATGTTGCATACTTACAATAGCATATTGCTGCCAGTCCATGAGAATGGTACCCAACCGTGGAGATGTAAATACTAAGGAATTCGTGGAAAATTATAATACGGTGCGGAATGTAGTATATAACGGCGGAATGAATATTGAGGAAAACGGAGAGTGGGCTGGAAAATATGTCCGCAGTCTGGACGGTATACACTTGTCCGATGGTATATGGGTGTCTGACAGTACAGTGACTATCGGTGGTGAATCGAGAGTCTTTGAGGCCGGAGCGCATCCGAAGAAAATCGATATCGTAGAAGAAAACGGCGTAGTGACAGAGGTCGGCTTCTTTTATGAAACCAGGAATCGGAAAGAATATCTGGATGCATTTAAATGGCTTATGTTTGACCTGGCTTGCGCTTTTGTGGAGGGTGAGCAAAACTATAATGTGTTCACCTATAAAAAATGGGCAGGGGTAAAAGAGCAGATAGAGCAGTCGATGTACGGAAGCAATTCTCTTTATGACAGATTATACAAAATAGATAAGTTTAAAGACTTCTCCTTTGTGATTGGTGGCGTGGAGCTGACCTGCGATATAGAATTGCAGGGATATGAGTTGTGGCAAAATTATTATGTGGCAAAAGAAGGGGAAGACACGTATTATAGTGTACGTTTTTCGGCTAAAAAAGTAGTGGAGTAATAATTATGTAGGTAAAGAAAACCATATTCACGTACAGAACGTCAGCGATAGCGGTTCTGAAGTGAATATGGTTTTTCATTTTATTTCTTCATCAGTATCTCGCAACTGGTTCCTTCTGACGGTGGTTCTATCTTTCCGATGCGGAGAGCATAGTCCATAACAGCGGAAAACATGTAACACGCCATGGTATGGCAGGCACGGTCAGCATCATCATTTAAGTGTTTTGGAAACAGTTTTTTATAGCCGGCTACAAATTTTTTTACATGACAGAAGTATTCCTCGGCGAGAGGTGCCATGTGTTTTTCTACGATTTGGTAAAAGGCTTCCTTGGCGGCAATATCAAAGGCGGGAAGAGTTACAGAAAATTCACCGTTATCTTTGCGGAGAATCTTTCCTGCCTGAATAGCATCGGTTACTGCTTTTGTATCCGAACTGCTACCGGTAGTGAGGATATCATCGCAGGCATTGATTTGACTGGCTAACATCATTTGTCCGTTTCCGTAACCTGCAAAATTTCCAAAGACCAGATGACGGTATCCACCGGGGTTATCCATGTTGGAATTGATTTGCCAGTTGACTCTAATGGTACGGTGCTTGCCGGTTTCCATAAAACCTATATAGCGCCAGTTGTTTCCGTCGTAGCACTCCTTCATCTTTGGATATGGGAGGTTGAAAGAATCATAGCGGGCATTTAAAAAATCATAGAAGGCCAGTACGCCGTAGAGGTAGTACAGGTCTTTTTCACTTTTTCCGGCTTTGTAAAAGTTCAGTTGATTTGCTTCTGATGCAATATTGTCCAGTGCATCCAATAGTTTATCCATGATTGGCAATAAGGATTTTTCTGCATGTTCTTCGCAGTAGATTCCGTATTTGTCTGACCAGATGACAAAGTCAGTACGATATTTTCCTTTGACAGGTTCTAAGAGTGCTTCTCTTTTAATTAGGTTTTCAATACGTTCTTCAATATAATAAGCAGGAACGCCGCAAAGCTTAGAAAGATCTTCTACGGTGTGGGCTTCTTCATAGCAATAGTATAAAATATTCTGGGACAGGGCATCGTTGATATATACATGTGGGAATGGGGCAACGCTGTAATCGCCGCTGCCGGTAATACCAATGCCTAAAAGTTTAGGTCTTAATGCGCTTTCTTCCATGGTTGTACACTCCTTTTTTAATTTTTTCCGGGCTTCGGAAAGGCGCCAGGTAACGGTGCCTTCGGGGATAGATAGCCGTTCGGAAATTTGTTTTGTGGAAAGACCGTCGTAATAGTGGAGAATGATGATGTCCCGGTACATTTGGGATAGACCTGCAATTTTGGCCCGGAGAGCAGCATACAGTTCCTCCTCTTCTTCGGGAGCTTCTTCTTCCTGCATCAGGTTTTCCGGAAAATCATAGGAATACATCGCACGCTGTTTTCCTTGTTTTCTGCGGAAGTTTTTTGAAACGTTGTCTGCAATGCCCCAAAGCCAAGGCGCTAATTTTTTTTCGTCACGAAGCTTAGGGAGCTCACGGATGGCGGTAAAAAGTATTTCCTGAGAAAGATCTGCAGCTTCTTCCTCGGTAAAGGTCCGCTTGATGGCGTAGGCGTATACTTTGTCTACATATGGTTCTAATGCTTCGGGATTCATTGATATTCTCCTTTGTTCTTTTTTCTCTTTTCGGTCTTTCGCTTATAAAGTGTCAAAGGAATGTGTTTCATTGGGTATTTTAGAAATTTTATCATATTTTTTGCAGAAAGAAAATATCATCGGGCGGACACTTGCTCTTTTACGAAAATTAAGGTAGAATGTATTTTGGGTGGCTATATGGTTATGTTCAGAACAAAGTCACGAAAGAAAACCTGAAATAAGGAGAAATTCAATGGATAAACGTTTAATTGCCCGTTATACTTTTGAAGATGCAAAGAATATCGGAAAGGACTGCTCCGGCAACGGCAACGACGCAGTAGCTATGGGTGCAAGAGCACCAAAGGCAGAAAAAATTAGTGGAAGAGTAGCGGCTCATTTTTATGGTGGGGAATATGGTGTTTCCTATTTGGAACTGCCAAAGAATATATTAAAGGATGTCAGTGATGAAACCGGTTTTACTGTTTCTGCCTGGGTATGTGCGGACAGAGGAAGAAGCAACTGGGAAAGAATTCTCGACTGCGGTAAGGTGGGTGGTCCTTATATTTTCTTAACCCGTTTTATGCGCGGCGTTTGCTTTGCCGGTGGTGATATCGCGGCAGATGCAAGAAAGCAGTGTCCTACCGGAGAGTGGCAGCACATTGCCATGACCATTACCGGAACCAAGGGCGGTTCCTTAAGTAGCGCAGGTCCTAGAATTTATATCAATGGTGAGCTGGCCATGGATGGTTTTATCAGCCAGACCTCCAGCGGTACATACAAGGCTTACCGTGCGTTCCTGGCAACCTTAGAGGATCCGGCTAATTATGCGAATAACTACATCGGACACTCCCAGTTTGATGCAGATGCGGATTTCTGCGGTTCCCTGGCGGATGTGCGTCTGTACTCGGATGCGCTTTCTGAAGAAGAAATCTTAGGAATGATGTGCGAGTCTTTAAGCGATGAGCAGGTATTGGAACTGGCGAAAAATAAATTTTTAACCGGACCGGAAAAGATTATCAACGGTGACTTAAACTTGGCAAACACATTGATGGACGGCAGGGTAACCGTAAACTGGAGCTGCGATAAGCCGGAAGTAATTTCTGCAGAGGGCAAGGTGACAGCAGTACGTAAGCCTGCGGGCGTGGTAGTTACGGCGGAACTGGTTTGCGGTAACAGTAAAGCAGAAAAAAGCTATGTGGCAACAGTACTTCCAAAGTCTGTAGCTCCGTATGAAATTACCATTCATGGTGATAAAGAGACTATTGATATCAGCGATACCTTGTACGGCCTGTTTTATGAGGATATCAACAATGCGGCAGATGGCGGTATTTACGCAGAAATGGTGCAAAACCGTTCCTTTGAGAATTTCCGCTTTGACACCTATGATTTCCGCAGCGGTGAAAACGGCAAATCCACCGGAAGAATCCACGATGCCCTGCGCTTCTGGTTTGGCGATACCGATAAGGTAACCGTAAAGAATAAGGGCGGTCTCAGAGAACACTTTGGTATTAAAGATAAAGATGTTAATGCATATTATATAGATGTCCCGGCGGGAGCAACTCTTTCTAACCGCGGCTTCTGCGATAATAAGCTGGAGTACTCCATGAATTTTAAGGCAGATGAATATTATCATTTCAGCATCTGGGCAAAGCCTGCAAAGACCACATCTTTAACGGTTGCATTGTTGGATGCGAACGGAAACAGAGTAAGCAGTAAGGTTATCGTGAAGCTTACCAAGGCAGGCCAGTGGAAGAAATATACGGCAAAGTTAGAAGCAACGGCTTCCTGCATGGGTCAGCTTTCCTTGGAATTTGCAGGAGACACTGCTATTGATATGGTGTCCTTAATGCCTGATAATGTGTGGGGCGGTAAGAAAGAAAAGAAGTCTGCCACTGCCTATGAAAACTATAAGGGAAATCCAAACTACAGATTAAGAAGAGATTTAGTGGAAGCAATGTTAGAGCTTCATCCGACCTTCCTTCGTTTCCCGGGCGGATGTATTTCCGAGGGCTCCTATATTTGGGAAAACGTATACGACTGGAAGGAATCCGTAGGTGATGTGGAAGTCCGTAAGGAAAACTTCAATGTTTGGGGCTACAACATGACCATGGGTCTCGGTTACATGGAATATTTCCAGCTGGCGGAAGACTTAAATGCAGAACCGCTTCCGGTTATGGCATGCGGCGTGCTTTGTCAGGCCCGTTCCGACTACGCAAATCCGGCAGGCGGCAAGCTGCAGAAGAAGTACATTAAGAATTTTACCGATTTGATCGATTTTGCTATCTGTACCGATTTTGAGAATAACGAGTGGGCGGCTCTCCGTAAAAAGATGGGTCACGAGGCACCGTTTGGCCTGCACTATCTTGGTGTAGGTAACGAAAACTGGGGTCCGGAGTTCTTTGCGAGCTTCGAAACCTTCAAGACTGCCATCGATAAGTACATGAAGAAGAATTATCCGGGCTATCCGCTTACCATCATTTCCACGGCAGGCGCCCAGGCAGATGACGGTGCTTATCAGGATGGCTGGAAGTTCTTGGCGGGATATTTAAAAGGCGGCGCAACCGTTGCCTTCACCGACGGCGAGAAGAGCTTCACCGAGGATGTAACCTGGTATAAGAAGAATAAGAATTACATGGATACCATTGTGGACGAGCATTACTACCGTTCCAATGAGTACCTGTTAGAAAATGCAGACCGCTATAACTACTATTACCGTTCCAATAAGGAAAACCAGACCTCCAAGGTATTTGTGGGTGAATATGCATCCACCGATAAGAATACCCTGGCAGGCGCTGTGGCAGAAGCAGCGGTAATGACGGGATTTGAAAAGAATTCTGACGTGGTACGTCTGGCGGCAACCGCTCCTTTATTCAACAAGGTGGTTACCGACGGCACTTACCGGTGGACACCGGACGCTATCTGGTTCGATAACGAGTCGGTTTGGAGAACACCAAACTACTATGTGCAGCAGATGTTTGCCAAGTACCTTGGTAAGAAGGTGCTGGAAACCCGGTTTGAAACCTACAGAAACGGCGAAAAGGGTTATTATGCATCATGTGGCGGCACTGCAGTAGGAGCCACCGGTGATGTAGAGTTTAAGAGTTGTAAGGTGATTTCTAACAAGGGCAAAAAGATTTTATTTGAACAGGACTTTACAAAAGAACTGGCAGATGATGTTGTAATTACTGAAAAAGAAGGTGCTAAGGTATTCGGTTTAGACAGACCGGCATGGATGAATTACACCACAGAATTTACTGTTATGAAAAAAAGTGATGACGCAGCTTTGGCAGTTTATGTGGGGGCGCAGAATGTAAATGTTCCCGGTCATGCAGATGGCTTGATTTATTGTGTCGGTCACGCCCGCGGCACCGGTCTTAAGGTGTTGAAAAATGGCGTGGAGGGCTACACTTTGGGTGATTATTCCTCCAGTGTGTTCGCAGGAAACTTACGTGCTTGCTATGACGAGCCGGTTCCGGCAGGGGAATACACTGTTACCGTAAACTACGGTGGCAGGGACGGCAAGACTCTTACCTGTTACTACTGCGAAAAGGGCAGTAAGGAAAAGAAGGGGTTATTAGAATGCAGGCTGGAGCCATACAACCGTGAAATTTTCCACTCTGTTACTACAGATGATAAGAAGGTTTATGCAAAGCTGGTCAATGCAGAAAACTTCGATAAGAAGGTTCTGGTAAAGCTGGATGCGTTAAAGGTTGCTAATAAGGCAGAAGTCATTACCCTCACCGGTGAGGCTGACCTGGTACATAAACCAAATGTTAACACCAAGGAAAAGGAATGGGTGGTTCCGGTAAGCAATAAGATGACAGTAAAGAATAATGTTCTGGAGGTTGTTCTTCCGGCAAATTCCGTGAACGTGGTAGTGTTCGACAGAGCATAAGTTGAGATTTTTATAAACAAAAGAAACGCTCCGTGAAACTTTTAACAAAAATTTAAATTCCTATTTGCTTTTTTACAAGAATCATGTATAATGTATACAATGCGATTTAGTATAAAAAGCTTACATATATTAAGGAGGATTTTACAATGTTAGTATCTGCAAAAGAAATGCTGGAAAAGGCAAAAGCAGGCCACTATGCAGTAGGCCAGTTCAACATTAACAACTTAGAGTGGACAAAGTCTATTCTTTCCGTAGCTCAGGAAATGAACTCCCCTGTTATCCTTGGTGTATCCGAAGGTGCAGGTAAGTACATGACAGGTTACAAGACCGTTGTTGGTATGGTTAAGGGTATGATTGAAGAAATGAACATCACTGTTCCTGTAGCTCTTCACTTAGACCACGGTAGCTACGAAGGCTGCTTAAAGTGTATCGAGGCTGGTTTCTCTTCCGTAATGTTCGATGGTTCCCACTATCCAATCGAAGAGAACATCGCTAAGACTAAGGAATTAGTTGCTCTCTGTAACGAAAAGGGTCTTTCCCTCGAAGCAGAAGTTGGTTCCATCGGTGGTGAAGAAGACGGCGTTGTAGGTGCAGGTGAATGTGCTGACCCTAACGAATGTAAGGCTATCGCTGATCTTGGCGTAACAATGCTTGCAGCAGGTATCGGTAACATCCACGGTAAGTACCCGGAAAACTGGCAGGGTCTTTCCTTCGAAACACTGGACGCTGTTCAGCAGAAGACAGGCGTTATGCCATTAGTTCTTCACGGTGGTACAGGTATTCCTGAAGATATGATTAAGAAGGCAATCAACCTTGGCGTTGCTAAGATTAACGTTAATACAGAGTGCCAGTTATCCTTCGCAGCTGCTACCCGTGAGTACATCGAAGCAGGCAAGGATTTACAGGGCAAGGGCTTCGACCCAAGAAAGCTCCTGGCTCCTGGTGCAGAAGCTATCAAGGCTACCGTTCGCGAAAAGATCGAGCTTTTCGGTTCTGCTAACCGCGCATAATAGGGAAATGTGTTAGAACGCTTCAAACAAAAAATAAGGGGGGTGCCAAAATGACATCCCCCTTTTGCGCAATCAAACACTTTAACAAGATAGTGTATTAAAAAGCAACATGATTCTCCGGAGGAAAGAATACAATAGAGAAAAGAGAGGTATTTATTATGAAAGCAATCAATGCAGCAAAGGCACCTGCAGCAGTAGGTCCATATGTACATGCCGTACAGGCAGGCAATACAATTTATACTTCCGGTCAGCTGGGTCTGATTCCGGAAACCGGCGAACTGGCTGTGGGCGTAGAGGCTCAGGCAGAGCAGGCAATCAAAAATCTGGAAGTGGTTTTAAAGGAAGCAGGCTGTACCTTAAATAATGTAGTTAAGACAACCGTATTTTTAGCAGACATTAATGACTTTGTAAAAATCAATGCCATCTATGCAGAGTATTTTGACGAACACAAGCCGGCTCGTTCCTGCGTACAGGCGGGTGCACTGCCAAAAGGCGGCTTATTTGAAATGGAAGTTATTGCAGTAAAAGAATAAATAACTCATTTGGAAAGGATGGTTGGATGGCAAAAAGCAAATTAGAACTGGCAAAAGGAATAGAAGAACTGGCAGTAAAATGCCAGGCAAACAGTAAGGTGGACCCTGCACTCTACAGTGTGTATGATGTAAAGCGCGGACTTCGTGATATTAACGGTGTGGGCGTTGTGGCCGGACTGACCCAGATTTCCGAGATTTTATCCTATGAAATCGTGGATGGGGAAAAGCGTCCGATGGATGGTATTTTACGGTACCGGGGCATTCATATTAACGATATCTGTAAAGGCTTTGTAGAAGGAAAACGGTTCGGTTTCGAGGAAGCTACTTACTTGCTTTTATTTGGCGAGCTTCCAAATGAAAAGGAATTAGCGGATTTCAGGGAACTGATTGGCAAGGGAAGAACTCTTCCGACCAACTTTGTCCGTGATGTTGTTATGAAAGCCCCAAGTAAGGATATGATGAATACACTGGCACGAAGTGTGCTGACGCTGGCCTGCTATGACAAAAAGGCAGATGATAACAGTATTGAAAATGTACTGCGTCAGTGTCTGATGTTAATCAGTGTATTCCCAATGCTGGCGGCGTATGCATATCAGGCATACCGTCATTATGAACTGGGCAAGAGCTTATACATTCATAATCCGAAGCCGGAGCTCTCCACCGCAGAGAATTTCCTGCGGATGCTCCGTACCGATAAAAAGTATACGGAACTGGAGGCAAGAATTTTAGACCTGGCTCTGGTGCTTCATGCAGAGCACGGTGGCGGTAACAACTCCACCTTCACCACCCATGTGGTAACCTCCTCCGGTGCGGACACCTATGCGGTAATTGCAGCGGCCCTTGGCTCCTTGAAGGGACCAAAGCACGGCGGTGCTAATATCAAAGTAGTGGAAATGTTCCAGGATTTAAAGAAGAACGTGAAGGATACGACCGACCCGGCACAGGTGGAAGAGTACCTGCTCAAGTTGTTACATAAGGAAGCTTTTGATAAGAAGGGCCTCATCTATGGTATGGGTCATGCGGTTTATTCCATTTCCGACCCGCGCTCTGAAATCTTCAAGCAGTATGTAAAGCAGCTTGCCATGGAAAAAGACCGGGAAGCAGATTACAAGCTTTACACCATGGTGGAAAAGATGGCGCCGGAAGTAATTGCGAGAGAGCGTAAAATCTACAAGGGTGTTAGTGCCAACATCGACTTCTACAGCGGTTTTGTTTACAGCATGTTAGACCTGCCGCACGAGTTATACACACCACTCTTTGCTATGGCAAGAATCGTCGGCTGGAGCGCGCACCGTATGGAAGAACTCATCAGCCAGGATAAGATTATACGTCCGGGCTACACCTGCGTGCAGGAACCACGGGAGTATGTGAAGCTGGAAGATAGATAAACAGAGTGCGCCGATGGCGACAGGTTGAGAATAGCGTTAGTTTTTTGGGGAGGGCAGCTTTTGTTGCCCTTCCTTTTATATTGCCTTTCCACCGAATTTCCCTGCCGACTCCGCTGCTTTCCTCGGGGGCTTGCCGAGTCAGTCTTTTGCGGCGAGGACGTGTGTCTGCTTATTGGTGTTTTGCAAAAACTCGCGGAGCGGGGGAGTGATTGATGGGTTGTATTGAGATTTGGATTATTCAAAACATCCTGCGGATGTAACTTTCAAGAAAAGAATAAGGGTTCTGTCAAACACACGAGGTGTTCACAGAACCCATTAATTCTTTTCTTAAAAAGTGCTGCGCACTTTTTGAATAATCCAAATGCGAAACACAGTGCCAACCACCCGTCCGCTCAAACAGTTTGCCAAAACACCAAACGCAGCCACATCACCACAAAAGGCTGACTCGGAGCCGCCGGGAAAGCACGGAATGTCGGTGCGGGAGATTGGTGGAAAGGCGTATGGAAGTTGCAAATGCCATAGACTTCAAAAGGGTTATAGTGACATCACATATACCTGACAAGGATTCCATTCATCCCATAGGGTTGGAAAGACTTCAAATTCTTTGAAGCCAAGGGATAAGTAAAACTTGTTGGTGCTATCGTAATCTTCATATTTGCCCATCTGCACGGTTTTTACCTGAAGGAAGGAGTAGCCGGCTTCGCGGGCAGCGGCTTTTGCATGTTCAAAGAGTGCTCTGCCGATGCCGTGGCGGTGGTATTCTTTTAGTACACCCATAACGGCAAGCTCGGCGGTGTCTTTTCCGGTTTCCTTTATATATAGAAAGCCGACCGGTTTCTCTTCAGCATATGCGCAGAAGAAGATGTTATCTTTGCTGCCTTCGATATATTCTTCCCGCGCCTCCGGGATACCGAACCAGTCGGGAAGGGCTTCAAGGATAGTACGGGTGATGGTTTGTTTTTCGGTGATGGTTGTTATTCTTTTAATTGTCATAGTTTAACTCCATTCAATTATTTCTTTCTCAGTACAAAGGCTGTTTCCTTAACACCCACCGGTACTTGGAGCTTGCAGGATGCTTCGCCCAGTTCATTATCGTCCGCTGTAAAATATCTGCGTTCTGATATTTCTTCCCAAACAATTTCAAATCCGGCTGCAAGAAACCGGTCATGCCAGCTGGTTTGCTTTTCTGTGAAAATATTCCAAGGCTGCCAATTCATTTTTTTAAACACTTGTAAAATGGAGGGGATATCCATCCATTCGCTCTCAATGGTATATAAGTATCCGCCCAGCACGAGGCAACGGTATACTTCGCCCACTGCAATGTCATAATCCGTCTGACCTCCTCTGACAGAGGATAAGCCAATATTGCTGGTAAACGCGGGTGCAGAGTTGTCATTAAATGGCATGTCAAGTATTGAGAACTGTGCGAAATTGATTCCGGAGTCCGGTTGGTTTTTATCCAACCAGTTTTTCCAATGTTCCAATACCATGGCATTTGCATCGGTTGCTGTGCAGGGAAATGCCGGAGTGAGCCGTTTTATGGATGGAATCAGTCCTAGTCCCGGTCCGCATGCCAAATCAATGATTTCCGTACTGTTAGAAATAATTGCATTGAGCATGTATCGTATTGTCGGATTATCAAGAAATTTCTGTTTGTTCCAATTATTTTCTAAACGGCCATTGTCCCATTCCAGGGCATCTTCTTTGTCAAAACAATCTCCGTGGTTGTGGGAATCAAAATAGTAAATACCGTTTTTAAATTCTATTGGTTCTTTTGCAAGCAGCTTTTCAAATGGTAACATGTTGTGACTCCTTTTGGATAATCAATTTATAAGCAAATTATAGCACATAACTCATAACATGAAAATATGAAGTATATAATTCGCAATTCCCTCCCCTATGTGTCAGCTTTCGCACAGAACCTCCCCGGCATAATACTTCTTTTTCTCTTTTCTGTATCCGACGTTCAGCACCTTTTCCGGCAGGCTCGGGGGATGCAGGGTGCTTTCTGAGATAACAGGTTCGGTAGGGGCAGCTATCTGTTTGAGGTGGCGGTGGAAGTAGGACATGGAAGCTGATAATGAAAGTGTAAATGATTTGGGATGTTCAAAAAGCGCGTGAGCGCTTTTAAGAAAGGTATGTGGGGCACCTCTGGACAAGCTCGCTTGTCTAAGAGTGTCCTCATACCTTTCTTAAAAGACACGTCCACCGGACGTTTTTGGACTCCCAAATCCAAAACCACGAACCAACGCCATTAACACTCATCAATATAACCATAACCCACGCCTTCCACCACCGCCGAGTTATAGTGCCCCATCGGAAACTGTTATTAATAGAAAGAAAGCACCGCATCCTCCGCAAGCACCCGTGAAAAGCAGCTGAGTCGGAGAAGAAAATCAGAAAAAGAAGCCCTGCCGGGAGGTTCTGCATGATTCAATTGATAAATATGTACAACATGCACAAAAACCACGATAAAACTTTGGCACTTTCTCACGAATTTCACGAAAATGAAAAAAACATGGAAACAAAGTAAAAAATACTTGAAAAATCTTGCCAAATAGTGTACAATGTCTTATGTTGTGAGTTGATAGCGATGAAGCGTGAGGTTGCCACACAGCACTATCGTGTGGGTTTTCCGTGGAGCAAATGTCAAGTTATAATACCTGGCGACAAGTCACTGTACAGAACTAGATATTCTGCCTAGGGCAGAAAAACGTGTAATTCAGCTTTCGGGAGGCTGATAACAGGGGTAACTGTGCGCCCCTTTCTCTTTCCGATGAGCGCGAAACACACGGATGAGTGTACAGTCACCGCTTGTCGTACTGAAATTTAAGTGCGAATAAGGAGGCGACTTTTTTTATGGCAAGTCAAGTAATGAGAATCACACTCAAGGCTTATGATCATCAGTTAATCGATGCATCTGCAGCAAAAATTGTTGAAACTGTAAAG
>JAZSFC010000015.1:0-9926 GCA_045531955.1 Lachnospiraceae bacterium | reverse complement strand
TAATGCGTCTGTTTGGTTCCGAGCGACTCATTGCGATGTTTAATGCCCTTGGTATGCCGGAAGGCGAAGAACTGCAGCACAAGATGCTTAGTAACGCCATCGAAACAGCCCAGACCAAGATCGAAAACAACAACTTTGGTATCAGAAAAAATCTCTTAGAGTACGATCAGGTAAACAACGAGCAGCGTGAAATTATTTATGCAGAACGCCGCAAGGTATTAAACGGCGAAAATATGAGAAATTCCATTTTAAAGATGATTATGGAAGTAATCGAAGGCTGTGTAGACACCTGCATCAGCGAAGACCAGCTTCCGGAAGAATGGGATATGGCAGAATTAAACAACCTTCTGCTTCCGATTGTTCCGATGAAACCGATTGCTTTGAGTGAAGAAGATATCAAGCATCTTACCAAGAAGGAACTGATGCAGCGCTTAAAGGAAGAAGCAGTCCGTATGTACGAGGCGAAAGAAGCAGAATTCCCGGAAAAGGAACAGCTGCGAGAGGTTGAGCGTGTTATTTTGCTTAAGGTAATTGACCATAAGTGGATGGATCATATCGATGATATGGATCAGCTGCGTCAGGGTATCGGTCTTCAGGCATACGGCCAGAAGAATCCGTTAACCGAGTATAAGATGATGGGCTACGACATGTTCAGTGACATGGAAGCCGCTATCGCAGAAGATACGGTAAAGGCTCTGATGCATGTCCGCATTGAACAGAAGGTAGAACGTGAAGAGGTAGCCAAGGTAACCGGAACCAACCGTGACGATACTGTGGCAAATGCTCCGGTAAAGCGCCAGGCAAAGAAGATTATGCCAAACGATCCGTGTCCTTGCGGCAGCGGACGCAAATATAAGCAGTGCTGCGGACGTTCGTAATACAACATGGATCAAAGCATTTACTGCTAAAGTCGCAAGACAGTAATTCAATTATGAAAGAAGGTGACAGGGTTGGTTGAGTTAGATCAGTATAAATACACATTAAATACTTACCGCGAGCCTTTAGTCGAAGTGGGGGATTCACTTTGACCTCACGAACAAGAGGGAAAAGGTAGAAGAAATTGAAGCCATTATGCAGGCTCCGGATTTTTGGGATAACATGGAAAAAGCCCAGAATTATGTAAAGGAACTGAACACATTAAAAAACATTCTGGAAGATTATAAAGAATTGGAAACCCAGTTTGATGATGTGGAAGTTCTTTTAGAGATGGGCTATGAATCCGAAGAACCGGAAATCGTGGCAGAAGTAAAAGAGGCACTGGATATTTTTGTGGAGCATTTTGAAAATCTCAGATTGTCCACATTGCTTTCCGGTGAGTATGATAAAAACAATGCTATTTTAACACTGCATGCCGGAGCCGGCGGCACCGAAAGTTGTGACTGGGCTTCCATGTTGTGCAGAATGTATCAGCGTTATGCGGAAAAAAACGGTTTTTCCACAGAAATGATTGATTTCTTAGATGGTGATGAAGCGGGCTATAAATCCGTCACTCTGGAAATCAAAGGTGAAAATGCCTACGGCTATTTAAAGTCCGAAAAGGGAGTTCACCGCCTGGTACGTATTTCTCCGTTCAATGCGGCTGGTAAGCGCCAGACATCCTTTGTGTCCTGCGATGTTATGCCGGATATTGAGGATGATGTGGATATTGAAATTAATGAAGAGGATTTAAGAATTGATACGTACCGTTCCAGCGGAGCAGGTGGTCAGCACGTAAATAAAACGTCTTCGGCTATCCGTATTACCCATATCCCTACAGGAATTGTGGTGCAATGCCAAAACGAACGGTCCCAGTTCCAAAATAAGGATAAGGCAATGCAGATGTTAAAAGCAAAGCTTTATCTGTTAAAGCAGGAAGAGAATGCGGCGTTGGCGGCAGGCATCCGGGGCGAAGTACGGGATATTAACTTCGGTAACCAGATTCGTTCCTACGTATTACAACCGTATACCATGGTCAAGGATCACAGAACCGACTGCGAGGTGGGCAACGCCGGTGCGGTACTGGACGGTGGTCTTCAGCCGTTTATCAATGCTTACCTTAAGTGGCAGGCAACTACACAAAAGTAAATTTCTTCGAAAACACAGAGGAGGGGTTATTTATGGCAACACAGCAGGTTATTTTCAGAGTAAACGAGGGCGAGTACGGTCTGGATGTGTCCCAGGTAAATGCTATCGAAACATTAACTGACGTAGTTCCGGTGCCAAATGCGGCAGCTCATATTCTTGGCATTATGAATCTCCGTGGAGATGTTTTACCGGTATTCAGCTTAAGAACAAAGTTCGGCTTACAGGAAGCACCGGTTACGGAGCAGACCAAAGTAATTATCACTACCAGTAATGGCGTTGCTATTGCGTTTAAGGTAGATGAAGTAAAGGAAATTATAGAGTGTGATGATGCAAAATTAACAGAGTTTCCGTCCATTGCAAGAAGTCAGGATACTGCTTATGTGGACAGAGTGGCAAATCACAACGGACGTCTGATTCTTTTGTTAAATCAGGACAGACTGTTAAAGGCTGACGAGGCTGCGGCTATTTCCCAGCTGGTTAGTAATGTTTAATCATTCGGAGAATTTCTGAATTTGATTGATAAATTTAGTTTGAGTAAAAACTAGGAGGATATTATGGAAAAATTAGCGGCAAAAGAGGCTATCCGCAGTGGCAAGACCTATCTTGGAATCGAGCTTGGTTCCACAAGAATTAAGGCAGTGCTGGTTGGTGATGATTACATCCCAATGGCATCCGGAAGCCATGAATGGGAGAACAAATTAGTAGACAACATCTGGACGTATTCCTTAGAGGATATCTGGGGCGGTATTCAGGACTGCTATCAGGACTTAGCAAAGGATGTTAAGGCAAAATATGATGAAGAATTAACTACCTTCGGCAGTATCGGTTTTTCCGCTATGATGCACGGCTACATGGTATTTGATAAGGATGGTAAGCAGTTAGTGCCTTTCCGTACCTGGAGAAACACCATTACCGGTGAAGCAGCAGATGCATTAACTGAGTTATTCCAGTTCAATATTCCACAGCGTTGGAGTATTGCTCATCTGTATCAGGCAATCTTAAAGGGTGAAGAGCATGTACCATACATTGATTACATGACAACCTTAGAGGGTTATGTTCACTGGATGTTAACCGGCGAAAGAATTCTTGGTATCGGTGACTGTGCCGGTATGTTCCCAATCGATGGCGAAACCAAGAAGTACAACAAGAAAATGGTTGACCAGTTCGACGCTTTAATCGCAGATAAGAAGTTCCCATGGAAGCTTCTTGACATTATGCCAAAGGAAGGCTATGCAGGCGAAAATGCAGGTACACTTACAGCAGAAGGTGCAAAGCTTCTTGATCCAAGCGGCAAGCTTCAGCCAGGTATTCCAATGTGTCCTCCGGAAGGTGATGCAGGTACCGGTATGGTAGCTACCAACAGCGTAGGCGTAAGAACCTGTAACGTATCCGCAGGTACCAGCGTATTTGCCATGGCAGTTTTAGAAAAGGATTTATCCGAATTACATAGAGAACTTGATATGGTTACCACTCCGGACGGTGCGGCTGTTGCCATGGTTCACTGCAACAACTGTACTTCCGACTTAAATGCATGGGTTGGTCTGTTTGAGCAGTTCCTTGGTGCTATGGGTGTATCCGTAGACAAGAATAAGTTATACGAGACATTATACAAAGAAGCTCTTAAGGCAGATTCCGACTGCGGTAATCTGGTTGCTTATAACTACTTCTCCGGTGAGCATATCACTCACTTTGAAGAAGGCCGTCCGTTATTTGTACGTATGCCTGACTCCAAGTTTACTTTGGCAAACTTCATGAGAACCCACCTGTTTACCGCTATGGGCGCTTTGAAGATTGGTATGGACATTTTAAATGAAGAGAAGGTATCCTTAGATAAGGTTGTTGGCCACGGCGGTCTCTTTAAGACAGAAGAGGTTGGTCAGCGTTTCATGGCAGCAGCTATGGGTGCTCCTGTTACCGTTATGGAAACAGCTGGTGAAGGCGGTGCTTGGGGTTGTGCACTTCTTGCAGCTTACATGCAGAATAAGGCAGAGGGCGAATCCTTAGCAGATTTCCTTGACAATAAGGTATTTGCAGGTGCTAAGGGCATTACTCTTGCTCCAAAGGCAGAAGACGTAGAAAGCTTTGAAACCTTCATGAAGGGCTACAGAGCAGGTCTTGCAGTAGAAGCTAAGGCAGTAGAAGCACTTCGCTAGTGTTTGATAAATAAAATATAATACTGGAAAGGTATCATCAATTATGTTAGAACAGTTAAAGAAAGAAGTTTACGAAGCAAATATGGAACTCCCAAAGAGAGGTCTGGTTACTTATACTTGGGGTAATGTAAGCGGTATCGACCGTGAATCCGGTTTGTTCGTTATTAAACCAAGCGGAGTAGATTACGAAAAGTTATCTCCGGAAGATATGGTAGTGCTTGACTTAGAGGGCAACGTGGTAGAAGGCAAGTACCGTCCATCCTCCGATACAGCAACTCATTTAGAGCTTTACAAGAAGTATCCGGAAATCGGCGGTGTGGTTCACACCCACTCCCCATGGGCAACCTCCTGGGCGCAGGCGGCAAGAGAAATTCCTTGCTATGGTACCACTCATGCAGACTATTTCTACGGTACAATTCCTTGCGCAAGAAACTTAACCAAGGAAGAAATTGATGCCGGTTACGAAAAGAACACCGGAACCGTGATCATTGAAACTTTTGAGAATCTGGGTATCAACCCAATGTACACTCCTGGTGTGCTTTGTGCAAACCATGGCCCATTTACCTGGGGCAAGGATGCACACGAAGCAGTGCACAACTCCGTAGTGCTCGAAGAAGTAGCAAAGATGGCAGCGCAGGCTGAGGTTATCAATCCAAAGCTGAAAACTGCTCCGCAGGAAATGCAGGATAAGCACTTCTTCCGTAAGCATGGTGCAAACGCTTACTACGGACAGAACTAAATAAAAATCAAAACGGGCTGTTACAGATATTTTTAAGTGTTTTAATATCCGTGTTCGCCTGACTCCTCCGACGGTTGTATGCCCAGTCTGGAACAAACATAAAGCGGTTTGTCCATTCTGTTCATACAACCGTCGTTTTAGATGTCGGACACTTGGATATTAAAACATTAAAAATTAAACTGTAACAGCCCGTTGTTTAACATATCTTTAACATTTGTATGATATGATTCGATAAGAATGGAGGAGTATGTCATGTTTAAAATACTTGTAGTAGAGGATGAGAAAGATTTAAACCGTACCATGTGTTCGTTTTTAAGCCGTTGCGGATATGAAGCAGTGGGAGCATTAAATGCCAACGAAGCCTATGATGAAATGTACGGTCAGATATTTGATATAATCATTTCCGATATTATGATGCCGGGAATTGATGGCTATGAATTTGCAAAAACCGTACGGGAATTAAATCAGGAGATTCCGATATTGTTTGTAACGGCCAGAGACGATTTTGAATCAAAACGCAAGGGCTTCCGTGCAGGTATCGATGATTATATGGTAAAACCGGTGGATTTAGAAGAAATGGTGCTTCGGATCGAGGCATTGATGCGCCGGTCTAAAATTGCAAACAGCAAGAAACTGGAGATTGGTTCCCTGGTGCTGGATGCAGATGAACATACTGCCTATGTAAAGGATGAGGAAATCAGTCTTACCGTGAGAGAGTTTAATTTATTATATAAGCTGTTGTCTTATCCAAAGAAAACCTTTACCCGCTCTCAGCTGATGGACGAATTCTGGGATATGGATTCGGCTTCCGGCCCAAGAGTGGTGGATGTTTATATGACAAAAATCAGAGATAAGTTTTCGGAGTGTGATGATTTTGAGATTGTAACGGTACACGGCCTTGGCTATAAGGCGGTAATTAAGTAAGAGGAGGCTTACATGAAACGGATTGCCTATTCGATTTGGAAATTCATAGTGTTGTTTGCATTTCTGTCTTTTGTCATTACCTGTAACTTTTTATTATTTATGCAGTTTGTTCCGTTGGAAGAGGCAGAGCTGGACAGTGCAGCATCCCTTACCATGTTCAATGTGATTTTCCTGACTCTGGTTATTTGTATTTTATATGAGGTGTATCACAGATGGCGGGTTCGCCGGCCGGTAAAGCGGATTTTGGATGGTATGGAAAAAATTATCGAAGGTGATTTTTCTGCCAGAATCCCGTATCTTCAGGGAGAAGACAGTGGCAATGAATATGATGAAATCATTAAGGGACTCAACCATCTGGCAGAGGAGTTATCCGGAGTGGAAACGCTGCGGACAGATTTTATTTCCAACGTGTCTCATGAATTAAAGACCCCTTTGGCGGTAATTCAAAATTACGGAACTATTTTGCAAAATCCGGATCTTTCCGAAAAAGAGCAGATGGAGTATGCCAAGGCTATTACAGAGCAGACCAGAAAATTATCAGCCCTGATAACCAACATTTTAAAGTTGAACCGTTTGGAAAATCAGCAGATTTTTCCGGAAAAACAGGATTACAACTTGTCTGAGCAAATCTGTGAATGCCTGCTTGGATTTGAACAGGCCTGGGAGAAAAAGAATCTGGAGATTGAAACAGATATAGACGAAGATGTAATGGTTTGTCAGGATGCGGAGCTGCTTTCTTTGGTTTGGAATAATTTATTTTCCAATGCGGTAAAGTTTTGCAAAAAAGAGGGTACGGTTTCTGTTTCCGTAAAGAAAGAAAAGGATGGAGTGTTGGTTTCCGTCAGCGACGAGGGATGTGGTATCAGTCCGGAAGTGGGCGCCCATATCTTTGAAAAGTTTTATCAGGGAGATACTTCCCATGCCACCCAGGGAAACGGACTTGGCCTGGCATTAGTAAAGAGAGTAATTGATATTGTAGGAGGAGAGATTCATGTTCAAAGCGTTCTGGGAAAAGGTTCGACTTTCCTTGTCCGTTTGGTTGAATGCAAATAAAACAGGCTGTATTGCCATCGGACGTGGTTTCGCCTGGTTTGGAAAACAGTGCGCAAGATTCGGACGCTGGTGTGCCTCCTTGTGGAAGAAGCATTTACAAGCACCGGTGTTAAAGACCATGCAACTGCATTGGATTCCTGCTCTTTTGCTGGTGATAATTTCAGCAGTACTACTGATATATGCGTTTGCCTGGCCGGATGCCAACCCGGTAGTTGCCTATGCAGGATATTTTATTTCTGCGTATACGTTGGCTTTGGTTTGCTTTAGTATGCCGAAAATTTTTAAGGGAATGAAAAAGGGTTTGTATTCCAATGCATACAGTGAAAAATTTTTAACCGACAAAAAACTTCGGACAGAGTTTTTTCTGTATTTTGGTTGTGGATTCAGCATGGTTTATGCCATATTTAAATTCACTGCCGGCGTTTATTATCATTCTACGTGGATCGGAGCAGTGGCGGTTTATTATATCATTGTCAGTCTCATGAGGTTTGGTTTAATTAAACAGTACCGGAACAATTTGAAGAGGGAAAATGATAGGGAACAACGCATACTTGCTTTAAAAAGTTATCGCTTTTGCGGTGTGTTAATGTTTGTATTGAATATGGCTGTAAGTGGGCTGGTGGTTCAATTAATCTGGAAGGGGGAAACCTATCAGTATCCGGGTTTTTTGATTTATGCCTTTGCGGCATATTCCTTTTACTGTATCGGAATGGCAGTGCGGAATATGGCAAAGCACCGGAAGCTGGAAACGCCTGTGCTGGCAGCGGCAAAGATGTTGTCTTTTGCCTGCGCCCTTATGTCTATACTGGCAACCCAGACGGCAATGCTGACACAGTTTGGAGATGGACAGAAGATGTTTGCCCGCATTATGAATGCGGTAACCGGCTCGGTGGTATGTCTGTTGATTTTTGGCCTGGCTTTGTGGATGGTTCGCCGGGCAAATAAGGAAATGAGAAAAATGGGAGAATAAAGATGGAAGAAAAGAATGTGTTTGAATATAAATATTCTGCAAAACAGCAGGAAGAGGTGGATGCTATCAAGAAAAAGTATCTACCTCAGGAAGAAAAAGCAAAGGAGCTCAGTAAACTGGAAGAATTAAAACAACTGGATAAAAAGGTGGAAATGACTGCTACTCTTTGGGCCGTTGCAGTGGGTGTTATCGGAACCCTGATATTTGGCACAGGAATGAGTCTGATTATGGCTTTTGAAACAGCAATGTATGTGGCAGGAATTTTGTCCGGTATTATTGGTATTGCCGGCATGGCCTTGGCCCTTACCGTATACCGCCGGGTACTTAAGAAACAGAGAGAAAAGGCGGCACCGAGAATTCTGGAACTGACAGAGGAATTATCAAAGAACTAAAAAAGGAAATCAGTTAGAAGGAGCGAGCCTTCTGACTGATTTCCTTTTCTGATTATTGAGTGGTGTTGAATTTAAAACAGTTCGGTAGAAAGGTAACGGTCACCGGAATCGGGCAGGATAACAACAATGGTTTTGTCTGCGTTTTCTTCCCGCTTTGCAACTTCGATGGCAGCGTAAAGGGCTGCACCGGAGGAAATACCTACAAGGACTCCTTCCTTCTTACCAACCCATCTGCCGCCTTCGAAAGCATCTTCGTTGGTAACCTGAATAATATCATCATATACGTCAGTATTTAATATTTCCGGAATAAAGCCTGCACCGATGCCCTGAATAGCATGAGCACCCGCTTTTCCGCCGGAAAGTACCGGAGAGGAAGCCGGCTCTACAGCAACTACTTTAATTTCCGGATTTCTGGATTTTAAATATTCGCCGGTGCCGGTAATGGTGCCGCCGGTACCCACGGTAGCTACAAGAATATCTACTTTGCCGTCGGTGTCTTCATAAATTTCAGGACCGGTGGATTCGAAATGAGCCTTTGGATTTACCGGGTTAACAAACTGTCCGGCAACGAAGCCTCCCGGTAATTCTTTAGCTAATTCCTCTGCCTTTTCGATGGCTCCGGCCATACCCTTTTTGCCGTCGGTAAGTACCAGTTCTGCACCATAAGCAGCGATGAGTTTACGACGCTCTGCAGACATGGTATCCGGCATAACAATGATGGTACGATAGCCTTTTGCGGTAGCAACCATAGCCAGGCCGATGCCGGTGTTGCCGGAGGTTGGCTCGATGATAACCGAATCCTTGGTGAGCTTGCCGCTTTTTTCTGCATCTTCAATCATAGCTTTTCCTACACGGTCCTTAATGGAGCCTGCCGGGTTTAAATATTCTAATTTTGCCAAAAGCTTTGCTTTTAAGCCGAATTCTTTTTCTATATGAGTAAGCTCGAGTAATGGGGTATTGCCGATGAGCTGGTCGGCGGATGTATAAATGTTTGCCATGAGAATCTCCTTATCGCTTATTAACTTTATTCAAGTAAATTACTAAATTATATTTATTCTAACGCAGAAATTTCGTGCTGTAAATGATAAAATTAATATTTCGTAAACATTTCCCCAACATTTCAAAAATATCCCCTTGTTAGAATAAGGCCATAAGATGAAAAAAACAAATCAAAGAAAAGGAGAAATTCAAAATGGAAAAGAAAAATTTTATTAAGTTAGTATTAGGTGTAGTTGGTGGTTTATTATTCTCTCTCGGTATGTGCATGTGCTTACTTCCGGAGTGGAACATGTTTACAGAAGGTGTTGTTTTTACAGCAGTAGTATTATTGGTTACTTTACTGGTACATTGCAAGCAGTCCGGCGTAAAAATCAAATTACCAAGTGCAAAAATTGTGTTAAAGACTTTATATGGTCTGGTGGCAACCTTAGTATTTGGCCTTGGCATGTGCATGGTGATGGTATTTGAAGGTATGATGCTCTGGGGCATTTTAGTTGGTATCATCGGCATTGTTTTATTGCTGTTCCTGATTCCGATGTGCTTTGGATTTAAGAAGGCAGAATAAGAGAATTTCATATGGCATTAAAAATAAACTCCGGCAAAAAACTGCCGGAGTTTATTTTTTGTTCTTT
>JAZSFC010000041.1:0-136978 GCA_045531955.1 Lachnospiraceae bacterium | reverse complement strand
CGATATCGCCAGAGAACTGCCTCACGAGGAGGAAGAACTGGTAATGCTTAGCGAAGCACTGCATGGCTGCGGCAGAGAGATGGTACTTAGCCTTTCTCCGGGACCGGCACTGCTTGAAAAGGCAGAGCTTTATAAGCAGGTGGCAAATATGTGGCGTATTACCGATGATTTCTGGGATAAGTGGGAGCTGTTATATGACATGTTTTCCCGTGCGGAAAAATGGTGTACCCACAGCGGTGCAGGCCACTGGCCGGATGCGGATATGTTGCCGGTGGGTGCTATTTTACAGGTGTATAATAAGGATGCTTGGACTAAGTTTACCGAGGATGAGCAGATTACCATGATGAGCCTTTGGTGCATTTTCCGTTCTCCGCTGATGATTGGCGGTGAAATGACCAAGTTCGATAAGTTCACCATGGACTTACTTACCAATGAAGGCATTTTAAAGATGCACCGCAATGCCCGTCATTCCCATCAGGTTTGGAGAAAAGAAGTAGGCGGCATGGAGCACATTGTATGGACTGCCATGGATTGTGACGGCGGCCAGTATGTGGCAGTGTTTAATGCAAGTGACAAAGACAGCAGCATTAAGGTAAATCTGGCTGAACTGGAAATCTACAAGGATGTTCAGGGTACCGAGCTCTGGAGCGGTGAGAAAGTGGAAGCTTCCGAAGAATTGCCGGTAGCGGTAAAGAGCCACGGCGCAAAGGTGTTTTTCTTTGCATAAGATAATTGTAATTTAACTGAAAATCCGTTATACTATGTACGTTGTATATAGTATGGCGGATTTTTTTCGTCCACTAATTTTTGAAAGAGAGGTAACGTGTCATGATCAATCCAATGTCCATGATGAAAATGATGCAGGCAAAAAATAAATTTACTGAAAACCATCCGAAGTTTGTACAGTTCTTAAGCGCAGCTTTTTCCGGCGGAATCGAAGAGGATACCATTATTGAAATATCCGTGGAAAAACCGGGGCAGAATAGAATTACATCCAATATTAAGGTTAAGCAGAGTGATTTGGAGCTTTTGGAAGAACTTAAGAATCTGACAGGGAAATAAGAGCAGGAATTTATACTTGCAGGAGGAGTTTTAGTTATGGAGCTGATACACATTTTGGAAACCGGATTGGAGTATCTGGTGCAGTTTGCTATTGTTATTTTTGAGTTTATCGGTGTGGGAATCATTATTTATTCCGGCATCAAAGGATTTATCGGTTATGTGAGCCGTTCGCCGAAAATGAAAATTACTTTGGCCCAGGGACTTGCCATCGGATTAGAATTTAAGCTTGGCAGCGAGATTTTAAAGACGGTTATTGTAAGAGACTGGACAGAAATTGCCACCGTAGCAGGCATTATTGCATTAAGAGCAGCCTTGACCTTTTTGATTCATTGGGAAATCAAAGAAGAAAATAAGGACATGCAGGAGCAGGAGGAACGGCAGAAGGCAGAAGAGGCGGCAGAACAAGAGGAGTAAAAATTTATGGCTGAATTATATAACATGGAGGAAGTGGCAGAACGCTTAATTTTGGTTGGCGTAGCCACTGCTGAAAACGATGATACAAAGGAGTCCCTGGAGGAATTGGCAGAGCTGGTAAAGACTGCCGGCGCAGAAACCGTGGCCATGGTAATCCAAAACCGGGAAAAGCCGCATCCGGGAACCTATCTTGGTAAAGGAAAAATTGAAGAAGTACTGCTTTTGGTGCAGGAGCTTAATGCAGACGGTATTGTCTGTGATGATGAGCTTTCCCCTGCCCAGATGAAAAATTTAGAGGATGCCCTGGGCTGCAAAATCATGGACCGTACCATGGTTATCTTAGACATTTTTGCCCAGCATGCCTCCACAAGAGAGGGTAAGATTCAGGTTGAGTTGGCACAGTTAAAGTACCGTTCTTCCCGTCTTATCGGTATGGGTAATGTGTTATCGCGACTGGGTGGCGGAATTGGTACCAGAGGTCCCGGTGAAAAGAAGCTGGAGATGGACCGTCGTTTAATCCGCGACCGTATTTCACAGCTTGGAAGAGAACTGGACGACGTGGTAAAGGCAAGAGAGGTAGCCCGTGCTGCCCGCAGCAAGAACCCGATTCCTGTGGTTTCCATTGTGGGATACACCAACGCAGGAAAATCCACCTTGCTGAATTACTTAACCAACGCAGGTGTGATTGAAGAAGATAAGCTCTTTGCAACCCTGGACCCAACCACCAGAAATTTAACCCTGCCAAGCGGTCAGCAGATTCTGCTTACCGACACGGTTGGATTTGTAAGAAAGCTTCCGCATCACCTGATTGATGCGTTCCGCTCCACATTGGAGGAGGCAAAGTATGCAGACATTATTCTGCATGTGGTGGACGCTTCCAATCCGGACTGCTACAAGCACATGCATGTGGTATACGAAACATTACGCAACCTCGGTGTGGAAGATAAAAAGGTAATTACCATTTTTAATAAGCAGGATATTTACCGGGAAAAAATAGCAAACGGGGAATTGGAAGAGGAAGTACGCAAAGATTTAAAGGCAGATGAAACCGTAAAAATGGCGGCAAAACTCGGGGAAGGCACCGAGGAGCTGTTAGAAATTTTAGAAAGAATCCTTCGGGAGAGCAAGGTGCTGTTAGAGCATGTGTTCCCGTATACCGAGACTTCCAAGATTCAGGTGATTCGTAAGTACGGACAGTTGCTGGAAGAAGAGTATCAGGCAGAGGGTACTTATGTAAAGGCGTATGTGCCGAAGGAGATATATTTGCAGTTGTTTAAAGGGGAGTAAAACAGCTGGACAGAAGGATTCAAGACTACGAGGAGATTGAATATCATGAAATTCGAATTTAGTAAAACATCTTGGACAACTTTAGAAGAGGGCGAAAAAAACTGTTACCTCATAGCAAACGGTCTTGGTGGCTATAACAGCATGAATCTGGTGGGTGGTTTAACCCGTGGGGACCAGGTATTTTTTATGGCGGCAAAAAAGGCACCGAATGTACGCTGGAACATGGTTACCGGTTTATTAGAAACTTTAACGGCAGATGGGAAGGAATATGTTCTTACATCCCAGCGTATGCAAGGAAAAAAAGATTTGGAAGGTTTCCGTTATTTGGAAAGCTTTATTTTTGATAATTATCCGCAGTGGGTTTATAAAGTAGCAGGCGTTACCGTAACCAAAAACATCGTGATGGTGCAGGGTGAAAACACTGTGGCAGTAAATTATGAAATTGAAAAAGGCAATGCAAAGGAAGTTTCCCTTTCCGTGAAACCAATGCTTCGTGTGACGGCGAAGAATACCGCCTTTGATGCAGAGGATGCAGTGAAATTTGCAGTTAAGGCAACATCCGATACACAGTATACTGTTTCCAAAGCAGCCGACACTATCTATGCTGCTACCAACGGTACCGTAACAGAAACCAAGCCGGAAGTATTCGGTCCGCTCTACTTTTCCCAGGATGAGAGAGACGGAAGGGATGAAACGGGACTTGTACTGCTGAACCATGAAATTGCTTTGGCAGCAGAACAGGAGAAAAGTGCACTTACCTGTGTGTTTGGCACAAAGCCGGTGGAATGTAGCGAAACATATTTTACAGAAGCACTTCAAAGCCATAAAACATACGTAAATAATCTCATGGGTAATTCTAAGGCAACCTCAGCACTTGGCCGTCAGCTGTCCGTCAGTGCCGATGCTTATGTGTCGGAACGTGAATCCACAGGCGGAAAAACCATCTTGGCGGGCTTCCCGTTCTTTGAGGACTGGGGCAGAGATACCATGATCGCATTACCTGGTATTACCATGGTCACCGGACGTTTTGAAGAGTGTAAGAGTATTTTACGCACCTTCGCCAAGTATGTGCACAAGGGACTGCTTCCGAACCTGTTTCCGGAGGGTGACTGCAACCCGATGTACAATTCCGTGGATGCACCGCTGTTGTTCATTAACACAGCCTATGAATATATTAAATTTTCCGGAGATGAAGCATTTACAGAAGAAATCTTCCCGGTACTGGAACCGATTGTGGAGAATTATAAAAACGGTACGGATTTCCACATTAAAATGGATACTGACTGCTTGATTTCCGCAGGTGCAGACTTAGAACAGCTGACCTGGATGGATGTGCGGGTGGGTGACCATCTGCCAACCCCAAGACACGGCAAACCGGTGGAAATCAATGCTTACTGGTACAGCGGTTTAAAGGTAATGGAAGAGTTTGCAACAAAGCTGGGGAAAGAGACACAGGCAAAAGAATATGCTGTGCTTGCAGAAAAAGCAAAGGAATCTTTCCTTAAAAAGTTCTGGAACGAAGAAGAGAATTGTTTAAAGGATGTGCTTTCCGGTAATGGAGAGGAAAATCAAATTAGATGTAACCAGATTTGGGTATTAACCCAGCCATTTACCATGCTGCCTGCAAATAAAGAAAAGCAGGTTATCGAAAAGGTGAGGGAAGAACTTTATACCACTATCGGTCTCCGTACGTTATCGCCAAAGGATCCGGCATTCCACGAAATTTACATTGGGCCGATGCAGCAAAGGGACCGGGCATACCATCAGGGTACTACCTGGGCGTTCCCGTTGGGTGCTTACTACAGAGCTTGCCTGCGTTTTGTAAAAGAGCAGGAGTTTGCGGAAAAGGCAGAATGGAAGCAGCACGTAACTGATGGTATGAAGGCATTGGAAGGATGGCTGACCGAAGGATGTGTGGCACAGATTGCGGAAATTTATGATGGAAAAACTCCTACGATTTCCCGCGGCTGTTATGCACAGGCCTGGAGTGTAGGTGAGCTTCTACGTGCGGTATATGAGTTCGAACGGTTGTAGAATACACACAATATATAGTAGAATCAAAAAATAGAACCACAAGGCATTTCGGGCGGGAAATTGGTAAAAACTGTCCGGAATGCCTTTTTTACATGGGCTTACGCGTGTAGAATAGATACAATATATAGTGATTGTGAACAAAAATAAAAACAAGATATTGTGTAAATGCTCTTGACGGACTTGATAACCTCTGTTACAATGTTATATAGGCGACAATGTCCTTATAACATGAAAAATAAACAAATAGAGGGTAATGAAAAATCGAAAGGAGACCAAGGGTATGATTAGTGTAGTAAAACGTGACGGAGAGGTTGTAGATTTTAATCTGGCAAAGATTTCTGATGCTATTTCCAAGGCATTCACTGCAACACAGAAGAATTATAATGATGAGATAATCAGTCTTTTATCTCTCAGGGTAACATCCGATTTCCAGGAAAAAATCAAAGGAGAGACCATCAGTGTGGAGGATATCCAGGACAGCGTAGAGCAGGTTCTGACCCAGACCGGTTATACGGATGTTGCTAAGGCATATATTTTATACCGTAAGAACCGTGAAAAAATCCGTAACATGAAGTCCACCTTCCTTGATTATAAGGAAATCGTAAACAGCTATGTGGATGAGTTAGACTGGAGAGTAAAAGAAAACTCTACCGTTACTTATTCCGTAGGTGGTCTTATTTTACATAATTCCGGTTCCGTAACTGCAAATTACTGGCTGTCTGAAATTTATGATGAGGAAATTGCTAATGCGCACCGTAACGCAGATATTCACATCCATGACTTATCCATGCTTACCGGTTACTGTGCAGGCTGGTCCTTAAAGCAGTTAATTAAAGAGGGTCTTGGTGGTATTACAGGAAAGATTACATCTTCTCCTGCAGGTCACCTTTCCACTCTTTGTAACCAGATGGTAAATTTCCTTGGTATCATGCAGAATGAATGGGCAGGTGCTCAGGCGTTCTCTTCCTTTGATACCTATCTTGCACCGTTTGTAAAGCTGGATAATTTAACATATAAAGAAGTAAAACAGTGCATCCAGTCCTTCGTTTACGGTGTTAATACACCAAGCCGCTGGGGCACCCAGGCACCGTTCTCCAATATTACCTTAGACTGGACCGTGCCGGCAGACCTTGCAAACCTGCCATGTATCGTTGGCGGTGAAGAAATGGATTTCTGCTACAAAGATTGTAAAAAAGAAATGGATATGGTAAATAAGGCATTTATCGAGATTATGATTGAAGGTGACGCTAACGGCAGAGGCTTCCAGTATCCGATTCCAACCTATTCCATTACCAGAGACTTTGACTGGTCCGATACAGAAAATAACCGCTTATTATTCGAAATGACAGCAAAATACGGTACACCATACTTCTCCAACTATATCAACAGTGATATGGAGCCAAGTGATGTACGTTCCATGTGCTGCCGTCTCCGTCTTGACCTTCGTGAACTTCGTAAGAAGACCGGCGGTTTCTTCGGTTCCGGTGAAAGCACAGGTTCCGTAGGTGTTGTTACCATCAATATGCCGCGTATCGCATACCTTGCAGAAAATGAAGAAGATTTCTTCAAGCGTTTAGACCGCATGATGGATATCGCTGCCCGTTCCTTAAAGGTAAAGAGAACCATTATATCCAAGTTACTGGATGAAGGCTTATATCCATATACTAAGAGATACCTCGGTACGTTCAACAACCACTTCTCCACCATCGGTCTCATCGGTATGAATGAAGTAGGTTTAAATGTAAAGTGGATCGGCAAGGATATGACTCATCCGGAAACCCAGGAGTTTTCCAAGAAGGTATTAAATCACATGAGAGAACGTCTCTCCGATTATCAGGAATTGTACGGTGATTTATACAACCTGGAAGCAACTCCGGCAGAGTCTACAACATATCGTCTTGCGAAGCATGACAAGAAGCACTATCCGGATATCATCACCGCAGGTAAGCCTGGTGATACTCCTTACTATACCAACAGTTCTCATCTGCCGGTTGACTTTACCGCAGATATTTTCGAGGCACTGGATATTCAGGATGAGTTACAGACACTTTACACCTCCGGAACCGTATTCCATGCGTTCCTTGGTGAAAAGCTTCCTGACTGGCAGGCAGCAGCAAAGCTGGTTCGCACTATTGCAGAAAACTACAAGCTACCATACTACACCATGTCTCCGGTTTACTCCATCTGTAAGACTCACGGTTACATTGCCGGTGAAGAATACACCTGTCCTCACTGCGGTGAGCGTACCGAGGTTTACAGCCGTATCACCGGTTACTACCGTCCGGTTCAGAACTGGAACGCCGGCAAGAGCCAGGAATATAAGAACCGTGTAAATTATGATATGGCAGCATCCAGAGAAATGCCGGTAGGCGGACAGCCGGAAGAAACTATGAACGGTATGACCGAGCTTAAGCCGGAAAGTAAAGAAGCAGGCAAGCTTTTATTATTCACAACAAAGACCTGTCCAAACTGCCGTATTGCCAAGGAACTTTTAAAGGATGTGGCATACGAAGTGGTAGACGCGGAAGAGCAGGTAGAGTTAACCAATAAGTACGGCATTATGCAGGCGCCTACACTTGTAGAATTAAAGGGTGGCGAAGTACGCAAGTATGTGAATGCTTCTAATATCAAAGCCTTTGTGGAAGGAATGAAATAAACCATGAGCTACGCAGATGATGTTTTTATCAGAATGTGTAAAGATATTATAGAAAACGGTACCAGCACCGAAGGGGAGAAGGTCCGTCCGAAGTGGGAGGACGGCTCCTTCGCCTACACCATCAAGCAGTTTGGCGTGGTAAACCGGTATGACTTATCTAAGGAATTCCCGGCACTGACCTTACGTAAAACAGGTATCAAGTCCTGTACCGATGAAATTCTTTGGATTTGGCAGCAGAAGTCCAACAATATTAAAGACTTAAAACCAAAGATTTGGGACTCCTGGGCCGACGAGAACGGTTCCATTGGTAAAGCCTACGGGTACCAGCTGGGCGTAAAGCATCAGTACAAAGAAGGCATGATGGATCAGGTAGACCGTGTAATTTATGACTTGAAAAATAATCCGTATAGTCGTAGAATAATGACTAACATCTATGTGCATCAGGATTTGCATGAGATGAATTTGTATCCGTGTGCCTACAGCATGACATTTAACGTGACAAAATCGCGGGAGAGTGATAAGCTTCGTTTAAATGCTATTTTAAACCAGCGTTCCCAGGATATTCTGGCGGCAAACAACTGGAATGTATGTCAGTATGCGGTGTTAATCCACATGCTGGCGCAGGTGTGTGACATGGAAGTGGGCGAATTTGTGCATGTTATTGCTGACGCCCATATCTACGACCGCCATATCCCGATTATCAAAGAACTGATTGAGCGTCCTACTTATCCGGCACCAAAGTTTTGGTTAAATCCGGAGATAAAGGATTTCTATCAGTTTACAAGAGATGATGTGCGTTTGGATGACTACATCACAGGACCGCAGGTAACCGGCATTCCGGTAGCAGTATAATACAACAGTAAACTTTGGTTTCTGATTGTCATAATACAACAGAAAACTTTGTTTTCTGATTGTCACGAATTATGGATAGGAGATTACTATGAACTTAATTGTAGCAGTAGACAAAAACTGGGCCATTGGCTGCAATAACGATTTGCTGGTTTCCATTCCGGCGGATAAAAAGTTTTTCCGCACCGAAACTACCGGTAAGGTTATCATTATGGGAAGAAAGACATTAGAAAGTTTTCCTAACAGTCAGCCGTTAAAGGACAGAAAAAATATTGTAATTACAAGAAAAAAGGATTATAATGCAAAAGACGTTACTGTGGTTCATAGTATTGAAGAAGCATTAGAAGCAGTAAAAGATTACAAATCCGAAGATGTTTATGTTATCGGCGGAGGGGAAATCTATAAGCAGATGCTGCCATACTGCGACCTGGCACATGTCACAAAGATTGATTACGCATATGCTGCAGATACCTATTTCCCTAATCTGGATGCAGATCCGGAATGGGAGCTTACCGGTATTTCAGACGAGCAGACCTACTATGATCTGGTGTATGAATTCTGCAGATATGAGCGCAAGAAATAAATGGGAGGAGAATTATCATGTTAAACATCAGAATTGAAAAGACAACAACTCCAAAGGCCTTGCCTGCTAAAGACAATCCATTGACCTTCGGAACCATCTTCACAGACCATATGTTTGTGATGAACTATCAAAAGGGAAAGGGCTGGTTCGATCCGAGAGTCGTTCCTTATCAGCCAATTTCTTTAGAACCATCCGCAATGGTATTCCATTACGGTCAGGAAATGTTTGAAGGATTAAAGGCATACAGAGCTGATGATGGCAGAGCATTATTATTCCGCCCTGACATGAATGCAAAGAGAACAAACAACACCAACAAACGTCTGTGCATTCCTGAAATTCCTGTAGAGGATTTCATTCAGGCAGTTCAGGCAGTAGTTAAGGTAGATGAAGCTTGGATTCCAAACAAGCCGGGCACATCCCTTTACATCCGTCCGTTCATTATTGCAACTGACCCATTCCTTGGTGTTCGTCCATCCGATACATATTTATTTGTTATTATTTTATCTCCGGTTGGCGCATACTATCCGGAAGGCTTAAATCCGGTTAAAATCTGGATTGAAGATGACTATGTAAGAGCCGTTAAGGGTGGTATCGGTGAAGCTAAGACCGGTGGTAACTATGTTGCTTCCATGGCTGCACAGTTAAAGGCACACGACGAGGGTTACTCCCAGGTACTCTGGTTAGACGGTGTAGAGCGTAAGTATATCGAAGAAGTAGGTGCCATGAACATCTTCTTTAAGATTAATGGCAAGGTGCTTACCCCAATGTTAAATGGCAGTATCCTTCCGGGTATTACAAGAAACTCCGTAATTGCTCTTTGTAAGGAATGGGGCTACGAGGTAGAAGAACGCAGAATCTCCGTAGATGAGCTCTACGAAGCAAGCGTAAACGGTACTTTGGAAGAAGTTTGGGGTACCGGTACTGCAGCGGTTATTTCTCCGGTTGGCCACTTGAGATTCCAGGATACCGTAATGCAGATTAAGGACGGCGGCATCGGCGAATTAAGCCAGAAGCTTTATGACACCGTAACCGGTATCCAGCTTGGTAAGATTGAAGATACCAGAGGCTGGGTAGTTGAGGTGAAATAAATTCACATAAGAAATCAAAGGCAGGAACGAATTTTTGTCCCTGCCTTTTAAACGTATTACAGCTACGTTACGGAAAAGAGAGAGAGGACTAAAATATGAGCGAACTTGATTATATTGTGAAGCAGTTGGAAACACTGGTAAATATCCCGAGTCCGTCAGGATTCACGAAGCAGGCAATTGAATATGTGGAACAGGAAGCAGTAAAACTTGGTTATGAAACAAAGCGCTTGAGAAAAGGAGGTACCGTAATTCTGGTACCGGGTAAAAATCCAAATCCGGATAAGGTAATCGGCGTGTCGGCCCATGTGGATACGTTAGGTGCCATGGTGCGCTCCGTAAACAGTAACGGAACCCTGCGTCTGACTTCCATCGGTGGTTTTATGATGGAATCTATCGAAAGTACCTACTGTAAGGTGCATACAAGAGCAGGAAAGACATATACTGGTACTGTTCTGACAAAGGCTCCGGCTGTCCATACCTTTGACGATGCCAGAACCATGGAACGTAAGGAAAAGAATATGGAAGTGCGTCTGGATGAGGTGGCGACAAATAAGGAGGATGTGGCAGCACTTGGCATTGAAACCGGTGACTATATCAGCTTTGACCCGTGCTTTGTGGAATGTGAAAGCGGCTATATTAAATCCAGACACTTAGATGATAAAGCAGCGGTTGCATTACTTCTCGGCTTACTTAAGTACATGAAGGACACCGGCAATCGTCCGGAATGTGATGTACAGATGGTAATTTCCAATTATGAAGAAATCGGTTTTGGTGCTACGTATATTCCGCAGGAAATTACGGAGTTTGTAGCGGTAGATATGGGTGCTGTCGGTGATGACCTGGCAGGAGAGGAGCGCAAGGTTTCTATTTGTGCCAAGGATGCAGGAGGTACTTATGATTATGACCTTACCGGTAAGCTGATTGCCATTGCAAAAGAAAGAAAATTAGATTATGTAGTTGATATCTTCCCACATTACAGCTCTGATGTTACTGCTGCGCTCCGGGGAGGAAATAATATCTGCGGTGCTCTGATCGGACCGGGTGTGCAGGCATCCCACAATATCGAAAGAACACATCGCCTGGGGCTGGAAAATACATTAGAACTGTTAAAGGGTTATTTGGAGGTATAAATGTTAGCATCTGTTTTTGAATCAAATATGAGCATCATAGCTACAGCAGGTATTTTATTTGCTTTTTTTGCAACAGTTCTGCTTCTTTGGAAGTGTAAGGATAAGCTTCCGAGAGACCTTGGACGCGATTTTGCGGTAGACGGTAAGCTTTCCGCAGGAAAACCAAGAGGTGCCGGCTTCTTATTTGTATTGATTTTTGCGGCAGCAGCGTTGCTTTTTGCACCATTTGAGGTGGAGTGGATCATTTATTTGCTGTTGGTAGCTGCCTCTATGTTAACCGGCTTTCTGGATGACTGCTCCAAAAATCCGTGGGGCGAATATAAAAAGGCAATTTTAGATTTACTCATTGCTGTGATGGTAGCAATTACTTATATCAACTATCATGGAACAACCGTGGCATTTTTGGTAACGGATGCAACGTTGGAACTTCCGGCATGGCTGTTTGGCCTGCTTGCAGTGGTGCTGGTTTGGGCATCCATTAACGTAACTAACTGTGCGGATGGTGTGGATGGTTTGTCCGGTACTCTTACTATGATTACTTTGGCATCCTTCTATATATTAAACACTATTCTGGGGCAGGAGGGTACATTTAATTACTTATTATTGTTGTTTATGGCATGTCTTCTTGGTTATCTTTGGCATAATGCTACTCCGAGTACGATGTTAATGGGTGATGCGGGTTCCCGTGCCATGGGTACTTTAATTGCCATTGCAGCGCTGGTTTCCGGCAGACCGTTTGTATACCTTGCGTTTGCGCTGGTACTTATGGTAGATGGCGGCATCGGTCTGGTAAAGGTATCTTTACTGCGCTTTTTAAAAATTCGTATTTTAAAGAATGTGAGAACACCTCTTCATGATCAGGCAAGAAAGGTTAACGGCTGGTCTAATACACAGACGGTATACCGTTTTGGAATTATTCAGCTGGTGGTTTCAGCAGCAGTGATTTATATGGTGTTGGTGAAATAGAATAGGATGTTTGGGCGGTTGTCCGAGAAACAGAAAACCGGTACAAAAAAAGGAAGCAAATTTGCCTCCTTTTCCTGTACCGGTTTTTTATTTTGCTGTTTTGTTTTTATGCATACTCTGCAATTCGGCTTACCGCCACATAAATTGCGGAGATTTTGTACCAGGTGTTGAAACCGACGATGCCATCCGGTGTTAAGTTGAAAATTGTTTGGAACTCCTTTACTGCATTTTCGGTACCTGTGCCAAAAACACCATCCTCTGCTACTTTTGGAATGCGTGGATAGGCATTACTGATAATATTTAGCTGCTCCTGAATCGTGCGGACACTGTTGCCGCGGGAACCTGTGCGCAGGGCAGCACCCGGATAGGAGGAAGGAATTCCGGAAATTTCTTCCGTGGAGTTGATATAGATATTGTTTCCGTAGAAATTTCTCAAAATCTGGATTGGCGTATAACCGGCATCGCCCAGGGATTTACTTCCCCATTGGGTCATTAGGCCGGGACAGGAAACCTGCTTGCCGTCACAGTACTGGGTAAGAATCGGCTGCTTGACGTTAGGACGGGAAAGGTAGTTGTTGAAAATGTTATCTACGGCGGCATCAATGGTGTCATAGATGTTACGTTCCGGAATCCATTTGTGGTCAAAAGCAGTGGAGGAGGTGATGGTAAAATCGTAGCCGCGGGAACGGTACCATTCCGTATAAACCCGGTTTAGTGTAAAGGACATAATTGCCAAAATATTGGCATAAATGGTGGCTTCCGGCCAGGTGGCATAAATCTCACTGGAGGCAACGTTTTTGATGTAGTCACGGTAGCGGACGGTGTAGTTTTTTGCGTTTCTGTTATTTGGGGTGCCATCGTGGACAATGATATATTCCGGAATAACGACACTTGGCAGGACAATTTCGCCGGAAGCAGTATTTTCCTTTACTTCTGCTTCTGCAATTTTCGGAGGATAGGAACCATAGAGGGTATGGTCCGGAATTGTAAATTCTTCCACGGTACCGGGAAAGCCCGTAGGACTTGGAAGTAATTGTACATGTTGTCTGGCGGTTACACCTGCTAAAATTTCTGCACCGGAAATACGGACCGGTTCATAGCCCGGAGCGGAAATATCCAGTACATATTCACTATAAGGCCGTATGTCCGAAGGCTGTTGACTTAAGGCATACGGTGGTGCGGGTAGGGTGATAAAAGGAGTAAATCCGGCTGAATCGGTACGGAGTACTTCTGTCGGACGTGACAAATCATCAAGGGAAGATATAGAAACAGTAGCTCCTTCAATGGGGAAATTAGTAGTAATATCGGTTAGTTCTGCTTGAAAACCGCCCTCTGTGTCGGCAGAGGTCTCTGTTAAAACAGGATAAATGAGGGAACGCATGAGAACTCCTTGAAATGTGCATTATGAATAATATATGCAAATATGCAGATTCCTGTGAAAATTTATGTTTGCATATAAGTAAAAAAGTGATATAATGAAAAATATTAATATGTAGTACTATGCCGTTTTATCGTTTTATTTGAAACGGAGTAAATTATTTTGAATGGAGAGGTATATCATTATGAAGAGAGTAGAAGATTATGTAAGAACCATTCCTGATTTTCCGGAACCGGGTATTATGTTCCGCGATGTTACCAGTGTCCTGCAGGATGCAGACGGACTGCAGCTTGCGATTCAGGGGGTAGAGGGGTTACTCGAAGGACTGGAATTTGATGCTGTAGTTGGTCCGGAGTCCAGAGGCTTTATTTTTGGTGTGCCGGTAGCTTATAATTTGAAGAAATCCTTTATTCCGGTACGAAAAAAGGGTAAGCTTCCTTGTGAAACTATTGAAAGAACCTATGATTTGGAATATGGCACAGCTACTATCGAGATGCATAAGGATGCCATTAAGCCGGGTCAGAAGGTTGTTATTGTGGATGACCTTATTGCAACCGGAGGCACAATTGAAGCTATCACAAAGCTGGTAGAGGAGCTTGGCGGTGAAGTTGTTAAAATTGTATTTTTGATGGAATTAGAAGGTTTAAACGGAAGAGAAAAACTGCAAGGTTATGATGTGGATTCTGTAATTAAGTATCCGGGCAAATAAAACTACAACTAGCTAAAAGGTGCGTGAATTTATGGCAGAACAGGAAGTAAGAAGAAAAGGCATAGTTATTAAAAAACCAATTGAAGAAAAGTCATTGAGTATGCCTGTGGGCTTCACTGACCCGGAGGAATTGTATAAAAAGCTGATAGAGACGGTGTATGAGTACCGGCCGGGTACGGATATTTCCATGATTGAAAAGGCATATCGGCTGGCTTATGATATGCACAAGGATCAAAAAAGAAAATCCGGAGAGCCGTATATCATTCATCCTCTTTGTGTTGCCATTACCCTGGCAGAACTGGAACTGGATAAAGAAACCATTGTAGCTGGTATTCTGCATGATGTGGTTGAGGACACTGAATTTACCATGGAGGATGTGGCAAGGGAATTCAGTGAGGAAATTGCCCTTTTAGTAGACGGTGTCACGAAGCTTACCCAGTTAAATTATGATGCGGATAAAATTGAGCTGCAGGCAGAAAACTTACGTAAAATGTTTCTTGCCATGGCAAAGGATATCCGCGTAATTATGATTAAGCTTGCCGACCGTCTTCATAATCAACGGACCATGCAGTTCCAAAGTCCGGAAAAACAGAAGGAAAAATCCAGAGAGACTATGGATATTTATGCACCTTTGGCCCAGCGTCTCGGTATTTCCAAAATAAAGATTGAACTGGACGATTTGTCTTTAAAATATTTGGAACCTGAGGTTTACAAAGATCTGGCAGAAAAAATTGCCCTGCGTAAATCCGACAGGGAAGCTTTTGTTGCGGGAATTATCGATGCAGTAGCGGAAAAAATATCCGACTATGGCATTGATGCCCAGATTGACGGAAGAGTAAAACACTTTTTCAGTATTTATAAAAAAATGAAAAACCAGAACAAGACACTGGACCAGATATACGATTTATTTGCCGTCCGGGTACTTGTGGAAGATGTGAAGGACTGCTATGCGGTACTTGGTATTCTTCACGAAATGTATATTCCGATTCCGGGGCGTTTCAAAGATTATATTGCCATGCCAAAGCCGAATATGTACCAGTCCTTGCATACAACCCTGATTGGTCCGAACGGAACTCCGTTTGAAATCCAGATTAGGACGTATGAAATGCATAAAACAGCAGAATACGGTATTGCGGCCCATTGGAAGTACAAAGAAGCGCAGAACGGAGTTAAGTCGGACGCCAACGAAGAAGAGAAACTGGCATGGTTACGTCAGATTCTGGAGTGGCAGCGTGATATGTCCGATAGTAAGGAGTTCCTTAGCGGATTAAAGAATGATCTGGACTTATTTTCTGACAGTGTATACTGCTTTACGCCTACCGGAGATGTAAAGAATCTTCCGGCTGGTTCTACGCCTGTGGATTTCGCGTATGCCATTCACAGTGCCGTGGGTAACAAAATGGTGGGTGCCAGAGTTAACGGTAAACTGGTTACCATCGATTATGTTCTGCAAAACGGTGACCGTGTTGAAATTATCACCTCCCAAAACTCTAAGGGACCAAGCCGTGACTGGTTAAACGTGGTTAAGAGCACCCAGGCAAAAAATAAAATTAACCAGTGGTTTAAGTCGGAGTTAAAGGAAGACAGTATTCTTCACGGAAAAAACCTGTTAACTGCGTATTGCAAAGCAAAGGCAATTAAACAGTCCGATATCAGCAAACCTGAATTTTTGGAAGTTTGTATGCGAAAATACGGCTTCCGTGACTGGGATTCCGTGTTGGCAGCCGTTGGACGCGGTGCTTTAAAAGAAGGCCAGATTGTTAACCGACTTTTGGAAGAGTACAACAAAAAGCAAAAGAAAGAAATGACGGATGAAAAACTCATGGAATCCTTGCAGGAGGTACATGAGAAAAAGCTTCCGATTAGTGTGAAAGCAAAAACGGGAATTATGGTACAGGGTATAGACGATGTGGCAGTTCATTTCTCTAAGTGCTGTTCTCCGGTACCGGGCGATGAAATTATCGGCTATGTTACCCGTGGCAGAGGTGTATCCATTCACCGTACCGACTGTGTTAATGTTATTAATGCACCGGAAGAAGACCGAATCCGTTTTATTCCTGCAGAATGGAATGGTTTGGAGGATAAGAGGGAAGACTTATACTTTGCGGAAATCAATGTATTTGCCAACAATCGAAGCGGTGTATTATTAGATATCACAAAGATTTTGACTGAAAATAAAGTGGATATATCCAGCTTAAACAGCCGTGTCAGCAAGCAGGGCACTGCAACTATCACGATGGGATTCGAAGTGCACGGAGCAGAGCAGTTAAGCTATCTCATCACTAAGATACGCCAGGTAGAAAGTGTTATCGATGTGGTAAGAACCACCGGCTGATAAAATTCGGCAGAAAGGTAAACCAATGGAAATAAAACGTTTGGTTCTTGGATTAGTCCGGACCAATTGCTATATTGTATATACACCGGATACGAAAAAAGCGGTTATTATTGACCCGGCGGCAGATTCCCGTCGTATTACGGAGGAAATTACGGCTCTCGGAGTAATTCCGGAAGCAGTGTTGCTTACCCATGGCCATTTTGACCATATGTTGGCGGCGGAATCTTTAAAAAACGGCTACCGGATTCCAATTTGTGTGGCAAAAGGTGACGCAGAGTTATTAAAGTATCCGGATATGAACTGTTCGGAACAATTTTTGCATATGTCATACAGCATCACTGCGGATGAAGTACTGGAAGATGGTCAAAACTTGCGCTTTTTAGACGGAGTTTTTACGGTAATTGCCACACCGGGACATACGGAAGGCAGCTGTTGTTACTATGCCCAAAAGGAAGATGTTTTATTTTCCGGAGATACCCTGTTTCAGGGAAGTGTGGGACGGACTGATTTGCCAACCGGTAGTGCGGCAACGCTGATGAATTCCATCCGGGAAAAATTATTTGTACTGCCGGAGAATACACTGGTGCTTTCCGGTCATGGTGACCAGACCACCATCGGTGAAGAAAAGCAGTATAATCCATATGTGTAATAAGGAATTTGTATTATGATAGAAATAAAAATTACCGGCGAGGATTATGAACAGGATATCCGTCCGCTGGTGAAGTCTTTTTATCCGGATGATGATATTGTCATTGCGGGAAAAGAAAAAGAAGAGATAACAGAACAACCGGACAAGTTTTTATTACTTGTCATAGAGCCTTGGCGGTGTCATATCCGTTTTCAGACAGCAGATAGGGTATATGAGGAGACGGAGGATTTTTCTGATCTGCTTCCGGGAACTTATAAAAACGAGGGCGTGCCGGACCGCAGAATGTACAGAAATTATCTGCATCGCAGACTGTATGGAATTTTTTCAAAAGAAACGGGGAAAGCACTTCCGTGGGGCACCTTAACCGGAATCCGACCGACCAAGCAGGCATTAGAACGTCTGGTACAAAAAGAAGACCGGCAAACTATTGCAAATTACTTTAAAACGGAGTATCTTTGTTCTGATGAAAAAACAGAGCTTTGTATCCGGGTGGCGCAGCAGGAGCAAAAGCTTCTGTACGGTATTGAAGATAAAGACAGTTACAGCATATATATCGGCATTCCGTTTTGCCCGAGTATTTGTTTGTACTGTTCCTTCAGTTCTTATTCACTGAAGCAGTATGAGGCATATGTGGAGCCTTACCTGAATGCACTGTTTAAAGAAATAGAGTATGCGGGAACCTGCTTTCCGGAAAAAAAACTGATAAGCATATATATCGGTGGCGGGACACCGACTACTCTGACGGCAGACCAGCTGCGCAGATTGCTTAGAAAAGTAAAAGAGACCTTTGATTTTACGTATCTTCGGGAATGGACTGTGGAAGCGGGCCGGCCGGACAGCATTACGAAAGACAAGCTTGTTGTTCTGAAGGAAGAGGGAGTAACCAGAATTTCCATTAATCCGCAGAGTATGCAGCAAAAGACGCTGGATTTAATCGGCAGAAAACATACAACAGAGCAAATTAAAGAAGCATTCGCCCTGGCAAGGGAATGCGGACATGACAATATCAACATGGACCTGATTATCGGACTGACCGGCGAAACAGCGGAGGACGTCAGGAGAACCCTGGAAGAAATAGAAAAACTCTCTCCGGACAGTTTGACTGTACACACACTGGCGGTAAAACGGGCGGCACGCTTAAATATCGAGATGGACCGATATCGTGACCAAAAGTCAAAAGAAGCGGTGGAAATGATGGCCGCTTGTCAGGAATATACAAAGTCTCATGGTTATGAACCGTACTATTTATACCGTCAGAAAAATATGGCGGAAAATTTAGAAAACATCGGTTATGCAAAGCCGGGAAAAGAAGGCTTGTATAATGTACTGATTATGGAAGAGAAACAGACTATCGTGGCATTGGGAGCAGGTGCATCTACCAAAGCGGTATATCCGGACGGTAGGATTGAACGGTGCGAAAATGTCAAAGATGTCACTAATTACATAGCCAGAATTGACGAAATGATTGAGCGAAAAAGAAGTTTTTTCAAAGACTTCGATTTCTGAAATAGTACATCAAAAAAGGGTTTGTACATCAATAGTACATCAAAAAAATACCCAATAGTACCGAATAACACATGACGATGTATTCAAAAACCTAATAACTACGCCTTAAAGGACGAATTCATTTTTTACAAATGGGTTTGTCCTTTTTGTTATAGTCAAAAAATTATTAGGAGGAAAACACATGAACAGTACAGCGTTAGGTGCAACAGCCGAGAATGAAGGCAAAAAGATTTTTATTAGCGAAGCACATGAGAAATTCTACTATGAGAAGTTGAAAGAGGTCAGGTATCAAGACGAGTATCACAAGGCACTCTGTTATTGCCTTGGTATCTGTAATGACACAAGGAAAAATGCGGACAGAGTTTACGATTTCAAGACGGGATATGTAAAGCCGGAGTGTTTGCATGAAGGTTGGCAGACAAGCGGAAGTCAGAGAGTGGTGCGAATGGCATTTAATTTGTATTGCAATGGGACACCAAGCGTAAATGACGATGATGATGCAGAGGAACAGTTGACGGAATGTAAGTTATATACCGTTGAAGAATTATTCTGCTGCGGTTATGCTCCGTACTTTTGGCAGGCAATACAAATCCGTTACCCGGAGTACACCAAGGACAATCGAAAACTCTATGCTTTATTAGGAGGATTGGATTGATGTTAAAAATCAGATTGATGGGAACAAAAAACGATATTAAGTGGTTTGGGAAGATATTGCAGAGAAATCCCAAGCTGGAAGTGACAGAGTTTTCCGATTTGTATCCGAACAAGGGAACCAACAAATTTCATAGAGCTTATGTAGAAGTGAAAAAGAGCAACGTAAAAGAACAGTAGAGAAAAGGAGAATTATCATGTGCAGAGTAATAGCAATCGCAAATCAGAAGGGTGGAGTTGGTAAGACTACCACAAGTATCAATTTAGGAGTAGGATTGGCAAGATTAGGACAGAGAGTGTTATTAGTGGATGCAGACCCGCAGGGGCATTTGACCCTTGGACTAGGGTTCCCGAAGAATTTGAAAGTAACCTTAAAGAATATGCTTGAGAATGTCATTATGGGCATTGAATTTGAGCCAAGAGAAGCCATTTTAAGCCACAAAGAGGGTGTTGATGTGGTTCCGTCCAATAAACTGCTTACGGGCATGGATATGTCCTTAATCACGGTTGAGGATAGGGAAAACGTATTGAAAGAGTATCTGGAGCTTTTGCAGGACGATTATGATTATATTATTATTGACTGTATGCCGTCACTTGGTATGCTGACAATCAATGCGATGACAGCAGCCAACAGCGTACTAATTCCGGTACAGCCACAGTTTTATGCGGCAGACGGACTTACGGAGCTTTTGAAGGTCTACAAAGGCACAAAACAGCGTTTTAATCCGGATATTGAGATTGAAGGTATCCTTTTTACGATGGATGCAAGCAGATATAACAATTCCAAGAGAAACAAGAAGGCAGTACATACAGCCTATGGAAAAGAAGTCAATATTTTTGACAGTGCGATACCAAGGTCGGAAGCTATCGCAGAAATCGCTTCCGAGGGAGTAAGTATTTTTGAGTATGACAATACAAGTAAGGGTGCGGAAAGCTATGAGAGACTTGCACAGGAGGTATTGAGCCATGCGAAAGAGAAATAATAAGGAAATTCAGCTTACTTCCTACGATGATTTGCTTGGTATCAGCAATGAGGAAAGTGAAGATACAGAGAAAATAATCATTGCTCCTCTCACGGAGCTATACACATTCAAAGACCACCCGTTCAGAGTGGTTGATGATGAAAAGATGGAGGAAACAACGGAAAGTATCCGTCAGTACGGTGTACTTGTTCCGGGTATTGCAAGACCGAGAGTTGGTGGAGGGTATGAGATTATTGCCGGACACCGAAGAAAGAGAGGTTCTGAAAGAGCCGGGAAGTCTGATATGCCGATTATCGTGCGTAATTATACCGATGATGAAGCAACGATTATCATGGTGGACTCCAACATTCAGCGAGAGGACATATTACCGAGTGAAAAGGCAAAAGCCTATAAAATGAAGTTTGAAGCCATGAAACATCAAGGAAGTAAGGCAGGAAAGCATACTTATGATGAAGTTGGCGAAGCTGCCGGAGATAACGGAAAAATGGTTCAGAGATATATCCGCTTGGCGGAACTGATACCGGAGCTTCTTGATATGGTTGATGAAAAGAAGTTAGGTTTCATATCCGGTGTAGACATTTCCTATCTGTCGGCAGAAGAACAGACAATGCTTTATAAGAAAATAGAGGAGCTTAATGTGGTTCCAAACGGAACGCAGGCAGCTACTTTGAAGAAATACAGCCTTTCCGGGGAATTAAATGCAGGAGTGATAGATTTGCTTCTGTCAGAGGAAAAGCCCAAGGCAAAAAAGGTCACGCTAAAGGCAGACCGTATCAAGGAGTATTTCACAGAGGAATATTCCAATGACGAGATTGAAGAAGTGATATATGAACTTTTAGAAAAATGGAAGAAGGAAGGAGGTCGAAGGTAATGGGATACATCACAAGCGGAAATCAGATTGTAGATGCCATGGGCATGATGAATATATCCGGCAATGTGATACCGCAGATATGGTATAGTACCATTACCAGACCAAATGGCAAGCCTTATCTGCTTGCCATTACCCTCTTATCTGATATTGTGTATTGGTATCGTCCGGCAGAAGAAAGGGACGAGCAGAGTGGAAGGGTTATCGGCTGGAAAAAGAGATTTAAGGGCGATTTATTGCAAAAAACCTATCAGCAGTACGCAGACCTCTATGGAGAGTCAAAACGAAGCATTAAGGCAGCCTTAGACCGTCTGGAGGAATTGGGTGTCATAAAGAAAGAGTTCTATGATGTTCCTTGTGAGAATGGCATGGTTCTCTATAACCTTATGTATATTGCCCTTAATGCGGAGGTTCTTCATCAGCTTACATATCCGGAGGAAGTTACCGAAGAAATGCGGGAAACAAGCGAAGAAGTAGGTGGTACAGAAGATTGTAATACCTACCTGCAAAATAACGCAGGGGGTGGTACAAAATTTTGTAGGGGGTATGACAAAACGATGTATGAGGTGGTACAAAATGATGTAAGGGGTGGTACAACAGAAAGTGCCACCCTCCCACAAGAAAATGTACCTACCCATACAATGATTTGTAGGACAAATACAGAGACTAATACACAGATTACAGACAGAGATTACATCAATCCTATCAATCAGGGTAATGCAACCGAACAAGGCGGGATTGATGAGATAGATATGATTGCTGCCTACACCCAAATCATTAAGGATAATATCGAGTATGAAGCACTAAAGCTGGATATGGGGTATCAGGGAGCGTTAGTTGATGAAATTGTGGAGCTTCTGGTGGAGACAGTCAGTGTGAAGCGAGAGCATATACGCATTAGCGGAGCAGATTATCCGTATCAGTTAGTCAAAGGGAAATTGCTGAAACTTGATTATTCCCACATTCGTTATGTGATGGACTGTATGCAGAAGAATACAACCAAGGTGGCAAATATCCGGGCATATCTGCTGACCGCATTGTACAATGCCCCAAGCACGATTGACAGTTATTATCAGGCAGAAGTAAACCACGATATGTACGGAGGAGGTTTTGCAAATGGAAATCGTTAAAAAAGTTATTTTACCTGTGGTATCGGTAGGATTGCTGTTATTGATGTTCTATCCGGTATGCAGTGCTGACGGAACAACAGATTATTTCATGCTTTGGATACTGGTTGGTTTTCCGTTTGGAGTACATAAAATGTGTTTGTGGCTTATTCCGAGAAATTATGGATTATCCGGCAGTATTGGCATATTTGCTCTTAACTGCATTATCGGAGGTCTGATAGGTGGTGTGGTTGCAATGTACCGTCTGTTCATGGCAGTTGTGACAATCATCAGATGTATTTTAGTAGGTTTCGGACAAATTGTCCTAAAGTCGATGTAAGTAAATTTTAATGATTTTGGTAATTGTAAAATTGACTATATTCGGGTATAATGAAAATGTGGATAAAATTATGATAAAGTTTTGATAAGGAGGTTGCTATGATACAGATTAGACCCGTTTCAGATTTAAGAAATAAGTTTCCGGATATAGAAAAAGCTGTTGGAGGAGGAGAACCCGTGTATTTAACCAAGAATGGCTATGGTGCAATGGTTGTTTTAAGTCTGGAAGCATACTCAAGATTAACAGATGGTGTGGAAAGCGCACTGGATGAAGCTGACAGAGCAGCAATGGAAGATGACAGAAGATATACGCATGAGGAAGTGTTCTCAAATCTTCGGAGGAGGATAAATGGCTGATACAAAGTATAAGCTGCGGTATTTACCTTTGTTCTATGAAGATTTGGAGCAGAAGGTAGTGTATATTGCGGTGAATTTAGGAAATGAGAAGGCAGCGAATGACCTGTTGGATGCAGTTGAAAAAGCCATATTGGAGAGACAGCCTGTGGCAGAAGCATTTGAGCCTTATCATTCATTGAAGGAAAGACGGTATCCATATTATCGTATCTATGTGAAAAACTTTGTTGTCTGGTATGTAGTTATTGATGACGAGGGTGATGATAAGATTATGGAAGTGCGAAGGTTCCTGTATAACAAGCAGGACAGAGATAATCTATTATAAAACAGAATAGAAAAGAACAGCGTTAGGGCAGTTATGAACAGAAATGTTTGTAGCTGCCCTTTTTTTATTGCTTTCGGACAAATTGTCCTAAAGTGCATTAACGAGGAAAGAGAGGATTTGTGTATGGAGAGATTACGCAGACTGCTTGAACCACCGTGACAGGCAGTAATAAATGGGCAATGCCCGGAAAGGGAGGTTAGGACGATGTGCATGAAGAAGTAAACCAAAAGGTGGTGTCTCTTTGTGTGAGGTCGGCAAAAATGTCCGCAACAGAGCTTGAAAAAGCGTTAAGGATGTTTCTCAACGCTCAGAAGCAGAAAAGGAACCAATTTGCCAAGGGAAAGCAGACCTTAAAGGAGCTTATCGGTCAGAATGCCGGAGTTACCAATATTGAGGTCAATGAGGGCAATATTAAGGCTTTTGAGCGTGTGGCGAGAAAGTATGGTATTGATTTTGCTCTGAAAAAGGATAAGAGTTGCCAACCACCAAAGTATTACGTTTTTTTCAAGGCAAGGGATATGGACGCTATGACAATGGCATTCAAAGAGTTTGTTGCCACGAATGAGCGTAAGAGAAATCAGCCTTCTATCAAGAAGGTATTGAAGCACTTCAAGGACATCAGCCAAAAACTGAACAGGGAACGAGAAAAAACCAAGACAAAGGAAAGGAGTGAGAGCCGATGAGCCAAGGAAAAAGTGGTAAGAAAACCAAAGTGGCAAGGGCGAGGGACAGACCTGTGGCAAAAAAGGCAAATCCATTGGAGCAGAAGTTTAAGCAGATTTGTAAGAAGTTATCCAAGACGGGAGGGAAGAAGCTGTTATTACAGAACTTCCCTTATCTTATGTGCGGATATTTTGGAAACAAGCTGGCATATCTGTACCGCATAACGGAGGAAACAGAGTTGTTCCAAAGGTTGATAGCGGTATTTGAAAGGATTGATAAGGCATTTTCCAATCCGTTGCCAAGCCTGCACCTAAAGGATTTGTTTGTAGGAATTATTTTAGGAGTTGCCTTTAGAGTGGCAGTGTATATGAAAGGGAAAAATGCAAAGAAATACCGTCATGGTGAGGAGTACGGTTCTGCAAGGTGGGGGAATGAGAAAGATATTGAGCCATATATGGACGATGTTTTTGAGAATAACATTATTCTTACCGAAACGGAATATCTGATGATGTCCGGCAGACCGAAAGAGCCGAAGTATGCAAGAAATAAGAATATTCTTGTGATTGGTGGTTCGGGTTCCGGTAAGACGAGGTTCTTTGTGAAGCCTAATCTTATGCAGATGCACAGCTCCTACGTGGTCACTGATCCGAAAGGTACAGTGCTGTTGGAGTGTGGCAAGATGCTTGCAAAGGGTACACCCATGACCGATGAAAATGGAAATGTGGTGCGGGATAAGAAAGGGAAGGTTGTATATGAGCCTTACCGGATTAAGGTACTGAATACCATTAACTTCAAAAAGTCCATGCACTACAATCCATTTGCGTATATCCGCAGTGAGAAAGACATTCTGAAGCTGGTAAATACGCTTATCGTAAATACCAAGGGCGAAGGAAGTCAGGCTACGGAGGATTTCTGGGTAAAGGCTGAAAAGCTGTTATACCAAGCCTACATAGGCTATATCTGGTACGAGTGTGTGGAGGAGGAGCAGAACTTCAACACGCTCATTGATATGATTAACGCATCGGAAACAAGGGAAGATGATGAAGAATTTAAGAATGCTGTGGATTTGATGTTTGAAGAATTGGAAGAACGAGAACCGGAGCATTTTGCCGTGAAGCAGTATAAGAAGTACAAGCTGGCTGCCGGAAAGACAGCAAAGAGTATTCTGATTAGCTGCGGAGCGAGATTGGCACCGTTTGACATTGCGGAGCTGAGAGAGATTATGAGCTATGATGAGCTTGAATTGGATACCTTGGGAGAGAAAAAGACCGCACTGTTTGTAATCATCAGTGACACGGATGCAACCTTTAATTTTGTAGTATCCATTATGTATTCACAGCTCTTTAATCTGCTTTGCGACAGGGCAGACGATGTGTATAATGGCAGACTGCCTATCCATGTACGCTGTCTATTGGACGAGTTTGCGAACATCGGGCAGATACCACAATTTGAAAAGCTGATTGCAACGATACGAAGCAGGGAAATCTCTGCTTCTATTATTTTGCAGTCAAAGAGCCAGCTAAAGGCTATTTATAAGGACAATGCGGACACGATAGAGGGCAACTGTGATACCACCATTTTCCTCGGTGGTAAGGAAAAGACCACGCTGAAGGATATGGCGGAGATTTTGGGTAAGGAAACGATTGACCTTTACAATACCTCGGATACAAGAGGTACAACGCAGTCCTACGGTCTGAATTATCAAAAGACCGGAAAGGAACTTATGTCACAGGATGAGATTGCTGTTATGGATGGTGGCAAATGTATCATGCAGCTTAGGGGTGTGAGACCTTTCTTCTCAAATAAATACGATATAACGAAGCACAAGCAGTACAAGCTGCTGTCCGACTATGACAAAAAGAACACCTTTGACATTGAGAAGTTTTTAAGCAAAAGACTTGTCGTTAAGCAGAACGAACAGGTTGAAGTATTTGATTTAGGCGAACTCTCGGCATAGAGAGCAAATAACAATATTGGAGGATAATTAAAATGGAATTTTTTGCATCAACAATCACAACCTTAAAGGTAGTAGTAACAGCTCTTGGAGCAGGTGTAGCAGTATGGGGCGTAATTAACTTGTTAGAGGGTTACGGTAATGACAATCCTGGTGCGAAGTCTCAGGGTATGAAGCAGCTCATGGCAGGTGGCGGTATCGTCATCATCGCACAGACGGTGATTCCTCAGCTTTCCACTCTGTTCTCATAATAGATGGGCGGAATTATAGACAAAATTACTGAGTTTATAAAGGAAATGCTGCAAGGCTGGGTGCTGACTAATCTGGAAACGATGTTCAACGATGTAAATACCAAAGTCGGAACAATCGCCGGGGAGGTCAGCCAGACTCCCAGCTCATGGAATTCAAGTATTTTTAACATGGTTAAGAACCTGTCCGAGAATGTGATAGTCCCCATAGCAGGTATGATAATTACTTTCGTACTCTGCTATGAGCTTATCACGATGGTAATGGAGAAGAATAATCTGCACGATTTTGACAGCAGTTTGTTCTTCAGATACCTGTTCAAAGCGTGTATTGCGGTATGGATTGTAAGCAATACCTTTGATATTACAATGGCAGTATTTGATGTGGGAAGCCATATTGTGACACGGGCCGGGGCGCAGATTTCGGGAGCAACAAACCTAAATGTGCAGGCTACGCTCGTGACCATGTTTAACAACCAGATTAGCACGATGGGCATAGGAGAGCTGATTGGTCTTGGAATGGAAACCATGATTATCAGTATGTGTATGAAAATCATGTCAGTCCTCATCACCGTCATTTTATACGGACGAATGATTGAAATATACCTTTATATCTCAGTATCCCCGATACCGTTTGCCACATGGACAAACAAAGAATGGGGAAGTATCGGAAGTAATTATTTTAAGGGACTGTTTGCATTGGCAGTACAGGGGTTCTTTATTATGGTCTGCGTGGCAATTTACGCAGTATTAGTGTCAAGTGTTGCAGTAGCCGGAAATCTTCACTCTGCACTATGGTCAGTGGCAGCTTATACGGTAATCCTGTGCTTTTCGCTCTTTAAGACGGGCGGACTTGCAAAATCAGTTATCAATGCACATTAGCAGACAGGTACAGTTTGCGGAAAGGAGTTGTATATGGCTATATCAGTGGCAGTACCGAAAGATTTGTCCGGTATAAAAACGAAAGTGATAGCCAATCTGACAAAACGACAGTTAATTTGCTTTAGTGGAGCCGGACTTACGGGAATACCGTTTTATCTGTTTACCAAAGGAGTTTTGGGAATGGAAGTTGCGGCACTCGGAATGGTGGTTCTCATGCTGCCATTTTTCTTTTTTGCGATGTATGAGAAAGACGGATTTCCGGCAGAGAAGCTGTTGTTTTTTATGATAAGGCAGAAGTTTTTGACACCGGGCATCAGACCCTATAAGTCGGAGAATTTATTCCGGGAATTGGAGGAACGAGAAAAACTAAGGAAGGAGTTATATTATCTTGAGTGTAAAGAAAAAGCAAGGTAAGAAAGCGGCAGTCAAACCGTCCCCAACAGGGAAAAAGACGGGCGGACTTACCATGCAGGAGAAAAAGCGAATGGCTGAGCTTCGCCATATTTTATCCGGGAACGGTAAGAAAAAAGAAGTACCTACCACCGCACAGAAAACCATTACTTTTCAGAGAATGTATAAGAATGGTGTTTGTCAGGTCACACCCACCTACTACACAAAGATGGTGGAATTTTTTGATATTAACTATGACCTGTTGAACGATGAAGAAAAAGCGGAGGTTTTACAATTATATAGTGAGTGTATCAATTTTTTTGAGCCGGGAGTAAAATTCCAGCTCTTTTTATTTAATCGCAGGGTAAACGAAAGGATACTCATGGAGCAGATTGAAATACCAATGCAGCACGATGCCTTTGATGATATTCGAGAGGAATTTTCCGAGATGTTAAAACATCAGATGGCAAAGGGAAATAACGGTATTGTGAAGTCCAAGTATCTTTTGTTTGGTGTGGAAGCAAAAGGTTTTAAGGAAGCGAGTGCAAAGCTCGGAGCCATTGAAAACGGTGTAATCAAGAATTTGCGTAATTTAGGAACGCCTGTGAAGCCGATGGATGGAAAGGAACGTCTGCGGGTGTTGCATGAATATTTCAATCAGGACAGCATGGAGCCATTCCACTTTTCATACAAGGATATGGCAGAGTCCGGCGGTTCCGTGAAAGATTATATTGCTCCACCGGGATTTGATTTCCGCAACCCGAACCGTTTCAAGGTCGGCAATATGTATGGCAGTGTGGCATATCTGAACATGATTGCTCCACGGTTTACGGATGAGCTGATGAAAAAACTGCTTGCTGTGGATGAAAACATCAGTATTACCATGCACTTGCAGACCGTTGACCCGGTAAAGGCAATGAAAAATCTGAAAGGCTCGTTATCCAACATTCAGAAGATGAAGATTGACGAGCAGAAAAAAGCGGTCAGAAATGGCTATGATATGGACATCATGCCACCGGATATTTCCGCTTATGAGCGTGACACGCTGGCTCTTTTGGAGGACTTAAACAACAGTAATCAGAAGATGATTAACGCAACATTCCTCATTACCTGTTTTGGCAAGACAAAAAGAGAATTGGAAAGCGTGATACAGAGAGTGTCCGGTATTATTCAGCAGGGCAACTGCAATCTGCGTTGTATGCAGTATTTACAGGAGAAGGGATTGATGGCATCGGCACCGATTGGCATCAATGAAACAGGAATTGAAAGAGACCTTACCACAAAGAGTACCGCTATTTTAATTCCGTTTTCCACACAGGAATTATTTATGCCTACACCGGCTCTGTATTATGGTTTGAATGCCTTATCAAATAACATGATACTTGCAGACCGCAAGAAACTTAGAACACCTAACGGTATGATACTTGGAACACCGGGAAGTGGTAAGAGTTTTAGTGCCAAGAGAGAAATTCTTGGCTGCTTCCTTATGACAAGGGACGATGTGATTATCTGTGACCCGGAGGGCGAGTATTTTCCTTTGGTACAGGCACTAAACGGGCAGGTTATCAGGCTTGCGACAAACTCTACGGATTATCTTAATCCGATGGATATTCAGCTTAGCCACATCGGGGATAAAGAAGCACTCCGGTTAAAGAGTGACTTTCTTATTACCCTGTGCGATATGATTGCCGGGGGAAAGGACGGTCTGACTACGGATGAGAAGGGTATCATAGACCAATGTATTGAAAGGGTCTATATGGAATACTTCAAAAATCCCGTGCCGGAGAATATGCCGATGCTGGAGGACTTGTATAATGCACTTTTGGCACATGACAATCCGAAGGCTGAACGTATTGCCAACTGTCTGTGGATGTATGTGCATGGTTCACAGAATTACTTTAACCACCGTACCAATGTGGACTCTAACAACCGTATTATGTGCTTTGATATTAAGGAGCTTGGAAGTCAGTTAAAAGAGCTTGGTATGCTGATTGTACAGGATGCGGTATGGAACAGGGTTACAATCAACAGGGAACGCAGAATTGCCACAAGATATTACTGTGACGAGTTCCACTTACTGTTAAAGGACAAGCAGACTGCAATCTATTCCGTGGAAATCTGGAAACGCTTTAGAAAGTGGGGAGGTATCCCAACCGGACTGACTCAGAACGTAACGGACTTTTTGAAGTCCCATGATGTAGAGGGTATTTTAGGCAACAGTGATTTTATTTATCTGTTGAACCAAAGTGCCGGAGACCAGAAGGTACTTGCGGAAAAGCTGGAGCTTTCCGAAAAGCAGCTTAGTTATGTGACGAGTGCGGAGCAGGGAAGCGGACTGATTATTTTTGATAATATTGTCATTCCTTTTGTTGACCGATACCCGACGGATACCAAGACGTATGCGATTATGAATACCAAGCCGGAGGAAGCGGTACAGAAAGACGAGGAAAATGGCAATGAGTAAAGAGATAAAACCGGATAACTCTGAGTTTAGGAAGGACAGCACGGACTTCCTTGACGGTTCCGGTAAGGGTGGTGGTGGCTCCGGGCAGAAAAAGAAAAGGCAGAAGCCAAAACAAAAAAAGGAGAAAGCATCTGCCACACAGGAGCAACCTTCGGACAATTTGTCCGAAAGTGCCACCGGGGAGAATACGGAACACCGGGAGGAGAAAAAAACAGAGCAGTTCTTTGAGGATAAGAAAGACGATACCGAACAGGGCAGCTCTGAGGGACACCGTGGGAAGAATACCTATTATCGTTCTGACGGTGCGGGAGGTCGTAAAAAGCAGAAAAAAGAGCAGACCCATACCAACGATTTTAAGGCAGACAATATGTTTGCCGATGGAGGGGACAGCACTTTTGTGGGAAGTGAGAAGCTGGAGAAACTGCGGAAAAAGTCTGAAAAGGCAGGGAAGAAGTACGAGAAGGCACACGCAAAACTGCCCAAACAGACCGATTACAAATGGGAGAGGGTCTTTGACGAAAAAACGGGCAAGGGAAGAAATGTGTTAGTTCCCGTTGTCCGTGACAAGGACTTTCAGAGTCAGGAGCAGTTTAAGGGAATATCCCGTCGATTGCAAAATGAGGGTTCCAACTTCGTGCATGGCAAGGTGGCGGAACATGAGAAAGAAAATTCCGGTGTGGAAGCCGCCCACAAAACGGAGCAGACCGTGGAACGGAGCTTTGATTTTGTGATAGACCACCACAAACCGAAACATCAGAGAGACAAGGAAAAGGTACAGAAGCTGGAGCAGAAGAAAATGAAAGCGGATACCGATTTTTTGTATCAGAAATATGTGGAAGAACACCCGGAAGCAGGGAAAAAGGCAGCACAAAAGCGTATGCAGAAACAGCGAATTAAACGTGATTATGCGAAAGCATACCGCAATAAGGGTGCTTCCAAAACTGCACAGGGAATGGCAACAAAAACGAAGGATGCTGCGGTTGCGGTATTCAAAAAGGCACAGGAGCTTGTGGGAAGAAACATAACCGTGATAGCAATCGCACTTATCTTCTTTTTGCTGATTTTATTTATCATGACTGCATTTTCTTCCTGTGGAGCGATGTTTGCCGATACTTCCACAACCGTAATGGTAAGCAGTTATTTCAGCCAGCCGGAGGATATAGATGCGGCAGAGCTTGAATTTACTAATCTGGAGATGCAGTTGCAGACCGAGATAAACAACATTGAAACGGAAAATCCTGATTATGATGAGTACAGTTATGAGCTTGGAACAATCGGGCATAGTCCGTTTACTCTTATCAGTTATCTTTCCACTATAAAAACAGAGTTTACCTATAATGATGTGGATGAGGAAATAGTTTCTTTGTACGAGGATATGTATGAGCTGACATTAACTCCGACTACCGAGACCCGGACACGAATAGAAACGAGGACAAGAACCGAAACCCGTACCCGTATGGAGACAAGAACCCGGACGGAGACAAGGACAGGTACAAGAACCGTGATTAACCCGGATGGTTCCACCGGGACAGAGGAATATGAGTACGAGGTAGAGGTCGAGTATGAAGTGGAAGTTGAATACGAGGTCGAAGTCGAATATGAGGTAGAGGTGGAATATGAAGTCAGCATATTGAAGGTCAAGCTGGCTGTGACACCGCTTGAAACCGTGGTAGCAGGAAGAATGGATGCAGAGCAGTCGGAGGTATTTTATATGTATCAGGATACCAAAGGTGCAATACAGATTTTTGACAGTCCGGTTACATCGAATTGGTATAACTATATAAGCAGTTACTACGGGTACAGAATACACCCGATTTCCGGTGAACAGCAGTTGCATCGTGGACTGGATATTGCACTTTCTGAAGGAACTCCGATTTATGCAACCCATGACGGAGAGGTTACGACAGTAGCTTATGACAGCGGATACGGTAACTATATCGTAATTACCAACAGCGAAGGCTATACCACAAAATATGCCCATTTAAGCAGTATCAGTGTATCCCAAGGACAGACAGTAACAAGGGGAACACAGATAGGTGCTGCGGGAAGTACGGGAAACAGTACCGGAAGTCATCTTCACTTGGAGATGCTAAAGGACGGTACATACTATAATCCAATATTTTATTTTGATGTGGGATACTGATAAAGGAGGGATAAGTTGACACGAGAAAAAGTAACGTCTGACCTTGCGAAAGTAAGGGAGCAGATTGAAAAGCTGAGACAAAAAGAAAAGCAGTTACAGGCACAGAAAAAAGAGCTTGATGATATTGAGCTTGTGAAAACTGCAAATAAAATGGGTATTACTCCGGAACAGTTGTATTTTCTTGAGAATTTGACCGAGCAGGAGATACAAAAACTGATTGCCGAGAGAACAAAATCTGTAGAAGAAAAGGAGACTGTAAAACATGAAAACCAAATATAAGTTACTTACCGCTATGCTCTTGTCGGCAGCATTATTAGCAATGCCGATGGGAGCGTTTTTTGCAAATGAAGGAAATACATTGCGTGTGTATGCCAGCGATGGCGATTGTGAGGAAGTAGAAACAGAAAGCACAGAGGAAAAAGGAAATGAATGTTGCACTGTATCCGGGAATAATGTTCCGGAGCCGGAATGTATCTGTACCGATAAATGCAATGCAAAGAGCCACAACGGAGACTGCGTAATATGTGAAGCAGATCACCGGAAGTGTGAGTATGTATTGCCGAAGGTGCGAATTACCATTACGGAGCCGACAGGCTGGTACAAGGGAGGAAAAGCCGAGGTAAAAATTAAAGCAGTGGATATGGTAAACTCCGGCAATTTTGAGATTGAAAAAGCAGAGGTGCGTATCGGGCAGAATGGCAGTTTTATGGATATTACCGATGCCATGAGCTTTGAAATTAGTGAGGATTGCTGTGTATATGTGCAGATTACGGATACCAAAGGAAAGATTTATCAGAAGAACCGAAGCATTGAGTGTTTTGATAAAGAGAAGCCTACCTTAAACGCAGGTATTAACAGCGGTATGTTAAGTATTCAGGCTTCGGATAATATTTCCGGTGTAAAAGCAGTGTATGTCAACGGACAGGAATTTACGGGGCTTACCAATGGTGCAGTGAATATCCGTTTACAACAGTTTGATGCCAATTATGAGAACTTTGCAATACAGGCAATGGATAATGCCGGAAATCTGTCTGATGTATATAAAACCAACAATCCTTATTACATAGACCCGAAGGCAGAGGATGATGAAGAAAAAACGGTACCGACTTTGCCGGAAAATGCACAGCCTACTAAAGTTACTGATGCAAAGGCAACTGTGACGGAATATGTGACTACCAAAAAGAGCAGTGAAGAAAAGAGTGATACATCGAAGGAAGGTTCCGAAAATGACAAGGAAAATGCCGGAAAGGAATTTTACACCATTCAGACGGACAATGGGAAAGTATTTTATCTGATTGTGGATAATACCAAGGAAAGCGATAACGTATTTTTCCTTACTGAGATTTCGGAAAATGACCTTTTGAATGTGACAGGAACCGACTATACCGTTATGGAACAGAACTCCGCAGTGGTTGAAGCTGCCATTCCGGGAACGGATACCAAAGTGGAAGATAAGAACGATACAGCGGATGTCGGTGCGGAAGGTCAGGATACAGAAGGAACCGATACCGAAGGTACAGATGATGAAAATTCCACCGAAGATACCGGAAATGCAGAGGGAGAACCGGAAGCACCGAAAGAAGCTAATCCGATGGGTACATACATTTTTATCGGAGTAGTTGCGGCGATTGCCATTGTAGCCTTGTATTTCTTCAAGATTTATCGCAGAAAGGGAGAAGATTTTGAGGATGATGACGAGGAGGAAGAAGAACCGGAAGAATACGAAACTGAGGATGAAGATGCAGACGGTGCCGAGGACGATTTCTTTGACCGTAATGAGGAGGAATAATTCATGAAGTTAGTAATAGCGGAAAAACCGAGCGTGGCAAAAAGCATTGCGGACGTTCTGGGAGCTGACAGCAGACAGGACGGATATTTTGAGGGAAATGATTACCTGGTAAGCTGGTGTGTGGGGCATTTGATTGAGCTTGCACAGCCGGAGAGCTACGGAGAAAAGTGGAAGAAGTGGACGTATGAGAGCTTACCTGTTAATCCCCTGCATTTTCAGTATGAAATTAAGGAAGATACCAAGGAGCAGTATTATGTGCTTTATGAGTTAATGCACGATATGAGAGTTTCTGAGGTTGTGTGTGCAACCGATGCCGGAAGGGAAGGAGAGCTTATCTTCCGTCTGGTGTATGATATGGCGAAGTGCGAAAAGCCGATGAAACGATTATGGATTTCTTCCATGGAGGAAAGTGCCATAAGAGAGGGTTTTGCGAACTTGAAGCCGGGAAGTGATTACGATACCTTGTACCATTCCGCATTATGCCGACAGGAAGCCGATTGGCTTGTGGGCATTAACGGAACAAGACTTTTTACAGTGCTGTATGGCGGTAAGGTTCTGAAAGTGGGCAGAGTGCAGACACCTACCCTTGCAATGCTTGTGGAGCGTGAAAGCAAGATTATGAATTTTAAGAAAGAGCAGTATTTTATGGCTCATATCCTTTGTGGCAGTGTGGACGCAGCCACGCAGCGAATTGACAGTAAAACAGAAGCGGAAAAGATTGCAGGAGCTTGTCTGAACGGACAGGCTCTTGTTACTTCCGTGGTAAAAGAGGAAAAGACGGTGGCACCACCGAAGCTCTATGACTTAACCACGCTCCAGAGGGATGCCAACCGTTTATTTGGCTTTACTGCAAAACAGACCTTGGAGTACACACAGAGTCTTTATGAAAAGAAGCTCTGTACCTATCCGAGAACGGACAGTCAGTTTTTATCCGATGATATGGCATTGACAGCGGAAAATGTCATTAAAGCGATTTTTGATACCATGACATTTGTTCCGCAGGTCATGTTTAATCCGGATGTTAAGAGAGTGTTAAACAGCAAGAAAGTGACAGACCACCATGCGATTATTCCTACGGTGGAAATTGCACTTACGGACTTAGCGGCACTTCCGGAAACGGAGCGAAAAATCTTATCCCTTGTGGCCGACAGGTTACTGTGCGCTACCGGGGAAAAGCATTTGTATGAAACGGTCAAAGCGGAGCTTTCCTGTGGCGGTCATGTATTTACAACTTCCGGTAAGTCTGTAATTAAAAACGGATGGAAAGAATTTGAGGAAGCATTTAAGAAATCCTTTAAGACCACGGAGGAAAAGGAAACCGAAGAAAAGAAGCTGCCGGAGCTTAGTGAAGGCATGACCTTTGACGGAGTACAGACCAAGGTCAGCGAACATTTCACGAGTCCGCCAAAGCACTTTACAGAGGACAGCCTGTTGTCTGCTATGGAAAGGGCCGGTAGTGAGGACATGGGAGATGATGTGGAGCGTAAGGGACTTGGTACACCTGCCACCAGAGCAGACATCATCGAGAAGTTAGTCAAGGACGGTTTTGTGAAGCGTGAGAAAAAGCAGATGATACCGACAGAGGACGGTATCAAGCTGGTTACGGTGCTTCCTGATGTGGTAAAATCCCCGAAACTGACCGCAGATTGGGAAAATGCCCTTACCCTTGTATCGAGGGGAGAGCTGGAGCGTGGCAGCTTCATGTCAGAGATTGTGACTATGGTTAATGAGCTTATCCATACATACCATGAGGTCAGCAACGAGCAGAAGGAAATGTTTGCGAAAGAGCAGGAAGTGCTTGGCAAGTGTCCGAACTGTGGCGGACAGGTGTCAAAGGGCAAATTCGGAGCATACTGCACGGATAAGTGCGGTATGAATGTCAGCAGAATAATGGGAATTGCCCTTTCTGATGAACAGGTAAAGGATTTGCTTTCCGGAAAGAAAATTCTGCTAAAGGGACTAAAGAGCAAGATGGGCAAGAAATACGATGCCTATATTATTCCGACAGGCATTGAAGATTACAGCTACACCAAGGACGGGGAAACCAAGACCGGAAAGCAGTTCAAGTTTTCCATGGATTTCCCAAAGCATAAAAAGAAGTAGGAGGACGCATAGATGGAAGCGGAAGATGCAAAGAAGGTAATTGATACAGAAAGCAAGGCGGACAAGTTTGTCCGTCTTGGAGAGTATCGTGTGAATAAGGTTATTGAAGCCATTGGAAGGCTTGAGAACCTTTCTAACCGTAGCAGTTATGAATATACGGAGGAACAGGTAGAAGCAATGTTTTCCATGATGGAAAAAAGACTGTCTGAGGTCAAAGGACGATTTGCACCGAAGCAGGCAAAGGATACCACATTTTCTTTTGAAAAGAAAGCAGAATAAGGAGGGCATGAATATGTGTACAACAGGCGATAAGCTGTTACAGATTATGAAGGATGAAGAAATCGGCATTGGAGAGTTAGCGAGAATGTCCAAGGTTCCGGAGCATACAATCATGGATATTTTGGCGGGAGTAAGGGAGCCGGAATTTGAATGTATGTGCAGGATTGCGGAAGCACTTGGTATCTGTGTCCATGAGCTTAGAACTGACGAGGAAAGCTATGCAGTATCAGTTCCGAAAGATACACTTGCGAAACTGATTGTTATCAGTGAGCTTAACGGAGTGGAGCTGGAGGATCTGATACATAGCATTCTTGAGGAAGGAATTGAAGAACATGGCTTCTATGAATAAAAAATAAAAGTAAGTGTCATAGGCTGTGGGGTACTTGATAGTGCCCTGCAGCCTTTTTTAACTACGGAGGTTTACCATGAGAAAATATGATATGATTTCCGGTCTGGCACAGTACACCGCAAAAGAGGTGGTAAGGAATGAGGAGAACTGGAGGAAGTATCTGAATACTGCTTCGAGGTTATATAAGTATTCGTTCAAAGACCAGCTTCTGATTTATGCCCAAAGACCGGATGCAACAGCCTGTGCTTCCATAGAGATATGGAATGAGACAATGAACTGTTGGGTAAATAAAGGTGCAAAGGGTATTGCACTGATAGATGATGATACCTATTCGGGACTGAAATATGTCTTTGATATTTACGATGTCCACAAGGCAAGGAGAATAGGACGGTTTCCGAACCTGTGGGAAATGAAGGAGGAGCATACGGAAGCGGTACTTGACCGTCTGGAGGGCATTTATGGGGAAACAGATGCACAAGCCGGATTTGCAGACCGTATCCGTGAAATTGCGGGCAGGATTGCAGAGGAGTGTTACCGGGAACTTGCCACGGATATGGAGTATCTGAAAGAGGGGAGCTTCTTAGAGGAGCTTGATGAGCTTAACATCGAGGTTCGGATACGGGAAACACTTGCGGACAGTATTGCATACACGGTATTAAAGCGTTGCGGCATGGATGAAAAGGAGCTTGCGGAGCAAATCAGTTTTCCCTACATTCACGATTTTAATACGGTGGAAACACTGTCACAGCTTGGCACGAATGTGTCCGATTTATCCAAGCCTATCCTTATGGAGATTGGAAAAGCAATCGGAGCGTATGACAGGCAGATTGCCCTAAATAGGGCAGAAATGAGTGTGGACGGGGAACAGATTGATACCCATGAAAAAAATATCGAAAAAGGACTTGCAAATGCGTCCACAAAGGACTATAATGCGTTAAAGCGTGAAAGCGACACGCCCGACGAACAATCTATCACACAGACCGGAAATGCCGGGGAAAGGAGCCAGAATGATGAATTTAGCATACGAGCAGAACGGGGACTATCAGATTCCGATGTTGCAGATGGACGAACAGCCGGAGGGAACTCTGACAAAGTACGGACTGATGAGGAAGAAATTCTTGCAGGAGAACAAGAACGGGGTTTATACGGGACTGCTTCTGAGGGGCAGACTGAAAGAACACCTGCTTACGATACAGGAGCAGGCAGAGCAGAGAATGGAGCTTCTGACCGGACAGATGATGGAGAGTCAGGGAGTGACGGAACAGCTCAAGGCAGACAATCAGATGCTTTGGGTGCAGATGATGAACAACATCAGACATTCGGCGGAGGAAACCGTACTGACGGAATTGATTTACAGTTAAATACAGAACCGACGGGAGCTTATCAGCAGTTAAGTTTATTTCCAAGTTTTGAGGAACAGGTCGGCACAATCGCAGCAGCGGAAGCAAGTATTCAATATACCATGCCCGCTGCTTTTTCTTTACCACAAGACCAGATTGACACCATATTGCGTAGCGGTGGCGGTAGGGATAACAGCAGAAAGCGTATCTATGCCAAGTACCAGCAGGGCAAGTCACCGGAGGAAATGGCAGAGTTTCTAAAGAACGAGTACAAGACTACAGGAAAAGGCTTTGAGTTTGACGGAAATCCCGTGTCCTTATGGTTTGATGAAATGGGGATGCGTATCGGCTACGGTACATCGGCAAAGGAAAATACCCTTGCTGTAATGAGCTGGAGCGAAGTGGAAAGCCATATCCGTACCATGGTGGAGAACGGTACCTATATGAGTGTCAACGAAGTATTTCTTGTGGATGCCATAGAGCGTGAGCGAATTGCTACGGATATTAACAACTTCTTCCGTGACGGTGTATCAGAAATGCCGGAGAGTCTGGAGCTTAAATTTTCCAATTACCCGGAAAGCATGGAAAAATTATGTGAGTTTCTATCCACTAATGAGGGCAGAGAGCTAATCAGAAGTGAGATTGAAAAGGCAAAGGCACAGCTTGACAGCGGAGAAAAGCAGATTAAATGGAAGTATGTGAAAAGACCGGATTATCTGTTAGAACAGCTTGCGGATTTAGGTGTGGAAAAGAAAGAATTTCCGGCACTTGATACGGTGGATGTGAAGCTGGAGGATTTCATTACACAGGACGAGATTGATTATCGTCTGACCGGGGGTAGTGGTTTTCAGCATGGGAAATTCCGTATCTATGAGTATTTCATGGAAGGACACGATAAGAAAGCAAATGTTGACTTTCTGAAAAATGAGTATGGTACAGGTGGCAGTTCCCACGCACTTCCGGGAAGTGACAGCGGACACGAAGATCATGATGCAAAAGGTATTCGGTTGGAGAAGGGCAACTATGGAAGTCCTTATGCAAAGGTACTTCTTAATTGGAATGTGGTGGAAAAGCGTATCAGGGAGCTTGTACAGGCGGACAGATATTTAAGTCCGGAGGGCAAGGAAGCCTACGCACAGTATAAGCAGGAGCAGGCAGAAGAAGCCATGCGTAGGGAAGCGGAGAAGCTGGAGCATGGAGTCCGTGTGGAATGTAAGGAAGCCATTGAAAAAGCCATTGCGGAGAATTTTGACGGATATACGCTGCCAAGGGATACCGCAAAGGCAGTTATCGAGAAGTTTGGCAAGGAACGGGTGGAATTGGTACTTGCAAACACCATTATGCACAACAGCCACGATGGAAGATTTTCTGTGAATAACAAAGAATGGGCAAAGAGTCTTGTGCCTTATGCGAATTGGGATACCAGGGACTATGTTGTGACTTCCCACCCGGCAGTGCTTGACGGATTTACCAATCAGGCAAGGCGGTACGTGGAGCGTGACAGAGAGCCGGACAAGGCATTGGTGGATAAAGTAACGGAAATGTCCGTTATTGCACAAATCTGTGGAGAACTTGGCAGGAAAGATGTGGTTGAGTGGAACGAGGAAACAGGTGCGGTCATCATTGTAAACGGAGAGCAGAGCTTGGAGGGAAAGGCAGTTTATGATGCCCTTTTGGTAGATGCAACTGATTTTGTTATGCTTCAGACTATCGGCGGAGATATGGAAAAGGCTGTGATAATGGATGGTCTGTTAAAACAGGCGAAGGAGTATTCTGAGAAATATGCAGAAGTTCCGGAGCAGACCGGAGAAAAAGCAGAGCTTGAGGAAACCGAGTCCATGGAGCAGAGTGCAGACGAGCCGGAAACGGTTGCTGAAGGTGTGACGGTGGAAGAACAGACAGACGATTTTCCCGACATTGATGCACAGGTTATACGTGATGTGGAGCAGTTACAGGCAGAAGCAGAGCCGGAACCAGAGGTAGACAAAACTGGAGCTGTCAACTTCCGTATTGAGCCGGGAGAGGAAAGTACCGGGAAAGGTTTTGCACCAAAAGAGAAATTCCGTCAGAATGTGGAAGCAATCCGCACCCTTGAAAAGATTGAGAGTGAACATCGTATTGCTACACCGGAGGAACAGCAGATTTTAGCTAAGTATGTAGGCTGGGGCGGTCTTGCCGATGCCTTTGACGAAACCAAGGCGAATTGGGCGAGTGAGTATCAGGAATTAAAGAGCCTGTTATCTTCTGAGGAGTATGCTTCCGCAAGGGAGAGTACCTTAAATGCCCACTATACAAGTCCTGTGATTATTAAGGCGATTTATGATGCGATTGATAAGATGGGATTTTCCAAAGGAAACATTTTAGAGCCGGCAATGGGTACGGGTAACTTCTTCGGTATGCTGCCGGAGAAGATGCAGGAGAGCAGACTGTACGGTGTGGAACTTGACGGAATTACCGGACGAATTGCAAGGCAGTTGTACCCGAAGGCAGATGTTAAGATTACAGGTTTTGAAAAGACCGATTATCCGGGTGACTTCTTCGATGTGGCAATCGGTAATGTTCCGTTTGGTCAGTACAAAGTACCGGACAGGGCATACGATAAACACAACTTCCTCATTCATGATTACTTTTTTGCAAAGACCTTGGATAAGGTCAGACCGGGCGGTGTGGTAGCATTTGTCACAAGTAAGGGAACCATGGATAAGAAAAGTCCGGAGGTCAGAAAATACCTTGCACAGAGAGCAGAGCTTCTTGGTGCAATCAGACTTCCCAACACAGCATTTAAGGAAAATGCGGGAACGGAAGTCACTTCCGACATTCTGTTTCTAAAGAAGCGTGACCGGGTAATGGACATCGAGCCGGATTGGGTACACCTTAACGAAAATGAAGATGGCATTGCCATGAACCAATACTTTGCAGACCACTCGGAAATGATTTTAGGAAAAATGGAAATGGTCAGTGGACCGTTTGGCATGGAAGCCACCTGCACACCGGACACTTCCATTCCTTTATCGGAACAGCTTGCAAAGGCAGTATCCCATATCGAGGGCAGTATAGAGCAGATTGAATTTGCGGAGCTTGATGATGAGCTTGCAAGGGAAGCTATCCCCGCTGACCCTAGTGTGAAGAATTACAGCTACACTTTAGTGGATGACAGGGTGTATTACCGTGAAAATTCCATTATGAAGCCTGTGGAAGTGTCTGAAACTATGGAACAGCGTATGAAGGGCATGGTGCAGATTAGGGACTGTACACAGGAGCTGATTGACTATCAGCTAAATGAATATCCGGAAGAAATGATTAAGAATAAGCAGACGGAGCTTAATGAGTTATATGATGCGTTCTCCAAGAAATACGGTCTTATCAATTCACAGACCAATAAGAGAGCGTTTAATCAGGACTCAAGCTATTGTCTGCTTTGTTCGCTTGAAAAGCTGGACGATGAGGGCAACTTCAAAGGCAAGGCGGATATGTTTAGTAAGAGAACCATTAAGAAAGCAGAGGTTGTCACAAGCGTTGATACCGCAAGTGAAGCATTGGCTGTATCCCTTGGAGAAAAAGCAAGGGTTGATTTAGCCTTTATGTCAGAGCTTACAGGAAAGAGCGAGGAAGAAGTGACAGCGGAGCTTGCCGGGGTAATCTTTCAGAACCCTGTGACGGAGAAATGGGAAACTGCGGACGAATATCTAAGCGGAAATGTCAGGGAAAAGTTGCAGATAGCAAGGGTATTTGCAGAGAACCACCCGGAGTTTGCAATCAATGTTTCGGCGCTGGAGGGTGTACAGCCGAAGGAACTTGATGCTTCGGAGATTGAGGTGCGTATCGGTGCAACATGGATTGATACCAAGTACATCGAGGACTTCATGCGTGAAACTTTTGAAACACCGGAGTATCTGTTTTCCCGTAATGCCATTGGTGTGCAGTATTCCGATGTGACCGGGCAGTGGAACATCAAGGGTAAAAATGCAGACTACGGTAATACCCTTGTAAACATGACCTACGGTACCGGAAGGGCAAACGCATACCGTATTCTGGAGGACTCACTGAATTTGCGTGATACCCGTATCTTTGACACCATAGAGGAGGACGGAAAGGAAAAGCGTGTCCTAAACAAAAAGGAAACCATGCTTGCAAGCCAGAAGCAGGAAGCCATAAGGGAAGCCTTTAAGGACTGGGTATTCCGTGACCCGGAGCGTAGGCAGACTTTGTGTGCCAAGTATAACGAGCTTTTCAATTCCACCAGACCAAGAGAATATGACGGTTCGCACCTTAAATTTCCGGGCATGACACCGGACATTGCACTCAGACCTCATCAGCTTAACGCAGTGGCACATCAGCTCTACGGAGATAATACCTTACTTGCTCATTGCGTGGGTGCAGGTAAGACCTTTGAAATGATTGCTGCAGCAATGGAGAGTAAGAGATTAGGTTTGTGCCAAAAGAGCTTATTTGTAGTGCCAAACCACCTTACGGAGCAGTGGGCAAGTGACTTTTTAAGGCTTTATCCGGGTGCAAATATTTTAGCTGCCACCAAGAAAGATTTTGAGCCAGCCAACCGTAAGAAATTCTGTTCCCGTATTGCAACAGGCGATTATGATGCGGTTATTATCGGTCATACGCAGTTTGAGAAGATACCGTTATCCACGGAGCGACAGATAGCCATGATTGAAAACCAGATAAGGGAAATTGAAATGGCAATCGAAGCTACCAAAGCAGCCAAGGGAGAACGTTATACCATTAAGCAGATGGAGAAAACGAAAAAATCCCTTTCCACAAGGCTGTCCCGATTGAATGATGCAAGCAGAAAGGACAATGTAGTAACCTTTGAGCAGTTGGGTGTGGACAGGCTCTTTGTAGACGAGTCGCACAATTATAAAAATTTGTTTCTCTACACCAAAATGAGGAATGTGGCGGGCATTGCACAGACGGAAGCACAGAAGTCCTCGGATATGTTTGCAAAGTGTCAATACATGGACGAACTGACAGGCGGTAAGGGAATAACCTTTGCCACAGGTACACCGATTTCCAACAGTATGACGGAGCTTTACACCAACATGAGATACTTGCAGTATAACACGCTCCAGAAGCTGGGTCTCTCCAATTTCGACAGTTGGGCAGCTACTTTCGGAGAGACACAGACTGCCATTGAGCTTGCACCGGAGGGAACAGGTTACAGGGCAAAGACACGATTTGCCAAGTTCTTCAATCTGCCGGAACTGATTGCACTTTTCAAGGAGAGTGCAGATATTCAGACACCAGATATGTTAAAACTTCCCGTGCCGGAAGCGGAGTATGAAAATGTAGTGCTAAAGCCGAGTGAACATCAGAAAGAAATGGTTGCTTCGCTTGCGGAGCGAGCTGAAGCTGTCCGTGACAGGAGAGTGGAAGCACACATTGACAATATGCTCAAAATCACAAATGACGGTAGAAAGCTGGCGCTTGACCAGAGACTTATTAACGATATGCTTCCCAATGATGATAATTCCAAGGCTACCACCTGTGTGGATAAGGCATTTGAGATTTGGGAGGATACCAAGGAACAGAAATCGGCACAGCTTATCTTCTGTGATTTATCCACACCGAAGGGCGATGGCACATTTAATGTGTATGAGGACATCAGGGATAAGTTAATTGCGAAAGGTGTGCCAAAGGAAGAAATTGCATTTATTCACGATGCCAATACGGAAACGAGAAAGGCGGAGCTGTTTGCAAAGGTAAGAAGCGGACAGGTTCGTTTTTTGCTTGGTTCTACTGCAAAGATGGGAGCCGGAACCAATGTACAGGACAGGCTTATCGCACTTCATCACTTAGATGTACCGTGGAGACCGTCTGACATTGAACAGCAGGAGGGACGAATTTTAAGACAGGGCAATCTTAACCCGAAAGTCAAGATTTTCCGCTATGTGACGGAGGGAACATTCGACAGTTATTCATGGCAGCTCATTGAGAACAAGCAGAAATTTATCGGGCAGATAATGACAAGCAAATCTCCTGTGCGTAGCTGTGAGGACATTGACGAAGCGGCGCTGTCCTATGCGGAGGTTAAGGCACTTGCGACAGGAAATCCCTACATTAAGGAGAAAATGGACTTGGATATACAGGTATCAAAGTTAAAGCTGTTAAAAGCCAACCACACAAGCCAGCGTTACCGTCTGGAGGACAATATCGCACAGCATTATCCGAAGCAGATAGCCACCATGAAGGAAAGGCTTGCCGGGTACAGAGCTGACATTCAGACCTACGAGCAGAATAAACCGATTGACAAGGACAGCTTTTCCATAAAAATCGGAAATCGTGTGTTTACGGACAAGAAGGAAGCCGGAACGGTACTGATTGATATGTGCCGGAATGCGAAGCAGCCAAACACAGCGGTTGCAATCGGAGAATTTCAAGGCTTTAAGATGAGCGTAACTTTTGACAGTTTCAGTTCCAAGTTTACCATTGCATTAAAAGGGCAGTTAAGCCATGAGGTAGAAATCGGCGCAGATCCTTTGGGAAATCTGCAACGACTCAGTAATGCCCTTGATGGAATGACCGGAAAAATGGCAGATGTGGAACAGAAGCTTGCCAATGTGGAACATCAGCTTGAAACTGCAAAAGTGGAGGTTACCAAACCATTCCCACAGGAAGCAGAGCTTAGTGAGAAGCTGGAGCGTCTTGCGGAATTAAATGCACTGCTTAACATGGACGAAAAGGGCGATAGTGCCATGGTTATGGACGATGATGAGCCGGAGAATGGGGAGCAGAGCGAATTACCGGATACGGATATGGTTGCGGATGCACCCGCAAAGCCAGTGGCAAGTTGGACGATGTCGGAGCGTATTGCAGAGCATAGGGGCGAAACAAGATTGGCTGACGGTCAGAATGGTCGCATTTCAATCAGAGAAAAACTTGCCGAGATGAAGGAAAAGGCTTCCGGGCAGAAACTGCCGGAGAAGCCGGAGCTAAAGGGCAAGGGAAAAGAAGAAAGTTTATAGTGTTTTGGGAGAGAGCAGGTAGTTATCTATCTGCTTTCTTCTATTTTGAGCGAATGAAGGAGGAAACACAATGGCAGATGCTAAAACAGAGAAGCAGAAAGTACAGGAGATTACGGAGAAGCTGGAGCAGGGGCTAAAGGAGCTTTTTGAAAGTGAAAAGTACCGGACATACCTTAACACCATGTCCAAGTTTCACAATTACAGCATTAACAATACTATCTTAATTGCGATGCAAAAGCCTGATGCTACTTTAGTGGCCGGATACAAGGCTTGGCAGAAGAATTTTGAACGTCATGTAAAGAAAGGCGAAAAGGGTATCCGTATCTTAGCTCCTGCACCTTATAAAATCAAAGAGGAACAGGAAAAGATTGACCCGGTAACCAATGAACCGATGCTCGATAAGGACGGTATGCCCATTATGGAGGAAGTGGAAATTAAAATTCCGGCATTCCGTGTGGTTCCGGTATTTGATGTGTCACAGACGGACGGAAAAGAACTTCCGGAGCTTTCGGTAGGCGAACTTTCCGCAGATGTGGACGGGTATCAGGATTTTATGAAAGCATTGGAAGCAGTTTCGCCCGCACCGATTGGGTATGAGGATATACCGGGAGAAGCCAAGGGATATTTTGATATTACCCTAAACCGTGTTGCCATACAGGAAGGCATGAGCGAGAGCCAGACGGTCAAGACTGCTATCCATGAAGTGGCACACGCAAAGCTGCATAACAGGGAAAGAGAAAAGGAAACAGACCTTTCGGAGCATAAAGACCGTAACACCAAAGAAGTGGAAGCGGAGAGTGTTGCCTATACGGTGTGCCAGCACTTTGGGATTGACACCTCGGATTATTCCTTTGGTTATATTGCCGGATGGAGCAGTGGCAAGGAAATGACGGAGTTAAAATCTTCTCTTGATACCATAAGGAGAACTGCTTCGGAACTGATTAGCGACATTGAAACGCAGTTACAGGAGCTTCAGAAGGAACGTGTGACGGAAGCGGAGCATACGGAGGATATAGTGCTTTTGGTGGCGAACACAGACCGTTCCGAGTATGACCTGTTGAATGTCAGAGGAATGGACCGAGAAGAATTGGTAAATTCTTTGTTGTCCATGAATGACGATGACAGATTAAGTGTGGAAGCCTATCTGGAGAGCAAAGGCGGTTGGGTTACACCGCTTGCCGATGAGCAGACAGAGGAAGTGGAGGAGTACCACTTAGATTATGTTTATAATACCGACACTTACGAAGTAACCGATGTGAAGGCAAAAATGATGGAACAGAAATCACTTGAACCGATTGCGGAAACAGATGTTATTGTGCGTATTCAGGGTGCAATGGGAAGTGATTTTGAGATTGACCGTATCACAAATATGTCCCTGTCGGAAGTGAAGGGCATACTGCTTGATATGGCTTCCCTTGATGAAAATGAGTGGGACGGAAATGCACAGAAGTATTTACAGGAGCATGGAGCAGAGCTTGCACCGATTATGGCAAGTGACGGTCTGAATGAAGCGTATGCACCATTCTTTGATTTGGAGTATGACTTCGACAAAAATGATGTGACAGCCATTACGGAGCTTTCTGTCATGCAACAGGCTGAAAACCTCATTCATCGTCTGGAGTTTGGTGCAGAAGCATTCAGCGATGAGGAGCGCAATCTGATTGTAAATTTTGCCTACAAGCTGGGGGATATGGAAAAGACAAAAGAGCTTGCGGAGCATATCGCCATGTATGAAGAAAATTCGCCTAATCTGGTGGCACAGACGGTTATCAATGCACAGGCGGAAATTGATGCCTTACCGGACGGAATGGTGGGACTTTCCGAGATGCACGAGTATGGATATACCTGGGCGGAAATGTTACCGCTGACACAGGAGAGAGCTGAGGAGCTTTTCAGAGAAGATGTTGCAGTATATCAACTCCATGAGGATGGTTCTGAAACTGTGATTGAAGATATGGAAGAATTACAGGCACATAAGGGAATGTTTGGTGTGGAAAAAGACGATTGGAACGCATATCTGGAACATCAGACCATGCGTGACGAGCTGGCGGAGAGTTCTGCCAACAGGGAAGCACAGCTTTTGTATGGCAGCAACAATCAGTTTGGCATTTATCAGCTTAATGACAGTCCACAGGCAAGGGATATTCACTTTATGAACTCTGATTTTCTTGAAATGAAGGGTATTGCAATCACAAGAGAGAATTACGATTTGGTTTATACCGCACCTCTGGAGGAAGGTACAAGCCTTGAGGACATTTATGTGAGATTTAATTTAGACCACCCGGAGGATTTTAGAGGACATTCCTTATCGGTCAGTGATGTGGTGGTGCTTCATCAGAACGGAGAGAATACGTTCCATTTTGTGGACTCTGTGGGATATAAAGAAGTGCCTGAGTTTATACCGGAGGTTGTGCCGGAGAGACAGGCGGAGCAGACTTCCGTGATTGATGAAACAATGGAAGTGCTTGGAGAAATTGCAAAAGAACATGCCGGGGAAGAGCCGGAAAGGGAAAACGCAGTTTTTCTTGTGAATTACAATGAATGGCGGGATGTGACGGAGCTTGACTTGGGACAGAATTATTTCGCCATAGATGACCCGTATGGAGACAGGGATTTCCGGCTCCTTTGGTTGCAGAACGGTATCAAGGACATCACACCTGCAGGAGTGCAGTATGACACTTATGAGGAAGCGGCACAGGCACTTTATGAGGTGGAACGTGAGGTTGCCAATCTGCCACACAATAAGGAAAATAGCATCGGCTCTTACATGGTAAACGGAAAAGCACAGCTTGAGTGCATCATGGAAGCAAGGGCATTGCAGAAGCACATGGATATGGAAAATGACAAGGTTTCCTACTATGTCATTGCCGATTTATCCACTTGGGCGGAGAACAGCCCGGAGAGAAGCGATTTAGAGCGATTTGACAGCTTTAGTGAAGCTCTGGAGCAGTTTAAGGCATACCGGGAGAAGGATGCACAGTTTAGTGATACGGAGGATAAGGCAAGGACTACCCTCGGTTTTAATGTGCATGGCATTGAATTTGATGTTATCCATGCAAGAAATAATGAAAATGTACTCAGCCTTGATTTTACCCATAGCAGCGAAGCAACGCAGAGCAACCGTTTCATGGACGATTTGCAGATTTTGTGTAATGAGCTGGTGGATAAGGTAAGGGTACACAGGGATATGACACCGGAGGAAGTAAAGGACTTTGTAAAGCGAAGATTTGAACATCATCTCCATAGCACAGGTATCGAAGACGCTTCCATGTACATGGATCGTTTCGATACGCTTTACGAACAGGGAAAAATGGAACACCTTATGCCGACAGCCAACCAGAGACACATCGTTGAGGATATTCCGCTTGAAAGATGGGATAATCCGTATTTTGCACTAAACGAGCCGGAGCAGATGGCATTTGCCATTAACGATAAATTTGTCAGTATACAGTGCTGTGAAGGTGGCTACGACTACTCCATTTATAATGCGGATTACTCACTGTTTGACGGTGGGGTATATGATAATCCGGATATATCCATTCACGTAGCCTTAAAGGACATTTTAGAGGATATGGGAGTAAAGTCTACGGACAAACGTATTCCGGTGGATTATGAGGAGCTGACGGAAAAGGGAGAAGCTGTGGAACAGGCTGCCATGGAAGCCCGTCAGACGGTAGCGAATTTTAAGGCAAAGACCGAGGAAATGTTCCAAGAAATTAACGGACAGACACAAAATGATGTGGAAGCTACGGTATATGCCCATGTGCAATCCATGATTGATGTGGAGGATATAGATGCGGAGATTATAGATGTTGTAGTATCAGGAAGCCGATGCAGAGGTTTGGAGCAGGAGGGTTCAGACCTTGATGTGGTGGTTGAGTATAAGGGTTCTGTTAGGGAAGATGAATTTTTCAATCTTCTAAATGAAAGCGGACTATCAATCGGTGGTGTGCCTGTGGATATTAACCCGATTACAGAGGGAAAGACGGGAACACTTGCAACCTATCTTCCGGGAGTGGAAAGCTATCTTGCAGAGAAGCGGGAAACTATGCAGAAAGAAACTGTGACAGAAGCGGAGCAGAAAGAAACAGTTGTTACCTTGACGGTTGCGGAGTGTGGGGAATTTCATAACCTTGGAGAGTTCCATGAGGGAATAGAAACCGTAGAGGAAGCTGTCCGATTATTCAATGAGATACCACCGGAGCGAATGAATGGTATTCCAAGCATAGGCATTCATATTCATACGGAAGGTGCAGAGCTCTTTGAGGATGTGGAGATGGATATAGTATCGGGCAAGGTTGTTGATTTGGAAATGCTTGAATATGTACCGGATATTACAGGCAATCAAAAGGCTATGGCACTGATTTCGGAACTGATAGAGCAGTTATCGGATATGGAGGTCAGAGGTTCCCTTGAAAAATGGTGGCAACCGGAGGAGAGCAGACAGGTAGATGATGCGGAAAAGCTGGCTGCGGAGATAGACCAATTTGCTTATGACTTTGATACATACCACTACAATGACACCGTGGATGACCGTGAGGTACAGGTTTTGAATATGGCGGAGGACATCAGAAGCGGTAACACGCAGTATATCAATGATTTTCTCAATGCGGTTATTTCTGAAGGTGTTAGAGGTGGAATTGCAGATATTTTCGGCAAGGGTACAGAGATTGATGACAGCCAAGCAGTACAGACCGCAAGGGAAGCAAAGGCACTTCTTGACAGGCTGGCAGAGTATAAGCCACTTGCCAAGGTGGAGGAACTTGAGGAAACCAATTATAACATGGTGGATAATGTGCTGAATAACGGTACGGGCAAGAAAGAGCAGGAACGTATGCAGAGCAGAATTTCCGTAAAGGAAAAGTTGGCAGAGAAAAAAGCACAGATTGAACAGCGTGAGAAAGGCAACAAGCTCATGGCAGAAAAAGAAACTGAAAAGAAATCACAGAGGGAGATGTAAACATATGGGTAATTTAACAGTGGAAGAAATCAATTTATTATGCGTGTTCGATGGGAAGGACAGAGGAGCCATGATAGCTGATATAAAGCGTGTGCAGCCTTTGTTAAAGGACAGCGAAATGGAGGAGTTGACAGAACAGGTTTTGAATAAGCTGGAGAATATGACAGACGAGCAGTTTGTGGAGCTTGTGTTAGAGCCGGCAGAGGATATGTAACAGAAAAGTGGGTAGTTGGCCGCAAAAGGCTGACTACCCACTTTTTTGTTACATAATTAAATTCCTTTGATTAAGTAGTCGCAAGTGACACCAAAAATCTCGGAGAGAGCCTGTAACTCAATGTCTGTTACATAGCGTTTGTTGGTTTCAATTCTTGTAATTACATTCTTGTCGATGTCGTATCCGGCAAGCTGGAGTCTGTGCGATAAGTCACGCTGAGAAAGATTGTGTTGCTTACGCAATTCTATCAGGCGTTCACTTATTAAATTCTTATCGCCAGAAGATGTGCGGGGTTTTGGCATGATAATCTTCCTTTCTGTCGAATTATGTCAATAAGTTTGTCTCACTTTTTGCACCATTTATATTGATTTTAGTCGAAAGTAAAGGTAAAATCGGTTGTAAAAGTGAGACAAGGGAGAGATACTGTGGAAAAAGGTAAAATTTACGAATTAGTATGCGGCTCTATTGAAGAAAGCTACATGACGGTGAAAGAACGTGGCATTATAAACGAGTTTGCGGAAGGAACGGAGTGTTATCAGCTCTATGAACAGGTTTACCAAGCGAACCGTAAAGTATGCGAGCTATTACAAGAGGAGGAATGTCAAGAGGTAGAGGTTATTATCAACAATATGTTTGATATTATGAAAATCATAGCCTTTAGAATGTACGATTACGGAAGGGGAATTGACAATGAATGAGATGTACACCGATTATGACAGACTGAGAATTGAGCTTTTTGAGATGTTGTTTCCGAGGGTTCTTTACGGGGGAACCGAGGAGGAACAAAATGCGATGTTTCATGCACTTTGTGAGGATGGAAACAACCTAGTACATGATTTGTATGCTACCATGTGTGTGCAGGACGAGTTGGAGTATCCTTATACGGAGAATGATTTTACCGTGGATAAGTTGGAGCGTGGAGGAGTGCAGATAATACAGATAAACTTTCCGGAGTATAACCAAAGGATAAATGATGTTATCCGGGCGTATGTATTGTATATGGTAAAAGAGGGCAATATAACTGATAAAAAGTATTTTGCTATCAAGCGTTTCAGTGATACCGGGAAAGTTTTTGTATTCCATGTGGATGTGGAGAATGAGCCTTTTATCGGAGAAGAATTGACGGATCGTTTTGGAGATATGGAGTATGAGTATTGGATGCTTGTACGTGATTATGCAAGACTGATAGTAAAAGATATGAAAGAGACGGAGGAACCGACAGAGTGGAGCCGGGATTGGTCTAAAATGGAATGGCAAGAGATTAAAGAAAAATTGGAAGCATTGGAGAATATGACACCGGAAGAAAAAGCACAGGCGGATATAGGATTTTCCTTGGATGATTTTGTGGAATATCTGAATTGGCAGGGCGAAAATGAACCTGAAGAATATTGGAAAAGCATTTTTACATTGAAGCTTCGTGAGCTGGGTGTACCGATGGATAAGGTAGAGTATTGGGTACAGCATCCGGAAGAATTTACTGAGGAAATTAGGAAATGGAGCGAGGGTGGGGAGGTCGAGTGACTTCCCTATTTGTCTGTTAAGAAATGGTTAATGTCATATCTTGCACTGCATGATATAATAAATATAAATTTTTTCAAAACCTTGTAAGGTTTCCATGTCATTTCCTGTCTTATATAGTGAAGGGCTCTTTAGAACAACGAAAGGAGGTATTGCATGGAGGATAATCAGATTGTAGAACTTTATTTTCAGCGAAATGCAGATGCAATAAAAGAGACCGATAGCAAGTATGGTTCTTATTGTTTTGCCATTGCAGATAATATTTTACATAACAGAGAGGACTCGGAGGAGTGCGTGAATGATACGTGGCTTAGTGCTTGGAATGCAATGCCACCTCAAAGACCTAATATGCTTCGTATGTTTCTTGCGAAAATCACTCGTAATCTTTCCTTTAACCGTTTCAATGCCCGGAGTGCAGAGAAGCGTGGTGGTGGAGAGATACACCTTGTTTTGGACGAATTGGCAGAGTGTATTGCAAATGAGTCAGATACAGAAAAGGAATACCTTGCAAAAGAGTTGGAGCAGTGCATCCGGTTATTTGTCCGGGAATTGCCGGAACGGGAAGGAAATGTATTTGTTCGCCGTTATTTCTTTACGGAGCCTGTATCAACGATTGCAAAGAGATATGGCATGACCGACAATAATGTAATGGTAGTTTTGAGCAGAACCCGCAAGAAGCTGAAAGCACAACTCGAAAAGGAGGGATATTTCAGTGAATAGAAAAGATTTGTATCAGAGCATGAACCAAATAGATGATGATATATTAGAACGTAGCGAAGTCCGGAAGAAAAAGAAATCTTCTGTATGGATGAAGTGGGGAGCAATGGCTGCTTGCTTGTGTTTGTTGATAGGTGTGCTTGTTCCGTTGGCAAATAATATATTTAATGCCAAAGGTGGCGGAGATTTTCAAGACGGGGTTCCGGCTGAACCAGCACTTATTTACTTCCAAGGGGCATTATACCAATGCTGTTATGCGGAAGATGCGTTGAAACGTGCGGGGTTGCCATCCGAAATCACTGAGGATTTGGCAGGAGAGCATGTGGCATATCTTGAAATGGGTGGTTCAGTAGATTATCAGGAGACGATTAAGGAGACTGATACAGAATTATTCCAATATGCTCCGGCTCCAACAAGGGCAGTGTACATTCTTCGTGACGGAGATAACTATATGGTAGCTTTGTTTAACAGAACTTATTTCCCGGATGATAAGGATGCGTACACAGACCTTGCAGAAACATATCGTTTCTTTGGTATTTCCGGTGCATCGGATATTGTGTCTATTGCAGAGACCGATTGGAACCGTGGAAAGGTTACGGGAGCAGAGATTACCGAGCCAGACGCAATAGAGGAGTTTTACGCACTGACTACAGATATTACAAGGTTTATCAGTATGGGTAATGATGAATTCCAAAGTATTGTTTTTGATGGTATTCCGGAAGAAAAGCAACCAGAAGCACATAACGCATTTGCTGATGATTTGCATATCATCAGAGTAGAAACAAAGGATGGTTTCCGGTTCTATTTACAGTATTATCCGAACTATGGATTTTTGGAGTGTACTCATGCTATGGCATATCATACGGTTACACCGGAACTGAAACTTTGGTTTGAAGCGAATATGGATATTAAGTAAGTGCTTTATGGGAGTGAGTGCTATGAAATATGGAATATATTTTCAACGTAGTTTTTGGTTGGTAGTACCGGAATTTCTGTATTTAATACTTCTGTGTGGTGGATGGATTGCGGTAGTTATTTCTGCGGGAATGTCTATTGCAAGTATCATAAGAAAAAAAGAAAAGAAGCGTATTATTAAGTGGGTTATCATACTGCTTATTGCATTAACGATAGCAGTAATGGCAATGACAGGAAAGATAGTACCGAATACGGCATTTGGAGGTTAAAGGCAATTTGACAAGGAGAGGTTCTGTTAGGAGCTTCTCCTTTTCGTGTTAATAAATGCCTAATGCATGTATTGCACTGCATGGTATAATATAAATAATTTTTATAAAAGTGTGACGTAGCTAAGAGTTTGTTGTGTATTAGGATGAAAGGCCTTAATACACAAGGAAAGGAGAGAGAAGATGGACGATAAGCAGATTTTAGAATTGTATAACGAGCGCTCAGAAACTGCTATATCGGAAACTGCGGATAAGTATGGCAAGTATTGTCATTACATTGCATACAACATTTTGTATAACATTCAGGACAGTGAAGAATGCGTAAATGATACATACTTAAAAGCATGGCAGACCATACCACCGCAATATCCGAGCAAGTTATCGACTTATCTTGGCAAAATCACACGCAACCTTGCACTAAACCGATACAAGTATTACAACAGACAGAAGCGAGGAGAAGGACAGACTGAACTTGTGCTTGATGAATTACTTGAATGTGTTCCGGCTGCTGAAAGTACGGAACAGGCAGTAGAGGAAAAAATATTGGTGGAAGTGCTGAACCGTTTCTTGGATGATTTACCGGAAGAAAAAATGAAAATCTTTATGAGACGGTATTGGTATATGAGTCCTATCAAAGAGATTGCGGACGATTTTGCAATGGGCGAAAGTAAAGTTAAAATGATTTTATCTCGTAGCAGAAGTAAGTTAAAGCAACTCTTAGAGAAAGAAGGTATCATATTATGAAGAATGAAAAATTGTTAAATGCACTTGAAAAGGTAGACGAAAAATTTATTACTGCATCATCGCCGGAGAATACTAAAAAGCCGAAGAATGTTAAAATAAATGCATGGGTAAAGTGGGGAGCTGTGGCTGCTTGTTTGTGTCTCGTGGTAGGTATAGGAGTTATGAATATTGACCGTGGATTATCCGGTGGAATTCCAGAAAGCGGTGGCGGTGTTCAGCAACATGGGGGGACAGTGCCGGAAGGTGTAAATCCGGTTGTGGCATCTCTGGCGGTCATTCCTGCGGGAGTGGATTTGTTGGATGTTGTGGATGCAACCTCTGTAGCTATCAGCGAGGAAGATGCGAGAGCTGTTGAAACGCTTGGAAGTTTCATTCCGAATACTTTGCCGGAAGGATGTCAGTATGGTGCGGCTGGTTATTATGAAACAACTATGAAGGATGGTACAAGATACCATATGCTCCGTATAACATACGACAGAGGACAGAGTGCCGTTCCGGTTCCAAAAACAGAGAATGAGGAAAGTGCTTCTGAAACAGAGAACGTGCAGAAGGCATCTGAAATTGCCGGAGATACTGCGTTTCTTTGGATGGTATGGGGACATCGTCCTGACACGGATTTGCCTGTGTATCAGCCGGAAGAGGTAACAGTATCGCTCATCGAGCAGCAGGAAGGCAGAGTATTCTATATAGATTATGATGGTGTTTATGTTGGGATTGAACAGATAAGCGTTAGCGCAGAGGAATTATACGCAGTTATCGAGTCAATAAAATAAAAAGCGATAAATCTTATTTAGCAACGGGGAAGTTCTGTTATAGGGCTTCTCCTTTTCGTGTTAATAAATGCCTAATGCCATGTATTGCACTGCATGGTATAATATTATTGAAATTTTTTTGAAAAAAAGTGTTACGCAATGGAACTTTTGGGGTCTATTAGGATGAAAGGCCTTAATAGACAAGGAAAGGAGAGGGAAGATGGACGATAGGCAGATAATCGAATTGTACAATGAGCGCTCAGAAACTGCCATATCGGAAACTGCGGACAAATATGGAAAGTATTGCTATTACATTGCGTATCACATTCTTTATAACGAACAAGACAGCGAGGAGTGTGTAAACGATACATATTTGAGGACATGGCAAGCTATCCCACCGCAGTGTCCAAATAAATTATCAGCGTTTCTTGGCAGAATTACACGCAACCTCGCATTGAACCGATACAGGTATTACATGAAAGAAAAGCGTGGGTGCGGACAGACTTCGCTTGTGCTTGACGAATTGCAGGAGTGTGTTCCGGCTGGTAACAGCACGGAGCAGGCAATAGAGGAAAAGTTATTGGTAGAAGTGCTTAACCGCTTTTTGCATGAATTACCGATTGAAAAGAGAATGATGTTTTTAAGACGATATTGGTATCTGAGTTCAATTAAAGAGATTGCGGAGGACTATGAAATCAGTGAGGGCAAAGTGAAAATGACTTTGCTTCGTATCAGAAACAAGTTGAAGCAGACTCTTGAGAAAGAAGGTATCGTATTATGAAGAATGAAAGATTATTTGAAGCTCTGGAAAAGATTGATGAGGAGCTTATTGATGAAGCGGCACCGGGAAATAAGCCACCGAAGAAAAAAACGAAAACCGCAACTTGGGTTAAGTGGGGGGCAATGGCAGCCTGTGCTTTAGTTATCGTAGGAGTTGGCATTCCGCATTACAATAAGTATGGTGGAAATCCGGAAGAACCAATGCTTGAAGGAAATATTAGTGATATTACAAGCAGTGGCGGTGTGCAGGAAGAAGCCGGAGAAGGAGAAACCAATCTTGTTACCATGACTCACATGGCTGAAATCAAAGTAAAGATTGATGAGATGCTTCCAGATGGTTTTATTGGAACTATTGAAGTGGGAAATGATTTGTTTAATGTTGGAACGCAGATTAGTATTATCGCCCAGGATAATGTAACAGTGGTACAGAAAGACGGAAGTATATTTGCGTATGACGAGCTGGAACCGAATATTCCGGATAGTGATTTAGCGATTGGTAGTTCGGTATGGGTCGGCTTCCAGAAGTACGATTATGCAGAAGGTAACGGTAAGTACAATCAGATTTTTGCTTATCATGTGGTTGAGAGGGATGACAGTATCGTAACGGACAATGAACCAATGGTGGAGCTTACATTGGAGGAAGCTGTTTCCAATGCGAAGTTCGGTAACTTGTTTCCGGCAACTATGTTGGATGGATATGTATTGCAGGATGCGGTTGCTGTTCTGAATGACACCGTTTTGGTTGCAAGTTTTTATAATGAAGCTTTGGGAGATGAGCTGACTATTCGGATTGCTTCTCAGGAATGGTTTTACAATCAGAAGAAAGATTTAGTACAAAATACGGTAATGTACCGTGAAAAGGATGGTGCAAGCTACATTTACATTGCCGGAGGAGAAAATATTGTACAGTACACCTTTAGTAAGACGGATATTGCCGATAATGAGAAGTTCTATGACATGGTATATTCCGCAGCTTATTTCAGTGAGTGCATAGATTATCCGGATATTGATGTAAACGAATAGGGGGGGTGCTTGTTATGAAGAAATGGTTATTGGTTATTTTAGCATTAACAGCGATAGTCGGTCTGGTTGCCTGTAATAAGAAAGATGCGGGAGAACCGGATTCATTAACCGGACAGGATTACTTTAATGCAAAAGTGACACAGGTTAATGATAATTTTATCTTAGCAGAAGTAACAGAGAATGTAAGCGGTGCAATTTCCGTAGGGACTGAGGTATCAATCAGCAAGAAAAACATATCTTCTGAACCGTATCCGGAGTTAGTGGTTGGAGATAATATCCGAGTTGTGTATGCCGGAGAAGTATTAGAGAAAGACCCACCGGGCTTTCAGAAGATTATTTCTGTTTTCAAATTGGATGAAAACGGAGTAGTGGATGAAGGTTTCCCGAATTGGGGACTTACCTTGTCTGTAAAGGATGTTACAGAGTCCGGTTTAACTTTGGTATGTACACAATCTGGTGGGGAGCTGACCGGAGAACTGCAAACAGGCAGTGATTACAAGCTCATTGTATTAAAAGAAGCATGGGAGGATGTCCCTACCATTATTGAGGATTATGGTTGGACTGCGGAAGCATACATGGTTGCTAAAGATGATGTTACAGAGTTTGAATATAATTGGGAATGGTTGTATGGCAAACTCCCGGCAGGAACATATAGACTTGTCAAAGGTTTTACCGATTTTAGAGAAAGCGGAGATTATGATAACTTCGCTTATTGGACTGAATTTGAAATAAAATAAATTATTTTTCCCTTTCCATGTTAGTAAATCATTCTAAAACCGTACTTAATAGGTAAAAGGCAGAAAGGAGGGAGGTGCTATTGATGGTAGACGAGGAAATCATCGGATTGTTTTTCGCAAGGTCGGAGCAGGCAATCAGTGAATTGGATACGAAATACGGAAAAGTGTTTCATAAGACTTCTTACAATATCCTGAACGATAAGCTGGATGCAGAGGAGTGTGTGAATGATGCTTACCTTGGTACGTGGAATGCCATTCCACCAACAAAGCCGAGTTCACTGCTTGCGTATGTCTGCCAAGTGGTGCGGAATATTTCGTTGAAGCGGTACTACATAAAGAAAGCCATTAAGAGAAATAGCACCTACGATGTAGCTATGGAAGAATTAGATGCCTGTTTATCGTCAGCAAGTACGGTGGAAGATGAAATTGAGACAAAGGAGCTGGCACGGATTATCGAGAGCTTTTTAGACACCTTGTCATCAGAAAACCGTGTAATCTTTTTGCAACGGTATTGGTTCTCTGACAGTTATTCTGATATAGCAAAGAAAGTAGGTATTTCCGAAAAGAGCGTGTCAGTAAGATTGTCCCGTATCCGTAGAAAGATGCGAGATTATCTGGTGGAAAGGGAGGTTTTGGTATGAAGTCAGAAAAATTCTCTACTGCACTAGGGGAAATAGATGTTAGTTATGTAGAGGAAGTAGTGAATTACAAAGCGACACATAAGCGTAAAAGGCAGATTTGGAAACTTGCGGCTGCCTGTGTTGCGGTAGCTGTGTTGGCAATGGGTATCATTCCATTGCTGAAAAGTGGTAATGAAGTAAGCCAAGGTTTTGTACTTGTGGCTTATGCATCAGAAAATAATGTAGTAATGGAAAATGAGTTGCAGGAAGGTAAGAGTGTTCCTATCAGCTTCTTTGAAACAGAGAATGGATTGAAGGGGTTTGTGTTTGCGTATAACAAAAACAATCCGGACGATGTGAGTTCTATTTCCGTTATGACCGAGGGTGAGTTTCCGGGTGTTATAGAGGAAATCATTGGATTGAAGCTGGATAATGGTAAAAACTACACCTTATATATTCCGGAGTCTGGAAAAGATTTTCCTTACAGCTTTATGATACCGTACACGGATGAAGCAGCCAATAAAGTGATTTTCTGTTATCTCTTGGTGGAGGAAACGGAAGATGGGTACAGTGCAGTGATTGAAAGAACAGAAGAATTTGAGAGGAAATTCAAAGAGTAAAAAATATTTGAAAAAAATTTTATAATTTCATCAATATAACATTTTCGTTTTGCGACTTTATTAGTGAAAGGGCTCTTCAAAGAAACTAAGAAAGGAGGAGAGAGCGTGGACGATAAGCAGATAATTGAATTGTACTTTGAGCGTAACGAGCAGGCAATCAAGGAAACGGAAACAAAGTACGGAGCGTTTTGCCACCGCATTGCAATGAATATTCTAGGCATTCATGAAGATGCAGAGGAATGTGTCAATGATACATACTATTCCGTATGGAAACAGATACCGCCTACCGTACCGGAAGTATTCAAGGTTTATCTTGGACGTATCACAAGGAACCTGTCTATCAGCCGATTTCGTGCAATGCGGGCAAAGAAGAGATATAGCAGTATGGAAATCATGCTGTCGGAGCTGAACGACTGCGTTCCTTCCTCAAGTAATGTAGAGCAGACGATTGAAGTGATGCAGCTTTCCGATTACATCAGCGAGTGGTTAGACTCTTTGCCGGAAGAAGATTGTGCGTTATTTGTCCGTAGATATTGGTTTGGCGATGAAGTACAGGAACTTGCAAAGAAGTGTGGTATTACCGCAGCAAAGATGGCACAGAGAATGTTGCGATTACGAAAAAGTCTAAAGGCTGCTCTTGAACAGAAAGGAGTCGCACTATGAGTAACGAAAATATTTATGATGGAATTACAGGTATCCGGGAGGATATTGTACAGAAGGTAGAGAATTATCGGTTTAAGAAAAAGGAAAGTGAGAAATTCGGCAAAAAGGCATGGATGAAGTGGGGAGCAATGGCTGCCTGTGCGTGTCTGGTAGTTGGAGTTGGAATGTTTATGTTAGACCGTGGAGGTCATGATGGTGCCCATTCCGGTGGTGGAGGTGGAGAGTCCGGAACAGTCTTTATGAGTTATGCCGGACCGGTATTCCCATTGAATGTATTAGAAGATGCAACCGGAGTTGTGGCAGAGAGAAATATTGATTTTGACTTTGCTCCGTTTGAAACACGAATTGAGTATTATGAGATTTATGGGGAAGAAACAGGACATCGGTATTATGAAACTCAAAGCGTTGTGACAGACAGTTATGTGCTGACCAATTCAACAAGTGAGGATGTTGTGCTTACTGCAAGCTATCCTTTTGTGGGGAGTTTTAGTGAGGGATATAAAACAATTCCAAGTATCAATGTGAATGGAAATGCAGTAGAAACAGAGCTTTATGCAGGAAGATTTAGCGGAGGATTTTACAGTGCTTCCGGCCCGAACTCTGACAAGACGGATAGAAGCAACATTGAGGGTGCTGATGAATGGAGTGATTTTCAGGCATTGTTAGAGGATGGAAGCTATTTGGCAGATGCTTATGCAGAGTATCCGGAACTGAACCAGAATGTTATCGTATATAAGCTGAGTAACATTGCGTATGACGGTTCGGATGAAACAGCAACAAATCCAACACTTGGTTTGCAATTTACCGCATTTTATCCTGATACAATTATTATGTCCTATGGTTCCACAGGTGGCAGAAGAAATAGGGAAACCGGAGAAATTCAGCAGAGCTATCACATTCCGGAAGAGAACGAAAGAGGATACGGAATGGACAGATACTTAATTATTCTCGGAGAGGATATAGCCAATCTGAAAGTGCAAGGGTATCGTGATGGTGGATGTGACGAAGGAGAAGAAATCAAGGGCGTGACAGCCGATGTAGAGCGTTACGAGACAACCTTGGGAGAGGTAGTTTGGGAACTGCTTATTTCGGATCGTGAGCCTTCTTACTTCGACGGAGAAGAAAAGATTGATATTGCTTCTGATGAAGTGTTGTACGGTTCCATTGCAGAGCTTATGTATGATTACGGTATTCTGTCTGATAACGTGGCAGAGAGATATGCGTGGGGCGATTTGGGAGATATGTGGTCTGAAACCTATAATATGCAGCGTGTGATGTATGTAACTTTTGAAGTAGTAGTTCCGGCAAATGGAAGTGTTCAGGTGGATGCTACCATGATGAAGAATGCAAGCATTGACCATGTAGGAGAAGGAACTGACAGAAATGGTTTTGATATGGTTACGCAGATAGGCTCTACACTTGAGTTTTCAAGACAGAGTGCATCTGTAAGCAATAGTCAGTTTATCGAAATCATTTATCAGAACTTTGGCTTTGACTTGGAGAATGGCATTACAAAGGTTGAGCTGGATGTGAACGAACCACATTATTACATGGAAGTACGCAAGGTTTATACAGAAGGCGAAGAAAAAGCGTATGTAGATTGGTCGAAGGAATAGTTGATTATTTGTCGTTTTTGAGAGGAGTGCATGAGTATGAAGAAAAAGATGATTATTATTTTATGTGTGATTGTTGCAGTGCTGGTGTTATTAGTTCCGATACCGATGCACTTAAAAGATGGAGGTTCCGTAAAGTATAGTGCATTACTTTATTCTGTAACTGACGTACACCGCATGAACCCGGTGACGGATGGTTACGAAGATGGGACTATCATCAAAATCCTTGGTTTTGAAGTGTATAATAATGTGCAGGACGAAGGTGCAGATGTTATGGAATTTAATGAAGTAAAAGGACTTGTATTAGAAAAAGGATATACACAGGAAGAAATCGAAGAAAAGCTGAAAGGGGAGCATAGAGATAACATTCTTGTATCTTGGGGCGAACCGGACGGTATGCTTTCCGGTATGTGGGGCGATGTGTGGTTTTTAGATGATGCAAAGGAACGGAAGATTACTGTTTATTACGACTCAAATGGATGTGTAGAGAACGTTCGTATCGGAAATCGTTCTAATGAACCGGAAACAGTAGTATTCCATGACAAAGTATTCAACAAGTCGGAGTTGTCGGAAGAAACTCTTGAATGGTTAGAGAAGTATAATTTGCTTTCACAGGAAGAACAGCTTGCTATTAGTTATGTTCCGAGTGAACTGCGTACTGCTGAAGGTGGCGAAGTTGCTGTAGATGAGTATGAAATTGAGAAAGTGGATTATCCGCCTATGGTAATGTTCAATGGTGTTCTTTATACAGCAACAAGTTATTCGGGGGACAAAGAAAACTTAACTTCTGTTGGTAAAATTGAGAGTTGCGTTGACTATGGTGTGCCAACGGAAAATAACCAAGCAAATGATGCTTTGGTAGGATGTGAGATTTATACTACTTCCTCTGCATCGGATTATATTTTCGTTTTGAACAATGGTATTTATTCTCCGTATAAAGTAGCGGACGGTATAGAGTAAAGGAGAGATTATGAAAAAGTTTAGAACTATTGTTTCTGTAATTATTATGATTTTGTGTGGATGCGTAGGCTTATATTTTGGCGGTGCATTTAATAATGCCATTGGTGGAGCTATTCTTGGTGTTTTAATCTCCGGAATTGCTTGCATTATCTATGCTTTGGATAATCAAAATAACGAGCAGTAAAAGAACAGGAGGTATGCAGTGAAGAAGGTATTGCTTGTGTTATCAATTATTTTTGTTGTACTTACCTTTGCGGGAGCTATCTATGTGATAAGTTCAAAGGGAGAAGTAAATGCAGGTTATGCAGCAATACCTATGGTATTTGCATTAGCTTCTTTGGCAGGGTATAGAGGTTGTAAGAAAAAGTAGAGGAGTGTATGCGTATGAAAAAAGTATTACTTGCAATAGTAACATCTTTGTTTATGGGATTTATAGGAATGGTTATAGGAGTATTTTTTGATGAGACCTTTGGAGGGGCTAGTTTTACATTTACTCCTGTTCTTTCAATTATCTTTGTGATTATTACAATGGGAGCATTTATTATTCATTCCATTGAAAGTAAAAAGTAGAGGAGGCGATGTGTATGAAAAAATACATATTAAAGAATAAAAAGTGCTTGGTTAATCATGTAATAGCACTAGGAATACTATTGGTTGGATTTATCTTGGGCAGATATGTATTCTTTGATGTGCATGGCATGAAAGAGTTTCCGGTAGTTCTGTTGGTGTTAGGATTGGTAGTAATGGTTATTTCAGTGCTGACTACCAAGAAGATTTTGCCATACTTCATTTCTATGGGATATATTATTGGATTTGTTTTCGGTTTTACTTTCCAAGTGACTAAAATGGATGCTAATGGTGTCAGCGTAAATAATTTATGGGTTATTTGGGCTGTGGTTTATGTGGCGTTTATTGTGCTTGGACTTATTTGTGAGTGGTGCTTTAGAAAATATGGCTCGTCAGTGGATTGGAAAAAGAATAAATCAACAAAGGTTATTATTGCAATACTTGGAATAGTTGTTTTATGGCTGTGTGTAGGCATAGTAGATTTTGCCCTAGTACACAATTACAGAAAACCTCTGTTTTGTGTAGGTGTAGACTTGGCAGATGATGGCGGTTCCGGAAGATATGTAGGCTTGGGATATTCTTTTGAGATTGAGGGGAACTTCATGCCGGACACGGAAACTCCTGCAACAGAAGATAAAAAGCCAAAGGTAACTTCATACAGAGGGTATATATTCGGTATTGAGGTTAGCAGAGGCTTTTGGGATGAAATGCTTCCAACTCCATACAAGAGCATGAATGATGTTATTGAAAATGCACCGAGTATTCAAGGAAATGTCACAGAAGTCCACGAGACTTACATGATTATTCACATTGTAACAAGTGGTTATCCTTACGGAGCAGATTGTAGTGTATCGCTGACTCCTGTGTATGGGGATAGTTATACCGATGTCTCGGTTGGGGATGAGGTAGTAGTATATTTTAACGGAGATATTATGGAAACAGACCCGTTGCAGTTGGGTACGGTATATGCGATTACTTTGAGAACTCCGGCAGAAAGGAATGGTACTGAGACTAACAGTATCGCTTTCAGTGAACTTGCTCCGGGAGAGGAAGAAAAGTATTTCACCGATTATTATGTAGTTATGGATGATGCATGGATTGACTATTCCATTACATATGAGAGAGCAGCTATGACGGTAGTGATTGGCCTGCGAGCTGAGGATGGAACAGAATATAGCAAAGAGATTACAGGTGGAGACGAGAAAGGTACGATAACGGGTATTCCGTCAGGCACTTATGAGGTGTTTGTGCGTAGCAGTGAAAGTAATGCTGATTATAAGGATACCACGATAGAAAGCTTAAATGTGACAGGTGCAATGAATTTTGTTGCAGGACAGAAATTACCGAAAGATATGAGTTATTCAAGTAAGGCATATCCGGTGACAACTAATGAACCGCCAGAGTTGGTTGTTATATGTGGCGAGGAACAGGTCACCGCTTTGAAAGGAACATACTCTTGGAAATATAGCAATGAAGATGGCACTTGTACAGGAGTGGAAGCAGACAGCGCCCATCCTTTGGAATGTAAAGAGATTATGCCAGAGTTACAACTGCCACATAGTAACAAATCATCAATAGATGTATTTAAAGCAAATTTTAGATTTGGTATTACACCTGATGAGGTGGAGGTGCATTTCTGGGGTACAGACTGTTGGAATATGCCTTCAGAAGAAGGTTATGAGCTGGAAGTGCAAGCTATAGAAGCAGATTATGTAGATGGTAGTTACTCGACAAATTATTGTGCAAAATTGTGGGAACAGAACATTGTTTACGAAGTTGTTGCTAAATGGACGAGTTCAGAAGAATACAGTGGTAAGGTGCATTATAGTTTTTATACAGCAAGGTGAGTTGTATGTAAGAGGAGGGCATGAGTGTGAAGAAAAAGACAGTATTGATAGTTTGTGGTTCTCTATTTGTAGCGGTTATTCTATGTGTTTGCTTATATGTGGGAATTAGAAGTAATCAGATTAAGAATGAAATATGGGACTATCTGAAGGCAAACAATTATGCGGAGACAGAAATAAAAAGTGTTGATGTAAAGCATTCGTTTATGAATGCCCTCTTGTCGTACAATGAATGGACGGTAGATGTGGTATTTGAGGATGAACCGACATCTGTTTACAAATATACTGTGAAAGAAGGAAGCATTGTTCAAAGTGGTGTATCCGGAACAACGGATAAGGAAGATTTGAAACACTTGGATGTTGATAAACTGATTTACGGAGATATTAATCGGACTGAAGAACCTGACGAATATCCACCATTAGATATTATTCCGGGAGCGGATTTAGATGAGCCGGGAGAATTGATGGAAAGCATTACCGTTGAATATCATGGAGCAGGTCAAATCAAGAAATGGAGTGTTTCACTAGAGCTGATTGATGATGTGATGGAATGGTATGCCGATTTAGATTATAAGAAGGTTTCTTTCAAAGATGGTGAGTCCCCGGCAGACGGTGAAGGTCAGACGGTGTATGACATTGAGTTTTCAGATGGCACAAGTTTTGATTACTACGATTGCGGTACAGAGCATTACATCAGAAAGGATGGTACTTGGTATAAGGTGAAAAATCCGAAATTACCACCTGTGGGAGAGCCGGTATAAATACGGTATGGTAGGAAGGAGAATAGGATGTCTTTTTTTAAGGTTGCATTTCTTGAGTTAAGAGGACGAAAACTAAAAACGATAATATTGTTTGGAATATTTTCTATTTTGTTCACAGGAATACTTACTACATTGGTATTATTGCATTCTACACAACAATCCAAGGACACGATTTTAGAAAACATTGGGGCAACTGTTACAATTGATTATGCAGAAATCAGCGAATACGGGCAACCCATATTTACTTCTGAAATTAGAGATTTGTTGTTCGGCATAGAGAATGTGATAGGTATAAATCAAAATCGTGCTGAGTTCGCAAAACCATTAGATTTTGACAATAATAAAACCTATGAAGGAAAAGACCCTTATTCGCAAGAAGTACAGATAGAGAATGAAGAAGGATTTGAGAATAATGTAGTTCTTGAAGGAAATATAAATGCAGAGCTTACTGATGTTTTCAGAAATGATGTAGCAGAATTGGTTGCTGGAGCATACCCAACGGATCAGGAACGTGGTGCGTTAATTTCACAAGTATTGGCAGAGCAAAATCGCTTAAAGGTGGGGGATAAGATAACGTTATCCACATACGGAAACGAGATTAGTATGACAGTTGTGGGTATTTATTCTACCAAAGCACATTTCAGGATAACATCAGATAACATTGTTGGTGCTGCCGTATTTGCATATAGTCCCTATAATCGGATTTATGTTGATATAGGTACCTTTGCAGAGGCGTATCAATATGATAGAGATACGCTGCCGATAGATGTGTATGTTGATTCGCCGATAAATATTCAGAAGGTAGGAGAAGCTATAAAGGCAGAGAATATTGATTGGGAAGTGTTCCAACTTCTCAATACAACGGACAATACTTATGAAATGTCTGCCAATAATATAGAGAGCATATCTCATATTGCAGAATTGTTTTCGGCTGTCCTTACGGTTGTAGCTGTACTCATCATTGTATTGGTAATGAGTATTTGGTCAGATAAGTTTCGATATGAAGGTGGCATTTTTCTTGCAATGGGAGCATCAAAATGGCGAACGGTTATGGTGTTGGTGATTTCTTCACTTTATGTAGCTGTTCCAGCTTTAACGATTGCGTTATTAGTAGCCAAACCATTAGCAAGTCTGGCACTTGATTACCAGATGGGTGTTACAGAAGGGCGTTCTGAAGCAGTACAGCAATTTATAACCGGGGTAGAACAAAGTACAAGTATTACAATTGAGCATTTAGATGTGGCAATGTATATGTCCTTTTTAGGTTTTGTGTTAATAGTCGTTTTGATTGCGTGTTTGTTGCCTATGTATGCGGTAATGAAGTTGAAACCTCGTGAGATTTTAACGAGAAAGTGAGGAAGATGAGCATGATAAATATGAGGAATGTTAGTTTTTCATACCGTGATGGAAATCAGAAAAGAAATATTCTAACAAATATATCAACAGATTTTCAGACTGGAAAAGTATATACAATTTATGGTTCATCGGGAGCAGGAAAGACAACGTGTCTTAGCCTGTTAGGAGGATTGGATACACCGTCTGAGGGAGTTATTACAATAGATGGTAGGAATATAAAAGATATTGGGTATGGAGAACTGAGGAAAAGCCATGCGGCATTTGTTTTTCAGGATTATCATCTGTTTCCTTATATGACCGGGTTGGAAAATGTTATTTTGGCAGCTGCTATTTCCAAAAGCGTATCGAAGAATGAAATAAAGAAAAAAGCTATGGAACTTCTTTCGGCGTTGGGAATAGATACAAAGACAATGAACAGAGTTGTAACAAAAGTATCGGGGGGACAACAACAAAGAATAGCTATCGCAAGAGCATTGATTAAAAATCCGTCCTATATACTTGCAGATGAACCTACGGGTAGTGTAACGTTAGTACAATACACTACCCAAAAATAATACCAGTTATGTTCTGGTCATTGTCAATGCGTATTTCCTTTATAGCAGAACGCCAAAGCGTGCGTTTTTCTTCACGGGTCAGTCCATCATATATGGTTTTGAAATCGGAGTGCAGCAAGGCTTCAACAGCTGTAAAGTCCGGCGCTGGTTCCTGCGACTGGTCCGGTAACTGGTTAAGCGCTGCGGTGTAAATCTCAAAGTCTTTCTTGTATTCCTCAATATCAATTAAATCATTCACATATAGTTCTTTTAGTTTGGACAGCTTGCGTTTCAATGCTGCTTTGTCGGTGGAAACTGCGGTGCGCTTCTTTGCAGCTGCGGAAACTTCCCATTCCAGCTTGCAGCGTTCCAGTTCTTCTTCCAGATGCGAAAACAACCATTCTTCAACACGACTTTCACGGGCTGAATGATTGTGCTTGCACTTTGCACGCTGGAAATGCTGGTTGCAGCGGTAGTAGTAATAATCACCCGTTTTATATCCAACTAATTTATGCCCACATTCAGCGCAAGTCAGAATGGAAGTGAAAATATATACTTTGCCGGACGGAGCGGAACGGGCATTGCGTTTTGTGAGTTCCTGCACCCGCCAGAATTGGTCTTTATCAATGGCAGCCGGGCAGTAGTCTTCATTGTATCTGCCGTTTTTGTCATAAATGCCGATTGCTAATTTATCATGCAGCATACGGCGAAAAGTAGCGTCACACCAGTTCACGCCGTATTTTTCCCGGATATAGCGAATGGTCCCACGCTGGGAAATAGTAGTTTCAAAGTAATTGAAAGCGTCTTGCAATATTGCCACGTTTTCTGGTATGAGTTCAAGCCGCTTTTGTTCATTTATCCGGCACCAGAAAGGACAGTTGCCAGAAAGGACAGTGCCATGATTTATTTTACTATCGAAAACAACTTCTATTCGTTCACTGTCTATGTCAGCTTCATTCTGGGCAATGGACAGTTTAACGTTGATATACAAGCGCCCGTTTGCAGTGCTTGTGTCGTATTCTTCATCAATGGTCTTCCAGTCGCAGTTGTGAGCGTCCAGAACTTCCATGATTTTATAATAATCTGCAACAGAACGAAACCAGCGGTCAAGGCGGCAGAAAAGCAGCACGTCTACTTCATCACGCTTGACAGCGTCAATCATTTTTTGAAATTCAGTTCGCTTGTGCATATTCTTTCTGGCAGTCTTTGCAGCGTCAATGTATATGCCAACAATGACCCAGCCGCGTTCTTTGGCGTATGCCACCAGCCGTTCTTGCTGGGCTTCAAGTGAAAGACCCTTTATTTTCTGTTCTTCACCAGAAACACGGATATATAAAGCAACACGCACAAGGCGCGGCGCCAGTTCTTTTTTCTTCATTAAATCACCTCGATTGCCTTTAATTTCCCGCCCGCAGGTGATATAATAACAATGCAGACGGTATGTTGTATCTGGTATGATATACATTTGCACCCGCTCCGGCAGTGTTCCCAGCACTTCCGGGGCATTTTTTATTTATTAAATGATTTCACCGTATTTGTCGCGGAAATGACCTGCGAAAATGCGGAAAATATCAACCAGCCAGCCTATACCAAAAAGACCGACAGTACAGAGATACAAAAGACCCATGCCCCAGCGCCGCGCGTAGAAGTAATGTGCGCCGAAATATCCCAAAAAGACACAGAGCAGACCAGCAACGGTCCGGCTGCAATTCAGAGGGGCAGCAGGCGCAGCAGCGGGAGTGGTGGAAGAATAAGTGGCAGCAGGTGCCGCAGTGCGCTTCACAGAAGCTTTGTTTTTGTCACTGTTCATATTCTTTGTGCTGACGTATGAAATGCCAGTACCGGGAACACTCATGCTGGTTGTGACCCTGCCGCTGCTATTTATGCTTTTCGTAAAACCTTTACCGCCAACACTGACGCCAACACCTTTTTTCCCTACATTCACACGAACACCGGGAGCAACTTTAATACTTTTTCTAAAACGTATACCCATATTGAACCGCCTTTCTTGTATTGCGCCAGAAATCAACATGAAAACTATAATATAAAATGCGCCCAGCCTTGCCATGAAAGGAAAGGTGGTCACATGATTAAAAAGCATATTAACTATTTTGATGGCAGAGTATACGCCATATATTACAGCAAAAGCCATACTATATATTATAATTTGAATTTTTCTGGTACAACGCAACTAATAATCATTAAGTAATAGAGGGCAAAAGCTGGGTGCGTTTATCACCCAGCGTCTACCCCAGAAGCATTGCCAGTGTCAACGGGTGGGCACTGGGCTTCCAGTTCTTCTTCCGTATCTGGAACAAGCAATGCCGGGTCAGCTGCAACAGCAGCAGCAAGCCTGCGTTTGAAATGTTCCATTGCAATTCTTCTGATTTCCGGGTCAAGTTCAAAATATGTCTTCACAATTTCTAATTCAAGACCCGTGGCACCTTTAGACCTTACATAGTCGTCAAGGCTGAAAGTGTCCGGCTGTATGTACATTGGTTCCGCACCAGAGCGCAGCCAGTTTTCATTTACGGAAAATTCAGCACATATCAACTTTATAATATGGTCTTTGGCTTCAACCCTACCACGTTCCAGATTATTGATAACATCACCGCTGACACCCAGTTTTTCACCAAACGCAGCGCGCGAAAGTTTCATATCTTCACGCAGTATTCTAATTCTTTCATTCATGGAGCATACCCCCTTTCTTATGTTGTAAATCAATCATACCATTATATATTTGGTTAGTCAACCAAAAAATAAAAATAATTTTTGAAAAAGTGGTTGACATACCAAAATTAAACTGCTATACTTGGTTTAACAACCAAACAGGAAAACAAAAACTGGTTGTCAACCCACCAATAAAGAAAAGGAGGAACAGACCATGGCAAACAATAACACAGAAACATTATTAAAGACAGAGAACCAGCAGGAAGCGGCAGAGGTTATGGAGTTTCTGGGAGAGCTTGCCCCAGAAGAGAAAAAAGACTTTTTGGTGTTCATGCAGGGTATCAGATTTGCAAAGGGAATGGCAGCACAGGCAGCAGCGCCACAGACCGCATAGGAGGGAGGGCGCAGCAGTGGAAGTGCAAGGAACATTCAACCCCCAGCGCTTTTATGAAACGCTGGCGCTTATAATCTCAAAACGGGAAAACGTGAAAGTCACTGTTAAAGTAACCCAGACCCCGGATAAAGAGAAAAAGAAGCAGCCAGCGTGAGTGCTGGGCGGGGCAAGGGCTTTTCAATAAGAGAATGGCAGCAGTGCTGTTCAGATAAATAAAACCAGATACAAGGAGGAATACCGAAAATGACAAAAGCAGAAGAAAAAGGAATTTTCAAAGCTGCGGTTGTGGTCACTGACAAACTGGGATTGCCAAACCACATGACAATGTACTACATGGAGCCGGGAACCTACAAAGAAGAGGACGTGCCGGAAATGTTCAAAATCAACGGCAAAACCGTTCCGGCAATCTTGATTTCCCAGTTTCACAACACCATATTGCAGGGCGTGCCAGTGTCGCTACCATACCAGCAGCCAGCACACAGCGTCAATATGTCTGACGCAATGCGACTTTGCAAGGAAAAGGGCAAGGGCTGGCACCTTATGACAAATGCCGAATACACCTACTTACTGCATGAAGCAGAGGAACTGGGGCACCAGATAGGCGGCAACACCGACTATGGCAAGAACGCAAAGAACCCAGAGGAAAAGGGCGTGCGATACGACAGCGGAAGAACACTGACGGGCTGCGACCCGCTTTCATGGTCACATGATGGCACCAAAAACGGCGTATTTGGTATTTGTGGCAATTTCTGGGAATGGGTAGCAGGATTGCGCCTGCACAAAGGCGTTGTGGAGTACATAAAGGACAATGACGCAGCAGCGGAAAACTACGGTAAACATTCGCCGGGCTGGATTGTGGCAGAGGTGGACGGAAAAGCACTGAAACTGCACGGAAACAGCACTGGCGGCGTGACAATGACCACAGCTGATGAAATAGAAAAAGACTGGGACGGCTGCCACATTTCAGAATTACAGCTGGACGGGCTGGCAGAGGTGCCGGAAATTGCATACAGACTGGGCATTGTACCGCATGACTGGAAGAATGAAACAGCGGGAATATGGGCAGATAGCGCACTTGAAGAAGCCGTGCCTATCCGGGGTTCGAGCTTCTACTCCACGTCCAACGGTGGCGCTGCTGCGTTGACCTTGCACAACGCCCGTTCTCACAGCGACGGCAACGTTTCGTTCCGCTCCGCTTTATATCTGGAAGACTGGCAACTGGTAACTGAATTACTGAAAGCGTGAGCGGCAGCGCACGCAAAAGAACAGTCAGAAAGAGGATAGAAAGGCAATAGAAAAGCCTTTGACGACGTGCCGGGAAACACATAATCAAAGGCTTTTCAAAGTCAATATGTTTTTAATAATTCAATCATGTTTATTATACCATATTGACGCTGACAAGTCAACTGTTTTGAGGGCGGGAACCCTTGAAAAATGGCAGGTTTTGACCTGCGAAACGGGCTTGTATGGGGTATTAACATTCTAACGAAAGTATAAATATATACATTAGCGTTATATGGATAATAGACAGGATAGATGGAGGATAACCACCACTACTTCTGGTAGTACCCCTTTACGTCAAAATAGGTATAGGACAGAAAAGGAAGTGCAGTGGTGTTTATCAGAGAAAAGAAGATTGACTGCACCGATTATAGAGAAGTTGACATAATACCCAGAACAGATAATGCAGAAAAAGCAGTAAAAGGGAAACGCGGGAAGAAAGTAAAAGTCACAGAGCCAAAACAAAAGGACTTGAACGACAAGAACGCCAGACGGTATCTGGTACAGCTGGGCAATGGCAATTTTGGAATAGGTGATTTGCACGTTTCGTGTACATACGATAACAACCACCTACCGGGAACAGTCGAGGAAGCAGAAAACATTGTGGGAAACTATCTGCGCCGGATAGCATACCGCAGAACCAAACTGGGGCTTGAAGCCTTGAAATATATTCTTGTAACAGAATACAAATACAGCAAAGATGGACAAACCATAAAGAGGGTACACCATCACATTATTATGAACGGTGGATTGGACCGCGACGACGTAGAATTGATGTGGACAAAAGACCGTATCAACTGGAATAAGATTGAAAAAGACCCGCAGAACCGGGCAGCAATAAAGCAGATGGGCTGGGTAAATGCAGACCGCCTGCAAATGAATGAAAACGGCATTGAGGGTTTATGTAAATACATAACAAAGGACCCACAAGGGAAAAAGCGCTGGTCAAGCAGCCGCAATCTGGAAAGACCAGTGCAGCACCCACCAGCTGACAGCAAGTACAGCAAAAAGCAGGTGGAGAACTTGGCAAAGTCCAACGACCTTGGAAAGAGTTTCTTTGAAAAGAAATACCCACAATACAACATTGTTGAGATAAAGCCGGAATACTACGAAGAAACCGGGTGGCACATTTACTTGAAAATGTGGAGAAAAACACCAAAGAAGAGAGGAAAACCGAAAGGAGGGCAAGGCAAATGCAAGCGAAAACGCGGGCAATCTGGAAGAAAAGCCAAAGGCGCCAAAAATGGTGCAAATTCTGGCGCCGTAACGGATATTACATAACGGCAGCAGCGCTGGCAGCGGTTGTTTTTGCAGGTGTTGCAGTAGCAGCAACGGCACTGACAGAAGCAGAAAAGCAGCTGGACGCAGAAACACTGACAGCAGTGCCGACAGAAGCACCGGAACCAACAACAGCGCCACAGACGCAGCCAGAAACCATGCAGGCGCAGCAGGAATACCCACCACCATTCAATCAAATGTCGCAGGACTGGTCCGGTGATGATGTGCTGGGCTGGGTGCCATACAATATGCCGCAGGAATACGCCGAAAACGGCGGTTATTTCCCGGAAATCATGCAGAAATACACATACATTGTGTGCAATAACAACGGCGTTGATTATGCAGTTGTACTGGGACTGATAGAGGTTGAAAGCGGGTACAGATACTTTGCAGAGAGTGAGGGCGGCGCCAAAGGTTATATGCAAGTAATTGAAAGCTGGCATGAAGACCGCATGGAGCGCGTGAGCGCATACGACCTTTTAAATCCGTTCCAGAATGTGTCAACGGGTGTGGACTTTTTAGCAGAACTTGTGGACAAGTACGACGGAAACTACCAGAAAGCGTTGACAGCGTACCGCTGGGGCGCAACTGGCGCATACCGGGACTATTTCAGCAAAGGGCAGCAGTCCTGCACATACGCAGAAGCGGTGCTGGAAGCTGCGGAACGTATCAGAAAACAGATGGGAGGTGCAGGGCAATGACACAACCAAAACCAGAAGCGCCACTGTATCTGGAAGACTTAATGGCGCGAATTTCCGGCAGTGAACGGGTGATAGTAGAAACGGCAGCACGGCAGGTGATATATCGCGGATATGCAGCAAATTTCCACTGCGCAGGCATTAGAGCAGGGCGCCGGGTCAAGAGTGTTTCAATCGGTATGGAAACATACAGAGCAACAGACAAAATGTGGGACTGGTGCAAGTCAGACAGATTGCCAGAATTGGTGCCGTTTGAAAGCATACCGGAATTTCAGACCGGAGAACTAAAGCACATTTTGTATCAAAGAATACAGCTGGTGAGCGACTTTGAGTAGTGGAGGTGAAGCGAAGTGAAGAAAACATGGACAGAACCAGAGGTGCAGAAAATGCCCGTGGTACTTCTTTCCCTGCATGAAAAGTGGTGGAAGAAGATTGCAGCAGGTGAAAAGGTGCTGGAAATCAGAAAATCAAAGCCGCAATGCGGTGAACCGTTCCGGGTGATTGTATATGTCACAGGTGGCGTGGGCGTCGTTGGTGAATTTATTTGCCCGGAAGTATTAGAAATCAAGAATTTTGCAGAAGCAGAAAGAAAAAGCCGCGTGCCAGCGCATGAAATATACAACTATGCAGCAGGCAGCAGACGCAAGGTTTATGGCTGGGAGATTGCAGAAGTCAAAGAGTATGCAGAAATTAAACCACTGGAAGCGCTGGGAGTTTCCAGAGCGCCGCAGTCGTGGCAGTACATGAGGTAGAAAACATGGACCAGATACAACGTGAAAAGATAGCTGAAAAGCTGAAAAAGATTAAAGCACTTGCGGAACGCGGCGTGGGTGGCGAAAAGGAAACCGCAATGCGAATGTATGAGGAATTAAAAGCCCGGTACGAAATTGAAGACGAAGAAATAATGACAGACGCAGTGACGCTTCACTGGTTCGGCTATAAAGACGACTTGGAAGAAGACTTGCTGACACAGATTTTCTACAAAGTCACCGGAAGTGCCACATATCACAGATACACGGGAGATTATAAGCGCCGAAAGAAACGCGGGTGCGACTGCACAGAACTTGAAGCAGCAGAAATCACACTGCTTTTCAACTTCTACCGGGAAGAACTGAAAAGAGAGTTGGAAGCGTTCTTGATTGCTTTTAGGTGCGGCAATGACCTTTTCCCGGACGAAAGCGCCCGTTGCTACAAAGAAAGCGACGGACCGACAAGGGAGAGGACGGAAGAAGAAAAACGCATGATGAAGAAAGCCGGGGCATACAGTATGTTTCTTGACAAGCGCAAGCCGCCACGGGCACTGATTGGAGAACCGGAGGTGGAAGACTGATGGAGAAACGCGAAAAAGCCATTGAAAAGTTGGTAAAAATCAAAGCGCTTGCGGAACGTGGCGTGGGTGGAGAGAAAGAAACAGCAGTGCAGATGTACGAAACACTAAAGGCAAAGTACAACATATCTGACGAAGAAATAAAGCTGGCAGCAGTCGAACTGCCGGACATTTCAGAAATTGACTTGAAGCAGTTCTGGGGTCTGGCAATGACGCTGGGTATTATTGCAAATAATCTGCGGGAAGAATTGGAGTTTTGCGACGCCTGCCCACATACGCACACAGAAGACGGGTGCAGTGAGTGTGGCACGCATTGGAACATAAGAGATTTGCAGATTGAATACGAAACGGCACAAGTGCGGTTGCAAAAAGCAGCAATGGAGGTGTAGGCGGTGAAAGTAAGGATAAAACGCAAGATAATACAGCAATTAGCGGCGCTTTCTATAACGCTTGTACTTGTGTTTATCACTGGTCTTGTGTTCTATATCATGCAATGGGACATGGGGGACACTGCGTTTGTACTTTTGACGTGGGAAAAGGTAAAAGAAATTCTACGGGAAGCAGAAGCGCAGGGAGGTGACAACGGGTGAAGAGAAAAGCCAGAAAGCCAAAGTGTAAAAAGAGCGAATACCCAACATTGACCGGAAAACCGCAGCTGGGCTACTTAAACGCCTATTATTGCCCGGTATGCGGAAAGCATTTATTTTCCGCGTATGACGCAGATTTGAGGAAAGACAGAGAAGACGGCTATTATTTTTATATATCCCGTGATTTTAACTATTGCAGCAAATGCGGAACGCTTCTGGACTTGGAAGAGTGGAAGCGAAAAGAAGAACCACCAGACACCGGGGAAGAACTGGTGCTGGAAGATTGAGAGGTGGCAGCAGTTGAATAATTTACTTTATGTGTGCAGCCCGTACCGGGGCGACACGAAACGCAACAAAGAATATGCGCGACAGCTGACGAAAGCTGCGCTGAATAATAATTTTGTTCCAGTCACGGTTCATTTGTACTTAACAGAGGTGACGGACGACAACAAGCCGGAGGAAAGAAGACGCGGCATGGCAGCAGGCATGGAGATTTTGACGCACTGCAAATACATTCTGATTGGTGACAGATACGGTATATCAGAGGGCATGAAAGCAGAAATGGCAATGGCAGCAATGAAAGGAATTATCATGCTGTATGAGCAGGACGGCACAATATATACATTTGACAGCAAAGAAGCGGTCAAAGGATAAAACGGAGGTTAGAAGATGGCAGCAGAAGAAAACAAAAGCATTGACCCGGCAGAATTAAAGCGCCGGGAGGAAGAAAGCAAATACAAGAACTATTTTGCATACATAGGCAGAGCGGGTGCAGACAAGCTGCTTGCATGGTTGGAAGAAAACGGCTTTTTCAACGCGCCAGCAAGTACAAAATATCACGGAGCCTACGCAGGCGGGCTGGTGGAACATTCAAACAATGTTTTCAACCGTTTATTGCGTTTGGCGCAGGAAGAAGACACCAGAAACGGCAGACAGTATGCAAAATACACAGTGGACACGCTGGCAGCAGTAGCGTTGCTGCATGATATTTGCAAAGCGGACGCATACAAGACCGAGAAGAAAAGCCAGAAGATAGATGGAAAGTGGCAGGAAGTTGACCAGTACACCTACACAAACCATTTCCCGGTTGGACATAGCGAAAAATCAATAATTCAGATTATGCGCTTTATGGAGTTGACCGACGAAGAAATAATGGCTATCAGATGGCACATGGGCGGTTTTGACCCAGCAACAAAGGGCGGCAGCTATGAAATGAATTACGCTTTTACACAATCAGAACTGGCAGCCATGCTGCATATTGCAGACATGATGGCAACCCACTTGGACGAAAGAGAGGTGCCAGAGCGTGCGCAGTAGTGCATATTACAAGAAGCGCTGCGAAGCTACGGAACAAGAACGGGTGATGAACTGGGCGACGTTCTACGCAAAGGACTTCCCGGAACTGGAACTGCTGCACCATATCCCAAATGGCGGCAGCAGAAACACCCTTGAAGCAGCAAACCTAAAGCGGCAGGGCGTCAAAGCAGGCGTGCCGGACTTATGCTTGCCAGTGCCACGAAACGGGCTACACGGTCTATATGTGGAAATGAAATGGGGCAAGAACGCCACCACAGACAAGCAAGACTGGTGGATTGACCAACTAAAGCAGCAGGGGTATGAAGTGACGGTGTGCTGGACCGCAGACGCAGCAATGGACGCAATAGCAGCATATCTGGGAATTGAAGAGGAAACCGGAAGAAAGAGGGATTGACCATGGCAGGAATGGACCATGTTTTAAGGCAGCAAGTGCCATATTATAGCCAAATGAAGCGTGCAGGGGCGCTGGCGCAGTCCAGAAAGCCCCAGAAACGAGCAAAACGAACAACGCTGACAGAATATAGCCAGAACGGACAAAAAGCCGTATTAAAGCCAAAAGTCACGGTAAATCAAGCAGCAAAGAAGCTGTACGAATACGAAAGCACCGGACTTTCACCGCTGGAAGTACAAAACCTTGTTGAACAGGTGCGAAATTTAACAAACAGGGTGAAGAAATACGAAAGCTGGGAAGAAGATTGATGGACGCTGACCGCTGCTTGATTTGTGGCGACGTTATACCGGAGGGGCAGCAGGTTTGCACCGCCTGCATGAACAAATATGGCGTTGTGGCAGAGGAAGCAAAAGAAATGGCAGAGGAACTGCGGGACATAGCAGACGTGTTGAAAATCACGGAGGACACAGACACAAATATAAAACGGTCAATGGAAAGCATATTGAGAATTGCAGATAGACTGGAACGGAGGAAAGCAGATGGCAAGAAAAGAGGATAAACAACCACAATACCTGCCAGAGATTGTGCGCGCAGTGCTGCACACGGGCGGCAGAGAGTATGAAAAGATAAAGCAGGAATTAAAGGGGCAGGGCTTCACCTGCAACGAAATGAAAGCAATGGTGAGGGAGGGCAACTATTTTGACGGCTTGACCCTATATCTTTCAAAGTGGAACTGGGACAACCACGAAAGCTGGCATTTGTACAACTGGGACGATAAGGACGACGAAAAAGTAATGCTGGCACTTTATCAAGCGGAACAGTACCACCCGGACGCAGCCCACAGATACAGAAACGATTTTGAGAAGTTCCAGAAAGACTGGAAAAGCGGAGTATATGACCCCGGCATGACATTTACTTTCAAGGAAAGCGAAGTTGAGGTGCTGGAAGTGCTGCAAGAAGAAGTGGACAACATAGACCATGAAGCGGTCAGAAGACAGGTGCAGGCAGCAGAAGACGCAAAGTACCAGCAGCGCCGGAAACAGCGCCAGAGAAGAAAGAACGCCAGCAAGGGCGCCAGATACCAGAAACACTTTCATTGATGGAGGAATAGACCATGGCAAGGGGCAAAGGTAGAAAACATTATAGCGGAAAAGAATTGCTGTATATGCGGGCACTGGAACGGCAGAAGAAAGAAGAGGAACGAAGAAAGAACCGCATTAAAGCGCAGCAGCAGGCAGAAAGAAACTTTTTGAGAGTTCGCGCAGGCTTCCCAGCGGCAATCTTGAACGGGGCAGCAGCAAGAATAAAAGCAGAATAGCAGGAGGAAGAAGAAAAATGGTAAAAGCAGCATTTAAAGCAGTTTGCCCGTTGGAAATTGGCGACGCAGTAGCAATGGCGCCGGGAGATACAGAAAACATCATGTATTTGCCGCACGGGGCAGCAGTCATTGTAGCGGGTCCAGTAGAAATGCACACCGTCACAGACATTGCAGCGGTGCATTATCTGAAAACTGGCGCAGTACAGTTTCAATATGAGTTGGACAATAGCGGGAAATACAGACCATACACAGTCAAAATGCCAGTTATGCAGTATGCAGAAGCAATAAAGAAGAGGGACGACGCCAGAAAGCCCCAGAAGTAATAATTAAATACTTGCGCAAGTATACAAAATGCACAAATATACTTGCGCAAGATTGTGAAGTTTGCCTATTGATATTATACTTGCGCAAGTATATAATAAAGACAGTTAAAACAACAGCACATAGAAAACGGAGGTATAAACCATGAAAAAGGCGACATTTGAAGAATACACAGAAGCTAAAAAAGAAATTATGAGCGGTGGAGAGTGCAAAGAGTATTCGGACGTAGACGAATACGGAAGAAATCACAAAGTTATCTGCTGCGAAGATGGAAACAACTTCTGGGAAGTGACAGACGGTGACGAAACAGAATTTTGGTCAACAAAACACGCCGAAAGCAGAAAATATGTTATCGAAAGAGAACTTGCAAGAAACGCAGGAACCAACATGGCAGAGATTGACTATCAGAAATTAGCCAATATGTGTGACACAAAGCACATGACAGACGACGAAGCAAGATTGTTTATCGGTCAAGAATTAGGCTTTGACCCGCTCAAAGTAGAAATTGTACACGAAGTTGAAGACTACTACAAAGAGGGCTGCCGACTTGTAAAGTGGCACACATACAAACGCGACCCGCAGTACAACGCGACTGATTGGAATTATTTTAGATTTAACGTGCGCGGTTGGCAGTACGAATACGAAAACGGCACTTTAAGATTTTACCACAGTTAAAAGCAACCGCCCCACACCGGGGCGGGATAGAAAGGGAAGCAGAAATGACAGCGGAAGAACAGAGAAGAGAAAAAGCAAAGCAACTGCGGTACAAAAAGCCTATTGTAAAGAATGTAAATATAGACTTCATACAAGAAGATTTATGGGAAATCATAGAAGAGTGCGACAATGTAAAATACTACTTTGACGCAGACGACGACACACTACTGAACGCACTTGACGGCGACGAAGAACAAGAATGGGAGTTCAAAATGATGTTCGCTGATTTGTGCGCAGAATGCGAGCAAATGCAATCAGACCTACACGAAGCATATATGCCAGAGTGCTTCAACGATTTATTTGTTGCAGCAGGCGCCGGGGAATATGGCGGCGGCTTGCTGGGGTGGGACAGTTACGAAAACGACTACTACGGGTTAAGCTGCACAGATTGTTTTGCAGAAAACGAAAGCCAAAAAAGGCTTATGCAAATGACCAAGAAAGATTTAATAAACAATACGCGCTGGTGTTTAAAGATATTATATGCGTATTTGGGCATAAAAAACAGATACGACAGCTTGAAAGCGGCACTGGATATTTTACGCGACGAAAACACGGGATATTTGCAGATGGTAAAACGAATTGAAGAACTGTACAGAGAAGCAGAAAAAGACAATTTTCACTGGACAGAGCAAAGCACAAGGAATTTTGACCAATTTTTAGAAAATCTACCACAGAGAGCGTGGCTAGAATAAAGCGCGGGTGGCGCAATAGGATAGCGCGGCAGCGTCCGAAGCTGCGGGGTGCGGGTTCAAGTCCCGCCCCGTGCATTACTGGGAAAAAGAAACTATAAACCATACCAGATACAAGGAGGAATACCACATGAAGACACTTTCAATCATTAACTTAAAAGGTGGAGTGGCAAAGACCATTTCCAGCGTAAACATGGCACACATTCTGGCAGCAGTCCACGGCTTCAAAGTCCTGCTGATTGATAATGATAAGCAGGGAAACGCCAGCAAGATTTTGAACCGCCACAGCTACGACCACAAAGGCACCGCAGAACTTATGACGGAACGCCGGGTGGATATGTCAGAGCTTATCCAGCACACCGATTATGACGGGTTAGACATTATCACAGCAAATATGAACTTGCTGACCGCCAATTTAGAAGTAATGCTGGACCAGCAGCGCCCACAGCAGACCAGATTTAGAAAAGCACTGGAAAGCATACAGTCTGAATACGATTATTGCATTATTGACAATGCCCCGGACATTAACGTTTCAACAATCAATGCACTGGTGGCGTCAAATGACGTGATGGTGCCTATTACCATTGATGATTTTGCAATAGACGGTCTGGCAGAATTAAAAGAGCAGATAGACAACACACAAGAGGACTTAAACCCAGATTTGCGGTTTTGCGGCTGCTTTGTTACCCAGTATGACAGAAGCAATGAAGCGGACACGCAGGGTGAAGACTTCTTGAAGTCGCTTGAATACCCGGTGTTTAATACCCACATTAGACGCACGCCAAAAATGAAGCCCAGCACATTTGCGCGGGAACCAATTATTGTATATTCTGCACGCTGCGGCGCTGCCGCCGACTACAAAGCATTAGTTGCAGAATGGCTGAAAATGTGACCAATTCGGACACGTTAGGAGGAAGAAGAAATGGCAGGAAATGCAAAGAAATTCAATCTGAAAGACCTATTAAACGAGCGGTCAAAGGAAGCAGCAGTGCAGCAGCCAGAAGAAGACCAGACAATCATTGTGGAGGGAGAACAGACCACGGCTGATATATACGACCTTATACCGTCAAAAGAAAACTTTTACAGCGTAGAGGACGTGCAGGACCTCAAAGAAAGCATGGAACTTGTAGGAATACTGCAACCGCTTCTGGTATCAGAACCGGAAAACGGAAAGCGCAATATTTTTGCTGGTCACAGAAGACGTTTGGCAGCATTGCAGCTAGTAGAAGAGGGAAAAGAGCGTTTCAGATATGTTCCAATCATTGTAAAGCAGAAGAAAAATGCAATTCTGGACAAATTAGCGCTGATTATGGCAAACCGTTTCAGAGAAAAGAGCGACTGGGAGAAAATGACGGAAGCAGTAGAAACGGAACGTCTGGTGCTGGAATTAAAAGAGCAAATGGACATTCCGGGAAGAACCCGTGATTTGCTGGCAGAAATTATCAACACTTCTTCAGCGCAGCTGGGACGATACAAGGCAATATATAACAATCTCATTCCAGAATTGATGGCAGAATTTAAGGAAAACCGCATAAATGTTTCTGTTGCTTATGAAGCGTCCGGGCTGCCGGAGGACTACCAGAAGCAGGCTGCGGAGATATTCAGAGAAAATGAAGTATTGAGCCTGCCAGATATTAAGAAACTGAAAAAGGCAGAGGAAGACGCAAGACCAATACCGGGACAAATGGAGTTTGGACAGTTGCAGCAGGAACAGCAAGAAAGCCAGATGGCAGCGGGAAGCACCGGAGAGGGCGAAGAAAGCAGCCCGGCAGCAGTTAAAGAGGGAACAGAGGAAGCGCAGGAAGATTTTGACCCAGCGCCAGCCACAATCACTTCACTTTGTTACAGCTGCACACACTATGAAGAGTGCCACGAAAAGAAAAGCACCGTGACAGATTGCAACAACTACATAAACCGCGAAGAAGCCTACAAGAGCGACGAACAGCGCTACAACGAGGAACAAGACGCGATAGACCGGGAAACACAAAGAAAGCTGCGTGAGCAGGCACAGGAAGCCAAAATGCAGCAGTTGCCGTCTGATGGCGAAGAGAAGCAACACGATATAAGACTTGCAGCCAGCAAGTATGATGAAATCACCAGTGGAAAATTAACATTTCTGCTTCTGAAAAAGGACGGGTACAAAGTCGGTGAAGAATTTGACCTGCCGGAGTACGCAGAGGGCAAAGAAACCGGAAGAAAGATTGATATTGAAATAACCTACGTTTGGGAAGACTGGACGGGGCTTGATGATGATTATTGCATTATTGGTTTTAATGTGACAGCCTTTGACGCATAAGAGGGACAGAAAATGCAAGAAAGAGCAAAAACAGAGGGAAAGCCGGAGTTGTGCAGAAAGTGCAAAAACCCCGGCTGCCCAAAGTGCGGAACCACACATGGTATGTGGGAGTGTATAGCACCGAGAAAAACAAAGACGGAGGAAAAGAAGAATGAAAACAGAGGAAACGCAGCAACTTGAACGCGACATAAGGGCTGCAACAAGGAAATTAGGCGTTTTCGGTTGCTTTGAAGTGACAATAGGCTATGCAGGAAAAGAGCGGGTGGACTATATGACGTATGAACCAGCAAAACAGATTTTCCGTTGTTATGAAATCAAAGTAACGAAAGCAGATTTCCACAGCAAAGCTGCTGTTTCATTTGTCGGACACTATAACTACTACGTCTTAACAAAGGAACTATACAACGAAGTTGCAGCGGAAATACCGCCGGGAATTGGTGTATATGTCGGCAGAGATTGCATAAAGAAAGCGAAACGCCAAAACACGCCAGAAGAAAGAATTTGGAAAGAGTGGCGCAGCATTGGAGGTTATAGACAAGAGGTGCTAAAGCCATTTACAGACGTTCTACTGGTCAGCATGGTTCGTTCACTATACAGAGATAGTGACAAGTTGTTGCAGACGGAAAATGAGCAATATGTCAACCGATTGCGTCAGACAATCGAAAAAAGAGATAAACAGATACATGAAATGCAGATGGAGTTCAACAGATTGTTTCATAATGTGGCTGAAAAGTACGGACATGACGAAGCATGGGAATTGAGCCAGAAGAAATAAACGGAGGTATAGAAAATGTTTGGTTTTGGTAAGAAGAAGTCAACAGAAGTGATAGCGGCAGTGCAGGAACCAGAAGAAATGCTGGGGTTGCGTGAATATGTGAGCATAGACAGCATAAAAGCACATTTAGTTGATTTATTGGAGGAAAACAGGCAGTTGAAGCAGCGGGAGGAACAGAACCGCAGCTGGCAGCAGGACAAAGAAAAGGAAATGCGAAAGAAAGCTGAACTGGCACAGATTGAAGCTGACGAGTACAAGAAGCGGTGGAGAGAGGAACAGCAGAAAGTAAATGAAGAGAAGCGCCGGGCAGAGCGTCTGGAAGCAAAGCTGGAAGAAATGACGGCGAAATACAATGACTTAGTCGTAAAAGAGGAAATGCAGCGGAAAGCAGCGGAGGAAGCGCAAAAGAAACCGACCAGCAGAGGTAAAAAGCAGGTTGCAGAGGTGGAACAGTGCGAAGAGTAAAGCTATAACGGGCAGTGGCAGCCGGGAAAGACTGGCAATATATAAAGGTCATAGGAGGAATGGCAATGGCAGCAGCAAAAGGCATGGACCGAAACAAGGTAATTGAGTTATTGGAGTATTACGGGGAGATTGACGGAGAAATAAAGATATACAGAAACATTCTGGAAGATTTAACAAATTGTTATTACAACCCCCTTGGCGCTATACAGTGCGACGGTCAACCAAAAGGAAAAAATAATATATCACGCCCAACAGAAAACATGGTGTTAAATATTCCAGATGGAGTAAGTGAGGAAATGCGAAGCTATGAAAAGAAGATTGCGGACCTGCAAAGTCTTAAAACACAGATTTTGCAGGAAGTTTCGCGCTTAAAATTCAAAGAAAAAAGCATTGTATTTGATTTTTATATCTACGGGCTGAAATGGGAACAAGTAGCGGTACACAATCATTACAGCGAAAGGCAGTGTAAGAATATACGAAACGCGGCAGTTGAAAGCCTTATACCCAGATTTCAGAAAAACCCGTGTATTGCCAAATTTGACAAGACAGCATGAACAATCTTTGCCCGCCATTGCCTGCCGGAACCTGCTATAATTGCAGTAGCAGAACCGACATAAAAGCCATAGTTTTTGCACGTTGGCAGTAGTGGGCTTTGGTAAAAATCGAATTTACAAAGCCCATTATTTTTTACACTTCCACCAAAACGGAGAAATGGAAAGAATGAAAACAAACGAATTGAGGTGATAACATGGGAAGACCACGAAACCCAGAAAGGGACGCTTCCTTGCAACGATATTTAGAAAGCAACGGAGAAATTGGCACCGCTGAACTAGCAAAACTAGCAGGGGTGCCAGAAGTGCGTATAAGGAAATGGAAATCAGAAGACAAGTGGGAAGAAGCCTTGCAGAAAAAGCCCCGGAAAAGAGGGGGTCAAAAAGGGAATAAAAACGCAGCAGGAAAAACCCCGGCAAAAAACGGCAATAAAAACGCTGTCACACACGGGGCATTTGCACAAGCTGGGCTGGAAGATATAGACCCGGAAAAAGCAGCTGCAATATTGGCTATGAAGACGCCAAACGCGCTGGAAGAAATGATGGCAGAATTGCAGGCATTATATGTTCGCAAAGCATATCTGGAAAAGCTATTGACAGAGTATGAAAGCGCAGAAGCAGGCAGCTTCTACACTGATAAAATAGTACACATGATTGTACCAAAATCACTGGAAGAAAGATTACAGGAACAAGACGTGGGCATGGAACAGGGCACACAAGACCCAGAGGGACAGCAGGGCGCAAATGCAGAGCAATTCAAAACAGCAATGAAATCTGTTGTTAAGTCCAGCCCATTTGATAGAGCAATGAAAGTAGAAGCAGAACTAAACAAACTACATGGGCGTATTATCAAGCAGCTGGACAGTATCAAGGCGTATGAGTTAGAGGACAGACGATTGAAGCTGACAGAACAGCAGTTGGAATTGAGAAGACAACAGCTGACAGGTGAGTTTGATTTTGACGTGGACGCAGACGACGAAGACGACGAAATAACAGAGGTTATCGACGAATAAAAATAGGTTCTTCCGGCGAAAAAAATTTAGTGCGGGTACGACGACGCCCAGAGGTTCCCTAGATATATAAAATATTTTTTCACTTCCGGGAACGCCGGAAAAATTTTAAAGGGGGTATGGTTTTTGAAATTGTACACAGTCAAGGCGGTTGCAAAATGGCTGGACTTATCAGAACGAAGAGTGCGGCAGCTGCGCGACGACAAAATTATAACTGAATACAAACCGGGGCTGTACGATTTGAAGACCGCAAACCACCAGTACATAAATTACCTGCGGAAGAACAACCCGGAAAGCGAAAGCAGCATTGATTATAACGCGGAGCGGGCAAAACTGGTCCGGGCGAAAAGAGAAAGTCAAGAACTGGAATTGCAGCTGCGCAGAAAAGAGGTACACACAACAGAAGACGTGGAACAGGTAATGACAGACACGCTTGTTAGGTTCAAAACAAGACTAATGGCAATACCTGCAAAGTTAAGCCCTATTTTATCAAAGAAAAAGGACCAGACAGAAATATTTAAAATGCTGAAAACGGCTATTGATGAAGTGCTGGAAGAACTTTCAGACTTCCAGACGGTGTTTGGGTACGGTGCAGAAGATGAACAAAAACACGATTGATATGTTTACCCGCATTTTCAAAGTGTTGCAGCCGCCGCCAGAAATGACACTGTCTGCATGGGCTGACAAATTCCGCAGGCTGTCCGCTGGTTCTTCTGCGGAGCCGGGAAGATGGAAGACGTCAAAGGCACCGTATCAGAAAGAAATTATGGACGCAATAACAGACATTGACATTAAAAAAGTGGTGATAATGTCTGCGGCGCAGGTGGGGAAAACTGACGCAATGATATTAAACCCAATCGGATATTATGTGCATTATGACCCGTCACCAATCATGGTAATTCAACCGACAATCGACATGGCAGAAAAGTTTTCAAAAGAAAAGCTGTCACCAATGCTGCGAGATACACCAGTTTTGGCAGAGAGGATAAACGAAAAGTCGCGCAGCAGCGGAAATACCATCATGCAAAAGATATTTCCGGGCGGTTTTATTACAATAGCGGGCGCCAACAGCCCAACAGGTCTGCGAAGCCACACAATCAGAATACTTCTTGCGGACGAAATAGACGCTTACCCAGCAAGCGCAGGAAAAGAGGGCGACCCGCTTTTGCTGGCGTCAAAAAGACAAACAACATTCTGGAACAAAAAGCAAGTTGACATATCAACGCCAACGGTCAAGGGCGTTTCCAGAATAGAAGTTGAATACGAAAACAGCAGCCGGGGAGAGTGGAACGCGCCTTGCCCATGCTGCGGAGAGTTGCAACCTCTTGTCTGGGCAAATGTAATTTTCGATAAAGAGGACCTATCAGAAATAAAATATGTGTGCAGCAAATGCGGTGTGATTTCCAGTGAAGCAGAGTGGAAAGAACATTTTATAGACGGAACCTTTGTGCATGAGGACCCAGAAAACCCAGTAAAAGGCTTCCACCTTAACACGCTTGCTTCTACGTTGACAACATGGCAAGAGGTTGTGGAAAAGTTCTTGATTGCCAATGCAGAAATGAAAAAAGGCAACGTGGAATTGATGAAAGTATGGACCAATACCGAAATGGGGCAGACGTGGGAAGAGGACGGCGAAACCATAGAAGACGACGAACTGATGAAGCGCCGGGAAAAATACGGCTGCGAAGTACCGGACGACGTATTGTATTTAACGGCTGGCGTAGATACACAGGACGACAGATTTGAAATTGAGGTTGTGGGCTGGGGTCCAGAGTATGAAAGCTGGGGCATACGTTTTGTTGCTATATACGGCGACACTTCAAACATGGAAGACCAGTGCTGGAAAGACCTTGACGCTTTCTTGCAGCAGACATGGGAGAAAGAAGACGGAACCAAAATGAAGCTGTCATGCACCTGCATGGATAGTGGTGGACACCGGACAAACCAAGTATACAAATTTTGCAAAGCCCGGTTCAACAGAAGAGTTTTTGCAATCAAAGGTTCCAACGACAGCGCCGCCGCATATATCCAGAAACCATCAAAAAGCAACCGTGAGGGCGCATATCTGTTCACAATCGGAGTTGACACGGGCAAAAGCTGGCTAATGGACAGATTGAAGCTAGAAAACGAGGGACCGGGATATTGCCATTTTCCAAAAGAAGACGGCAGAGGATATGACGAAAAGTATTTTAAGGGCTTGACGTCGGAAAAAAAGGTGCTGCGCTACAAGATGGGAAGACCGTATTTCGCATGGGAATTAAAGGACAAGGGAGAACACAAGCGAAATGAAGCGCTGGACTGCCGAAACTACGCAACGGCAGCTATTGAAATAACGGGAGTGCCGCTAAAAAAGAAAGCGGAAGAAAAAGAGCAAAGCAAAAACGCACCTGCAAAAACAACCAAAAAGCGCAGGGGCAGAAGAAGTGGAGGAATTGTATAAATGGCAGGAATAACACTTGAAACAGCAAAAAGACACCTTGACGCATGGCTGGAAGCTGAACTGGCAGTGACAAACGCCCAGTCGTACACTATCGGCAGCAGAACAATGACAAAAGCCAATCTTTCAGAGATTAGAAACCAGATTACATACTGGCAAAACAAAGTTGCGATATTAGAAAATGTGCAGAAACACAAGGGAAGAAACAGAGTAAGGCGGGCAGTGCCCCGCGATTTATAGAAATATTGCCCGCGATTTCCCGTTTTCGCGGTTTATTTCCCCCCATTTCCCGCAAAAACCGTGTAAAATTGTAGCATGGAAAATTAGGAAAAGCACAAAAAGCACCTGCAAAGGGTGCTTTTTTCATGCACAAAAGGAGGTGAAAAGGTGGGTTTTGTGACAGGTCTTGACAAAGCAATAGCAGTTGTGGCGCCGCAGATGGCACTAAAAAGAGTTGCAGCACGCCAGAAAATGCAGATTTTGAATAGCGGGTACAGCAATTATGGTGCCAGCACAACAAAAAAATCACTGGTAGGCTGGTTACACGCCGGAGGGTCACACCGCGAGGACATAGAAGACAATATTTCTACATTGCGGCAGCGTACCCGTGATTTATATATGGGCGTACCAATCGCAAACGGAGCCGTAAAAACAATGCGAACCAACGTTGTTGGACGCGGGCTGCACCTTAAACCAACCATTGACGCAGACGTGTTGAAAATAACGCCGGACGAAGCGCACGAACTGGAAAGGCAAATTGAAAGGGAGTGGCAGTTGTGGGCAGAAAGCCCAGATTGCGACATGGAACGACTGGACAACTTTTATGAGTTGCAGCAGTTGGCTTTTATTAACTGGCTGATTTCCGGTGATTGTCTGGCGGTTCTTCCGGTAAAACCAAGAATAAACCAGCCATACGACTTGCGCGTGCAGTTGATAGAAGCTGACAGGTTATCAAGTCCGAATGAATGTGACACCATGGACAATCAAATAATTGGCGGCGTGGAAGTGGACCAGTACGGCGAAGTTGTGGCGTATCATATCGCAAACCACCACCCGTTATCATACGCGGGCGAAGAAATAAAGTGGCAGAGGGTGCAGGCATACGGAGAAAAAACCGGGCGCAGAAATGTAATACACCTTATGAACCGGGAAAGAATAGGACAGCGCCGGGGCGTTCCGTTCCTTGCCCCAGTCATTGAAAGTCTAAAACAGCTGGGAAGATACACAGACGCAGAACTTGTAGCAGCGGTTGTGTCTGGTATGTTTACGGTATTTATTGAAAAAGCAGAAGCCAGCAGCGAAGACAGCATAGGTTCAATGATACCGGAAGAAGAACAGGTGGACGCAGCAGACGAAAGCAGCATTGAACTTGCACCGGGCGCAGTAATCGACTTGAACGAGGGCGAAAAAGCGCACGACATGAACCCCGGAAGACCAAATGCAAACTTTGGTGGCTTTGTGGAAGCGATATGCCAGCAAATAGGCGCTGCACTTGAAATTCCTTATGAATTGTTAGTGAAGCGTTTTAATGCGTCTTACACAGCCAGTAAAGGAGCACTGGAAGAAGCGTGGAAAATGTTTAGAATGTACCGGGACTGGCTTTCTAAAGATTTTTGCCAGCCCGTATATGAAGAGTGGCTGGCAGAAGCGGTAGCAAAGAAAAGAATTAAAGCACCCGGCTTCTTTACAGACCCGCTAATTAGAAAAGCGTACTGCAAGGCGCAGTGGAACGGTCCGGCAAAAGGTATGCTTGACCCAGTAAAAGAAGTGAACGCAGCTGAAAAACGAGTTGCAAACGGCTTCAACACCAGAAGCAATGAAACAATGGAAATCACGGGCGGTGATTTCTACAACAATATTGAACAATTAAAACGCGAAGAAAAAGAAATGAGAGAGGTGAAGAGAATTGCCAGCAGCAGTAATAAACCAGCCAACCAGCAACCAGCCCCAGCAGACCCAGCAAATGAACCAGCCGGGGAGTAGGGACAATCACAACCCATACGGGGCAACAACGGACAAGTTCTGGAATTTCATTCCGGCAGCAGGCGACAAACCGCCAGAGCTTCTGTTGTATGGTGCAATAAGCAGCCACCAGTCATGGTGGGAAGACAGAGTGACGCCACAGCAATTTAACCAAGAATTAGCAGCACTGGGCGACGTGCCAGAAATAATTGTGCGTATTAACAGTGGCGGCGGTGATGTATTCGCAGCAAATGCGATTTTCACCAGATTAAAAGACCATTCAGCAAAAATCACAGTCAAGATTGATGGCTGGGCAGCTTCCGCAGCCACAATTATTGCCATGGCGGGCGACACAATCAGAATTGCCAGAAACGGTGTATTTATGATACATGACCCCGCAATGACAGTCTGGGACACTTTCAGAGCAGAAGACTTCTTGAAGATGGCAGAGGAATTGAAAGTGATTAAACAAAGCATTGTGAACACATACGCAATGAAGACCAACAGGAAGCCAGAAGACATAGAGCAGCTTATGTCAAATGAAACATGGTGGACAGGTGAAACGGCAGTTGAAAACGGCTTTTGTGATGAAATCATGTTTGATGAAGTCAACACAGTTGTTGAAAATTCTTCAAGAATTGTGGTTAATTCAACGCCAATTAACGTTTCAATGTTCAAAACAGTTCCAAAACAGTTATTAAACAGCCCGCACAATCCGGGTAGTTTGATAAATAGTGCAACAGAACCATTAAACAAGCCACAGAAAGAAAAGGAGGAACCACAGATGGCAGAACCACAGAACACTATTACAACGGTTGACGCACTAAAAGCCGCTTACCCGGATTTAGTAGCAACCATTCAGAACGAAGCAGCAGCCACAGAGCGTGCGAGAATTAAGAGCATTGAAGACTTGACGGGCGGCAATTATGAAGCAATCGCAAGCGACGCCAAGTTTACAACCCCTATTTCCGCACAGGAAGTGGCAATGAAAATCGTTATGGAACAGAACAAGCAGGGCGGCACCTACATTTCAGACCGCGCAGCTGACGCCGACAATTCCGGCGCAAATGGTGTGAGCGCAGCAGCAGGCAGCGCAACCGGAAGCGAAGACGGAAAGAACGTGTTTGACGCAGCTATTGACAAACTGTTTCCAGAAAGTAATTAAGGAGGACAAAGAGCATGGGAAAAATGCAGGTTGAAACAAGAAGCACAGAACCTAAAAACTTCTTTGCAGGCGACTTCCCAACTGTACCAGAAAGCGCGACAGCAGCAGAAGCAGTGGCAGAGTTCGCACCAGTTGCAAAGAACGAAAACGGCGAGTTAATCAACATTACCGCAGATACCGTAGCAAATGTAACAGGTATTACCGCAGAAGCAGCGGAAGCGGGAGAGCCTGCCGTGTATTATATGACCGGAGAATTTCACGCAGACGCGCTGAACTTGCCGGACGGTGTAACAGTAGACGCAATCAAAGACAGTTTAAGAAAGCTGTCAATCTTTTTAAAGTAAACAGGAGGACAAGAAACCATGGCAAATGAAGTATCTATTTACGAACCACGGACAATGGGCAGGGTAGTTTCAAAATTACCGCCTGCGCGTACTTTCTTTAGAAGTACATTTTTTAAGCATGAAGAAACATTCAACACAGAAAGCGTTGATGTAGATTTTAGAAAGGGCAGCAGAAAGGTTGCACCATACGTCAGCCGCCTTATCGGTGGAAAGGTAGTACCAAACACCGGATATGAAACAAAGACATATACACCGCCACTTGTAGCACCGGAAAAAGTCACCACTATTGATGATTTGTTGAAGAGAAGACCGGGCGAAAGCATTGTATCTGGCAGAACACCTGCTGAACGTGCGGTGCTTAAAATGTCTGATGATTTCACAGAGTTGCGCGAACAGATTGTGCGCCGCGAAGAGTTGATGTGTACACAGGCAATCTTCACTGGCAAAATTCCGGTTATTGGCGACGGCGTAAATGAAGTAATCGACTTCCAGTTTACCAACAAGGAAGAAATCACAACTGCAACAAAGAAATGGACAAATGCTGCGTCTGACCCTATCGCAGATTTGAAGCGCTGGCATGAGGTTGTCCAGAAGAAAGGCTTTATCAACTGCGATATTTGCGTAATGGGCACCGACGTTGCAAACGCTTTTGTGAACCATGAAAAGGTGCAGAAAGTGCTTGACGTAAAGAACTACAATTTGGCAGTTATCGCACCTAAACAGCTTCCAAACGGCGTGACCTACATTGGAACTATCCATGAATTAGGCATGGACATTTACAAGTACAATGAATGGTATCTGGACGACTGGACAAACCCGGACGCACCAGAAGACAAGCCACTTGTACCAGTGAACACACTTGCAATGTTAAGCACAAACGCTAACTATTCCATGTACTACGGCGCAATTACCTTGATTGATGAACCAAACGGCAACTTCCGCACCGTAGAGGGTAAGTATGTACCGGACACATGGACAAAGAGAAAGCCAGCAAGAAGATTTTTAAATCTTTCTTCTGCGCCTTTATGCGTTCCGCATGATGTTGACAGCTGGTTTGTTGCGGTGCCTATTTAATGGACTTCAAAGCGCAGATTGCCAGTGACATGAAAGTGTTTCATAACACAGCTGAAATGGCAACCATGACTGATATGTGGTATCAAGGTGAGAAATACACAATTCCCATGATTATTGACCATACGGCAGCCGACGAACGGCAAAGAGGAAGTGGGGACAATGCAGAGGGAATACACCGGGCAAGCTGTCTGGTCTATATGTCACAATATGACGTCGGCTTTATACCGAGAAAAGGCAGGCAGATTGAAATTGACATAGCGGGCGCAGTGCAGCTGTTTGATATTACAAAGTCAGATTGCGAAGACGGCGAAATCATACTTGAATTAGAGGTGTTGGAAGAATGATTGAGATTACTTCTGAAAACATGGAAAGAGTATCAACGTTGCTGGCAGACGTTCCCAAAGGTGCGGAAAGAGTGTTTTCTAATTCCATAAATCGAGGGTTAAGCAGGATAAAAACGCAGGCGCTAAAGCGGGTAAAAGAAGTTTACGCCGTGAATAGTAGCGCATTAACAGCAGCAACAACAACGAAAGTGAGCAAAGCCAGCACGGGAAACCTTGCTGGCTATGTTTCCTTTTCCGGCGTTAAATTGCCGCTATACAAATTCAGTGTAACACCAAAAAAACCAGCGACAGGAAAGACGGTGCGGGCTGCTGTAAAAAAAGGCGGCAGCGGCACACCGTTTGAAGACGCTTTCATTGCTGAAATGAGAAGCGGACACATTGGAGTATTTGAAAGAGTAGTTTCAAAACGACTGCCAGTAGAAGAAAAAATGGGTCTTTCAGCTGCGCAGATGGTAGGCAATGAAAATATCCTTGCAGGACTGGAAAAAGAAGCGCAAGAACTGGTCAATGAAAGAGTGATACACGAAATGAACAGAATTTTGAACGGTAATGGAGGTTAAACAATGACGCCAATAATTTTGCTTGATAGGCTGCAAGAGTTTGTGGAAGAAAAAACCGCAGACATAAAACTGGAAGTGCGCGTGAGAACTGGAAGCAACGAGGACAAGGAGCGGTCAGCAAAGGTCTATAAAATGGGGCTTCCACAGAAAGACGACGTACAACAGCAGGTGCCATACATCTTGTTGAAATTCTTAACCGGAACGGACGACAAAAAACCCGGAGAACCGGAGGAAGCAATTTGCAAAGTGAGAATTATTTTTGCGACGTATTCGGAAGACGGGCAAGAGGGACCATTGGCGCTGCTTAATCTGATTTTGAGAGTAAGAAGCGAACTGGAAAAAGCGGGAGTGATAGGCAATCAATTTACCCTTGAAAAACCGCTTGAATATATCGTGTACCAAGACACAACGGCGCCATATTACATGGGCGAAATGATGACTAATTGGAGTATTCCAACAATCGAAAGGGAGGTAAAGCAAATATGGCAGTAAAAGAAGCCACAGCGGGCACAGAAGCCACGAAAACTGCAACAGTGGAAGAACAGACCACCAAAGCAGAAACAGCCGTAAAAACGGCAAATACGAAGCCAGAAACGGTAAAGCTGGTTTATATCGGACCAGCGCTGCCAAAGGCAATGTTAAAGACCAACAGAATTTTTGAGGGCACAGAAGCAGAAATCAAAAAGGAACTTGCAGACGTGTTAGAGAAATTCCCGCTGGTAGAAAAAATGCTGGTTCCGGTAGCAGGTCTGGCAGAAAAGAAAGACAAAGTAAAAACGGCAGGAAACATTCTGAATAAGTATTATGCAGATTTAGTTTCCAGTGCGGCAGCAGCCGTGGAAAAGGAGGTATAAAACATGGCTAATATCACACATGGAGTGAGTGGAAGCAAGAAGACCACAAGCGTTTCAACACCAGTTGTGGCGGCAAGTGGTATTCACTTTATTGTTGGAACCGCACCAGTGCAGATGGTAAACGGCAAAGTCAATGAAGTTGTGATGGCTTCCAACTACGCAGAAGCAGTAGAAGCAATGGGATATTCTGACGACTGGAAAAAGTACGATATTTGCGAAGAAATCTACACAGCATTTCAGTTGTACAAGATTTCCCCAATTTTTATTGTCAATGTTTTGGACCCTGCGAAGCACAAAAAGGAAGTTGCAGAAGCGGCAATGACCGCAACAGACAATCAGATTATCTTACCTTTAGAAGCTATCGCAGCCACAGTAGAAGTGGCAGACAAGACAAAGGGTACAGACTACGACGTGTTCTACAATGACACAAACTGCGTGATTGAGTTTTTAACAGAAATCACCGGAGAAGTGCAGGTAAAATACAGCGTTGTTGACCCGTCACAGGTGACAAATTCTGATATTATCGGCGGTTACAGCGTGAGTACACACAAGACCACCGGACTTGAACTGATTGACACTGTATTTCCGCGCTTCACAATCGTTCCAGACCTTATTTTGTGTCCGAATTGGTCACATGACGCAGAGGTTGCAGCGGTCATGTCTGCAAAGGGCGAAAATATCAACGGAGTTTTTGAAGCAATGGCGGTGCTTGATGTGGACACAACAGAAGAAAGCGGCGTGACCCATTATTCAGAGGTTCCGGCATGGAAGAAGTCAAAGAACTTCACGAAGAAAACGGAACTTGTGTGCTTCCCTAAAGTTGCACTGGGAGAAAAGCAGTTCCATTTCTCCACACAGCTTGCAGGCAGCATTTCCGCAACTGACAACAACGAAGACTTTGGAGGTGGCACGCCTTGCGAAAGCGCTTCAAATAAGACGTTGCAGGCTGACAGAATGGTTGTTGCAGATGGCACAGAAGTTGTCATGGACTTACAGCAGGCAAACTACTTGAACGAAAACGGTATTATTACCGGGTTAAATTTCTACGGCGGTTTTGTAAGCTGGGGCAATTATACGGCTTGCTATCCGTCCAACACAGACCCAGCAGACTATTTCTACTGCATTAACCGTATGTTCAGATGGGTTGCAAAGTCTGTTATCTTGTCTTATTGGTCTTATGTGGACAGAAAGTTGACAAGAAGACTGATTGACGCAATCTTGCAGGGCATGAACGATTGGTTAAATGGTCTGACAGCAGAAGAAAGAATACTGGGTGGACGTGTAGAGTTGAGCGAAAGCGAAAACACCACAACAGCGTTGATGGCGGGCAAAGTAAAGTTCCATATCTACATTACACCACCTAGCCCATTACAGCAGCTTGATTTTGTTCTTGAATACGATTTGTCGTATCTGGAAGAGTTGCTGGCAGCATAGGAGGTGAAAGGCAATGGCAAAAGTTGACGAATTAGTAATTAACTACGCCGTGTACGAAGACGCGACAGAGTACATGGGAACCACAGAAGCGACGCTGCCAGATTTAGAGTTTATGGCAGAGGAATTGAGCGGCGCAGGCATTGCGGGCAATGTTGAAGAAATCATAATTGGTCATTTGAACGCTATGACAACCACACTGAATTTCCGTACAGTAGGAAAAGCAGCAGTCAAGTTGATGGAACCTAGAGTACACAACCTTGATTTGAGAGTTGCGCAGCAGCAAATGGACATGAGAACCAGCACAACTAATGTGGCAGCAGTAAAACACATTATGAAAGTGAAGCCAAAGAAAACAGCACTTGGAAAAGTTGCTGCGGCTTCCACTGCTGATGTAAGTGGAGAATATGCCGTTTCTTACTACGCAATGTATTTGGACGGTCAGAAAGTGACCGAAATTGACCCGCTGAACTTCATTTGCCTTATCAACGGCAAAGACTATTTGGCAGACGTCAAAAGAGCGTTAGGAAAATAAAAAAACGATAGCAGGAAGCCAGCGGGGAACCGCTGGTTTTTCCGTGCTTATTTCAGAAAATGGAGGAAACAAACATGGCAGATACAACAAACGTAAACGAAACAAAGGAAGCACAGACAATGCAGGACGCACAGGCAGCAGGCGTTGTTGACTTTGCAGAGAAGAAAGAGAAAAAGGAAGAAAGCGCAAATTATACGCATACTTTCAAAAACCCGGTTGAAATCATGGGCAAGAAGTACACAACCTTAACTTTCTATTTTGAGAAGTTGACAGGAGAAGACATTGAGGAAGTAGAAGCAGAATTGCAGGACCAGAACAAGTATGTTTTATCACCGGAAATTTCTTCTGCGTTCCAGTGTATTCTTGCTGCAAAAGCTGCGGGCGTGGCTTCTGATGAAATCAGACGTCTTCCGGTAGGCGACTACATGAAGATTAAGAACAAAGCAAGAGATTTTTTACTGGCTGCGGGTTATTAAGAGAAGAAAACCCCGCAAATTTCATTAGAAAACAGGTCTACAAAATGTCGAGGGCTTCACATACACCCGCCCAGTTTTGGTTGCAAATGCCGCTAAAACGCCTTTTCCGCTGGATAGAAAGCGTGAATGAGGTTGAAAAAGAAGAAGCGGAAGCACGCAACAAAGCTAACGGCGCGCAATAGGGAGGTGAAACAGCTTGGCAGGGTCACAAAAGGAATATGAGCTGCTTTTTAAGCTGAAAGCGTCACTGGGCGGCGGTTTTGTTAGCACTTTTAAAAATGCTATAAGTACCAACAATCAGTTGCAAGACAGCATTAAAAACGTCAATTCCCTACAATCAAAAATTGATGGTTACACGAAGCAGAGCGCCGCTATCGACAAGAACAAAGAGAAACTGGCATTGCTTAACGCAGAGCATGACAGGCTACAACAAGAGTTGCAGCAAACCAGTGAGCCGACAGAAGCGCTGCGGAAGAAACTTGAAAGAAACGAAAGCCAGATACAACAGACCACTGCCAAAATCGAACAACAAGAAGAACAACTAAACAATTTAGCAGAAGCGTTGCAGGAAGCCGGAGTAAATACGGACAATCTGACGGAAGAAAACGCCAGATTGCAGCAGTCTTATGACCAGTTGCAGAGTTCCCAGCAGACATTGCAAAAAATCAACGAGAAGCAAGAAGCGGTAAGCGCCAGCATTGGCAAAACCAAAAAACAACTTCTTGGAACAGTTGGAGCCGTCACAGCGGTTGCAACTTCATTTTTTGCATTAGACGCAGCAACGGAAGAATACCGGAACAATCAAGCGAAACTAAACACCGCGTATCAAGCAGCGGGAATGAGTGTAAACGCAGCAAAGGACGCATACGCCGGGTTTTACAAAATACTTGGCGACAATGACACTGCCACAGAAGCCAGCCAGCTTTTAGCAAAACTGGTGCGAAATGAACAGGACATTTCAAAGTGGACAGATATTGCGGCGGGCGTATACGGAACGTTTGGCGACGCATTACCGATTGAAGCGTTGATAGAAAGTGCAAACGAAACGTCGAGAACAGGGCAGGTAACAGGAAACCTTGCCGACGCTATCAACTGGGCTACAAAAGAGGGTGAAACCTTTGGTGTAAAGCTAAAGGCGAACACGAAAGCAAATGAAGAATGGAACAAAGCAGTTAAGGCGTGCCAAACTGCGGAGGACTACTTTAATTTAGCTTTGCAAGCCTGCGGAACCGAAGCAGAACGAAACAAACTGATAATGGACACGCTGCAAGGAAGCTACGCGGACGCAACAAATGCTTTCTACCAGAACAACCAACAGTTGATAAATTCCAGACAAAGCCAGATTTTATACAATAATATGCTGGCTGATGTGGGACGCATTGCGGGAACCGCAAAAACCGCGTTAATGGAACTAATAGGCGTCAGCGCTGATGGAAGCGTCAAAGCCAATTCCGCATTGTCGAAAGTGCAGGAAACGTTGAGCAAAATTGCCAACAACCCAGAATTGGTAAAGACAATCACCAAAGCAGCTGCGGCATTGGCAGCATTGACGGTTGGAGGTCTGGCAACAAAGCTGGGCTTTTTGGAAGTAAAAAAAGGCGTTCTGGGAGTTCAAGCAGTCTTTACGAAGTTTAAGGCGCTGAAAGCCGCAGAAAGTCTGGGAAGCATAGCAACAAACGCTGGCGGCGCAGCAACGAAGCTGGGCGCCATAGCAGCAAAAGTAGGACCCATCATGGGCATTGTGGCTGTCGTGGCAGCAATAGCGGCAGCGATTTATTATGTAGCAAACAATCTGGAAGACGTAAGGGCAAAAATACAACAGACCTTTGGTGACGAGGGGCTGAAAATATTTGACCAGATTTGGGGTGCAATAACAATGGTGGGTGACGCCTTGAAAACGGCGTTTGCCGGAGTGTCAACAGAACTTTTCGCGACACTACAACAGATATTGCCAACCATAGTTTCAACGCTACAAATGGCAGCAACAAACATTTTGCCAGTAATAACACAGCTGATAACGCAGCTTGCACCACTTTTGGCGCAGCTGGTAACGGCATTACTGCCCGTTCTGGGGCAGCTGATTTCCGCAATTATCACGGTTGCGGGACAACTCATAACAGCAGTGCTTCCGGTCATTGTTGATTTATTAGCGCAGCTGATACCAGCAATAACGCAGATTATCACTGCAATTTTGCCAGTTATTATTGAGTTGATTAACACGCTGCTTCCGCTGGTTATGCAGATTATACAAGCAGTATTGCCAGTAATCATAGAATTGCTTAACACGTTAGTTCCGATAGTAACGCAGATTATACAAGCAATTTTGCCGATTATCATTGAACTTCTGAACCAGATTGTTCCAATAATTCAGCTGATTATAAATAGTATCTTGCCAATACTGATACAGGCAATCAACACGCTACTTCCATTATTCCAAACTATCATTAGCGCAATTTTGCCAGTGCTAACAGAATTGATGAACGCGCTTGTTCCAGTAATTCAAGTGCTGTCGTCCGTGCTGTCGTCCGTGCTGGGCAGCGCATTAACAACGATAACAAATATCGTTCAAAATGTAATGACAGTTTTTCAAGGCTTGATTGACTTTATAACGGGCGTTTTCTCCGGTAATTGGTCACAGGCTTGGGAGGGCATAAAGTCTATTTTCTCCGGCGCAGTCGGCGGGCTGGGTGAAATCATAAAAGCGCCGATTAGTGCAGTCGTTTCAGTTGTCAACGGCGTTATTTCTGGTCTGAATAAATTAAAAGTTCCAGACTGGGTGCCGGGGCTTGGTGGAAAGGGCATAAACATTCCGTTGATACCGGGCTTTGCAAAAGGCACATTATCAACGCCAGACACGTTCATTGCGGGCGAAAAAGGACCGGAGCTTATAACAAATGCACCGGGACGCACTGTATTTACAGCAGAGCAGACCAGACAAATTCTGGGAAGCCAGAACGCAGCAGCGAACACGGCAGCAACAGTGGCAGCAGCAAAGACGCCACAAACACAAGCCACAGCAGCGCCACAGATGGTAAACAATTACCAGACAGCACCAGAGGTTGTCAGCGGGGCTGGAAGCGGCGGTGGAAGCAGTAAACACATTACCATTAACAACAACCCAACAATCGTGGTTGAGGGCGAAAAGCCAGAAGACCTTGACGCAAAATTGCAGGAAAACAACCAGCGGTTATTGCAGCAGGTAGAAGAGTTGATGGACGAAAAAGAGGACAAGGAAAGGCGGCAGAGATATGACTAAAACTTATACAACGATTTCTGGGGATATGTGGGACAAAATCGCGTTTGAACAGATGGGAAGCGTCCTGCATACAGACAAGTTGATAAAAGCAAACGTCAAGCACGCCGGAACCTACGTTTTCCCGGCTGGGGTAGTTTTGACTATCCCAGCAGTGGAAGACGCAGTAAACATGGAATTGCCACCATGGAAAAGGGGGCTGCTGACGTAATATGAGTGCAAAAAACATGGCGCGCCGCGTTGAATTGCGGCTGGAATTTAAAAACGTAAGCGTCCCGGCTGACATTAACAAATATATTAGCAGTTTGACGTTTACTGATGAAGAAGAAGACAACGCAGACGATTTGCAGTTGATGTTTGATGATAGGGAAAAATGCTGGCTGGGAAACTGGCTGGAAGTATACCCAACATTTATCAGAAGCACAAAGCAGGTACAACGGCAGGTTGAAGCAGAAAACACAATAAACTATGTCGTAAAGAAAGGGGACACCCTTTGGGGCATTAGTTCAAAGTATCTGGGCAGTGGCGCAAAATATCCGCAAATTGTAAGCGAAAACAATATAAAGAACCCCAATTTGATATATCCGGGGCAGGTATTCAAAATCACAGCTGGCGGCAGCGTAACAACTACCGTGACAGAGAATGAGGAAACCACAGAGAAAGTGGCAGAACCAAAGCTGATTTCAGCAACAATCGTGCAACGAAACTGGCACGATACCGGAAAAGACGCAGTGCTGGACTGCGGAACATTTGAACTGGACAGCGTGAACGCAAGCGGACCACCAACAAAAGTGACACTAAAAGGCACGTCTATTCCGTATACTTCAACCATGAGGACTTGCAAAAAGTCTAGGGCATGGGAAAGCACCAATTTGAAAGCGATTGCAGGGCAGATGGCGTCAGAAAACGGCTTGCAGCTTATGTATCTTGCAGCTGATAACCCGGTTTACAAGAGAAAAGAGCAGGTGCAGACGTCGGACATTGCATTTTTACAAAAATTATGCAAGGCAGCCGGAAAAGCACTGAAAGTCACAACGCTTGCAGTGGTGATTTTCGACGCGCAGGAATACGACAGCAAGCCAGCAATTAAAAAAATTGTCTTTGGTAGTGGTGACTACCTAACATACAGACTGGAAACCAGCTTGCATGACACAGCATACACAAGCTGCCATGTTTCCTATACTGACCCAGACAGCAAAGAAACGATAGAAAGCACATACACACCGGATAGCGCCAGCGGAACGGGGCAAGTGCTTGAAATCAACGAAAAAGTCACAAGCACAGAAGAAGCGCACGAACTGGCAAAAAAGAGGTTGCGAGAGAAGAACACAAGGCAATACAAAGCCAGTTTCACCATGATTGGTGATGTACAGCTGGTAGCAGGCGCAACAGTGAAGCTGCAAGGCTTCCAGAGCTTTGATAAAAAGTACATTATCAAGAAAGCAACACACAAGCTGACGGGAGGATATACGACGCAAATTGAGTTAGAACAGATATTGGAGGGCTACTAATGGCAGATTTAAAAGAATTAGAAAACATTGTGCGCATAGGAACGGTGCAAAGTGTTGATAAAGACAAAATGACAGCCCGCGTGAAGTTCAACGACAAAGGCGGCATTATATCCGGTCCGCTGCACATTATAAAACGCCCAGCATACGTCATTCCGGCAATGGAGAGCGGAACAGAGGGACAGACGGCATATACAAAGCTAAAATATGACCAAAACGACGAATTAAAAGAAATAAGCCACAAGCACGACGCTTTTATAACATTGTGGGTCCCGTCACCAAAAGACATGGTACTTTGCATAATGCAGCCAAACGGCGACGGCGACGGCTACGTTATAGGGGAGGTGTAAGCAATGGCAAAAATCGGAGCTTTTGGAAGCATGGTTTTTTCTGTTTCAGAAAACACCGTGAAGACATTTGACCAGATAAGCTGGGACAAAAGCATAAAATATACAACCCATGACAGACACATTAAACGTGATGTACTGGAATTTCTGGGACCGGAACCGGACGGCATTAGTTTTCAAATGGCTTTTTCTGTATTCCACGGAACAAACCCACTACAAGAACTAAAGAAGCTGCACCAGTTAGCAGACAACGGCATTGTGGAACGTCTGGTGCTGGGCGGCAAGGTTTACGGGTCCTACAAATGGGCTATAACAAAAGTAAGCGGCACGCTGAAAAGGTATGACAACAACGGTAATTGCTGGGCAGTAGTCGCAAAAGTGACACTGAAAGAATATCCAAAGAGGTGATGAACAATGGAAGTTATAAGAGGTGACGGAAAACTTCTGGAGGTGATAGACCTTGCCCCGGCAAATGAACACCAAGAAGTTATACAAAATATTGCGGTCATTCTTGACATGATACAGAATACCTGCCCAATGTTCCGGGACATTGGATTGCCGGGCGAACTGTACGGAAGACCGCTGAATGTAGTTGAAAATATACTGGTGGGCTACATATACGACCAGATAGAAGAATTTGAACCACGGGCGCTTATTTCCCAGATATTGTTTGAAGAAAACGCATTTACGGGAAAAATGGTGCCCGTAGTCTATATACAGGAGGTGACAAAGGGGCATGAGTGATAGAAAATACCCAGACATTGACTTTGTGGAAACGGACACAGAAACAATAGTAAGCAACATGATTGCATTGTATGAGTATATGCAGCAGGAAGCCGGGCGAAAAGATTATAAAGTATACCCAGCGTCACCAGAAAGACTGTTCATTTCCTTTATGGCGTCAATCGTGGTGCAACAAAGAGTTCTAATAAATGAAACAGCCAAAAAGAACGTGCCAAGATATGCAGATGGTGAATACCTTGACAGTTTGGCTGAATTGTTCAAGAACCTTGAAAGATTGCCTGCAAGTCCTGCGTCTGCAATGTTTCGGTTTTACATATCAGACGCACAGGGACAATCAACAATCATTCCAAAGGGCACCAGAATTTCTTTTGATGGCGTGATTATGTTTGAAACCGTGGATAGTCTGGAAATTAAAGCCGGGGAAACATACGGGGACATTGAAGCAACTTGCAACACACCGGGAACGGTTGGAAACAACATGGCACCGGGGCAGGTCAAAGAGGTTGTGGACTTGTACGACTATTACCAGAAAGCGGAAAACATAACAACAACAAGCGGCGGCGCAGAAGCAGAAGACGACGCCAGCTACTATGAGCGTATGCGTGAGAGCATGGAAAGTTTTTCTACTGCTGGACCAATTAACGGATATGTGTATTTTACAAAGTCCGTGTCAGCTGCCGTGGCTGATGTTGCAGTAACAAGCCCGGAACCTTGCGTGGTTGACGTGCGCGTGCTGCTTCAAGATGGGCAGGAAGCCACAGAAACGGTATTGCAGGAAATAGCAGACGCACTGAACGCAGACGACGTGCGACCACTGACAGACACAGTGACAGTGTCGGCACCGGAAAAAGTGCCGTTTTCGGTTGATGTGACATTTTATATTTCACAGCCAAACAGCGCCAGCGCTTCCATTATCGAAGCAGCAGTGCGGCAGGCTGTAAAAGATTATATAACGTGGCAAACGTCAAAAATGGGGCGTGACATTAACCCGTCATACCTTATAGCAAAAATGATGGAAGCAGGCGCAAAGCGCGTGGAAGTAAGACAACCAGAATTTGCAAGGGTGGAAGAAATCATGGTTGCTGCATTACAAAGCGAAAGCGTATTGAATGGAGGTATTGAAAATGTCTAGTACCATCTATGATACAGATTTTACAAAGTACCTGCCAACAGCCTTGCAGCATGACCCCAAAATGGTTGCATTAGCAAACGCAGCTGCGCAAGAACTGCTGAAAGCGTCCGGGTTAATTGACAATGTGCTGATATATTGCAGGATTGATGAATTGCCGGAAGAACTGGTGGACATTCTGGCGTATGATTTGCACGTTGACTGGTACGACTTTTCGTACCCACTGGAAGCAAAAAGGGACCTTGTAAAAAACAGCGTCCGGGTACATAAGAAAATGGGCACCAAAAGCGCTATTGAAACAGCGCTGGGCAGCTTATACCCGGAAAGTGAGATTGAAGAGTGGTTCGAGTACGAGGGAGAACCCGGACACTTCCGCGTTGTATGCGACGTAACCAACCAGAGAATAACGGCAAGCTATCAAGATATTGTGCGTGCTGTAAAATTGTACAAGAGGTTGTCAGCACACATGGACGCCGTAACCTACCAAAGCCACGTTCACAGTGTTATATATACGCACACCGACTATTTCAAATACAGAACACCACTAACAGGAAGACTGGCAGCTGGAACCCACCCACAGAGAAACACACGGGGCGGGCAGGCTGCCAGAACTTTTGTGGTTGGGACACAGGCAGCAGGCTTCATGTTTACTGTACCAGCTGCCGGAACAATCCCGGACAGAAACATTGTTTTTCATAACCAGACGGCGCAAATTGACGCAGAAACGGCGTTGAATGTGTTTAAGTATACAAATACAGCTGCGGGACAAATAAACGCAGGAGAAAGCCCACAGCGAAGCCAGAGAGGGGGACAAACGGCAGCAGTGGTAGTGCTGGAAGATAACGCAGAAGCGTTCCGGTACGAAACACCACTTGCAGGAACCGTCCCGGACAGAAGCACGGTGCAGCAGACCAACAGCGGAACCGTGGAAAACACAGTGCAGGCAACGGGCTATTCATACACAGTCAAAATGTGCGGAAGTACCCGGAAGCTATAAAAGGAGGTGAGGAACCATGTTGACGCCGCAGGCAATCAGTGACTTTAAAAATTTTATTGACAACACTATTGCTTATGCAAAAGTGACGGTAAATGGTGTTACTGAAAAGAAAGCAATCACCCGCAGGGAACGTCTGAAAAATGACCGGGTGGCTGTATATATCCAGATAACGCCACAGATTAGCGGAACCGCCACAGTGCAAAAAGTACAGCTTTACAACAAGAACAATCAGTTGTGGGCTGAAAAAGCAGAAAAAATAGAGCTTACAAACGTTCAAGAGGGCGTATTGTACCGCTTTGTTTTTGATTTTGAAGAAAAGGAGGTGTAAAAGACTATGTACCAACCTACAATGTGGCAAGACCACGTCACAGAATTTGAAGACCGCTACACAGAAAGCAGAAATGATGATGGCACAATTACCCACACACCAGTTGAGGGCGAAGTGATACAGCAGGGCACCCCGCAGAACGCGGAGAACTTCAACCACATGGAAGATGGAATTTCCAACGCCTGCGAATTGTCGGCGCTCATGGCGCTTTCTGCAATTCACCAGCAGCAGGCAATAGCAGACATGGTGGGAGAAACAAAAGTGGTAACGCTGACAAATACGCAGCAGTACCCTTTTAACAATTCGGTTCAGACAATCGCGCTGACCACAGCCAGAAACCATCTTGACTACACCGTGACAGCAGAAATCATGGAGTACGAGGGCGGTTTTCCGGGTGACGTAGTAGTAACAGACAAGCTGCTGAATGGCTTTAAGATTGCTTATACTGGCAGCGCAACAAGCGTAAAGCTAAAAATCTTTGTGAAAGGCGGGTTTTATTGATGGCAGGCGTAATCATTAAAAGCGAAGAAAGAAAGCAGCAGGAAGCAGAAGTGCTGCGGTCCTTTGGCGTGCAGGGCAGAGGGACAGCCGCCCAGAGAGAAGCGGCAGAGGTAATAGCAGCACGCAGCAACGAAATTGTAAGAGATGGAGGAAAGACACATGGCAAATACTACTAAAATTCAAGTGGTAGTCAAGACACCGGGCAAGCATATTGAATATGCCGTTTCTGGTGGAAAGAAAATCACTTTCGGTGATGATGAATTAACAATCAATCTTGCAAGCCGTGAAAGAGATTATGAAGTGTCGCTGGACATTTGCATTGATGAAGAAAACGGCGTTGTAATTGGCACGGGTGGCAAGGCGCAGAAGTACGCTGCGCAAATTATTATTCCGGCGCGCAGATATGATGTAATCGGAGACGCAACACAGCAGGACGAAGAGGGCAACCCGCTTGAAGTTCCAATGCCAGTTGATTTTGATATGTCACTTTGCACGCTTATTCTTTGGGGATTGGAGGACTAAACAATGAGCAATTATGATGATTTAAGCATGGCGGTTGCTTCCTTTGGTGGAAACAACCGTGTTATTTTTGACGATTTGGAAAAGCCATCAATCATGGTGGGTATTCCTAAAATGAAATATTCTGATATTATCACCGAAGGTACACAGGAAACATTGCCTTGGTGGATTGTTGATGGTGTAGAAAAAGACGTTATCTGGGTATCGAAATACATTAACACTGTCGTTAATGACCGCGCATACTCTTTGGCAGCGAAAGACCCTAAATGCTGGATTAACTTTGACCAAGCGCTTGCAGCTTGCCGCAGAAAGGGTGCTGGCTGGCACCTTAACCAGAACGGCGTTTTTGCAGCAATCAACCTTTGGTGCCAGCGTAACGGCTTTATGCCACGCGGAAACACCAACTGGGGCAAGTCTTATGAAAAGTCTTATGAAAGAGGTGTGACCACATATATTGACGGCGAACACGACGGCGGCAGAACTGCTACTGGTTCCGGTCCTATGACATGGTATCACGACGGCACACCAGCTGGCATTGCTGACCTTTGCGGCAACTGCTGGGAGTGGGTAAGCGGTATGCGCGTTGTTAATGGTGAAATTCAGATTATCCCTTACGGTAACGCCATGAAGTCTGATTGCAGCATGGGTGCCGATAGTACAGAGTGGAAAGCAATCATGCCAGACGGAACACTGGTTGAACCGGGAACCGCAGGCACATTGCATTATGATTATATTTCCGGTAAGTTGACAATCAACACAAGCAGAAGCGGCGCCGCTGGTTCATACAATATTCCATTTGGAACATTAGCCGCGCAGTCTGGCATTGCAATTCCGCAGATTGCCATTGCAGCTGGATTGATTAAGGACAGTGCCGATACATACGGCACCAGCGGGCACCAGCAGTATGTCAATACTGATGGTGAGCGTCTGCCTTTCCGGGGTTCGGGCTTCGGCGACGCGTCCCACGGTGGCGCTGCTGCGTTGAGCTTGGGCTACGCCCGTTCTCTCGGCCACGGCAGCGTTTCGTTCCGCTCCGCTTTTGTTGAGTAACTGGAAACTGGGGACTGATGAACTGTGGGGCTTGCGGCAGCAAGCCCCTATAAATTTTAAGCAAAGGTGGTTTATAAGATATGCCAGAAGACACAACAGAACAGCTACCGCAGCTTGACAACGTGAGGGACAACGCAACGCAGGAAGATTTCAAAATGAAAAACAAGGTATACGAAATGCTTTTGTATGCCTACCCAGCGTTAGAGCAGTTCCCAAAGGGTGACAGAAAACTTGCAGACCATATCCGGGAAGCAATATTGCAAGTGTTTGAATTGGTGATACACCTTGAAAATAAACACTACAAGAAAACCACGCTGGGAGAACTTGACGACCAGCTGGACGTTTTGCGGCACCTTGTAAGACTTGCCGCAGACCCGCAGTTGCACCCAGACAAGAAACCATGCTTACCAATGCGCAAGTATGAAATATTGTCCCGGAAGATAAACGAAATCGGCTGCATGATTGGTGGCTACTATAAATCACTAAATGGCAGCACTGCTGGAAGCAGCGGTGGAGCCGGGAAGAAATAATGGCAAACAGCAGGGCAACACCTGCTTTTGTATTTTGGGAAAGAACCGTTAATAGAGGACTTGCCGTGCCTATCCGGGGTTCGAGCTTCAACAACACGTCCAACGGTGGCGCTGCTGCGTTGAACTTGAACAACGCCCGTTCTAACAGCAACAACAACGTTTCGTTCCGCTCCGCTTCACCCCATATCTGCCAGCAGTCGTGCCCACAAGTGGACACGTCCAGTGCGCTTGGGTTAAAGGGGTTCTTTTCCATTCCAAAGGCTGCCAGATGGAAGCCGTAGGAAAAAGATTGAATTGCCGCAAAGATAGTTAGTAAGCCGCAAGGCTGAAAGTCAGTACCGGGAAACTGAATGTATATATCACGTTTGAAATGGAAGAACCAAAGTAAATTTGTGCGGCGCATTATTAGAGGTTAAGGAGGGAAAGCAGATTGCAGACAATAAAAGACATTTTCCCTAAAATATATGACTTTGAAAATCTGTTCAATGCGTACAAAGCCGGGATAAAGTGCAAGAGATACCGGGAAGACGTCATGCAGTACACGGACAAGCTGGAAGAAAACTTGATTGAGTTACAAAACGAATTTATCTGGCACACCTATACCGTGGGGCGCTACAACATATTTTATGTGTATGAGCCTAAAAAGCGCATGATTATGTCGTTGCAGTTCAAAGACAGAGTGGCGCAGCACGCTATATATAGCCAGCTGAACCCGTATTTTGAAAAGCAGTTCATATACGACAGTTACGCTTGCCGGGTGGGAAAAGGCACACACAAAGCCGTCAACCGCCTGCACAACTGGTTAAAGCAGACCGACAGAAAGCCCCAGAAATACTATTATTTAAAGCTGGATATTTCAAAGTATTTCTACCGGGTAGACCATGAAATTTTAATGCAGATATTGGAACGCAAGATTGCTGACAAAGATTTGTTGCACGTCTTATCAGTGATTATCAACTGCGAAGACACAAAGTTTGGATTGCCGCTGGGCGCCGACATTGGCGACGTGGCGTTTGATGAATTGCTGGGAGAAGTTGGGCTGCCTATTGGCAATTTGACTTCACAAATGTTCGCTAATTTGTATTTGAACGAACTTGACCAGTTTTGCAAACACAAACTGCATTTGCATTACTATATACGATACATGGACGACGTAATAATATTACACCCGGACAAAAAGCACCTTGAAAAAGTAAAAAGGAAAATTGCAGAGTTTCTGGACACAGAATTGCGATTGCAGCTGAACAAGAAAACCTGCATTAGACCAACCAGCATGGGTATTGAGTTTGTGGGGTTCCGTATCTGGTCAACTCACATCAAATTGCGGAAGAAGACCGCAAAGAAGCTGAAACGACGCTTGAAATATATGTTTGCAGCGTATGAAGCCAGAGAGATTGACAAAGACACGCTGGACAGGTCCGTTGCTTCCTATCGTGGCATTTTGCAGCATTTCAACAGCTATGGTCTGCGTCAAAGCCTTAACGAAATGTACAAAAAGGAGGTGACAAGGGACCATGGAAACCATGCAGACGATTTCCCCAGCTGACGTCTGGGAAATGGCAAAACAAGCCGTCGTGTGGTTAGCTGGTATAGGAATTGTTGTTGACCTAACGCCGGGCATTAAAATTCAGCCCGTCAGATGGGCAATAAAACAGCTGGGAAATTTACTAAACAGCGACATGAAAGAGCAGCTGGACAAGCTGCAAAAAGACTTTCAAGACCACAAGATTGACAGCTGGCGCCGGGAGATTTTGGACTTTTCAAACAGTTGTATAAATCACCGCCGCCACACAAAGGAAGAATTTGACCATATCATTGATATTGCCGCAAAGTACAACAAGTATATTGCGGACAATAAATTGACCAACGGGCAAGTTGACGTCGCGGAAGAGTATATAAAAGAGATTTACAAAACGTGTATGCGCGAAAATGACTTCATACCAGCCCGCCCGGTAGAAAAGGAGGAAGAAGAGAGTTGAAATATTTATTATTTTTTATTATCGGTTTTGCACTGGCATTTGCAGTGCTTTTTTTATGCAATCTTCCATACTTCCGCAAGAAGCGAAGACAGCGCAAGGAAGAATTGCAGCAGCACCCGGAAAGAAAGCTGGGTGCAACAAAAATCATTATCTTTTCAATTCTGCTAACCTACTACATAGCGTTTGTGGTTGGAGTGTGGGCAGTAGTAAAAGACATATACCAGCTGTCAACCTTATTAACATTTGTTGGCAGCGTGACTGTATTTGCAGTGGCGTTCTACTGTTGGAAAGCAAAAGCGGAAAATATGCTGAAAATCAAAGCAGCACACCCGGACTTGTGCGGTTCGCTGTCTGATTTTTCCAGTATGTCTTCACAGTAATGCGGGGAGGTGCTGGACATGGGATTGATTGGAAGCACAACAGAAGAAAAGATTTGGAATTTTCTTAAAGCGCAAATACAGAACAATTTTGGCGTAGCCGGACTGATGGGGAATTTATTTGCAGAAAGCGGATTAAACCCGCATAACGTGCAGAACAGCTATGAAAAGAAGCTGAACCACACGGACGCTACATACACAGCAGCAGTGGACGACGGCAGCTACACAAAATTTGTGACCGACGCTGCCGGGTATGGTCTGGCGCAGTGGACGTACAAGACCAGAAAAGCTGCATTGCTTGCGTATGCCAAAAACAAGGGAAAATCAGTGGGCGACCTTGAAACCCAGCTGGGCTTCCTTATGAAAGAATTAACCGGAAATTATAAAGGTGTACTGGCAGCACTTAAAGCAGCAACAGACGTGAAAGCAGCTTCAAACGTTGTATTGACAAAGTTTGAAAAGCCACGGGACCAGAGCGCAAAGGTAAAGGCGAAGCGCGCAGAGTACGGGCAAGGCTACTTTGACAAATACGCAGCCACAAAGCCTGCCGGAAGCACCACAAGCAATAAACAGAATGGAGGTACAAGCAGTATGAATGTACAGGACGTAAGAAAGAAGTTTGCAGCAAGGGCGGCAGCCCATGTAGGCACCAGAGAGGGCACAGCGCAGCACCGCGCAATTATCGACAGATACAATGCGCACAAGCCACTTGCCAGAGGTTACAAGGTGACATACACAGACGCTTGGTGTGCAACCTTTGGTTCTGAAATTGCCATTGAAGCTGGCTACACTGACATTATCCCTACTGAATGTGGCTGCGAAAAGCAGATTGAGTTATGGAAGAAGAAAGGGCGCTGGGTTGAAAATGACGCATACCGCCCGGACGCTGGCGACTATGTGTACTACGACTGGGACGACAACGGCGCAGGTGACAACACCGGACGTTCTGACCATGTCGGCATTGTAGAGAGCGTGAGCGGTTCCACAATCATTGTTGTTGAGGGTAACAAGAACAATGCAGTTGAGCGCAGAACACTCGCTGTCAATGGTAAGTATATCAGAGGCTATGGCGTGCCAGACTTTGAGAGCAAAGCAACAGAGGTGGAGGAAACACCAGCAGAAGCAGAAATGGAAGAAGAACAGGTATACACCGTGAAGCGCGGTGATACGCTTTCTAAAATTGCTGCAAAGTTCGGTACAACCTACCAGAAGTTAGCAAGCTACAATGGCATTGCGAACCCTAATATTATTAGCGTTGGTCAGAAAATCGTCATTCCGGGTTCTGGCGTGCGCAGCTACACCGTAAAGGCTGGGGACAGCTTATGGGCTATCGCAGCAAAGCAGCTGGGCGACGGCACCAGATACAATGAAATTAAGACCATGAACGGTCTTAAAAATAACACCATTCACGCAGGACAGACATTGAAGCTGCCTGCATAATCAAGAAACGGAGGAAATGAACATGAATGAAGTTATTTACGCAGCAATCTATTTTGGTATTACCCTTGGCGCTTTCCTGCTTGGAAAGTATGTTTTCCCAAAGGTTCCACAGGACGTAAAAAACAAACTTGGCACTTTGTCCGCATGGGCAGCAGAATTTGTTGTGTGGGCGCGTGAGTTTATGAAGTCCAAAACCGGGGAAGAGAAGATGGCAGCTGTCGTGGAGAAACTGAAAGAGATTGCAGCAGAAGCCGGGCTGGAAGTTACAGAAGACCAGCTGAAAGCCATTGCCCAGTCTGCGTATGAAGCAATGAAAGCAGGTGGAAACACAGCAACACTGGAAGCAGTAACGGCAGCCGTACCAGCTGCAACGGTAGTTATCAACGCCGGAGCGGCAGCCATTGCAACTGACAAGGTGCCAGACGGCGCAATGGAGCCAAACAAGGACGGAACGTACAACACTTATGATGAAAACGGAAATGTAAATGGGACGATTTCTGCGGAAGAATACGAAGCAGCCGGGCAGGGCGTAGACGTAGCCGTGGAAGTAGCAGTGGAGGAATAAAGAAATTTTACCGCTGACAGCGTCCAGAACAGCCCAGATTTGACGAAAAGCCCCGCAGGTGAAGAAGTGGACACTTGCGGGGCTTTTATTTGTTTGCGGGGCAAATACGCGGTCATAATTCAAAAATCTGTTCCGGGGAATATTCCTTGAACTTGCGGCGGGTTCCTGCTGGCACTTCCAGTTCATTTCTGAATATATACCCGGTGGACAATTTCAAGAAGTCCACAACGTCTGTTTCTGTCTGCTGGTCTGCGTCGTCATAAAAATATTTTAATTCAACAGAAGTGGCACCGTATGCAACAGCCAGTTCGCGGAACATCACGCGGGCACTTGAAGTAGTTGTAAATGCTGGAATAGACAGCCAGCGTTTAGAGTTATTAAAACGCGCAATCACTGGTCTATAATTACTGCGATTAAAAGAAATATCATTAAGCGTCCATTTTATCTTCATACAATCACCTTTCCTTTCCGGCTGGCTGCTATGCAATAGCAACCAGTCTTTCTGCACCCATTTTACGGTCACGCACAATGCCGTCTTGATTACTTTTCAACATACAAGTTATGGTCTTTCCGGTTTTACTTGGGATAAGTTCAACAACGGTGCTGGTGTAGCCAAAATTCCACATGATAACGTCACCCACTTTTAATTCCTTAACCGCCTTTGCTTTCTGCTGTCCGTGTATTCCTTGAAGTTTTACTGTCATTTCTTTGCCCTCCGTTTATTTGCTTTCTTTAACTATCTTTATTATATACTTGCGCAAGTATAATATCAATAGGCAAAGTGTACAAAGTTACGCAAGTATATTTGTATATTGTGTATACTTGCGCAAGATAAAAGAAAAGCCCCGGAAGACCGGGGCAGGGGCTATGCGATACCATAAAGGCGGGAAGACTTGCGAAAAGTCTTTTGAACACCGCCCGGCGTTCCGTCTGGTTTAACGGTCCAATGGTTCTTTATACTGGAAAAGTCGCTGCAAAGACGAACAGTGATTGTCTTTGGCGTTTCCTTGATGATTTCTACCACGTCCCACAAGAAGCCGTCTGCTTCTGCAAGCTGGGTGCCAACCTTAATTTGATTTGCTGTAATAATAGAATTGTTCATGGTCTATACCTCCGATAATTGAAATTTGATGGGGCAGCAGCGCCGCCCCGGTGTGTCTGGGTTATGCAACAAGGCTTGGCGCCATGGAATATTGCCCCAGAGGGTAGATTGTTTCAGCGTTGCGGTATTCTGAAACTTTCTGGCAGACACGACATTTCAATGTCTTTTCACCGTCAGTGATGGTGATTGTCTTTGCAGTTCTTGCAACTACTGTATATGTCCAAATGCAGTTGTGGTCACAAATGCTTCTCATGCTGTATTCTTTACCGATTTCAAATTTTTTCATTTTCATTACCTCCGTTGGTGTAGTTGTTTTCTTTAACTGTCTTTATTATATACTTGCGCAAGTATAAAATCAATAGACAAAATGCACAAATATACTTGCGCAAGGTTGTACAAAATGTATACTTGCGCAAGATAGAAAATAGTGATATACTGAAACAAAAAATATATGGAGGTGCAAAGCATGAGTGCGGAAGCAGAAGAAAAGAAGAAACCAGATACAAAGAACACCGGAAACCAGACAGCAGCCACGAAAGCAAAGAACAACTTTAACAACAAGAACTATGACAGATTATACCCATTTGTTAAAGTTGGGAACAAAGCAAAGATTGAGAGAGCAGCAAGCGCAGCTGGTCAAAGTCTTAATGATTATGTGGTAACTGCCGTGTATCAACGCATGGAAAGAGAGGGACACAGCATTGATGGAGAGTAAAGGACCGGAGCCGGAAGAAAAGAGAATGGAACCACAGTGCAAGACGTGCAGAAATATATTTGATTTCCCGGAGTGCTGCACAGAAAATCTTTCTGACTGTTTCAAGGTTGTTAAAGACTGCCAAAATTATGATGAATTAAAAACTTGAAAAAAACTATTGACATTATACTTGCGCAAGTATATAATAAAGACAGTCGAAGAAACAACAAAAAGGAGGGCGGCAGCATGAAAGCATATACAAATATTGTCAATGAGTTTGGCGACGTTTGCGGCAAGGTATCAAAGAATAGTTCAACAGAATGGACAGTATACCTATACGGGAATTGCTATGGAGATATGAGAGAAAGGGCAATAGAAAGTCTGCTGCTACGCTTGGGACTATATACGGAATAACAAAAAAGACCCCGGCAGGCAGCAGCCTTGCTGGGGTTTGTCTATTTTGTACTAACTTAACACAGCCCACGGGGAATTTGGACAAAGAAAATACTGAAAAAATTATGGAGATATTGGTATCACTAGCACGGAATGAAAATAAATGTATCATCATTGCAACCCATTCTGATACAGTGTGCTCGTATGCTGATGTAGTAATGAAAATGAGCGATGGCAAATTAGTTGTGGAGGATAAGTAATGTCATATATACAGCGGTTATGGCTGATTATTGTGGGGAAAGCGAGACACGCTATTTATTTGTTTCTGCTGGTGTTTCTTTTTGCATTACTAGGAATAGTGGGTTATTTTTTCCGAAATATTGTAATAAGTTATGAGAACACAGTGATATATGACATAGGATATTCTTTGATGTTATATACAGAGGACAATGAAGCGATTTCGCAGGATGTGTTAGAGTACATTTCAATGTTAGATGGAGTGGTAGGATATAACCAAGAGTATGATATGCTTGTAGAACCTGTGAACATTCATAATGCTATCGAAAAGGATGCTGCTAATGTGTTTGCAATACCTGATTCAGAGATGCTACGACTTTTTGGATGTACAGATACACAATTAAATTTAGCGTTTTCAAATAATATGGAACTTATAGAAGGGAAAATGCCAGCAACAAATTGTCGGGGAGCAATTATTGATGAGGTGTTAGCAAAAGAAAACAATTTGGTTGTAGGCGATAAGATTGTTATTGGAGCCAAGCAAAGTGAACTTGAGATAATTGGAATTTATAAGACTTTGAGTTTGCCACAGGAAACATGGAAACTTCCAAGCGGAAATCTTGCATATGGTCAAAGTCCGTACAGTTATGTGTTTTGCGATATTCAATCATATGAGATGATAATAGGTTATGAATTGCCATTATCGTCCGTATACATATATGCAACGGATATGGATGCTTTAGAGAATGTGTATTCTGCTATTATACAAATGGGTTTACAAGAGGATGTATATAGAGTATCTAATTTGACAGAAAACAAGCTGAGCAATGGAACTTCGGCTGCCCGAGCAGTAAACTTGACAGCAACGTTATTAACAAGATTATCATCAGGGCTTGCGATTACTATTCTCTTTTTAGTGGTTTTGTTATGGATGCGTGCCTGTTATCAGGATATAGCAATTTTGATTTCCTTGGGTGAGGGTAGGCTTGCTATTATAATTGAGTATTTTATTTTAACTACTGTCATAGCCAGTGTAGCACTTTTGTTGGCTTTGCCATGCTGTTATTGGTTGATTAGCAATTTTTCAGACTTGTTTGTTGAATATATGTTTATAGCTACCGGAAATATGTCCGGATTGGAAATGGATAATTATATGGTAGTAGCGTTGGAACAAGAATTATGTGTAACGGATTATATAAAATCAAATTTATTTCTCTTGGTAGTGGTATGGGTGGCAACTTTACTTTCATCAATAGAGATATTTAGATGTAAACCAACGAGACTATTTCATAGTTCTTAAGATATTGGAGGTGTCACTATGAAAAATGGAAAGTGGCGTGAACATATCAGTTGTATTTTGTATATGTTAGCTTTCTTTGCGTTCTTGGGTGGAATAACCGCAGAGAGCAGAGGAAGTATGTTGGACTTTAGCAGTCTGGCAAGATGGTTATGCTGTGGTTTTGCGGCAGTTTGTGTAATCACCGGAGCAATCATTTGGAAAGCTAAGGATGCCCGTGGGAAGAAAATCAAGATTGGCATTATGATTGGTGCGTTGGTGGTTATCATTGCCGGAGGAATTATTGACAGTATGACAGACAATACCGCAGCGGCGGAACATCAATTCATTCACAAAACCTATAAGGGAGTAGTGACCGAGTATGAAAATTCCGAGCTGGCTATCAATTATTATTTGGGTTCAGATAGCAATGGAAAAGAGTTTAACAACCGAGTGACGTTTTATATTGGTGAGGAAACTTTGTCTGTTCCGGAAGATTTGGCGATTGGCGATAAAGTAGTGATTGAGTCCGAGTATTGGACATATTCGGAGCAACCTTACCCGGCAATTCTGATTACCAGGGAAGGAAGTTCAACGGCCATGGAAAAAGCTGTTGAACATGACCTGAGCAGTACCGGAGAATTAGTGGTATCAGAAACGATTAAAAAGGATGAGGTATTCATTATCTCCCCGGATGTGTGTACGAATAGTGAGGAAATATCGGTCACAAATAACGGAACCGTGGATTTGACCATATATCTCTATAATTTTGGTGAGGTTATTAGGCAGATGTCTTTGGCTGCCGGAGATACAAAGGTAATTGACGGACTCAACGGAGCATTTCCGTATAAAGTTGGTGTGAGTGCGGAAATGGATACGCAGATTGAGTTGACGATTACAGATTAAGGAGATGCGTATGGAAAACAAAAAGGTACAAGGATATGTATATGCTGTCATTATGGGTTTATTGACCGCTATTATCTGTCTGGCAATCGCTGATGGATGGATTGGTGTGGCAGGAACCATAAAAGATTTTGAGGATTTGGGAAACGGATACCATACCTTTACACTTTCCACCAGCGATCCGACAGGCAGATATATTTTCTGGATTGGTTTGCTTGGCTTACCTGTTTTGTTTGCAAGCAAGGTTAAAGTTAAATATACATGGGTAAACCTGCCGATATATTTATTGGCATGGTATATCTGTTCAGGAATATTTGGAGACAGCCCGAATCATCAATATCTGGCTCATCCGGCAAGAGGGTGGCTTACGATTGGCGAAGGATTAGAGCCATTTAGTGTAATGATGATGTTGTGGTTAGTGCAGGCGATTGTGTTATGGGCAATAGCCTTTTTGTGCTTTGTAATAAGGAAGATGAAGAATAAATCACAAGTAGCATAGCGAGAAGGGAGCGATTTCTATGAAGAAATGGTTGGCAGTAATTGTAACGATTGTAGCAGGATATATTGGATTTATTTTGGGAGCAGCACTTAATTTGGAAGGGTATCTTGGAATTGTGTTTGCGATTGCCTCAATGGGATATTTTATTCTTGATGAAATGGAGAAGAAGTAGGAGGACGCTATGAAAAAGAATTATTCTATGATAGTTGCTGTGTTGTCCTGTATTTTGGCAGTAGTATGTCTGTTCCAAAATTATCAGTTGAAGCAGGATATAGCGTTTTTGGAAACACAGCAAAATTCTATACGAAGTTCTGTGCAAACAGATATAAGCAATATATATTCGCAAGTACAAAGTATGCTGGAGCAAGAAGCAAGCCTGTTAAGTTATAGTGATTGGGAATATGGAGCTGCGGATGTAGATGGTGGCAAGGTAGAAGTTATATGCTTTGTGACACCAAAGGAGTATTCGGCAGAACAGACCGTTGCAACACTTTATTGTAGCGGGAATGCATATCCGATGGAATTGAAAGATGGTCAGTATATTACAAAACTTGAACTTTCTGTCTTTGAGAATTGTACCGTAGAAAGAGTAGTCTTTACAGAAGGAGACACTACCCGTACAGAAGAACTTGGTTGGGGAATTTCGCCACGATATGATTATCTGACCCGTGTGTATGGAATATTAGAGTATTCTGTTAGAAACGGAAAAGAAGCGGATGGAAAATATATTTGGGATATGGATGCGCTCATACATATCTCAGCAGAGCGAAAAGGAAATCCTGTGGAAGTACAGTCAATGGCTTTAGTGGCTGAATTGGATGGCAAGGAAGTAGACCGTATGGAAATTCCGTTATCGAGTGCTACCAATGCAGAACCCGGAAGTAATATTCATCAGTATGAATATGAGTTCAAGAAGCAGTATGAAATGCCATTAGGTAGTGAGTTCTTCTTATACTTGGAAACTGTGGACGGAGATAACCTTTATCATCGTAATGTATTGGAATTGTTTGAAGCGAAGGAGCAGGAAGGATTGGATACAGCGACTCCGGTACAATCATGGAATGGAGCAGAGTCAAATATTTATGATGCAGAGGGTAATCCGTTGTTTGAATTTGATTGGAGCAGATATAAATAGGGGAGGCGGTAGCTATGAAGAAATGGATAAAAGCAAAAAAGGTGCTGAATATTCTTCTCGGTTCTTCTGTGGGTATATTTGTCGGTATGGTGCTTTGGAGAGTATTAGATTATCTGATGAATAGGGATAGATATATGTCCTATTCGTCACCTTGGTACACATCAATTATTGTGATTTCAATCTTTTGGGGAATTGTCCTTGTAATTGAGGTTGTAGCGTGGCTTATCGTAAGGCATAAACTTACCGCAGGTCCGGAGATTGGTTATCTGGAGAGAAAAGAATAATAGAATTGTTTGAGGAGAGGAGGTCTTGCAATGAAGAAGGGCATGGTTTTAAGAATAATCAGTTTGGTTATGTTTGTGGTGGCAATTATCTTTATTGCCTGTGCGTTGGCAAATCCGGCATTGGGTAGAACATTCTATATCGGAGATATTGCGATAGGAGCAGAAGTGTGGAGAGTATTCTATGCCATTTACGCAATCGTGATGGCAATTCTGTTTGTACTGTCATTCTTTGTAGGCAAGCCAACAGGAGGAATAAAAGTCGGGATATTGAAACTTTTGATATTTGTTCCGGTATTGGTGTTTGCATTTATTATGGGAGCTGTGTTAATTCTTGAATTTGCATGGTGGAAGCTGATTGTGTTTATGGTAGTCAGTGTTGGACTTGGGCATGGAGTGTATTATTTGTTCCGATTGGTTGATAAGAAGTGCGGAGGTGTGAGAATATGAAAAAGAAGATAGCCTTAGTTTTAACTGTGATTTGTATGTTGGCTCTGGTTGGTTGCGGCAGGAGCAAATTGGTTGAAGGCTCAGAAAAGACGTATTATGGAACCGTTACGGATAGGGCAATGAGTGTTGTGAATGAGGGAGATAGAGAAGGTCGTCCATATATTATTATTTCTACGGATGATAATGCGGAGCTTTGTTTTTGGTTTGTAAAGGACTGTGAAAGCAATGCGAAAATCGGTGATGTTGTTACTATTGAAAGTGCAATCGAAGAACAGACAGACTTACTTGTAGCAATAAGTGTTACAGTTAATGAATAGAAAATCAGAGTCGGAGGAATAAGAGTATGAAATGTCCATGTTGCGGAAATGAAATGGAAAGTGGCGTAGTACAGAGTGCCCGCACAATTTTCTTTACAACCAAGGAGCATAAGAATTGGTTTCTTCCTGATGTGGCAAGCGGAGAGGAAGTTACTCTCAGTTCTCATAATTGGACAAGACCAACTTGCAAGGCATTTCATTGTGCTTTCTGTCAGAAGGTAGTAATAGATTATGCCAAAGAACTGGATAAATAATGAGGAGTGTGATTGTATGAAAAACCAACTTAAAGGAATTGCTTTAATTATCTTCGCTGTTTTAATTGTAGTCATTGGTATTGCTATGGCACCAGACTTTTCTGCCACCTTTGCAAATATTATGGCAATCATCGGTGGTTTTGTTGGTCTCTTCGGCGTAGCACTTGCTTTTATAGGTGACTCAGAAGAAAAATAAGAAGTAAACTAATTTCAATTTGATGAGGAGTGTGCTTGTATGAGAAGGGTGATAGTCATTATATTGGCAATGATAGTAATGATGAGCATGGTTGGTTGCTCAGATACACCAAAGAGTGCAGAAAAAATGTATATAGAACCTGCACAGCTTACAGAGGAAGAGGAAAAGATTGCTGCATTGTTGGGGTTGAATACGAAACAACGCATTTTTGATTTTGTACTCGATGAGTCGGTTCAGAGTATTCAAGTGAATACTTATCGCTTAATAGATGGAGAATGGAAGCTGGAAACCGGAGGTGGCGGTCAGGCATTTTCAGATATGGATGGTCGTATTGCTCTGGATTTTGAAAGATTAGATGAAGGAATTAGAATTGCAATTCAGAGTGAGCATACCGGTGGTTCGACGGAGTATGAGAGTGAACGCAACGAGGACTTAAATGAGATTGGCAGCTTTGCAACATCAGTGTTATCGGAAAAAACAGATATTGTATATGAGGAAGAGATCCCTTTAGCAGTACAGGTGATTACCTCAAGTAATCAAGTGATGTCTTATCAGGTAGATTACTTTAATTCGCCGGAAGAATACGAGAAACTTGGATATGAAGGTGTTTTTGCGATTACTATTCGATTTAGTCAGAAAACAGTTGCAGAGTTGGATGTTCAGTAAAGTATTAGGTTGATATTTTGAATATTGGGAAAGAGAGGTTATGAATTATGACTTTTGATTTGAATTGGTGGAACGCATCGGTATTTTGCATAATACCTGTATTGTCGGTGGTTATTGTTTTCTTTATTAGGAGAAAACTTTTATGGATAGCACCATTGGTTTCAACGGTATTATCTATTTCCGTCAGCATAGTAGCATCGCCTTCGATTTTAAGTAATAGAGAACATCGAGCAATGTTTTTTGGAATAAGTATTCCTATTCAGCTTGTGATTGTTATTATTTTGACAGCAGTTGCTTATTTAGTGGCATACACACTTAAGAGAAAAAATGCAAAGGTGTGAAGGAGTACGGATGTATGTACAAGGAATTAGTATTAGAGTGTTCTGAAGGAAGGGCGAAGATACAAATTCAAGAGCCTGCTACACTTTCAGAAATACAAGAAGCAGAGAAAGTAGTGGGATATAATTTCCCGGAGGAATTAAAGGAACTACTACTTGAAATGAATGGTGATAAGTGGCTGCTGTTTTCAACAGAAAAGATTATCGAGTGCGTATCCTTGAACCGAGAGTATCTGTTAGAGTGTTATGAGGACATTGAAAGTCACATATTCTTTGCCGGGAATGGATGCGGAGATTATTACTGCTATAATGTGCGTGAGGATGGAATAGTTGATACATCTGCTATTCATATATGGTTGCATGAGGACAATGAGACACGCTGGGTGGCGAAGGATATGGAGGAACTTATTAGAAGGTACTATAATTCGGAGATATAGCATAAAAGAAGTGCATTTTTAGCTGAAAAGTGCCTATGTTACATTGAGTTGCGGGATTGTAAAGTCTATGTGGTGGCTCTTTTGGGGCAAAAGAATTACAATTAAGCTACAAAAAGTAAGAGGAGGTTGATTGTATGACATTTGCTGAAAAACTTGTACAGTTGAGAAAAAGAGAAGGATATACACAAGAAGAAGTGGCGGACAGATTAGAAGTATCGAGACAGGCAATTTCCCGATGGGAGATGGGAACGGCAGTACCGGACTCATCAAATCTGCTCCAGATTAGTAAGTTGTTTAAAGTATCTGCGGATTATCTTTTGAATGATGATTACGAGAGTGATGATGACCTACCAAAGGTCAAGGAAGTTAAGAACGATAATGTTAATCAGATCATGATGTACCTAATAGTTTTAGAGGTCATGATGCTTATAATGCAATTTATGGCTGTGGTAATCCTCAACAATGTATTCTTTGCAGTATTGAGTTTTATTCCATTTATAGCTGCCATTGTTGGATTTGAATACGCATACCAAAAGAAATCGTCCGGGGCAACAGAGAAAACAAAAATGTTCCGGAAAAAGTTTTATAAGATTTCTGCTTGGTTAGGGTTGTATTTCCCAATCAGATTTGTGGTAAGTGCAGTCGTAGTTTTATTAAAAACTTTATGTTCCTTTACCATTCAAACAGTGGTTTTGGAGTGTATCATATTGGTAATTTATATATGTGCTGCATTGCTGGTTAATCTGACGATTGATAAGAGGAATTTGCTTCAAGAGTAAAACAATTTACAATTATTTGGCTAGATTGAGGAGCTGCGATGAAAAATTCGCAGTTTTTTCATGCACTCAACCTGCGGTTTGGTGCATTTTCTGTGGGATATAGTATAATTTCCTTGTAAAAAACTTGTGGAGGTGCGGTATGGATAATATTAAAACCGGAAATTTAATCAAAGAGTTACGCAAGGCAAAAGGTATGACACAGAAAGACCTTGCTGACAAATTGCACATTACAGACCGTGCAGTATCAAAGTGGGAGCGTGGATTGTGTGCGCCGGACATTTCATTGCTGGAGCCTTTATCTGAAATTCTGGAAGTGAAGGTAACAGACCTTATATCTGGAGAGCAGAGTGCAGAGGAAGAAAAAGAGGTTGAAACAAAAGTGTTGGAAGCTATAAACTACTCCGAGAAGGAGTTGAAGAAAAAGACATCTATATGGAAACGCCGGGTAGTGATTATTTCTGCTGTTGCCGGGGTAATGCTTTTGCTTTGGATTGCAAATTTGTGGTCTCCTGTCATTTTCCAGAGAGGTAATCCTATTCCGTATCTGAAGGCAGCAATGGATATTGACGAGAACAATTATTATGTGAAAGTAGATGTAGATGATACAAATGCCATTTACATTTCTCTGCGTGAAGGTGGAAAGTGCGAAGCTCTGTTCCATGATGTGGCATACAGCAAAGGCTTTGAATTTTTGGAGCAGGCGGGCAGTGGTTATATTTTCTCTGACGGAAAAAACAGGCTAGTTATTTCATCCGAGATTTACTTGGGGAAGTTCATTGTGTGGAAGGTTCCGACTCATACATTTGCGGAGTAGAGGGCAGTATAGAAAGCGGCAGAGGTTATATTCTGCCGCTTTTAAAATGCTCTATATTTGGGAAATTATAGAATATCCTGCTGTTTCTGCTTCTGCACAGTTTGAGCCTGTTCCGGAGCGTCTATATACTGTGTGATAGTGTCCCGGAGCTGTTGCAGTTCCTTCAGCTTGGCTTCGGAAGATTTGTATTTTGCCGATAGAGCATTACGGTCTTTGGCAAGGGATTGATACTCGGCTCGTACCTCGTCGGGATTGACTTTGGCAGGATTGAGTCCGGCTTTTTTTAGCATCTCTTTTGCAGCATCGTAAAGAATGAGCTGGGACTCATACTTGCGGAAAACAGCGTCCTTGTGCTTTGCCTTATAATACTTCATGTGGTATGGTCGGTTCTCTGCATACTGCTCGGCATATTTGAGAATAAGAGCCTGTTCACGCATTTGCTTCTCCAGAGCAACGGTATCGCTTCGGAAAGAAGTGGATTGATGAGAGAGTATAGAAATCTGTTCTTCCAATTCTTCCATGAAGTGAAAGCCTTTTTCATTTAAGGCTGCATAGGCTCTGGCAGCAACTTTCAGATTTTGTTTGTTCGCCCATTTTTGCAAGCCGGGACTTTGAGCAAATTTTTCGTCAGCAGAGGTATCAACCAGTTTTCGCATTCCGGCAGAACGGAGCATTTTATAAGTACGTTCCCTTGGCTTCTGCTCGATGCGTTCTCGGATACGTTCTCTTGTGAAATCCTTGCCAAGAGTTCGCTCACTGCCACGGATAAATCGCTCAGCTCCATGAGGACGGAATTTGATGTATTTTCCGGAGGAATTGAAGTCAGAATTTTCAACCTCATAACCTTTATTCTGAATGAGTGAAATAAACTCATCATAGGAATTTGCCTGTTTAATGGCTTCGTTAATATCAGCTTTGAGCTTTGATTTTGATGAAGTTCCCTTCTTATCTTCTAACCATTCTTTATATGATTTTCCTTTTTGATTTGTTTCAGGTATGACATACAGACCATGCTCCCGGCAAAGTTCATCACTTAAGTGTCTAATATTATAGTAGGACTTTTTACAATCGTGATATTTTTTGTGTTCGATGTTATCGGCTGCACAGAAAATAATGTGATTATGTACATGACCTTTGTCTATGTGCGTGGCAACGATATAGGAATACTTACCCTCAAGCAATTTGTCGGCAAGCTCCATTCCGATGCGGTGAGCTTCTTCGTAGCTTACCTCTCCGGGAGCAAAAGCCTGTATCAGATGAAAGGCTTTATTTTCGTCTGATTGGCTTGTTTTAGATAAAGCGAATTTGAAGTCATAAGCTGCGGTTTCGGGACTGCAACCATAAGCTGAGATCAGGATGCTTTCATCTGTCTTGGCCGGGTTGCAGATGTAGTCTACTGCTTTATTGACGGTTGCTTTGATAGCATGGATTTTTGTGTATCCCATATTTTATTCATCAGCTCCTTTAGTTCCTTAATGTCATCGTCATAGAGATGCCCGGTAGCATTTGCCCGCTTGGTTATCTGGTTTATGTTATTACTTATTCTTGCAAGGATAGTGTTGCATTCACGAAGATGTGAATAGTCCACGTCATACACATATCCGTAAAGGATAAGCCGACGGATAAAGGCAGATTTACTCCTCATGCCGGATTGTTCATATTTCCGGTTGAGGATATATTGCTCGTCATCGCTTAAAAAGAATTTCAATTCGTTTGTGCGTGTTCGGTTACTCATTTTATACAGCTCCTTTATAAAATTTGTGCCGTATCCGGCGTTATGTTTTTGTGAGTGTTCTGTCCAATTTCGCTAGCGTGGAAATTGGAGCAGACACGAATTAGGGGGTCAGGGGGATATGCCCATTGCAAGCAAGAAACATTCATTTTCCACTTTGGAGAAAATGAGTGTTTTGTCGCCTGTGTGGGAACACAGGCAGTGCTTGCTATGTTTCTGAGGAGGAAGGCGGAGCCTTGCTCCGGCAATGCCACCCGGTAGGGTGGTATTGGAGTTTTGGTTGCTTAGGCAACCGTCTTAAAACTCATACGGGCATATCTGCCCCAAGATATGTTTTGTTTTTGTGACAAGAGCATTGGAACAAAAAAACTGCTATAAATTTCAGCAGACGAAAGAGTCCGCTAAAAATCAATAGCAGTTTGGTGTCTTAATATAGAATTTTATGATTTATCCAATGTTAATTCTACCAAGGAGAGGAGGAATAGTCAATCGAAATAAAGCTGGAGGTATAAGGAATGTTATGGAGTGTACAAGGGGATTGGTTAGAAGGGGAGCCAAGTAAAATTGCGTATGAGGGCATCTGATGAGCCGGGTGGTTCGTTAGGTGTTTTTTATTACAGAAAATTTATTTGCAAAAAAATTTAATTGTGTACCGATATTTACTTCCCCTCTGGTGTTGTTGTCGATATGTAGGGATTAATCGAAGTCATCTCTGTGGAAAGGAAGAGGATGAAAACAGAGGATTTTACGCATGGCGAGCTGGAGAGCATACAGCACAGGTTTGATTGCTACTGCAAGAAGATTATTGATAACAGTGTAAAAAATCAAATCAGGAATTATCTGCGGTATTGTCAAAAGTATGAAGTAATGGCGATGGATGAAGAAATGGAACAGTTACAGACTGTGACCGATGAATACCTTTCTGAAAAAATAGAAATCAAGGTTGGGGAGGAAAGTATTTATCTGGAAAGTAGCCAACTGGCAAAAGCCATTATGAAAATACCGGAGAGGAAACGTATTGCTCTGTTGTTGGCTGTGGTATTGGAATATTCGATAGGAGAAATTGCGACACAGTTAAATGTGTCAAAGAAAACAGTGACAGATTATAAATATGAAGCACTCAGCTCCTTACGGAAGGAGGTTCGTCAGAATGGAAAAGAAGAATGATAAGGACGATGAACTGATTTCGCCGGAGGTTATCCTGAGTGCGATAGAAGGAAATGAGAAGGCGGTACAAGAAGTGCTGGACTTTTATGACAGACTTATTCATGCCAAGTTCAAATATATTTCACGGAGAAAGGGAGTCAATATTTCATATATGCCTTTGGACGATATGAAGCAGGAGGTTCGGGTAGTTTTATATAAAGCCATTCAGAAATTTGATACATAACACAGGAAACAGAAATGCTTTCGATTTCAATCCTACTACAACACTTGTCATTCTTGTAAAGCACATAATTTTTCAAATGTCGGTTGATAGCAGCCGAAGGTGTCTTATGTGCTTTTTGGGCTGACAAGTCCAATTATGATTTATCCAAAAGTTTGTACCTTGATAATTGAATATTTTTTGCATACAGGACATGAGGGTGTGCAGAGCCACTAGGCAGGTTCGCCATGATATATCTGCTCTTTGATAGAGTGAACACGAAGAAATACTGCGGTATTGAAGTTAAGGTATGGAGCGAGAAGAACTTGGCAAAATGTGTAGCAGTTACACAGGGCGATGAAGCATATCTATAATAATGATACTTCCGGAGCAATCCGGTCAATTTTGTTGACGGTGCAAGACCGATGTGGGCAGCGTACTGAACTGCCACCTGTATTGCAATATTTTGTCTGCCTATGAGAGCTTGCAAGAGATTGTCGGTTGTCATCGGTGGATAAAATATATTCACCGAGAAAGGGTGAAATGATGAGTTTAGGACAGAAAGAAAAAAAGCGTTTTGTGAGATACAAAACGGGAGCAGAGATTTATGATGTGTGTCAGTCCACTTTTGAGAAATGGGCAAAGGAAGCCGGAGCTGTCTGCAAGGTTGGGAAAGCAGTTATAGTTGACTGTGAAGTCCTTGACAGATACTTAGAAGCATTTAGACTTCCGGCAGAATAAAGTGGGTGGGAGAGAACTATATCTATTAAAAATATATGCGTATTACAAAAAGTAGTTGACATTTCGTATTACAAAAAGTATAATGTCTGTAGATGATAGAAAGGAGAATGCCGATGAGCAAAATGGGACGTCCAAAATCAGATGTAATTAAAGATAAGATTGTGACAACAAGAATGTCTGATGAGGAATACATTAAGCTGAGGGATTATTCTGAAAAGCATCAACAGACTATAACGGAAACCATTAAAAAAGGAGTTGAATTATTGTATAAGACTCAAAAATAAGGTGTAGTTCTCTTCTTTCCAAAAGAAAGGAGCAGACACATGGCAAAGTCACGAAAGGATAGTAAAGGTAGAGTATTGCGAAAGGGCGAGACCGTTCGCACAAATGGTATGTATCAGTACGCATATAACGATAAGTATGGAAAGCGTCAGTATATATATGCCAAGGATTTAGTTACACTTCGTCAGAAGGAAGAAGAAGTATTGAGAGACAGATTGGATGGAATAGACAGTCTGACTGCCAAGAACCAGAGTTTGAATGAGATATTCGACAAATATATGGCTACGAGAAAAGATTTGGCTGCTCGTACCTATGCCGGATATTTATATCAGTACAATTTGCATGTGAGACAAACCATAGGGAAACGAAAGATTAAGGACATCAAGTATTCGGATATTTTGTACTTCTACAAGGTTTTAATGGAAGAACATAATTTGAGCTATGGAACAATCGAACATTTGCAGAGAGAGATACATCCTGCGTTTGAAATGGCGGTAAGAGATTGTATTATCAGAACCAATCCGACACATAAGGTTTTAGGACAGCTAAAGAAGCAGACCGGGGCAAAGCGGGGTGTGAGAAATGCCCTGACACCGGAACAGCAGAAAGCGTTTCTACAATTCATGGACGGACATCCGGTATATGCACATTGGAAGCCGATATTTACATTTTTTATCGGAACAGGTGTCAGAGTCGGTGAGCTGAGTGGATTGAGGTGGTGCGATATTGATTTTGAAAATGGGTTCATCACAGTTGATCATGCTGTTGTGTATTTTGCTGGCAAGATGAATAAGACCGGAAAAAGGCTCTATATTTCAACACCAAAGACAGAAGCTGGTATTCGTAAAATTCCTTTAGTGAAAGAGGTGCGGAAAGCACTGGAAGAAATTAAGGAGTATCAATTAGAAAATGGTGTGTTCTGTAAATCTGATATTGATGGTTATACAGATTTCATTTTCCTCAATCGCTTCGGTAATGTATTCATTCAGCCGGATTTAGATAGAGCGTTGGGCAGAATAATTGATGCTTACAACAACACCGAGTTGCATAATGCAGCATTAAAGAAAAGAGAAGCTATGTTGTTACCGAATTTCACTTGTCACAGCCTTAGACATACTTTCTGTGCCCGGTTCTGTGAGCTGGAGTCAAATCTGAAAGTTATTCAGTCGGTAATGGGTCATGTTGACATAGGTACAACAATGAACATCTATGCAGAGGTTTCCGAAGCAAGAAAGAAACAGTCTATGGAAGCCTTGTCAGAAAAAATGGTTTTATTTTAACTAGATAATATGTATGGAAGAGTCCGTTAGGGCTTTGAGTACATCAAAATATGTGTGTGTACATCAAATGTACATCAATCATAAAGGAATAATACCCAATAATACGCTGTTTTAGTTTGGACGATAAAGGTCAAAACTTCAATAATACAGAGTAATACGGGATAAAGTGTGAGCGCTGTGTGAGTTTGGAAGAACATCATACCATTTTAGCTCTCGGCAGCGGCGGCTCTACAAAATTTAATTTTGCGGGAACCAATCGTCTGGAGCGGGTGGAAAATGTTAAAAGTGTAAAGGATTACGTGGAGCGTATCGATGAAATGATACAGCGGAAAAAAGATTTCCTTGAGAAATACGGAGGATTCATCTGATGGAACGTAATAAAAGTGCAGAGGACTTAATAAAAAGTATTTTGCAGCGTTTGAATATGGCAGAAGTGCTGGAAGAAGATTTATATGATAATATAGACCATGCGGAGCTGGTAGCAGCTTTGGTAAGGTTGCTGTGTACTCAGATGGAACTTCCCCTGGATTTTCAACATCAGGTAGTAATGGCTGCTTATCTGCATGACATCGGCAAACTAAGGTTAAGTGATAATCTGTACGGTCGTGATAAAAATGCTTTGCAGATTGAAGAAACCAAATACATGAGAATGCATGCCAAAGTGGGTGCGGACATGTTGGAGGAATGCGGATTTACTCCGGAAATCTGCAATGCGGTGCATCATCATCATGAAAACTATGACGGTAGTGGATATCCGGGAAATTTATCGGCGGAAAAAATTCCGTTGGAGGCGCGCATTTTGCGCGTGTGCGACGTGTTTGCGGCGTTGATTTCCGACAGACCGTACCGTAAAGCATTTGATGTGGAAACCGCTATGGAATTGATGATAGAAGATAACAAATCCTTTGATATGAAGATTTTTTTGGATTTTATGAAAGTATTTCATTCGGAAGGAATTGAACAGATAACGCAGTTTGCAAATGAAATGAATGAGCGGAAACGTCTGGGAGCAGTATAAAACAGTTAATTATTAAAATTAAAATAAAAGAAATATATACGGCATATGGCCGGGAAAGAGGAAGTTATGGCAGAATCCATGAAGGGTTTAAAGAGAACCCACAGATGTACCGAGGTTTCTAACAAGAACATCGGTGAAACCGTCACCGTCATGGGATGGGTACAGAAAAGCAGAAATAAGGGCGGCATTATTTTCGTAGATTTACGTGACCGTTCCGGTATTTTACAGGTGATTTTAGAAGAGTCCGATTGCGGCGCAGAAAACTTTGCTAAGGGCGAAAAGCTTCGTAGCGAGTTTGTTATTGCCGTAGTGGGTGAAGTTACCAAGCGCTCCGGTGCAGTAAATGAAAATCTTGTTACCGGTGACATCGAAATCCGTGCGAAGGAGCTTCGCGTACTTTCCGAGGCAGAGGTTCCTCCGTTCCCAATTGAAGAGGATTCCAAGACAAAGGACGAATTAAGATTAAAGTACCGTTATCTTGACCTTCGTCGTCCTGATTTACAGAGAAACTTAATCCTCAGAAGTAAGGTGGCAACTGCTGCAAGACAGTTCCTGGCAGATGAGGGCTTTTTAGAAATCGAAACCCCAATGCTTACCAAGAGTACACCGGAAGGCGCAAGAGATTACCTTGTACCGAGCCGTGTTCATCCGGGTACTTTCTATGCACTGCCACAGTCTCCGCAGTTGTTCAAGCAGTTATTGATGTGCTCCGGTTACGACCGTTATTTCCAGATTGTTAAGTGTTTCCGTGATGAAGACCTTCGTGCCGACAGACAGCCGGAATTTACTCAGATTGATATGGAATTATCCTTCGTTGACGTAGATGATGTTATTTCCGTAAATGAAAGATTACTTCAGAGAATGTTTGCGGAAATCGGTGTGGAAGTAAAACTTCCGATTCCGAGAATGACCTGGCAGGATGCTATGGACCGTTACGGTTCCGATAAGCCGGATACCCGTTTCGGTATGGAACTTAAGGATGTTTCCGACATTGTTAAGGACTGCGGCTTTGCTGTATTTACCGGCGCTCTGGCAAACGGCGGTTCCGTCCGCGGTATCAATGCGGAAGGTCAGGCAACGATGCCAAGAAAGAAGATTGATGCTTTGGTAGATTTTGCAAAGACCTACGGAGCAAAGGGTCTTGCGTACCTTGCAATTGATGAAGAAGGAAACTACAAGTCTTCCTTCGCAAAGTTCATGACAGAGGATGAGTTAAAGGCTCTGGTTGCAGAAATGAACGGTAAGCCTGGTGACTTATTATTCTTCGCGGCAGACAAGAATAAAGTGGTTTGGGATGTACTTGGTAATTTACGTCTTGAAATTGCAAGAAATCTTGATATTCTTGATAAGGGCCAGTACAACTTCTTGTGGGTAACTGAGTTCCCACTTCTTGAGTACTCTGAAGAAGAAAACCGTTATGTGGCAATGCATCATCCGTTCACTATGCCTATGGATGAAGATTTACCGCTTCTTGATACCGATCCTGGTAAGGTTCGTGCCAAGGCTTACGATATCGTATTAAACGGTTGTGAAGTGGGCGGCGGTTCTGTGCGTATTTTCCAGAGTGATGTTCAGGAAAAGATGTTCTCCGTACTCGGTTTCTCCAAGGAAGATGCGTACGAGCGTTTTGGCTTCCTCTTAAATGCATTTAAGTATGGTGTTCCGCCTCATGCAGGCCTGGCATATGGTCTGGACCGCCTTATTATGCTTATGGCAAAGTGCGACAGCATCCGTGAAGTAATTGCATTCCCTAAGGTAAAGGATGCTTCCTGCCTTATGACAGATGCGCCAAATGTGGTTGATAAGAAGCAGTTAGATGAATTATACATTGATTTAGTAAAAACTGAAGAATAAAAGAACAGTGTCCGGCAGAAAACTCAAAATTTTCTGCCGGATTTCTTAAATAATTATAAAATTAGTTTGACTATTTGTGCGAAAAATGGTATCATATGACTAGTGTGGTTCACACTAAATTTATATTTTATTTCGGAGGAAATACACATGCATAAGGGTACAGTTAAGTGGTTCAATAACCAGAAGGGCTTCGGTTTCATTTGTGACGAAGCTGGCAACGATGTATTCGTACACTATTCCGGTCTTAACATGGAAGGCTTCAAGTCCTTAGAAGAAGGTCAGGAAGTAGAATTCGAAATCGTTGAAGGTGCTAAGGGACCTCAGGCAACAAACGTAACAAAGTGCTAATCAACAAAGTGTTCAGTGTACCTTTTTCTATATAGAAATTTGATGCGCAGAAACTCTGCGTTGTTACAAAATCTTTAAAGAAATAAGTTATATTGTTATACGGAATTGAGCAACAAAAAATCTGCCGCACTAACATTAGTTGGTGCGGCATTTTTTTGCACATTGAATAGCAAAATATACATTGATTATAGTGGGAAAATCGTGTACAATAGAAAAAAATAAATCCTATGGGAAGGCAGGAGTTAACTTATGAAAATTACAAAGACAAGCTTTGGCACTACCAAGAATGGCGAAAAAGCAACCCTTTACACCATGGAAAATTCCAATGGTATGAAGGTTTCCGTAACTGACTACGGCGCAACTATTGTACATATCATTGTTCCGGACCGCGACGGCAACATGGCTGACGTATCCTTAGGTTATGATGATGTTAAGGGTTATGATGAAAACGGCACATATTACGGCGCATTCATCGGAAGAAACGGCAACCGTATCGGTAATGCCTCTTTCACTATTAACGGCGTTAAGTATGAATTAGATAAGAACGACGGTCCTAACAACCTCCACGGTGGTTTCAAGGGCTACAACAACTTCTTCTATGAAACTGAATGTTTCGAAGATGTAGAGGGTGAGGTTTCCGTAGAAATGTCCCGTCTTAGTCCTGATATGGAGCAGGGCTTCCCTGGTAATTTAGATATTACCGTGACCTATACATTAACAGAAGAAAATGAACTGGCGATTGAGTATCTTGGTGTTTCCGATAAGGATACCGTAGTGAACTTAACCAATCATACCTTCTTCAACTTAGGAGGTCACGATTCCGGTACAATTTTAGACCACAAGGTATTCATCGATGCGGATTACTTCACACCAACCGATGATAACTTAATTCCATCCGGTGAGCTTCGTCCGGTAGAAGGAACTCCGATGGATTTCCGTACCGAGCAGGCATTGGGTGATAGAATTGATGACGATTATCTGCCACTTACCCAGGCCGGCGGTTACGACCACAACTATGTACTGAACAATTCCGGTGAGGATGTAGAATACGTAGCAAGCCTGTATGATCCAAAGTCCGGCAGACGTATGGAAGTGTTCACTGATCTTCCTGGTATGCAGCTGTACGCAGGTAACTTTATCGATGGTAAGGCTACCGGTAAGGGCGGCAAGGTTTATACAAAGAGAGAAGGCGTATGCTTCGAAACCCAGCTTTTCCCGGATGCATGTAACGAAAAGGAATTCTTCAAGAGCTCCATTGTTAAGGCATACGAAGAGTACTCCACTATGACAGTTTATAAGTTCAGTGTGGATAAGTAATTTGTAATATAACACACAAAAAGTACACCCCAAAGAAATGGCACAGTGCCATACTCTTTGGGGTGTTGTTTTGCTTATTTCAATTTACTGATGGAAATATTTTTTATTACAAAGTCACCTTTGCCTTTGCCGAAGTTAAAGCATAAACTCCAGTCATCATGGGTTTCTTTGGTCATTAGGAAGATACATTCATACCGTGTTAAAGTTCTTGAAAGATCAAATTCTCTAATCTGCACCGTCGGGTAATCACCATTATCATTACGGTTGACAAATAACTCCAAATTTCCGGTACCGTTGCAGGAGGCATCAAAGGAGATGTAGTACATACTGCCTTCTTCTAAAGTCAGATTGGAGGCACCTGCCTGAGCTTCCCAGGAATTGTCTATAATTTTTGGCACATGGACATAGAATATTTCATTTACGGCATCTGTCCGATAGTCGGCCCCGCCCCAATACCACCAGGAAGAAGGAGGGAGGGCTATGGTATCGGAAAGAGCAGTAGTATCGGTGATTCCTTTTCCGCAGAACAAATCCAAATACAGCTTTGCATATTTCGGACGGTTTTTAAAGAAATTCAGGAGGTCTGCAGCTTCGTAATCATAGCTGTCTGCTGCCCAGCTGTTCCCGAATCGGCGGTGCGTGTCCTGCGTGGCTGATTTATAAGCAGCGGTGTACTCTTTTAGCAAGTGTTCCACTTTTTCTATAGCAAAGCAGTTGTCAATGACAGAGAGGTAGTTGTTATAGAATGCTTCTAAAAACTCCTTGTTTTTACAAAGATTTTGTAGCATGGCAGGAAAATTAAAGTCGTTCCACGGTGCATTGATTCGGCTTAGAGAGTCATAGGAGGCCGCGGTATCGTGACTTCCGTATAGTCCGGAAGAAATATCCAAGTCATAAAGAATAAACCGCCATTTTTGGTCAGCCCGATTCAACTGTGGATCGATAATTTCAGAACGCCATACCATCCAGTTGTTTAGATAGTTAAATGCCCAGTCGGTATTGTTAACATAGGTTTCTATGGCAATATAATCCATAAAACTCTGTACATCCATCTTCTCACAGAATCTCTGGTAGTTTGCCGCGTTGGTCATGTCTGCGGTGGATGCCCAGTCGCAAAAGTCACGATATTCTTCCAGCGCTTCTTCCGTACCGGAATCCAAACCGCCATTTTTAATAACGGTAACATGGTTTTCATCAATTCCGTAATGGGATTGGATATAGTAATCCTCCGGTTTTTCACGAAGCAGATAAAATCCCCAAAATTCCCCGTTGATAAATAAAACGTAGGGCTCGGAAGCCATGATATCTATATCGGTATCTTTAGCGAGTTCCTGGATGAAGGCATCCCGGAAATGAAGAATGTGGTCGTTTCCGCCGTTTCGCAAAGTTACTTTATCAAATTTCTCGATTTCTTTCCCGTTGATATCGGTCAATTCTTCAAAGAAGGGATATCTTAGCTTGGAATCTCCGTATTCTTTTCGGGCATAGAAACGGAAGCTTTTTTGGAAAGCGGAACGGGACCAGTTACCTGAAATGCGGGCACCTACATCTGCGGTATAAACGGCTTTTCCGTTTTCGAATATTTGGATGTTTACCGGAAACTCGCTTTCTTTGCCATCAAAGTTATAATTGGTTTTGTTTTGGACGTCACTAGGGTCGTACTTTACATAGTCGCTGCTTTTTTTCCATTCGTAGTAACGGGAACCCACCATGTACGCTCCGGTATCTTTATGAAAAAGATAGTTCCTGTCTGTTACCATGGAAATAACCCGCAAGTTGGTATAATAAGCGGCGTTTTTTTCGACAAAGTAGCTGTTGGTAATAACGGGACCGAAGCTTCCGTCTGCACTTTTTACAACAGCCCGTACGTGCATACCTTTATCCAGATTATGTTTTGGCGGATAGTATTTGTTCAGGGAAATATCGGTGATTTCACTGTACATATTTGATTCATCGGTGTTGTTATAAATCTCCAACTCACGCTTATAAAGCCGGGCAGTTCTGGAAGTGCGTGGGTCGGTACCGTCGGTGGTATAATAAATTTGCGTGCCATCCTCGGAAGATAAGGTAAGTGAAAAATAGGTATTGTAAAAGCCCCCTTCTTTAGAAAAGACAGGGAGATGTACGGTATTTGGAGAATCTTTCTCCGGCGGGTTAATTGTAGGAATCTCTGTAGCTACTGCGGTAGGTGTAACTTCTTCCGGAGTTATGGTTGGTACACTATCGGCAGAAGGCGTTTGGCTGCATGCGGTTAAAAGCAGTAACAGCGGAATGGTAACAGAAAGCAGGATGCTTCGTTTTATCATAGGGATATCCTCCGGGACTGGGGTTGCAAATAAGGTTCTTATTTTGCAGGACCATACAGATTATTTTCTACATAAATCATCATATTGTTGCGGCGGACCATGTACACCACTACAGCCAAAATAGGAGCAAGACCGGCTACCAATGGTTTAGCAAGCAGAATGCCTGCCAACAACATAATAAGCAGGATGACAGCCAGTGCCACATTGGCAACCAGATGGTCCTTTTGCCATTTACGCTTCCAAAACTCAGAACGTTCTTTGAAAGAAAAAGAACTGCCGGATAAAATGCCTGCGATGGTTTCTTCTGCTTTGGCCTGGTAATTTTCTTCGGCAATACGTTCCCCGCAAAGAATTTCATTAATGTTGACAGAATACAGCTTGCTTAGTTCCTGCAGCATTTCCACCGGCGGGAGATAGTTGCCGTTTTCCCAGCGGGAGACGGTTTTGTTGGTAACGCCTAATTTCTCGCCGAGTGTTTCCTGGGTAAGTCCCTGCTCTTTTCTAAGTTCTGCTAAAAAGTTTCCGATTTTGATTGTGTCCATAAAGTTTACCTCTCTTTGGTTTTATTCTACCATAAAGCATAGCAGAAGCAAAGAAAAAAGTATTCCCCACAGACAGCGAATCGATGTCCAATCCGCTGTTTGTGGGGAATAAGTATGTAATAGGACAATTATTTAGTTTGTCTTTTCTTGAGCTTTAATGCTTTTAGCGCCAGTTTGGTAACATCTTCCTCGTTCATATAGTCGAGGAATTTGTCTACCGGAAAGCCTTTTTCGAGAGCCAGCATAGCCAGTTCGCCGACATCTTCTTCGTGCATGTAGTCTAAACATCCTTTGAGCAAGGTGCCGTTTTTCATCGCACGGATGGCTAGAATTCCAACATCCTCTTCACTCATATACTCAAGAAATCTGTCTACGGGAAAGCCTTTTTCAAGAGCCAGCATAGCCAACTCACCAATATCTTCCTCTTCCATGTATTCATGGCAATCTTTAAGCAGAATGCTGTTTTCCATGGCACGGATAGCAACCTTTCCTATGTCTTCGGAATTCATATGCGGGAGAAATTCACTAACATCTTCACCGTTTTCAGCTGCAGCCATAGCAAGCTCTCCGATGGATTCCTCGTCCATATACGGAAGAAAGAGGGAAAGATCAGTAAAAGAAGACATATCAGTTTTTTCTAAAATATCTTCCGCCTGTTCCGGCTTAAGCAGTGGGAGGGCATCCGCAATTTCCTGTTCGGTTACGTTGCCATCTTCCATATACTCGTCAATTGTATCATTCAGCACTGCTTCGACTAACGGTGCTTTACCGTTTAGTAATTCATCTACCGAAATGTGGAAGATTTCTGCCAGCTCCGGCAACTTTGAAATATCCGGCATGGTGCTGCCGCGCTCCCAGTTGGATACAGCCTGAAAACTGATGCCAAGCTTATCGGCCAGTTCCATCTGAGTCATGTTATGTGCTTTTCTTAAATCAGTAATTTTCTTTCCAATCTGCTTCATATCAAACATGGTAATCCTCCTTGTTTTTCGAAGAAAAATGCCCGCCCGCTTATGCGGGCAGAGGATTTATTCTCCTTATCGTGTGAAATTCGGAAAAAGCTTTTTCATGTTTTCATTGTAGCAGATAGGACGGAAAAGTCCATCAATTTGTGATTGAATGAGGAGATTTTGCGGACTCAAGTGTTACTTGAATGTGTAAAGTACTTAATATTCCCGTAATTCACCAACCGGTGCCGGTGTCACATTTGCCTGTGGCGGGCAGGTAAGTCCTTCTACATACTGACGGCCTTCATGGTCCATTTTATAATTTTCCGGATAAATCAGTTCGGAAACCTTCACAAACTCGTAGCCTTGCTCTTTTAAGCAAATGATCATTTTCTCCAGGGCATCCTTGGTGTACTTGGCACCGTTGTGCATGAGGATGATGGAGCCGTTGCCAAGATGTTTGTGCTCCAGTACTTTTTTTACAATGGCATCGGTGCCGTAGTCCTTCCAGTCAAGACTGTCGATGTCCCATTGCACGCAATGATACCCCATGTCGTTACATACTTCCACAAGGGTATTGTTGTAGTCTCCGTACGGCGGTCGGAACAGATTCATTTCTACGCCGGTTAATTCCTTAATCCGGTCGTGCGCCTTCTGAATCTCGGTGCGACACTGGTCTGCAGAAAGCTGGGACATCTGCTTGTGGTTCTCGCTGTGGTTGCCCAGGTCGTGGCCGTCCGCAAGGATAGCCTTCACGTCGTCCGGATACTTGTTCATCCATTCTCCGGTCATAAAGAAGGTCACTTTTACGTTGTGCTTTTTGAGGATGGAAAGAAGGTTGCGGGTGTCCTCGTTTCCCCACGCCGCATCAAAAGACAGTGACACTTTTTTCTCTTCCGTATCCACGCAGTAAATCGGGAGCTTTTTGGT
>JAZSFC010000029.1:0-90470 GCA_045531955.1 Lachnospiraceae bacterium | reverse complement strand
TGCATCGGTATAGGAAATCTGTTTGTCATATACATTATAACCGTAACGTTCCCCTGTCGCAAGGTTTTCTGTCAGATTACCCGCGATGTCATAGCGGTACTTTGTTATAACACCTACCGCATCCGTTACTGATGTCATATTACCGTAAACATCGTAGGTATAGGTTTCCCTGTTTCCTAAGGCATCCGTTACGGTAATTATACGGTTTTCGGTATCATAACTATAGCTTTCGCCAAATGCTTCCGTTCCGTTTTCTTCTGCCTGTGCTCTCTGCTCCGGCAAAATGATTTTTACTACATTTCCGTTTTGGTCATAGGAAAACTCTGTAATACCACCCTCGGCATCCCAAACAGAAACCATGCGTCCGCAGGCATCGTAGGCATAGGTGGATTTATTTCCGTTGCAGTCAGTCACTGCTACAACACGGTCAGCCGCATCATATTCGTAGGTAGTTACCCTGGTTTCTGTCTTGGTTTTTACCGTGTAAGCCGCCTGCAAGGTACGGTCCGCCACACGGTCAGTTTCCAGTGGCTCCGCCTCTGTAATGCCCGCAAACAGCAGCTCCTTCATGTAATCCAGGTCTGCATCGTTTATACGTCCGTTGCCGTTAATATCATACTGCTTGTTTTCCTCGGTTACATTCGCTCCATGCTGTTTTGCCAGCAGGGTAAAATCACGTAAATCCGTAATCCTGTCCCCGTTATAATCCGGCAGGGTAACCTCCAGAAGCATTCCTGTACATTCGGAAAACAAAAAGGTACCATCCGAGTTTGTCAATGTACTTTCCGGTGCCACTGCTACATACGCCTTGCCGATGTTATCTGCCTTGGCTGTAAAAGAAAGGCTGCACAAATACACCTCGCCCCGGCTGATGCTTTGGGACGCGGTCAGCTTTATTACACCCGGTGTGGAGGTATCTGCGGTTATGCCATAGCTTTGTGTTGTACACTGGGTTAATTCCAGTAAATCTGCTTCGTAAAGAATAGTTATTTCTACACCCTTTGCAGAAAGCTCCAGGTCTGTTACCACCTGACACTCAAAGTCGTTCTGCGGGTAAATTAGCTCTTTTTCATCCAGTGGGCGGACGTGGGCAGAGTTATCCTGTATTGTTAAAGTGTCTACCTGCACCTCTTCTTCCGTGCGGATGAGACGGTTAGCTGCATCGTAGATGTAGCGGATTTCTGCACCCATAGGCGTTGTTTCAGAAATCAGATTACCGTTTAAATCATAACGATATACAGTTACCGCATCGCTCTCTGCTTCACTGATTCGGGTTAGGTTCCCGTTCACATCATAGTCACAAAGTACACTTACCTTTGTTCCGTTTCCGGATAACTGCTCCAGCTTTTGCAGTCTGGAGTATGCATCATATATATAATCCGTTTTTCCACCATCACTATCAGTCACAGAAAGCATATTTCCTGCGGCATCATATATTACTTCTACAACATCCCATGCAGATGTGGTTCCCTCTTCCGTAACAAATTCTCTTGAATATGCTACTTGTGTCACTCTGCCACACTTATCATAAGTATATCGGATTATCTGATACCATACAGTTCCATTCTCTTCCTTTTTTGGTACCCGTTCTTCTAACAGCCAACCATTTAAGGTATAGGAATAGCTTGTTTCAAAACCACCTGCATCCTTCACAGAAAGAAGATTGCCTTCTTTATCATACTTGTAAATGTACTGCTGACCCAAAGTATTTGTAACTTTGGTCACGCGGTTCAACGCATCATAAACATAGGTATATTCCACCCCTGTTTTTTGTGCCTCCGGCTCAATTACAGAAATAATATTTCCTGCCGCATCATAGCCATACGTTGTAATTCCGCCATCCGGTGTCTTCACCTGAACTAAGTTGCCAACACCATCATAGGTATAGCTGTAATGTTCTTCCGTTTCTACTGTAGCATTATAATATTCCGGTATCCGTTCTGTAATCAGGTTCCCTTCCATATCGTAAGTATAGTTCGACACAGAATTCTCCGGACTGCTACTTGCAATCAAGCGGTCAAATGCATCATATTCGTAAGTGTATCCCTTCGCCTCTGCCAGGGTAAGTCCATCTGAAACTGCCTGTTCTACCTGCTCCGGTAACACATACTTTATCAGATTTCCGGCAGCATCATAAACGAAAGCAGTCACTCCACCATCAGGACCGGTAATACTTATTATCTGGTCTCTGCTGTTATATTCGTAAATGGTTTTCCCTTTATCATCCTCCGCAGAAATTCTACGTCCTACCCCATCATATGTGTAAGTATAAACACCTCCCAAGGCATTTTCTGCAGTTACCGGGTCAGCTCCGGTACCATAAGTAAACCTTGTCACACCACCCTCAGCATCCGTCACGGACAGTACCCGGCCCTTTGCATCATATGCGTACGTAGTTTTACTCCAAAGTTCTTCATCAATCTGTTCTGCAAGTTCTATCAGATTGCCATGTGTATCATAGGTATATCGAAGTTCTCCTCCTTCCGGGAAAACGACCCTTGTTACCTGATTTTCTTTATTGTATTCAAAAGATGTGACATCTCCCAGAGTATTTGCTACTGAACTTACATTTCCCATGGAATCATAGGTATAGCGACTTACATATCCGCTACGCTGTCTTACTTCTATGCGGTTACCATCCGCATCATAGGAATATTTTTCGTAGCTACCATCATCATAATTTATTCTGGTAATATACAGATTTTCATCGTATTGATAGCGTGTTACGCTGCCGCTCTCAACCAGAATATAACAGTTTTCCTGCCGTTTATCATCATAAATAAATTTTGCAGTTCTTCCATATTCGTCAATCTGACATACCACACGGCCTCTGTCATCATATTCATTCTGAATCCATGTATTTCCGTTACCGTCTGTCAGACTTGTTATTCCGTGCTCATCATAAGTATAGGTTGTGGTTCCACAGGTTTCTCCTGATACCTTAATAAGTCTGGACTGACTGTCATAGCTATAGGTTACGGAACGACCATACGGGTCAGTAATCTTTGTGATTCTTCCTCTGGAACAGGATATAGTAAGTTTAAGTCCATCAGCTCCTGTAATTCCATTTAAAATCCCATCTGAGGTATAGAAAAAGCTTATAGTATTTCCATTACGGTCAGTTATAGCAGACAATTTACCATCTGCACTGTAAACAAAAATTTTCCGGCTGTCCAGCGTCAAATTCCATGTACCATCAGAATTTTTTGTTAAAACATCCTGACATACATCCGGAGTTATATATTCCTTTCCATCTTTCTCAAAACACAGCGTTCTGCCATCAGAATAAATAATTATAATATCTCCATTTCTATCTTGAGACAGGCTGCTCTCATACGCAAAATTCCAGCCTTTTCCAAATAATCCGGTTCTACTATTCACAGAATTATAACTTCTAGTGATTGCAATAGATGCATCTCCAATTCCTTGAAAATAAAAATCAGTTGCTTCCAGGTAGTAATTTCCGGTAACAACGTTGACCGGATCACCTTCACATATCTGGTTTGTATTTTGGGTACTTCCCAAACTTGCCTGCCCATTTTCCTGATTATCAATTGCCAGGGTAGGCGTTGGTGTTGGACTTGGCGTTAGTGTTGGTGTAGGACTTGGTGTAGGACTTGGTGTAACCGTCGGAATATACGTTGGAATATAGGTTGGCTGCCAAGGTGTTTCCGTTGGCTCCGGCGTTGGTGTCGCCGTTGGCACCGGAGTTGCTGTTGGCTTTGGCGTACTCGTCGGCTTCGGTGTCGGTGTTTCTGTCGGCTTTGGTGTACTAGTCGGCTTCGGTGTCGGCGTGGCCGTTGGCTTTGGGGTTGGTGTAGCTGTCGGCTCCGGTTTATTACACTCTTCACAGTAGGAGGTATCCGATATTCCTTCAAACCAGGATGCCCCGCAGGCAGTACAGCTTACCATTCGTACATGTCCGCTGGCATGTCCTTCATCTGCGCCATAGGTCTTATTCAAATGCAGACATACCGCCTGTGCCTCTAATATGCCATCCAGCCCTGCCTCCATAAGCTCCAGCTCATTCAGGGAAAGACTTCTGTTTGTCAGCCGGGTATATATCGGGCTGGTGCGGTACTTTGCTGCCGTTTCTGCATTTACCATAGTATCCGAGGTATTGATTAACAGTGCCATTACCTGCTCCCGGCTCAGATCCGGCTCCAGACTGCGTAACAGCACTGCCGCAGAAGCCGCCACCGGTGCAGCAGCAGAACTACCCCGGAAGGTTACGTTATTAAAACCGGCAGCAAGGCGCACCTCGCCCGGTGCCAGCAGGTCGGTTGTTCCGTCCAGATAAACCGTCATTGGAGTGCCGTTGTCATCCACAGCACCCACCGACAGGGTTTCCGGATAAGCCGCCGGATACAGGATAGTTCCGCCCTCTTCATTTCCTGCTGCGGCAACTACTACCATATCATGCCAGGAGGCTGTTTGCAGCGCTTCCCACAAAAAGGCAGAGTAGCTTTCGCCGCCCAGGCTTAGAACCAGTACGTCCATATCCTGCTCTATAGCCCAGTAAATACCCTGAATCAGACTGCTGTAGTAGCCTGCTCCTTTTTTATCCAGTACCTCGACGGAATAAAGCTCCGCCATTGGTGCCAGTTCGACAAGTATCGCTGCCACGGCTGTACCGTGAAGCATGGCTGTCTCCGGCTCCGTCTGCTTCTGCTCCTCATCCAAAAAGGATACACTGCCCGCCAGACGCAGTCCTGCCGTTTCTTCCACTGCCGTATCCAGCACTGCTACCTTTACGTTCTGGCCCTGCCAGCCCTGCTCCCGCAGAATATCCAGTCCGGTATCTGCGGACAGCGTTTCTGTATTCTCTATCAGTGTACCCGCAGCAAAAACCGGTGCATCATCCTCTACGGCTACCACCGACTGGTCAAAGTACAGGCTGTATAAATCATACATGCCTGCATCCATTACCGTAAGTCCTTCGGTAATTTCGGTTTCCTCTGCCGGTTCATATACTCCGAAGAACGCAATGCTGTTATCTGCCACTTCTCCGGTTGCTTCTCTTTTTATCATAATCCGCCGTGGCGTAAAATCCTCTACCACCTCTGCCTCTGCCAGGGCAGGTGTGGTCAGGGATACCGAAATGGCGGTAAGTAACATCCATGCCAATGTACGGATTCCAAATTTCTTCCCCATGCTTATTTCCTTTCCGGCAGGCCTACCCGGTCTGCCTCTTCCTCTATTCTGCTATTCCAAAGGCTGCACTCCACTCAAAGTGATACACCGGTTCCTTTGTCTTGTCTTCGCCCTTCCAGATAAAGGTTTCCAGTTCATCCAAAAGAAAGCCCATGGTATATCCTGTCCGTACTTCATAGCTGTAGCTTGTTCCGTCCGCCGGATTTACTGCCCTGCCATAAAGCACCAGTCCGTTCATATCCAGGTCATAGCCCGTAAGCTTATTTTCCGTCAGGGTAATACCGGTTCCCGGAATCCGTACTTCCACCTCTGCCTCCAGAGACGGTGGCAGGAAGGTAAAGCCTATGTTTGCATAAACTCCCAGCTGCGGCAAATCCAGTAAAAGACTTCCACCCTCCCAGTCAAGGTCTGCGTCAATATGAAATACTGCCGGATGAAGCACCAGCGTTTCTCCTGTATAGCAGCTGGTTTCCGTAAAGGACACTTGTAACTCATATAAACCGGTTTCCGGATAAAATTCACACCGTGCAGTTCCTCTCTCATCCGGCGTCAGATATGCTTCCTCCACAAAGTATTTACTTCCATCATTTTCTATTTTGTACAGCTCTACCAAAACCTCTGCCCGGGTAATATCCCCCTTTCTGAAGTCCGGCAGTTCTCCCATTGTCAAATAAACCCGCAGCGGGTCACCGTACCACACATGATAATCTCCGCTGTAAACCAGCCACGCTTTTTCTGCCTTTATGATAAAGCTGTCACTATCTTCTGCACCCAGCAGGAAGTTCTCATCATCCTGCGGCACCACTACGGTCAGGGTTGCTTCCTGTGGGGAAAGCTCCATCGGAACATGCATCCACACCATGCCCTCTTCGTTTGTTTCCTTTGTTCCAACACTTTCTCCGTTGATATAAAATTCTGCCATTGCCCCTGCCAGCGGTTCTCCGTGATACAGTACCAGTGCAGAGCAGCTTGCGGTTCCGGTATAATGGCAGTTTCCGACTTCCGCTGTCACCTTAATACTGTCATAAATAGAAAAATTCACCGTTTCTGTGCAGATATTTCCGGCAAAATCCTCTGCCGTTACCGTCAAAGTATGCTTACCCTTTCCGGTAATCTGCTCCTCGTTCCATGTTTCTCCGTCTAACAGATATGTGATTTGTTTTATTCCCGAGCCGGATTCTTCCACCGTAATCTGTGGCAGGATACCCTCTTCTGCCAGCTGTCCGTTCTGCAGGTTTTCAAAACAGATGTCCGGCTTTCTTCCATCCTTCCGATATGGTCCGTACACCTTTTCCGTTTTATTTCCTGCCGTATCCCTTGCAGACACATGCAGGTACCAAACACCATCCTGCTCTACGGTAATCGTTTCCTTTTCCGGCAACGTCTCCCAGCTGTTAGTATACTCCCTACTGTCGGAGATTGCCCAAAACGCCCAGTCAATACCGGAGGCACCATCCTGACAAGTCACCTCGATTACAATGTTCTCCCGCTGCCATGAGGTTCCCTCTACAGAAGCCGTCACTACCGGTGCAACAGAATCTATGGCAATATAACAGTTTTCTTCCTTTCTGTAGCCGAAACCGTCATCAGAGCTAACCACCAGTTCTGTTTCCCCGTAACGTATCTGAAATGGCTCTGTATATTCTTTTTTACCTTCACCTAAATCATACCAAATACTTTCCGCATCCTTATCAGACACCGTAACCGTTACCGGTCCGGTATACCAGCCGTTATCTCCCTGGTCGCCCACCACAGAAACCTCCAGCGGATTCGGAAGCACCCTTACCGTGATATCCGGAAGCTCTACTCCCGTGAGCCAGCCGCCGTTTTCATCCGTCATCCTTATATTCTCCCAACAGATGGTTTCTGTTCCGATACGGAATCCATTCACTTTAAGACGCAGCCACACCCCATTGCCGTTATCGCTTCTACGGGATAAAAGTATTCCGGTACAAGTGTCATCCTCCGAGATTTTTTCTGCCTGATATACACTCCCATTATCTTCCTGAGGACTTTTTATCAGAACATAATCTCCGGTGTTTTTTAGTTCCCCATATACTGAATACACCGCTTCACTGCCCTCCAGGAAAAATTCTGTTTCCTCTTCTTCCCCACGCAGCACTTCAATTTCCTCTGCCCGGACAGAATAACCCTTGGACAGACAAAGTCCCAGTAACACAAGTAAGAAAAATATCTTTTGTTTTTTCATGCGCCTTCTCCTTTGCATACTTTTTCGTAAAACCCTTTGGATTAATTGTAAAGTAGCCTTTTCTGCCACACCATAACAAAAACGACGCTTTTTTAGAAAATTTAAAAAAGCGTCGTTTTTGTTATGGTCTTTCTGCAGTAGTCAATGCTACGATTTCATTACATAAAAAATTTAAGGAGGTTTTCACCATGAAAAAACTTATGAAAAAAATTGTTCCGTTTCTTTTAGCAGTTGCTCTTTTTGTTTCAATCACACCTTGGGGCAGTGCTTCCGATGCCAACTACGGAATTTCTCTTTGCGGAGATGAAGAGGATGTGATTGATATCAGCATTTTAACCAGAAACTAAATTTTGTGGATAATGCTCCATCAACTTTCTTTTATATAAGTCTTTCGACTTTCCTTTGGCTTTACTTACATAATATGCTTGCAAGAGACATTGATAAGCTTCTGATTCTTCTGCATCTGTTAATGTCTCTTGCTTTTTTATTTGCCAGTAATTCCAATGAATATCATAATATATATATTCTATACTGCGCAATTCCTGCTTCTCTTTGCATATTGCAATTGCCTCCCGGTCCAGCCGGAGAGCCTCCCTGTGCTCACCCATACTTCCTAAGGCGTCTGCCAATGCCAGCATAGCCAAAACATAATATCTGTTCCTTAGTTCAGAGTTTAAATATCCCTGCTCTAAGATATGCAGAATATGTTCTGCCAGTGTTTTCTGCTCTTCATACTTTTTTTGGAGTTTTAACCTGTTATTCAGTAAAATCAGTAATACCAGTTCTTCGTCATGAAACGGCCAGCCCTCCGTTCCCTTTGTTTCAAAAGACAAAACTGTGCAGGACAATGCTTCTCTTATTTTTTCTTCATATTCCTGTTCCGTTATCAGACCTTTTCTGTACTGTAATTCTGCATACTTTGCTACAATGTATTGCTTATTTCTTGGCACATTCACATCAATCTGATTCCGAAGCTTTTCCATCAGTTCTTCAGCACTTTGCATTTGGCCGTCCCGGATGCTCCACATAATCTCATTCAAAGCATTTAAATGTTCCATTTCCGAAGTCTTTAATATTCCCTGTCCCAGACTTTCCTCCAGACCCATGGAACGGGTCAGACTTCGAAATGTTTTTTCGGTTCCTTTGTGCTTGCCCTTTTCCAGGCGATACACCGTCATTCCGGCAGGTCCCTCCACATCATAGTCTTCCCGTTTGGATTGCAATACATCCCTGCGCATTTTAATCACTGCGCTGCATTTATAATATCCCATCCCGGTTCCTCCCTGCAGTAGTCAAGTACCTTTTCTGCATCCGCTACCATTCCAAAGGCCAGGCAGGTATAATACACCATTCGGAATTCTTCCTGTTGCTCTTCCCTATCTCCTGCCAACAGTTTTTCCCTGCACCTTGCACGTAGGAACAAAAATTCCGTCAGACAGCAGGTCTTATTCTTGCTGTTCAACACAGAAATACATACTTCACAAATGTCCCATGCCGCTTGCCATTGTTCTGCATGATAATACTTTTCAGCAATATCCCGTTGGATGAGAAAATAGCTTTTCGGATAAATTTGCCGCTGAAATAATTCTTTTTCTATCCATTGAAGAATTTCCGTCTGCTCTTTCTCCGACAGTGGTTCCAAACAACGCCGATAGCCAAGATACATTTCCACTTCCTCGGAAGAAAGCATGCGCCGTTCCACATTCGCTCCGGTTAGTAAAAATGCTTTTTGATACAATGCGCCCGCTTCCTTCCTGTTGTCGTTTTCCAGCAACCGGGCTTTCACCCAAAGGAAATATTGTAATTCGAGGTTTCCATTATGATTCATCCGCTCATACGCTTGCAATAATTGTTTTGCCTGCTCCGTATCCTGTTTTTCTACACACAGTTCGATTGCCGCCCGAAGCTCTTTCCGTTCAAAGGCTTCATCAGATAAGGTTAATTCCAACAAATGATATTGCACATGTAATCTGGACAGTAACCGTTCTATCAGCAATTCATCCGTAAAGCCTTTGCCGCTTTCGATACGTTCAAATACCTCTTTTGTGCATAACCCATGAAACAGCTCCGTCTGTTTGATTTTCTTCCGTTTGCGAAGCATTCTGATCAGAATCCCGACCTCAATCAAATCGTTTAGCACCGGCGTATTTTGATTCATCTACACCATTCCCCTTTTTGGTATGATAAATAATTATATCACCGTTTCTTATGCTGCAAAAGACGCCAAAGTTGTCACCTCGTCAATTTCGTCACTTCAGGCATGATTTTTTTCTTTATTCTCACTAGCACCCAGCCATTACAAACTCAAAATGTACCGGTTTTGTTACATCCAGCAAATATTCCTCATGCGGTCTGGCTCCCCAGCTGTCGTCGCCGGCAATACCCATCTGTTGTTTCATAATGCGCACTACGGTATAATTGCTCTCCGGCAGTTCAAAATGATGGGTTGCACTTTCCATCTCCTGCGGTGTGTACGGCAGTACGGAAAGCTCCAGATTTTCACCCGCAAACTGCACGCCGGTGCCCCGGTAATCGGTTATCTTTGCATAACGCACACCGGTACGGTTACCGCATTCCTGCGGAAGCAGATACGGTGTCATGTTCTCCTTTGCGGTAGTCTTAAATAATCCGAGTCTGGCTCCCTGATTTCTGTCACAGTAATTTTCTTCCGGACCAAAACCGTAATAAGTTACTTTATCAAGCTCTGCCGGAAGCTTCAACATCAGGCCGAATTCCGGCATGTCATGCAATCCTTCCACCGGAATATAATCCATGGCAACCCGGATAATTCCGCTGCCGTCCACACGGTAAGTAACGGTGCATTCACCCTCCGGACTGGTTGGGAATTTGTACTTATAGGTTAATACTACTTCTTTTCCCTTTGAATACTGACAATCCGCCACGCCCGCATACTGGCTTGCCAGCTTCCACTGACCGTAACGCTGCGGCATGCGGCATCCTCTGTCATTGTCGGTAACAGCACGGTAAAAATTCGGTACCGGCGGCTCTATGATAAGCTCCCTGCCGGCATATTTCATGGACACCATGCTCTTGCCGCCTCTGGCAAAAATATAATGGAAATGGCGTCCTTTCACACCGATATGTCCCGGACTTTCCACAAAAACCGGCGCTGTATCCGTATTTCCTGCTGCTTTCACTGCCTCTGTCAGCATGGTTACCCCCACAGCTTCTTCCTTCACAGAATAAACATACTGACCAAAAGTCACCTCATGACCGGCCTTTGCCCACAGAGTATCTTCCTTCAGTCTAAAAGATACGGTAACGGCATATTCTCCTGCTTCTTTGGCCGCCTTCACTGCTTTAGTAAATTCAGCCGGATAAGGAACCTCTGCCTCCGTCTGGGGTGCTGCATCAGCGGTAAATACCGCCTTTGCTAAAAGTACGCCTTCCTTTTCCAGGGTTGCCACTGCGGTATAGGCATTGGCATCTGTAAACAAGTGGTCATTGAAAATCTGCACCGATTCCTTACCCGGTGTTACAATCAGGTTGCGGTAGTTAAATTTAACCTCCTGCATCTTTGGTGTAGCGGTCCGGTCAGCAAAAGCAATACCGTTGCCGCAGAAATTTCCGTCGTTCGGACGGTCATTATAATCGCCGCCATAACCAAAGTATTCTTTTCCGGTACGGCTCTTTAAGCGGAAGCCCTGGTCAATATAATCCCAGATAAATCCGCCCTGATAACGTTTTTCTTCCCTTGCCAGTTCGGTATACTTATGCATAGCGCCGTTGGAATTACCCATGGAGTGGGTATACTCACAGCAGATAAACGGTTTCTCCGGATGTTCTTTCAGGAAACGTTTAATGTCCCAAACCTTCGTATACATCTGACTTTCCATATCACTAATATCCGGAACGCTTCTGTCGTTAAATACGCCTTCGTAATGCACCAGTCTGGTGTTGTCTCTTTTATGGAACAAATCGGACATTGCCTTGATATTCTTACCGCCAAAGGCCTCGTTACCGCAGGACCAAATCACAATACTCGGATGGTTTTTATCTCTTTCCTGCATGGAACGGGCACGGTCCAGAACAATATCCTTCCAAGGTGTTGTGTTGCCCGGCAAAGTATCCTTATCTGCCCAGCCCGGCTTGCACCAGGTTCCGTGGGTTTCTAAATTGGTTTCATCAATCACATAAAATCCGTATTCATCGCATAAATCAAAAAAGATTGGCTGGTCCGGATAATGACAGGTACGGATGGCATTAATATTATTCTGTTTCATGGTAAGGATGTCGGTTAACATCTCTTCCTTTGTCAGACTCCGTCCGTTATCACAGCTCAGTTCATGACGGTTCACACCCTTGAATACAATCCGTTTGCCGTTAAACAGCATAATGCCGTCCTTCATTTCAAAGCGTCGGAAGCCTACTCTCTGACGGACCACCTCAGAAAGCTTTCCCTTTTCGTCATATACTTCCAGCACCAGTTCATATAAGTTTGGTGCTTCCGCACTCCATGCCTTTGGTGCTTTCAACATAGCAGATGCTTTTTGTAAGCTGCTCTTTCCCTTTAATGCTCCGGTCAAAACGGCTTTCTCTGCCAATTTCTTGATTTCCACCCCCTGCACTTCATACAACGCGTACTTTACACTACCGGAAGCGGTAAGCTCTGCTTCGATTTCCAGTGTGCCGTCAATATAATTATCTGCCAGGCCTGCCTTCACAAATAAATCCCGCATATGTACTTCCGGTACGGTATATAAATAAACATCACGGAAAATACCGGACAGACGGAAGAAGTCCTGGTCCTCCAGCCAGGAACCGGAGGAATACTTAAACACCTGTACTGCCAGCTTATTTTCTCCCTGCCGCTTTACATATGGAGTTAAATCAAATTCTGACGGGGTGAAGGTATCTTCCGCATAGCCTACAAATTCCCCGTTGCACCAAAGCGCCAGGGCGCTTTCCACACCCTGGAAGGAGATATATACCGGCTGGTTTTTCCATTCCTTATCCAAAGTAAAATAAGTGACATAGCTTGCCACCGGATGTTCTTCTTCCGGAATCTGACCCGGTTTAATCAGCTCGTGACCGTCCCATGGATAGATAACATTGACATACTGCGGTGCACCGTAACCCTGTAGCTGAATACTACCCGGAACCCGGATGTCATCCCAGCTGTCACAATTCACTTCCGGTGCTTCAAACCCGGAAATCGTCTGCTCCAGATTTTTCGCATAATGGAACTTCCAGATGCCGTTTAAGGATGTTACAAAGCTTGTCTTTCCTGCTTCTGCTTCTTTTACATTTTTATAATATTTGTGATTGGAATGTGCCGCCAGACGGTTAATTTGAAACACCTTAGGGTCTGCCAGCAGGTTATAATCAAAACCCATATCAAAACCTCCCGAAAAGATTCATTTTCCGTATTGAATTATACCCCAATAGCCTTTAAAATACAACTATAGACTATTCGTTTTACAGGAGGTTTTTCCATGAACAATAATTTCTTGTTACGCTGGCTGATTCATAAAGACAACCGTCTTTTTACCTGGTTAACCAACGGTGCCATCGGTATCCTGTTCCTCATTTTCTTTATATCCCTGGGGCTTACCGTTGCCATTTACTTCCGACCGTTTTATTACATGGGCATGGAACGCATATCCGCAGAAACCGGGTACTCTGTAGATATTATCAAAGAAAACTATGATGCATTGATTGACTGGTGCAGTCCGTTCCAGGAAGGAGAGCTTGATTTTCCGTCCCTTCCGGAAAGCGCCAGCGGCGTCTCCCATTTTGAGGAAGTAAAAGTTATTTTTAACCTCTTTTTTGTAATGCTGTTTGTAACACCTTTATTTTTAGCAAGTTTGATTTTCATGCAGCATAAACGTGAGAGTACTTCCTGGATGCTCGCATCACCGGTTATTGTATGTGTGCTTCCGCTTCTCATCGGTGCCGCCTGCGCCATCGACTTTAACCGTATTTTTGTATTGTTCCATCAAATCGTCTTTAACAATGATGACTGGCTCTTTTCCCCAACGGAAGACCCGATTATCCTGTTTTTACCGGAACGCTTCTTTATGCAGTGTGCCCTGATTATCGTAGGCACGGTACTCGCCGGATGTCTTGTACTTCTTACGCTTTATTTTGTGCATAGAAGCAAACAAAAGAAGCTTGTAACTGAATAAGCATCATAAAAACACCATATTCCTGTACGAACCGTTAGCGATAGCGGGTTCATACAGAATATGGTGTTTTGAATTCTAGCGGTTCGAAATAATCACCGCATTCATATGCTGTTCTTTATATCGTTGATAATATTTTTCCATGTCGAATTCTACAATTCCCCGAAGCGGGTCCGCTACAATTACCGTACCTCTTGTTTTGTTATAACCAATCAATACCGTACAATGTTCATAGCCCTGCCACTGAATCACTTCCCCGTTTATTTCCCATTCAGCAGTGACTTTGGATTCCACAAGATTTGTAGTGCCCCATACAATAACCGGTGTACCGTTCTTTACAAAATCAAGCAACTCATCCAATGTACTTCCGGATACATCCATGGCGTTCTTTCTGGTATTGCCCTTGTCGGTAAAATAACGATTTGCCGCATCTACAATAACCGGAGCATAGCATCCGTAACTGCCTGCTGCCACCTTTGGGTCTCCAAGATACGCCTCATACGGGGAAGCAGTTCCCGGCTCTGCAATAGTCAGATAATTTTCTGCCAGTGAAACCTTGTCCGGATAATCGCCAAGGTAATGCAGGACAATGGTCAGACAGGTAATTTCCGGTCCTGCCGGCAAGTCCGGTTTCTGCAAAATATTCTGCACACCCAACATAATTACATCTTCGCCGTTTAAAACCGCATTATAGGCATACTGTACCGTATCCAAATGCACAAACCCCGGAACACTCGGACGCTGTGTAGTCAAATAATCACTGCGCACATAAGCATACTCATTGTTGTAGCTTACTTTGGACCAACCGTTTTCTAAAACTGCCACCCGGTGAATCTGGTCATTTTCATTTAATGTACCTACCACAGGAGAATCCGCATTCCATCTGGCACGGATATTTACTGTTGTATTCGCATATACCCATTCATCAACCTTTTCCCCATCCGGTTCCACATTTGCCGGTCTTGGCGTTGGCGTCGGCGTCAAAGTTGGTGTAGGCGAAAGAGTTGGTTCCGGACTAGGCGTTGCCGTAAGTATCCGGATAGCCACATTCCCGTTATCACTGTAGGAATCCTGTCCTGAGGAAAGGATATCTCCCACGGCGGCATCAAAACGGTCAGAAGCAGTTTCCAATACCCTGGCACAACCGGTCATGCCGAACATCAGTAAAAGAATCGCTGTTCCTATCCATAGTATCTTTTTATTTTTAACAATCATGTACATCCATCCTAACTAATTTGATAGTTCCATTTTATCACGCTTTATTTACAACGTCAATTCTCCATCAAATACCACTTTTGCCGGTCCTGTCATAAAAATATGCCCTGTTTCTTCATCGTATTTAATATGCAAATCGCCGCCCAGTAAATGTACGGTTACTTCATTTTTTGTTTTTCCGTTTAACATGCAGGCATACACACTGGCACAGGCTCCGGTACCGCAGGCAAGGGTTTCCCCACTGCCTCTTTCCCATACACGCATATTAACTTCTGTATCAGAAAGCACCTGAATAAACTCCGTATTGGTACGTTCCGGAAACATCGGATGATGTTCAAATACCGGACCTATTTTTTCCAGTTCCACTGCTTTGGTATCCTTCACAAACGTTATGGCATGAGGATTTCCCATGGAAACACAGGTGATTTCATATTCTTTTCCGCAAACCTCTACAGGCTTTGCGATCACCGCATCTCCTTCAGCCACTACCGGCACCAATTCCGGTTTTACAATCGCAGCCCCCATATCCACCGTAACACTTGCCACCTTGCCGTTTTCTACATGAAGTTGCAATGTTTTGATTCCTGCCAGCGTTTCCACCGTGATTACTTCTTTATCCACCAGGCCGTAATCATAAGAGTACTTGCCCACACAGCGTACTCCGTTTCCGCACATCTGGGACTGGGAACCGTCCGCATTATACATTACCATTTTAACATCTGCCACTTCGGATGGACAAATCAAAATCAATCCGTCGGAGCCTACGCCAAAATTACGGTTACTTACCTTTACCGCCAGCTCCGGTCCGTTCTCCACCGTTTCCTGAAAACAATTGACATATACATAATCATTTCCGCATCCCTGCATCTTTGTAAATTTCATTATTCTTCCTCCTGCACACCAAATTTGTCTTTCATCATAACACAAATAAAACAGAAGGGAAAGCCTTTTCTGCCTTCCCTTCTAAAAATCTTTTTACAATGCCTGTTCTCTCTGCTGCTTACTCATAATTACGGTCAGATTTCCGTTTCTGGTACGGATTTCATCCATAAACTTCTTTTCATTGATACCGCTCTTTAAATATACAATATAGGTTAATTCATACAAAGTACCCATGTTGGTAGTCTTGATTCTATCCAAAGAAGCTTTGGTAGTATATTCACCCAGCAAATCATCAAATACTCCCTGATAGTCCATATCTTCCGGAATCAGAATGCGAAGCTGTCTGCATTCGCTCTTTACCAGGAGATTGCCTAACAGGTTTACAAGCACAACCACTACGGAAAGCACCACCACTACCGCCAGACCGAGAGTCAGATAGCCAAGACCGCAAGCCAGTCCGGATGCCATTGCCATAAATACAAAAGCAATATCCTTACCGTCACCCGGAATACTACGGTAACGCACCAGTGCAAATACACCGGCAATAGAAAACGCTCTTGCCACATTGCTGCCGATAAGAGAAATGACTACGGCAACCACGGCCGGAATCATTACCAGGCTTAAGAAAAAGCTCAAGCTTCTCTGCTCTCTTTTACATACCGCAAAATAAACACTGCCAATAACTAAACCGAATACTGCGGCCACCAACATATAGATAATGGTATTTCCCACATCCATTGTGGTATCTGCCGTAACTCCAAAAATCTGTTCTATCATGATTCTTTATCTCCTTTGTAATCAATCTTGCAGCCGTTTGCCACAAATTTTTTATATTCTGTTCCGTATTTTGAAAAAGACGCCGGATAGATTTGAAACTCGGATAAAATCTGTGTCATCCAAAGAGGCATGGCATTTTCGATTTTTACCTCCATAATCCACTCATCCTCTTCCAGCAACTTATCACCGTAAATGCCATAATGCAACCCTAAATCATAACGCCGGGTAGTGATGTTTCTGTCAAAAGTAACGCGGAAATCTTTATTGTCCTTACCAAACATCGCACAACGGTCATAGGACAAAAACACCTTCGGTGAAAGTTCCATGCGATGTATCATATAATCGATTTCATTTAGCACCTGACCGTTCATATATTTTTTTAATTCCGGTCGTTCTTTACTTTGTAAATACTGATAAGCTTCCGCCAGTTGAAGCTTGGTACGGCGTTTATTTACCAGCTTTTTATATTTCTTTTTTATTTCAAGAAACACTTTTTCATCGGGAGCCTTTACCCCATAGCTGCGCAGACGGAGTTTTTCCTTATAAACACTGCCATCAATCGACTTACGGATTAAGTAATTATCCGGCGTGTCATAATATATGTTGCAGATGGTGTAAAAGTCACCGTCTTTGCTATGCTCGTCTGCCTCCATATACTCTGACAGACGTTCCCTCAGCTTATGATATGTATCATCCCTGATCCGGTACTTTTTTTCATACCGGTTAAAAACCTCAATTGCCATTTTCTTCTCCATGTGTCCCATTTGTTCATAACAAACACATTATACCACACATTTGTGAAAAAGCCATGGATTTATTGTGATTTTTTCGTGAAAACATCCCATCTCTTGCTTTTTATTAATTTCTATTATAAAAGCCCCTGCAAAATTTCTTCCACCTGACGGCTGGTGCTTCGCTGAACCTCCAAAGCTGCCATTGCTTCCGCTTCCATTCTGCGACGGTTTTCTACTTCCTGCTTCAACCGTAACACATCCTGACGCACCTTGCGTTCCACCTCCGGACGGCGTTTTGCCACAGCCACTTTTTGCTGTTTTCTTGCCGCTTTTCTAAGGCGTTCCTGTTCTCTTTCCTGCTTACGGATTTCTTTTTTCTGCTGCTGATAGGCCTTAACATCAATCACCTGCATTTGGGCCTCCAACACCGCCTTCGTTTGACGAAGTTCTTCCCTGTCCTTACCCCATACGTGATATTCATGTTCCAAGCGAACCTGCAAATAGTTTTCCAGGTAGTCACACATGCCGCTCTTTAACGCGTCTACTTTACCTGCCACCATGCAAAAACCATCTACCAAAAGCAGCAATGCACTGGTCCAGATTCCCTGGAACATTGCCAGTAAGACAGTGTCCGTAGGTGCCCCTTTTACACAATTGTACATGGCATCCAATGCGCCAAGTAACAAACAAAGACTTACCAGCTGAATATGTAAGCCGGTCCATGCTGTTACCGAAATTCCAAGAATTTTCCGGTCCGCAAAGAACTTTTCTACAAAGCTTTCTACATTCTGTACTCCAAGCATTGCTTGATATCTCAAAATAAACTGTTCTTTCATTTTCTGCATCCACTTGTTCTTTGTCGTTTTCATGCACTTTAAAGCCCGAAGCAGAATACGGTAATATCCTGCCAGTAAAATACGTAATACACATCCGAATACACATGCTGTTATTGTACTATAATATAATGCTTGTCCCATAATTTCCTCCTATTGGGTTTAATTTACTTTTATTTCCAATTCGCATCATACACCCGATGCACTGTCGTAATTTGTCGAAACGTGGAGCAAAAATTAAAAAGAGAGCGACAAAATTCGACAAAATTTCATCACTCTCTACCTTTTATGATAATTTCTGATTTCGGAACGACTCATACATCAACAGTGCCGCTGCCACAGCCGCATTCAAGGATTCCACATTTCCTGCCATCGGTATCAGAACTTTCTCGTTCGCTAACCCGGAAGCCTCTTCCGAAAGACCGTTTGCCTCATTTCCGATTAATATACCAACCTTTCCGGAATAATCCGCTCTGTCAAAGTTTTTCGTTCCTTTCAGATGAGCGGCCAGCAATCGCACATTCTGTGCCCTGAGTTCCTGTAAAAGCACCATAAAATCATCCACATACAGGAATGGTACCCGATACACCGCCCCCATAGTGGAACGAATTACCTTTGGATTATAGATATCTACCGACTCTTTACTTAAGATAACTCCGGATACCCCCGCCGCTTCCGCCGTACGGATAATGGTTCCCAAATTTCCGGGATCTCTTAGATTCTCCAAAAGAACCAGGGTTCCGGCATCGGAAATCATATCTTCCAAAGAATATTCCGGCATCCTTACAATAGCCAGTACACCTTGCGGCGTTACGGTTTCCGCCATGGAGTTAAATACAGAATCAGTGACGATTTCATACGGTACCTCCTTCATTGCTTCTTCCGCATGGCCCGCATTTACATAGCTTTCAGCAAAATACGCCTTTATTACTTTTGTTTTATCCTGACAGATTTCTTCAAACATTTTTCTGCCTTCAATCACAAAGGCTTTCTTTTCTTTACGTTCTTTACTCTTTTTTAGCAATGCAGTGATTTCTTTCATCTGCACATTGGAAGTACTGGTAATCATATTAATTTCCTCCGGCTAACTTCGTCAAAGTCTGATTTCTTCCGATAACCACCAGTACATCATCCTCCGTTAACGGCATATCCGGATCCGGTGTAATCTCAAATTCTTCCTTCTGCTTAATACCGATAATATTAATTTTCTTTGTGGCACGAAGATTTAGTTCCCGTAAGGATTTTCCGACCCATTCCGCAGGTACATCTAAATCCATCATACTGTATTTAGACGACAACTCAATAGCATCAAAGAAATTTCCGCTAACCAGATTATTGGCAATACGGATGCCGGATTCTTTTTCCGGAAAAATAATTTTATCTGCACCTACTCTTTTTAATACCTTCGCCTGCAATTCCGTCTGTGCCTTGGCAAGCACGAAAGGAATGCCCATTTCCTTGGAAATAATAGTAACAAGCACACTTGCTTCCAGATTTTCTCCAATGGCCACAATGGCACCGTCAAAATTCCGGATGCCAAGAGAATGTATGGCATCTGCATCGGTAACGTCCGTACACACTGCATAGGTAACTTCATTCGCAATTTCTTCTACTTTACTCTGCTCCGAATCTACTGCCATTACCTGACAGCCATTATCTGCTAAGGTTTTTGCCACACTGAGACCAAATTTTCCAAGACCGAATACTACAAATTCTTTCCTGCCATTTCTATCTTTTTTTGCCATATTTGCTTCTCCTTTTTCTATCCGATGATAACTTTGCCTTCCGCATATGTTTTCTTGCCTGTATATTGCTTTGCATTGAATGCCAACGCCATGGTAATCGGTCCGAGACGTCCTAAATACATTGCCACTATAATAATCCATTTTCCGGCTGTTGATAGGGAGCCGGTAAAGCCCCTGGTCAATCCTACCGTTGCCATTGCAGAAGTAGTTTCAAACAAAATATCAATAAATTCTCCGTCTTCTGTAATAAACAACGCCATGGAAACAGCAATCAATGCCACAAAAAACACAACAATTACCGCTACCGCCCGACGCACATAGTTATCGGAAATCTTACGATGAAACGCCCTCACCTCATCAGTGCCCCGTACTGCTGCCAACATGGATAAAATCAGAATAATCATGGTCACTGTTTTTACACCGCCGGCTGTACCGGAAGGTGAGCCGCCGATAAACATCCAAAGCAAGGCCAGCATGGTAGTCGCTTCCGTAAAATTCTCCTGTGGAATTGTTTGGAATCCTGCCGTACGCAGAGTCACTGATTCAAACATTGCCGCCAAAGCTTTATTGCCGAACGAAAGATTACCCATAGTGGCAGGATTATCATATTCAAAAAGAAATATCAGCATACCACCACCGAATATTAGTGCTGCTGACATTGTCAGAACCAGCTTACTGTGCACATTTAATTTAAAAAGAATATCTCTCCAAAGTATTTCTTTCCGTTTCGCACGCTTTACTACTTCTAAAACATCCCACCAAACCGGAAAACCAAGACCGCCTAAAATAATCAGCAACATCGTGGCTATATTTATAATCACATTTGTCTGATATACGACAAAACCGCTACTGCCGACCAAATCCAAACCGGCATTACAAAAAGCTGATACCGCATGGAAAACTGATTTCCAGAAACCATCCAACACTCCGTACTGCGGAACAAATACAAAGGAATACAGCACGGCTCCGCCCGCTTCTACAAGCAATGTACCTTTTATAATTCTCTTCGTCAGCTTCACTACACCGGAAATAGAATCCAGATTATAAGAATCCTGTATCAGCAGTCGTTCTTTCAGAGTGATTCGTTTACCCAGGAGCAGCAGAACCGTAGTTGTAAATGTAATAACACCTAAGCCGCCAAACTGCATCAAAAGCAGAATAACGGCCTGACCAAAGTAACTCCACTGTTCTGCCATAACCACCGGTGTCAAACCGGTTACGCATAAGGAGGTGGTTGCTACAAACAAAGCATCCACAAAAGAAATACCCTGCCCGTTTTTAGATGAAATCGGGAGCCATAACAAAAAGGCTCCTAAAAGAATGCCAATCAAAAAACCTAAAATAATAATTCTTGTTGTAGTCATTTTTATATGTAACCGACGTTTCATTTTTGTTCTCCGATTTTGCTAGTTTGTGCATATCTTACCACAAAAAGGAACATCCCGCAACCGTAGATGTTCCTCTCCTGTTTTTCTTTACTCCCTTTTTACTGCTTTTTCCTCACCGTTTCCGGCTGAAAATGATAAGACTCATCGTAATTATTCCACTGTTCTTCTGTTACCGGTGCCACCGGAACCGAGCCGGTACAATCGGTAAACGAAGCGGAATTACTGAGTTCAAATGCTTTATCCAGTTGCATTTCCCGTTTTTTTTCTTGTAATACAGCGTCCATGGTTCGTTTTTTTCTTTCTTCCATAATTTTTCAGGACTCCTTTCCAAACAAACGCAATACGTTTCTGTTAGTTTTTCCAAAAGAGTAATCTTCATTCATCACTAATAAGAAAAAAATCACCTTGCTGCAACTCTCCGTAAATCGGAGCATGCAAGGTGATTTTTTACTATTCCTTAGTGTTCTTCTACTATAAACACATAATACAAATCCGCATCACTGTCATTATGAACCAAATGACCGTAGTCCCGAATCTGTTTTATATTTCCTTTTTTGGTAATAATTCTGTACTTTACAAAATCCAGATTTGCATTACTTTCACTAATTTGCTGTGCAATACTTCTGCTTACTTCCTGATAATCCTCCGGATGAACAATTCCTTTAAAGGAACCGCCGGTATGCTCCAAAAATTCATCCAAAGAATCACACTCAAAAATATCCAGAAGCATTTCATTTACACTTAATATTTTTTCTGTTTCATTATCTGCGTAGATAAAGAAGCCTCCCGGAATCATGGAAAGAATACTGTCCACACCAAAATTATCCTTTGGATTACCCTTAATGAGGCTGACCCCGCTTACCGGCCAGGTTTCCTTGATAAAACCTTTAAATTTAGAAAATTCTACCGGTCTGGAATAGAAATAGCCCTGATGATAATTTGCGGAATACTTACCGATAAAATCTTTAATTTCCTGAGTTTCCACACCTTCCAGACATACCTTCAAGCCAAGTCGTTTTGCACACTGTACAGTGGAATCTACCACCACCCGGTTACTGCCCTTGTTTAAAATATTCAGAATAAACGTCTGATCGATTTTAACACAGGTAATTGGTAAATCGCACAGTAAATTAATGGTAGAATTACCGGTTCCGTAATCATCCAACGCAATCTTAATACCATGCTCTCTAAAGAACGTCAGCTGCTCCTTTAAGTATTTCATATCCAAATTACGGCAGCGCTCCGTCAATTCCAGTTGCAGGTTCTTTGCAGGAAAATCCAACTCTTCTATGATATCAACAACTTCTCGGGTAAACTCCGGCCGTTCCAGCTGGCTATAAGACATATTTACATTGATAAAGAAGCCCGGGTAATCCTGAATGATTTCCTTTGCATCCTGCATTGCCTTCCGCAGTACCCAAATGCTTAAATCATAAAAACACGGATGGGATTCCAAATGAGGCACAAACCGTCCCGGAGAAACTTCCCCGTATACCGGACTCCTCCAGCGTATTAAAGCCTCGGCACCGATTATTTTTCCCGTTACTGTAGAAACAAAAGGCTGATAGCACAAATAAAAGCCTTCACATTCATTTCTGATACTGGCTTTAATTGCACTCAGCATTTCCATCATTTTGTAATTGGATTCATGAGATTCATCATCAAAGATAATCAAATCGTACGAGTCTTCATCCTTCGCTTTTTCCAAAGCGGACAACAGGCAGGAATATACTGTTTGGGAGCTCACCTCATAGTTCTTGGTATATAATGCGCCACCATACATTTCCACATTAACTGCAGAACCGTCCAAAGAAAAACCGGCCAATTGCGTACTAAGCTCTCTAAAAATTTTTTTTGCAAATTCCAACTGACATTTTTTTAGTATAATACCAAAACTAATACCGTCAATACGATAGACTGTACCTTCGGTTCCTACAATTTTTTTAATCAGGCTTGCAGTTTCATATAAAACCCTGCTGCCGAAATTATAGCCGTACAACGCATTAATGCTATTGAACCGCTTTATTTCCAATGCCATCAAAAGGCACTCTTTATTTCTTTTCTTAACCTGACTAACCTGCTTTAAAAATGATTGGAATTTCGGTAAATCTGTAATTGCATCATTTGCCTCTTCTCCCTGATGAATTGTTATGGAACCGGCAAAAATCAGCGGAGCACCACTTTCTCCCAGGATAATTTTCCCTTTTCCTGTGCAAGGAACATATTCTCCCATTGCATTTTTAATCTGATAGGTAAAGAAAAAACCATCTCTTTGCAAAGAAAACACAGCCTGCATTTCCTGGTCCCAACGTTCCACATCATCCGGATGCACCTTGGCCCGCATTACTTCCTTGGTATTACATACGTTAAGACCGGGAAGGCCAAAATAATCCACCGCTTCTTTTGACCAATTGGATATTCCGGCCGCAATATTCTCCACAAAGATAAATTGTCCGTCCGGAATATTACTGATTATTTCAAAAATTTTTGTATTAATATCTGTACTCTGCATAGAATCCTCTTTCAAAACACACATATTTATCCAAGTTAGTCTAATATAACTCAATTATATTACTATTTTTTCTTTATTGCAAGAAAAAGTAATGTAATACACTCCTATTTGTTAACTTTTGTATACAAATTCTTTCTATTTACATCAAGTGTAAAAAGGTTGTATAATTACAACAAAGGAGGGGTTACATGAACTATATCCGTTTTAATGCCGAAAAAGAATTTATCTATCATTGGTGCGGTAAATTCGTTGCACCGGAGAAATCCTGGATTCATCTCACCCGCGTTTTGCAGGACTACGAACTATTTGTAGTTATAGAAGGCACGCTATTTATCGGAACAGACCAAAAAGATTATATTATCAACCCGGGAGAATATTTATTGATGCCTCCTAATCAATTTCAGCACGGCACAAATACCTCTCTCTGTTCCTTCTACTGGATGCATTTCGGATACAACAACGAACAGAACAACCACGAAATGCTCTCTGAAAACAACCAACTTTCTTATACCGCCGGACAGCTTCTTCTTCCGGAACAAGGAAGCTTATCATCTCCCGACCGCATCATCATATTGATGAAACAGTTGCAGGACTCTGACCGGCGTTATCGTGAATTAACACTAAACCGCTATCTTTGCAGTGCTGTTTTAGCTGAAGTCGCATTGCAAAGCCGGGTATATCCGGCCTATGGTAACAACATCATTAAAGAGCAGTTCTATCGCGATATCTGCGACTATGTTTCCTGGCATCTCACCGATAATTTAAAGGTTGCCCAGGTAGCAAATTATTTCGGCTATAACGAAAAATACCTGACCACCTTTTTTAAACAGCGGGCAGGTATCTCCTTAAAGCAATATATTTTGCAGGTTAAAATGGACCGGGCAAAGGCGGATTTAAGCGAAACAGCTGAGCCAGTTTCCCAGATTGCTTTCCGGCTTGGTTTTACCGATGCCCATAACTTTTCCAATGCCTTCCGCAAAATCACCGGTTTTTCCCCAAGCGAATACCGGAATATTTACAATAAACACAATGTATTTCCCGTATAGTAAAAAGCCTGTCTGCGTTTTCACGCAAACAGGCTTTTCTTATGCTTATTTTCTTAATTTTCTTCTGCCATAGCAGCTAACTTTTCTGCCTGGTCGGCTGCAATGATGAAACGTGGCTTTAAATAGGGCTGTGAAGAAACACAGCTATAGACCGAATACAGGCAATGATGAAACGTTGCTTTAAAAGGAGCAATAATGAAACATTGCTTTAGAAATACCCAGAAGAAAACCACCAGACACATGTCTGATGGCTCTTCCATTACTTAATTGCTATCTTTACTGTGATAGGTTTCCAATACCTCGGTATAAACCTACGATTTATCAAGTCAGACTTCATATACTTTTCACACTCCTCGACAGAGATGATAAATTTGTGAATGATATTAAAGTTTTTATCATCACATAACATATCGGCATAGTCCTTATCATATTCTCCTATACGATATTGATTTGGATTTGAACGTATTCCTGATAAATTCATTTCCCATAAATACTCATCATTATCACGGTAGATAATACGTTCGACAAACAAGTCAATTAACTCATCAGAAACTTTTTTTCCAGTAAAATCAACATAGGAATTGAGTCGTTCTTCGATTGCTTTAAAATCATACTCACTTTTTGCATTTCTTGACTCAATTGCGTTACATGAAGCGATACTGTTCTCAATTGATATTTTATTTTCTTCCAAACGCACCATCAACTGCTTACGCATATTATCATCAATTTCTCCTGCCAAATTTTTAAGGTATAGATTTTCAATCTGGACTTCGACTTTTTCAAGTTCTTTCTGCAACTGTTCCATAGTTTTACCTTCTGGTGTTATAGAAATACTTTTTCTTGCTTCACTTACCAATTTCAGTGTAGCAATTATCTCTGCACTTGACTCACCAAACATATATTCAAATACCTTTAATGACATTAACCATAACTTTGTTTCAGAAGCCGCAGGAATCTTGCAAGGAGAAAATGGTTTTCCATTAACAAATCCACGATGTCCACAACTGTCAGCATTAATCTGACACCTACAAGTATATCGAAACTGAGGAGGTGTCACCAATACCCCATTTTCATCGTATTTTGCTGTATGTACATATTGTGGAGAACGCGTATATCCACAAGCACAATACGACTTCTGTGCAATAATATCACTTGATGAACGCAATCCTGCTCTCAAAGCACCCTTCTTTGAATTAATATATTTACCACTACTTGATGTACGAATTTCATGAGCTAACCACCATGTTTCTTCATTAATCAATGGTTCCCAGTTACCCTTAACAAGATTACCCTTGATTAAATTGCCATTTTCATCATAACTATCACGAATTGGCTCAATATGCGTAGCAATTTTCCTACCAGTTACATTATCAACGACCTTCCACTTTCCATATAAAATATAGCCCATATATTTTTCATTCTTAAGGACTCTATTAACCTTGGAAGCTGACCAATCGAGCTTACCACTTGGACCCTTATATCCGTTTACATTCAGATATCGTGCTATTTTTGCTGAACCCATACGCTGACTCAAATCAGGATGTGTATAAAGCTCAAATATCTTTCTGACAGTCAAACCATCAACTGGATTAATTCTAAATGTGTTTTTACGTGGGTCAAAATTTCTTACGTAATCATAACCAAATAATTCAGAAACAATAAGCTGACCACGCTCTCTATATGTTTCTATACCATTATTCACTCGCTTCGAGGTACGCATAGATTCTCCCTGAGCCATACCTCCATCAACAGCCAAACGCACAATATCTGTCTCAGATAAATTGTATGTCCAGTACCTACCAGTAAGAATAAGTATACCTACTTTATAGTTTTTAAATATGTCAATATTATTTAAAAGCTCTCGTAAGTTTCGTCCCAACCGATAGACATCCTGCACAATTAACACATCATATTCATGTCGGCTTGCTGCCTCGATTGCTGATTGTAACGCTACTCTTTTTACAGTGGTACGCCCCGAAATACCTTCATCAACAAACCTATGCTTATTCTCAATAGTAAACATAGGATTATTTAAAATATTGTTTGATAATCTCTCCTTCTGTGCATCCAATGCTCGGAGCTGTTCATCATGAGTCGTAGACTCTCTTGCGTAGTACCCCACTCTTAACATTCGCTTTGAATAAAAAATATCATCAAACTCAGCTAATGAAAAGAACTCTGTCAAGGGCATCATTTGAATTTGCTCATCTGAGTACTTACTTGTCAATAATGACATCCTTTTTTCCCTCCTTAATTTTTTTCAAACACCAAGCATACACCTCATAATCAATTTGATTACTCCTGAATAACAGTTCAATAAAAGCTCGCACTTTTACATCGCTCTTTATTAAACTCAACTCATCACCCTGCATACACAATACCTCCATAATTTTGATACTGGCTATACAGAAGCTCAGGAATAATATTAATTTGTAATGAAACCCTTAGCACACGGCACAGGCAATATAGAGATGATGCTTTGCGTGTTGGCATGTTAGCTCTCACTCAGAAAGTTGTCAAATCGCCACCGATACCGGAAATCGCATAGAAAAAAGGCACCTCAAGCAGAATATTTCAATTCAAAACATGCTGCTTAAGATGCCTCATAAAAAGGTCGTATTTCTTCTATATTATTAATCAATTTTGATAAAACCTACATTACAACATATTTATCTCCCAAATTTGAAAGAGCCTTAGGAGTCTCCCTAAAGCCCTTTAGCGGTTAATGAATATCAGGGAAATAGATGATATAGTTTTTACCCATGTTGTCATAGCAAACCCTGCCTAAGGTTTCCGCCACATCAGGAATACCATTTAGCATCAAATACTCCGTTAGCTCTACCAACATAGATAACCGCAGGCTATCAATATCAATACCCACACAAGTTTTTCCATACATAAACCTGCCTGAATAACTGCTTCTGAATCTGCAATCACTCGTAGTATCACAGAAGTTCTCTATCAAAAATGCAACATCACTCATAGCTTTTCTCCCCATCACTCACAAATTGTCATAGTTTGAATAGCATTTTTAGGAACTTCTAATGGTAACTCAACGTCACGGCAAATTGTAAAAGCTTCTCCACGGTTATCAATAATCACTGAGGATACACCTGAGATATTCTCAATACCCCATGTTTTATGACCAAGCATAATATCAAGGTCAAATACTTTATCAATTGCAATATGTACCTTTCTCTCAGGCTTACTCTCCGGGAAAAATATTACCCACGAATACCTTCCATTCTTACCCTTGAAACAAGCTCGACAAGCCGTTGCACTAACTGTCCTGATATATAAACTATTTCTTTCACAGAGCATTTTCTTTACACTCTTTTCATCCTTACTGAGAGCATCAGTAATAACATCCCAAAGCATCTGCATCTTAGACTCTTCGCAGAATTGCTTTAGACTTACAACATTTCTCATCTCCTCGCAAGGCAAAGTATAATGAGAACCTGACTCCGTGATAACCGCAAGCTCCTTATTATCACTGCACACAATGCTCTTAATCGGAGTGGTTATAACTATTGTGCCATCAGCATATTTATTATGCCCTTCAACAACCCCCTGTAAATGCCAACTGTCAAACCTTTTTTCAAATGACCACCAATATAATTTCATACATTCAACTCCCTTCTTATTAGTTATAAGGTATCAACTTTTCAATACTTATCTTTCCGACAAGCAACTCATATAGCTCTGTCTCAGATATGGAATCCTCAAATGTTAAAGCATGGCAAAAATCCTCATAACATACATGCTTAAATGCATCGCCGTAATCGATCTCATACTTGTCAAGGATATCAAGCAATTTCTGTATATCCTCAATCATATCAGTGACCCCTCTTAGCATATGGATATCTTCTTTTTCATAAAGATGACCCACTTCTGAATCTACTTCAGAAAAAGAAAGGTCGCTCGAAGTACCCCTTAGATAGCTTGCACCAACTTTACTATTTACCATCATATTCCATGCTGTATCTATGCTATATCCTTGTTCCTGAGCATCATACAAATACTGAGAAATAATCCAAGCCTTGAATCTCTCAGGTTCCTTCAAATGTTTATAAAAAACTACCATCTTTTGTATAAAGCTCATTTCCAAACTCAAGTCATATAAATTATCAGTTATCAAAGGACATGTATAAGTAATCAACTCTGTTTTTTCAGATTCATCCTCTGAACCTTCATCATCATTATTTGCAACTAATTGTTTGTAATATGAATCATGACAGAACTTTCGTCCTGAATCATAATATTCCATACTAAAAACATATTCATTCGGACATCCATACTTCATATTATACTCACGATACTTAACTCTGGCATTTTCCGCATCTAACACATGAATCACATCATCATGCACATGAATACCGCAGATTATTCTTTCTTCAAAATCTTTTATACAAAACTCCTGTAACGGAAATTCTGCATCATGTACCTTTTGCATGAAATTTTTGTAGCTGTCATCAGTAAATGCTATCACTAAGTCCAGATAAGGATACACTTTTTTCAATATAGCCAAATCGTGTACTATTTCATCAATGCGAAAACGTCTCTCAAACAAAAAATGATTATATCCCACATAACCATCTGGCCTCACAATGTCTTGTTTTCTTGAAAAGACAAATGAATTGACTAAAAAGAGACAATAACAAACTCTATCAATATCAGATAGTATTTCAAATGCTTGTAAAGGAGTTATCTTCCTTCCACGCATTCGATAATATGCATATGGACATGTACCTATTTCTTCTATTTCTTCTATTTCAACATCGCACTCAAACTTAAAACCCAATGCTTCAACGTATGCTTTCACTTGCAAACCTGCCTTTCTATATCAAATGATTTACTGTTTTCGCTAATGCATTTTCTACCATCTGCTCAGAGATACCAATATAGCATTGTGTAGTAACAGGACTGGCATGCTGAAGCAATGTCTGCACCAATTTAATATTATAATCATTTTCCATATACACTCTGGTTGCAAAGAGCTTTCTGAAACTATGAGAGCCGTATCGTTTCACTGGCAGTTCCATCTTCTCAAATACTTTTGTAAGCATCCGCTGAACCTGCCTATCAGAGATGTCAAAGAGCTTCGCTTCAGAACCAATACCCCGTGATAATGCATACGACTGGATAAAGCTATATACCTCAAGAGGTACAGTAAATCTTCTCTTCTTTTCAGTCTTATCTTCCTCAATATCCAATCTCCACCGGTTACCATCTTTAATAAAGCTATTTAACTTCAGACTCAATACATCACCAAGTCTCAAACCAAGAGTAGCCTCAAGCACCAATATGGTAGCAATTCTATCATTAGCACGAATGTGCACACCATCCAGTTCGAAGCCATCTCTCAAAAGATTAATTGCTTCTATGTATTGCTCATTGGTTAAAGCCAAACATCGTTTATTCATTTTTCACTCACCACCTTTCATACCAGAAATTGAAAGGTCGTTAAACTCTTAGGAAAAATGTCGGAATATACAGGCTAGATAAAACGTACCTCATGGAAATCCCGAATATAAAGGATACGTCGTAATATGTATATTTTACGACTCAAAATCCGAGCGCACAGAATGCCCCAGTTTGAACTATTATAAACAAAACCAAGGTATCCTCAGGCTGAACCCAAACGCACCTAAATGAAGCGATATGGAAGTACCGCCCTTTTCCCACGGTTAATCGACCTTTTGGTGGTGTCTGTTATAACTCTCATTTGCTGAAATTACCAGTGGCTAAAAGTGCCAAAAAGTTTGCAGTGGATTTGGTGGTTATGCTACAATTGGCAAGTTACTTCCTATTATATAGAAGAAAAAGGGTTGCCAAAAACGAGCAACCCTTCATACTTTTTCACTTTACAGAAAGCACCCGAAGTTCCTTGCCAAAAGAACAGCGTCAATTTACACTTCCAGAGATTTTGAAGTTCTCCGAACTAAGCTCAGTACCCCTGACCCTGCCTAGATTTGCACATATCTCTACCTTGGCAGTATTCAGTTCTGGTACAGTTTTCTTTTCTACCTTCTCTTTCTTTATCAACGGCTGCTGCAGTACACTTAACAAAAACTTCACTTTTTCTAAGTCAAGAGCCTGAAGCTGACCATAGATGGATATATAATCAATTGCCTTAAGGAATTCCAATTCAGCTTCACAATCTGCTACTGAAAACTCTTTTATGTCGGAACCTTCTCCAATGGCCTCGAAGATATTAAATGAAAATCTTTTGTATGGATTGAAGTCTCCTAAACTCAAAGCATACAATTTTTTACCTAAATCCTTTAGGGCTTCTTCATCATTCAAAACAAAGATTTCATTCAACTTAGTAACATCGATTCCCAAAAGAGAAATCAGATAGCTGTTAATAATACTCTTGGTACCTCTAACTGAGTTTTCTGTTCTGCATTTATCAGGATGCTTACAATTCCATCTGCGAACAACCTCAGAGCTACTCAACCGGAAGTTTTTACAGATGAACTTATCAAACTCATTTTTTCTAAAATCACCTGACACAATAAAATCAGTCAACCTTTTCAATATCTTGGCAGGTAACTTATCCAAGCTCATGGATTCCAAATCTTTAACTGCCTTAAAAACTGAAGTGTCCAATTCAATACCCCCTTTCACTTGCTTTTAATCAATTTTTCCATTTTTCTTTTTTACGGAAAAGCCCAGTTTTACAGAGTTTTTTCACAAAAAACCATACCAAAACGGAGCTTTTGTTTTATAAATCCAAGAAAAGCTATCGCTTATTTCATATCAAATCAATCCTTCTTCGAAACCATGTTAATCAATACTCCAGTTAAATCAGCAGTCGATTAGTACCTTAGAACAAGCTCATGACTGCTGATATAAATGGAATACTATTACAAGAAAACGAGGAAAATATTTGATTTCAAAGCGATGATAACCTTTCCATCTTCCAACCTATTATTCGCTATATGAGATGCGGAACTTGTGCGCTACTGCCAACGAATTAAACATTAAAGCCATTGCATCAGATAGGTTACTCTGCGCTTCTTCCTTACTGCAAAGGAACTTTACTTCTGAATAAAATCCTCCTGCTAAATCAGCAGATACCTTGTAGATTTCAGTGTCAGTTATATTCCCTAACATATTTAGAATGCTACAATATCCCTTTGATGTAAGATTGGAAATCATTGTTGCTCTGGCAAGATTTGAAAGACCACTCGCAATATTCTCAAGTATCTTCTGAGAGTCTTTTCCTTTACCATGCTTGTTTTCGCCAGAACAGAAGCTCTTGGAAAAAATGTCATATAAAACACCGTTCGTAACTGCACTCGCATCATCCTGTAAAGACTCTACAGCTTTTACAAACTCTGGTGTGACATCGTCTCGTTCAAAAAGCGGAGTACCTGCAACACCATCATAGAGATTTAAATTGCTGATAATCACATCGAATGACTGCTCCATATCCGCAAGAGGACTGGCACATAAATTTTTCGCATACTCCATATCTTCTATCTCATAGGAATAAATATTGTTGTAAAGCATCAGCTCATATAAACTTCCCAGGGATATCAGCGAGATATTCTCATCCTCACAATACTTTACAAGATTACGCTGCACTGCTGACTTCAATCGTTTTACGAATTCCTTTAATACCAATTTTTTGTATCGATTGATTATCATATGCTCTGAAGTCATGCCAATAGCCTGTTCTGCAGTATTCGCACCAATATCAGCAATTAATGCATCAATATTGCGGATCACTGTGACACCCTGACCCTCAATTTCATCAACTACACCGGTTAACTCCTCATCAGTTTTTGTGAGGTTCACATACAGTACTCCACCCTTTCCATTTGCTATCTGATTCAGAAAACGCTCACGCAGAATATACCTAAGCTGACTAACAGGAATCCTACCTTCTTCGGCAGTTATTTTTCCTGATTCAATTAATTCCTTTACTCTCTGCGGAGACATTTTTGCCAACTTAGCAAACTCTCTTAAACTCTTATACTGTGTTCCCATAAACAACACTCCCCTTTCACAATTTGTATAATTTAAGTGCTTCATCTCAGCATATATCTCAGGAAAAATATTTTTCGTGCACAGTTGCTCCCCAAGTCGTGCACAGTTGAACACACACCCAGTAACAGTTGCTCCCCAAGCCATGCACAATTGAACACACAACCAGTAGCAATTGCTCTTTTTTATAGATACGTTTGCTCACGAAATAGTACACATATGCTCCTCTTTACAGATACGCTTGCTCACAGATACATGCATATATGCTCCTCTATTCGTACACATTTGCTTACAAAAACAAACACATTTGCTTTGCTTTACAATTACAGTTGCTCACAAAGTCGTACACAAACGCTCAGCATATATGGAATGACCTTACAGAATGAATAAATAGAATAGTTGAATGCACTATCACAGAAAATATCATAATAAAGAACAACTGCTTTCCTTCTGAGGTACCCCCTAATACTTTAGATTTTGTAAAACACTCATACCGGCAAACTGACAATTTTCTATGCACTAAATCCTATACTTTGAAAACCCAAATCAACCCAATACTTGCAGTAACTCAAACTACTACATAATAAAAGTTCCCTACAGATGCGAAATCCGTAGGGAACTTTATCACTTTACAAATACCTTATAATTATTTCATACCATCAAAAATACTATCTATCTTTGAATAATCACCTTGTAGTATCTCATATACCACTTTATGTATCATGGCAGTAAACAGAACCCGTTGTTCAGGTGTCGGGTTATCTATCATATCATCCACAAGCAAGAGCTTTGATAAATCTGCTGTAAACGCTTTATTATCTCCAGAGTATATACTATTAACTACTCCTAAGACTGTCTCTCTCTGTAATCCACGTATCACTGACACAATTTGATGATGAGCATCATTACAAATAGAATCTACCATCGTCGGCTTGGTAAAGATTTCATCCGCCATATTTTTTACAATTGACATTACAGTTGGACTATTTTTTCTCACTATAGATTCAAAACTCTTTGGTTCCTCATATGTTGATATCATGGTTCCACCCCCTCTCTTTAAGGGAGTATAACTCTATCTCAACACCCATACAAGGTCGTTAATTACCCCAAAAGGAAACCCTCTTTCTTTCAACAAAAACAACTATGTCTCATTCACACACTGCTCATTCTCCAGAAACGTATGATACTGCTTCTTAAACTCTTCGAGCTGTGATATCGTATATAAACGATGACCACTTATAAGTTGTTTCTTTGGAACTAATAGTCCTCTAGCCTGCCAATTCCTAAGTGTTTGCTTACTTATCATCAAATACTTAGCCGCCTCACCAGTTTTTATAAATCTTTCATCACACTCCATAATGCAACTCCTTTCAACATTGTTTTATATTAAATATATTTTGAGATTTTGACTGGGGAATTGATATGGACATTTATTATAGTCTGGAGATTTAAAGGATAATTTTTTACACTATGAAATGAAAAGATGGTAGAAAAAATAGGCTTCTCGCAATCAAGAAGCCTACTTTATTTACATTTTGAAAAATTCATTATAATCACATTTAAATATTTTTGTAAGTGCAATCAGCATATCCACGGATGGATTATTTAATCCCATCTCTACCTTACTATAAGTAGATGCGCTGATTTCTACACCCTCGATTTGTAATTTTGCTACAATATCACGATTCCGCAAACCCTGTTCTATACGAAGCCGTTTGATATTCTCACCCAATAAATGATTTGTTCTTTGATTTACTCTTTCCATGATTAACACCTCTATAAGAAGTGTACCCAATCTCAGAAAAAAGTGATTCCAAAATAGACCTAAACATGATATAATACAAGAAATGATTCCAAAATGGACTCAAATGCAATATGATGCAAAAGATTATACTACGAAAGGAAAAAAGCACAATGAAATTCAAAAAAGTACTCTTGATGACATTTGCTTGTTTTGCAATTGCAACCTTTACAGCTTGTCAATCAGAACCAGCAACTACGGATGGAATGATACCTCCTACATCGAAAGCGGAAGCTACCAGTACCCCTGCTCCTACTAATGCACCAACAGCTACCGATGTACCAACAGAAACTCCAGAGCCGACTGCTACATCAACACCGACTCCTAGTTCAGAGCCGACTACTACAAGTACTCCAACTCCGACTAACACGCCGACACCAACTCCTAGCCCAAGTCCAGAACCTACGGCAACGTCGACACCGAGTCCAACACCAACAGCTACGAGTACTCCAACACCGACTCCAAGTCCAGAGCCTACACAGCATGTTTTAAAAGCAAGTACTTGTCCTCATGGGAATGAATTACATATACTTGCAGACCATACATGCTGTGACGATATTTATGGTTTTTCATTTTACGATGGTAATACGTTTATGCATTACTCTTGTGAGACATGCGGCATGGTACTTGAGTGTTATGATGGTATTAATATTACATCAGTAACTGGTGATACTCATTATTTTGAGTGGCGTATAGCAACTTCAGAAACTGGAGCGCAGGCAGTTTGCATTCATGGAGATGAAATACATGATTATGCAGACCATAAAAAATGTAATGACAAAGATATTGCATATGTTAGGTGTGGGGATACAGATTATTATCATATTTGTTGCTTAGGCTGTCAAAAGGATTTTTATTGCTATAAGGTAAAGCGAAAACCATCGGAGAAACCTGATACTACGGATTCACAAGGTTCAAATGTATGTGTACATGGAGTTACAATATATGATATGTCGGAACATAGCAAAGATTGTTATTTTCCTTGCCATTGGACGGAGGTCAATACTGTACACTGGAAATTAAATAAAAGCATAGGGGAACATTGGGTATGTCCTATTTGTGGCATGTGCTTTGAATGCAGAGGAGAATCTTGTTATTGGTATATACGCAGCAAGACATGGTTTGAATTCGAAGAAAAGTTACTTTCGACTTTAGAACCAGTACGTATTAGCGAAGATAATAACCTCTATACAGCACCTGTATGTCCTCATGGAACAATATTAAGTGATTATACGGAACATGCAGATTGTTATAGCGATTATAACATAGATGAATATAATGGAACTATAGATGGTGACTATAGAACATTGGGAGAACATTATTATTGCAAAAAATGTGGGAGAACTTTTGAGTGTTATGATTCTGATACTAATATAGTTACAACAACCACTGGTAATGTAGTGGGACTCATTGATTATCTGGATGTACCTGTTACATCAATACCATATCCAGTTCGTCCTCGGAAAAGCGATTTCAAAGGTAGCGAGGCATGGGATGAAATCACGGAAAAGTTAATCAATACTGGTATTGCGAAAGAAAATGTCTATGATATATATGCAAATATACCTGAACTTGACGATTATTCTTGGACATATTGGAATGGTAACAAGGCTAACGGTGATACAAGTACTAGTTTAACAACTAGTACGAGATATTTTATACCTCATGATTTAACTTACACTGGTTATCAGGAATACAGCATATTAGAATACTATGCATCTAGTCCAGGTTATGAAAAATGGGGTATAGCTCCAAATATTGTTATTGGTATAATCAATAAAACTACTGGCGAGTTCGTTTTCTCCACAAACTGTAATGACCTTATTTATAGGAAAAATGATGGTAGGGAAACTATTGGATATTTTAAGTTCACAAATGGTGATGAAGGAATGGTAACTTCTGTAATAAAAAACAACGCTTATCTACTAGAAAATGAGCGTTATAAGTCTTCTATGGGTGGTTTATCATTTATAACAACTTATCATTGTGACTTCCAGATTCGTTTCGACGAAGCCATTGATACCGGTGAATACGCATGGTTTATAACCAGTTGTGATATGGAGACATGGCTTGCCAATGAGGATTGGTACTATGATAATTCCTTTACTGTAGTTGACGACTTCTATGGTAACATTAATAGAATGTGGACAGAAGGTGCCGACATTCATTTTTGGGAAATCAGGACTGACTGGGACTATACGCAATAGTTCCTCAAATGGATTAATGTTAAGGCTATTCTAGCTTCGGTCAGGGAGTCTTTACATAAAGAAAACATATACTAAAAAGAAAGGACATAACAAAATGAAAAATCCAAAATTACTGATAATGTTATTATCTATTTGTGTCATGCTTACCTGTTTTGTAGCTTGTCAAACTAAACCTTCAAAAACAGATAGCAATTCAACGCCAACAAATGAAGCAACAAGTACCCCAGTTGTAACAGCAACCAGTTCTCCTGCTCCGACAGCAACAAGTACTCCTACTCCAGAGCCAACTGCAACCAGCACTCCAACACCTACTAATACGCCAACACCGTCTCCTACACCAGAGCCGACGGCAACACCAACACCTGTTCCATATCCTTCCGCTACCGTAGATGGAATTATCTATGAATACTCTGAGGAACTTGGAGAAGCTTGGATAATTGGAGTTACAGAGGAATATGATAGTTTTCCTCCAAGTAAAGTAAAAATAAACTGGAGTTATTATACTATTACATATCCGTCTATCACCGTTGATGGACTCATTTATAACTATTCTGACATTACTAAAGAAGCTTGGGTTGCTGGTGCAACTGGTGAGTTTAATCCTCAGGACATTCCAGATGAAGTAAATGGATATACTGTAGTACATCCGTCTTTTATACAGAATGGACTCATTTTCGAATATTCTGATGGACTTGGAAAAGCATGGATTACTGGAGCCACAGAGGAATATTCTGCATGTTATGATAGTAAAGTTTATGAAAATGATAATACTTATACTGTCCTACATTCTTCTGTTACCATAGACGAAATTATCTATAATTATTCTGATATATTTAAAGAAGCCTGGGTTGCAGGATATATCGGAGAACCTACCGAAGTAATACTGCTAAATGAGGTAAATGGATATCCAGTTACAAAAATAGCATATCTTGCATTTGAAAATTGCCTAAGTCTTACAAGCATTACTATTCCTGAGAATGTATCCAGTGTCGCAGGTTTAGCTTTTGAAAATTGCTTTATGGGTAACCTTACCACCATAAAAATACTTGGCGATTTAATCGACATTACATACGCGTCATTTACAGTTCCTAGTGGTTGTACACTTTATATTAATAGTCCGAGTTCCTTCAGCTATTTTTTACTTGCCGAGCTATGGAATTTTAATGTTGTAGTTATGGAACCTCTAGAAAAATATAGTGCTGACTGGAAAACCCTTATAGACTTACCAGAAAAATCAGTTTCAGAACTATGTATAAAATCCAATGAATTTTATCTTGATGAAGCTTCCAAAACCTATAAATTAAATTCAGACATTGGTGAAGATTTTAGTTTTTATTACTCCTACGAACTTCCTGTCGAACCTGATGAGAATGACTCAAATCAAGAAATAGTATCAGGCGGTAGTGGTGGTACTGCTGATATGTTTGATGGACGCCCAATTACTACAACAGTAGGTTTCGTTATCTGTGATGCTTACCCATATATACGTTGTGATTATGAATTCATATATGGTGAGTCAGGTAATGCTGAACATACAACTAACCTAGATAAGCTCATGTTACCGCATTGTTACTTTGAAACCACAACGTTTTATTTACCAACTGATTTTTATCAGTCCGCTGATAATCTTAAAAATTGTTACCTGATTCTATTTCCTGTAGACGATGTAACACCAGAATCCTATATTTGTAAAGTTCCGTTATCTGATTTAGGAAACTATATAAAATAGTAAAGTAAAAACCTGAGGAGTTAATTCACATAAACTCCTCAGGTTTTAATCTGTAAAAATTCAATACCCCTCATTTGCCCTCAACAAACCACAGATTATTATCTTCATAGAATAGATACTTCTGCTGACCATTTATTTGACATGTGTACCTCATGCCTACTCCTCCAGCTTTCAAACTGGCTGCTCTACGAATATCTAATACCTTCTGAATTTCAAACACTCGTCCATCCTCCCACTGTATGCTCTTAGGAAGTAACTGGCCTTCTTTCGTAAAATCTGCAGTTACGCAAACATAAACCTTACTCATATTATCCTCCAATTAGAAATATCCATGAGGATGAACCACGTTATCCTCTTTAGCATTCAATGCTGAAAGAATCCTATCCTGATACATCAACCCTCTCTGGACACTTTGATAACCAAATCGCCCTCTGATTTTATCAATGGCAACATCTGCCTTGTGCATCTTCTCACGCTTTTCAATGCTCTGGAACAAGTCTATTTGCTCCATGAAATACCCCGTCACCAAGTCAGAACCCCTGATACCAATACTTCGAATGGGTGCTGACCACTTGTAGTTTTTCAAGAACAACTGATAGCCCAAGACAGCTATTTCATTTGTGATATCACTCGGTGCTGTTAGTTTTGCTTGTCTTGAGAATGACTCCAAGCCATTATCCCTGACACTAATCTCCACCGTTTTGCACCTGAATCCATTTTCCCTGAGCCTTGCTGCCACGCTTTCAGCCAGTACATAAATGATGATTTTGACATCCTCATTATTTACTAAATCCCTTGGTGTAGTGGTACTATTACCAATTGATTTGATAGGTGCATGCGTATATTCTTCCTTAACCGGAGAATCGTCATATCCATTAGCAAATGACCAAATGACATCACCCATCTTCCCAAGATGACTCTCCAGTATTTCTAAGTCGCTCCTCGCAATATCTCCTATGGTTCTAATACCCAATGCCTTTAATTTTTTCTTGGTACTGCTGCCGACATATAACAAATCTCCTGCCGGCAATTTCCATGCTTTATTCTTAAATTCATTTCTATACATGGTAGTGATTGCATCAGGCTTTTTATAATCAGAACCTAGTTTTGCAAATATCTTGTTAAAAGAAACACCTATACTGACAGTGATACCAAGCTCTTCTTTGATGCGATTACTGATCTCCTGGGCAATTTCCAAGCCTGACCCTTTTATCATGGTACTCTGTGTTACATCCAACCAACTTTCATCAATTCCAAAAGGCTCCACCAAATCTGTATATTCGTGATAGATTTCGTTTGCCATCTTAGAAAATCTCAAATACAAATCCATACGTGGCGATACTATATTCAACTCAGGACATAACTGCTTTGCCTCCCATAAGGTCATGCCTGTCTTTACCCCAAATCGCTTTGCAACATAGTCTGCTGTCAAGATAATACCATGTCTTGCTTCTGCATCGCCGCCAACAGCCAAAGGTTTACCCCTCAGCTCTGGATGATGCAATAACTCTACTGAAGCATAAAAACAATTACAATCGCTATGAAGTATTACTCTATCCAACACATATCACCCACCTTTTACCAAACATTTGTTCTGGTTTTGTAAACAGTATTATAGTACACTTGTTCGAATAAATCAACCAGAACATTTCGTGTCAGAACTCTGACACCCTATTTACAGCACAAAGGAATTTATGTATAATACATGCATGGAGGTATGATGCGATGACACAAACAGATAAAATAGAAAAATTTATTCTCTCGCAGGCTGACATTCTTAAAGCAAACCACATCGATATAGCACGTTCTCTTACCAATAATGACTGGTTTGTTTATCGTCAATCTGATGAATACAAATATTATGATTACTTTGCCAAGTTTGAAACAGTTGAAGAACTGGTTAATATCATTGTGCAGGAAATGACCTACACCCTTAGATGCGCTATCGAAGCAGAACTACCGGAATCTGAGTATGACTCCCAAAGTATCGCTGATATGCTCGACCATCCTGATAACTTAGAAGCTGACCCTAAAGAACTGGCATATTACCTAAAGTTCATTATTGATAATAACCTTACCCAAAATACAAGTTTCTTTGAGAAATTACAAGAATTGTTAGAATCATAAGAAAAGAGCCGAGTAAACTCCACTCGGCTCTCTGTATGTACCCCACAACAGCTACATTTTAAATACTCTGATTAGCTCCCCTAAATTACCGCTCAGTTCCCCAAGCTCAGCCACTTCAGACAAGCAACCCTCTACGATTGCTCCCAATTCCTGCATGGCTGCACTGGTTTCTTCTGTTGATGCGGCATTCTCTTCTGAAACTGCTGATAAGTTTTCAACAGATGATACCACAATTTCTCTGCTTTCTTCCAGAGTTACCATCTGCTCCGCAATATCACTACTTGCCGATGATACCTCACAAACATTCTTTTTCAAACCATCAAAGGCAACTTTCACATCACCCAATGCCACATGCTCCTGTTCTGTATCACTGAGAACTTTTCTTGTGATATCCAAAGAATTGTTTGAGTTTACAACCAACTCTTTTATGATATCTTCAATTATAGATGCATTCTTAGCACTATCATCAGCCAACTTCCGGATCTCACCGGCTACTACAGCAAATCCTTTACCCTGTTCCCCGGCTCTGGCAGCTTCTATACTTGCATTCAATGATAACAAGTTTGTCTGAGAGGTAATATCCTGAATGATTTCCACTGCCTTCTTAATCTTCTCAGCAGACTGACTTGTTGCTTCGGCAGACTTAATTAATACCCCTGCACCGCTTTTATTCTTGCTATTGATATCTACTAAGGTTTTTACCAAGCTATCTACATTTCCTGATAAAGTATTCATTGTCTGCACAGAAGCTTCAAGATTTGATACTGCCTCACCGCTTGATTTAATCACCATGCTCATATTCGATAACTGGCTTACCATATTCTCCATGTCTCCTGCCTGAGATGTAGCTCCAGTAGCAATTTCCTCAACTGCAGTATTTACACTACCTACATTGTCATTGATGCTAACAAATTTCTGATTGAAGTCTGCATTACTTTTACTTAAATCCTGCACACTGCATGCGATTTCTGAAACAATCTTCCGCAAGCTCTTGCTCACTTTATTTGTTGCATTTAATATCTGAGAGGTTTCTTTAATAATTGCATCTGGTGTTTCTGTTTCCTCCAAAATACCTTCTGATACTTTTTCCAGAGCCTTTGAAGCATACCCCATGCGTTTTACTATCATGTTAGCAACTACAATCAGCACCACTGTAAATACAGCATAAACACCTACTATGATAGTCAGTATACCTAATTTCAAGGCTGTGACCTCATCATAAATACTCTTCGTTGACTGCGCTGCAAATGAACTACCAAAATACTCACCATCCACAAAGATAGGCTCATATACTACAGCATAATCTATACCCCCAATAACGATATCCTTAGAGTAATATGTATTCCCTGCCTTCACTGTATTAAAGACCTCATTATCTATGGTTGTTCCTTCGTTACGCTGACCTTCTGCATTGAGCAAAGTTGTATAGAACCGCTTATTCTCTATAATCAGAGTCAGCTCAATACCTGTATCCTTCATACTGTCAATATAATCATGCCCATACTCAAAATCAGTTTCTAATGCATACTCCCTCAGAGCCAAGGCTGAAGTTTCCAACTTCATCCGCACCTCATCATGTATTACAGACTCAAATTTCAAGCTCGAATAAATCATAATAATAACTGCCAGAACTGTTAAAGGAATAAAACCCATCATTAAAATTGCAGAACGCATTGATAATTTCCTCATGCCTCAATACCCCTTTCAGCTCTCCACTTATCTACTGGAATACCAAATTTCATTACCTTCTGTAATTCCTTAACTCTCTCACAGAAATCCATACCCTTAAGCTCATCCCAATTCTTCTCAAGGAAAGTAATCATTTCCTCGGCCTGTAAATCACTTAACTTATTCAGGCATTCAAACTCAGTGGTACCCCTTTCGATACTTAATCCCCTCTGCTGCACTAAACGTCTTAATTTCTTATTCTGTACCTTTGTCATACACTCTTATCCTCCTTACGTGGTTTGAAATAGTTATCTACCTGCTCCTGTGAATAGTACCGCCTGCCAGTGGGCGAACAATGATGCGGAAGAAGTAATCCCTTATGCTCCCAATTAACAACTGTGTTCTTGGAAACACCTATCTTCTTCGCAAATTTCGTTGTCGTGTAAAACTGCTCCATACATACTGCTCCTTTCACTTTTTACAGTTTAGGTTCATATTGCTGTTTTTAAATGGAACTGACTTTTCTTATTTAGTTTGCTCTTTCTATCTATTTGCCTAAAAATATGAGGTGCCTAAAACACCTCACGGTGTATCAGGTACCCCATTTGACGTTAAACCCTCCCTATTTCCATTCAATTGAAGAGAACTTCAAAATACCAATTTTACATTAGAGTTTTGAACTTTATATCGTTATTTATTCGAATACTGGCCTCTTATTTATCGTGACCTCACTGCTTTCCATTCCATATCGCTTTTTTAACTCCTAAATGTATCTGGGGGCTTTTCTTTTAGTCCCTACAGGGATAAGGGAAATATGATGCCTGATAATATAAATATCATCAATTCCCATTTTTTATCGTGGCTGTAAACTGGTCAACTCTCTTTTCGCCGTTGGCTGACTTAAGTACCCCATCATTCGAAAATACAAACTTAAATCCTTCTCTATACATTCCTTCCGGACACTTATAGAACCAATTACCACTTATCACACAAGTCACAAATACCTTATGGAATGCTATCAGGCTCTCTTCTGATACATGCTCAAAATCATTCAAATACTTCTTCATTTTCTCCACTGACTCATTATCTTTAAAAACAGCTTCATTAAAATACAATCGCTTATCGGCTGCTAATGATATTAACTCTTCCATGATATCTTCCTTTCTCAAGTGGGTGCCTGGGCGGGCGGAGCCGCCTGGCAGTTGGACCACAGATTTTTAAAGGGGCGAGGGCAACGCCCTCTGCCCTCTATTGCTAAAACTATGAAGTATCTTCCATAGTTACTAGGCTATATCAAATAAGGGGCAAAGCCTGATTAATACCCCATCAAGCACCAAAAATACTTATTTTATTCTGAGCACCTAATATCACCAAAACTCTGCACTGGCTCAATACCTATGGGTGGCTCAGAACCTTATTTGCTCAAAGGTGCTCAAGGCTCATGGTGGCTCAATACTCAAAATACTAACTAGCATACCCTTTATTTCAATGAGGGCAACTGCTCCTGATGCTCTTGATGCTTAACTGCTCTATCTGCTCTCCGAAATGCTTATATAGACTACTATTCCGCAAATTCGCCAGTTAACCCAACTTGAGAGATATGCCAAGATTACTTGGTATATGCGAAATTTACTAAAGTTCCCTGACGCTCTTTTACTTGCCCTGAGTTGCCTTGTATGCGCCGATATTGCTATGATTGCTTTGTTTCATGGCGGAACTGCGGGGTTAATACTTATACTGATAAAGATTGCCAGAAGATGCCATTGTTTCAGAGAACTCACCGGCACTACTCATCATATAAAGGATGACTAAGACTGGCGAGTGATGATTAGCACTCGAAAGACACAAGGTCTTTCGCAATGTTGCTCATGATTCCAAAGTTGCTACAGATGATAAGATTGTATCATACACAATTGCTAGAAATGGTGGGGGTGGCTGAACTGCTTATAAAACCTTAAAAATCAAAAGATAGAGCTTTCAAATACTAAAGCTATTTCATACAAGGAACAGAGAACGAGGGGCAAGCCCTCGTCTCTGATAGCTCCCCCGATGATTCATTGAAAACCACCTTCTCATAACTGATAATCTGTAACAACTTTATTTATCCTATATACTGTGATTTATCTCAAATTTTATATTAAATTCAACCATGATATTAATTATAGATGTCGTTATTCTATATAAGATGGTCGTATCTGCTCACAAACCCTTATAAATAGCGGGTTTGAGCCAAACAGGAATCCACCACAGAACGCAACAGAATGCCCGTGTTTGAAAAAGTACAGGGCAGGTGGCAGTGCTATAAGGGTACACGGGTAAAAAGCCGAAAATGAGGCACGTAGAGCGTTGAGCTTGATGAGCTAGGGCAGAGAACCCGAACCACCGCAGGAACAGAAAGCCGTAGAAGCCCCAAATTCGGGAGTTCGGGAGAACCGTTGATAAAGTACTTGGGGTTGAGCAGAGAAAGGGCTAAATTCGACACGTAGAGCGCAGTTAGCATACCCCCGATTCATCCAAAGAACCGAATCAAAATATCCATTTTCTGACATAAGAAAACCTCCCAAAAATTCAACAGAACCTTGGGAGGTTAATACATAATCATTATTCATTTACAATTTCAAAATCATCTTTTCCAATGATGATAGCAAGTGAGCCTCCAGACTCCCACTTACCATGAATCTGAAGCGCATCATCTATGTATGAAACTGTCAAAATATCGCCAACTGCTTTAGGACCATAAGGGTCTTCAATAGGAGCAGTAAGTCTTAATTTTGTCCCCGTGGGAAACAGACTGTCGTAAAAATTTTTATTCTCCATGTGCTTCTCTCCTTTCAGCTTAGAGCAATATTTATCCGCCAATTCAATTAAATCCGACATTGCCCAACCATCTGCGGCATCATAATTTTCTGCACTGTTACACACAAATTGAAGAAAATCTGTTAAGCAATCAGATAGTGTCTCTTGAACACAATAAATTGGCAACTCGGCAGGGTCGACGGATTCTGTAAACTCACAAAGGAAAGTTTTAATAGGCTTTAAGCAAGATTCAATAAACTCTACATCTTCTGCTGTGATATCAATTGGGTTACCTGAGTCATCATACTTGAAGCAAACTGCATTGCCTGTAATTCTATCAATGACCTTACCATTTTTAATAACTGCTCTGTTAGGTGTATAATCAAATAGATAACTTCTAGCTGAAAAAACCAATTCCAAATTAAGCTCATCTGATAAAATGAGAGAATCCAATTTCTCCGACTTTCCCTCGCTACCTACAAAGAGAGATTTTGCCAAGTAAGTATTTGGGAACTTTGCGATATAGCCCTTGTAAGGTAAACGAAGTTCTCTTGAAACACGTAATAGATATGCATTAACTCTTTTCATCTCTAAGTAACACCTGCCTTTCAAAACAGTCTAAGAACGCTCTCCACTCTTCTAGTTCATCATCACTCAGAACATGCAGGAATGGATAAATACAAGTAAGCAATGAATGCTTTACTACACTCTTTGCTGTATCCAAATCTTCAAACACATACCTGAATCGACCATAATCATTTACTATGTCATTACCTGAACAAATCTCATGATTATTTATAGCCTCAGGAATCTTTATAGGCTGAGACAAATTATCGATTCTTAATTCATGTAGCACATAATATTTGACCCCTTCTTCATGATGAGATACCCCCTTACTATCACAACGATAATGAAAAGCAATTGTATACTTGATGAATAAATAGATATCACCCTTTTTAATATTCACATACTTATAATGACCTTCAAGTCCATTACACAGCATATCATTGGGATATATAGGTATCCAATCATCTTTGAAATCCAATGCTACAAAACAAATCTCTTTCAAATAATCTACCAATTCACTCAATTATTTGTATCACTCCATTCAGGTAACGATGCCTCATCAAAAGGAATAACTGCATTTTCAAGAACAAGTGCGATTGGCTGAAGATAAGTTTCAATGAATTCTTTATCACTTTCCTCGATGGAAATAAACTCATCGCCTTTATGTCTGACGCACATTATATTGCCACAGAAGATATCAAGAACTCTACCTGAATCATCAATCCATACACGGTTATATGGAAAATTCTTCAGCTTGCCTTCATCGTCACAGATGATATCAATATCGCCCATTCGAAGAACCTGAATCAAACCACCTGGTTCATCAAAATTCACATAGGCCTGCTTAGGTCTTAATTCATTCTCAATCTCTCCAAAATAGCCCTGATAGGGAGTGCCAGACTCCCTATCAACACGCATGAAGTATGCTTTAATCTTCTGTGCCATCTTCAACGACTCCTTCTGTCTCTGCCGGATCTTCGGTTGCTTCTTCAGAAGATGGAACGATAAAGTCAAAATCAGGATTTGTTTCGTCTGCCCAAGCCTCATCATTCTCAACAATTGGTCCGAAGAATTCCTCTGCATCCTCTGGCTGTTCATCAGAACTTGTAGGTTCTTCCTGAAGCTCATCATTTTCAGTAAGAATTGGAGCTACCCCAAGAGGATTAAATTTTTCTTCAAGCTCAAAACCTAAAGGCAGCTTAGAACTAAATGGTCGCTGAACCTTTTCTGGTTCAAGCTCAAAGTAATTGCACATTGCCTGAAACATTACTCTGATACGCTGAATTACTTTCGGAGCTTTTACATTACCTGAGCCAGACGCCTCCTCATAAGTTGGATAGATACCGTTGGAGAAGAAGTCAATGAAACGCTTAAACAGAGCTGGCTCAATTCTCTCTCCCATTGCTACTCTTGCACAGGCAACTACAATTGGTACATTATTCTTTCTCAAGAACTTACACTTGGTGCTGAACGCTTCGTCAAGATATGTGTACAGCTCCTCCAGTTCCTCCTTGACTTCGTTTGTATATTTGTCACGGAACTCATCTGCATAGGCAAGACAAGTAGCTGTAGCAATTGTTTTAAACTCTCTGTTAGTTTCAGCATTATCAATGATAAGTAAGGACTGCATAAGCATGAGCAGGTCGTCCTCATTCTTTGCCTGCTTTTCAGTGATGTTAACTGCCTGAGTAAAGAAACTGCCGCTGAGAATTTTGTTAAAGTCAATCATGATATCATTACCCAGTTTACTCTTCGCTTTCTGAATAGCAGAAAGAGCTACTCCAGAGTTCAAGTTATAGAACAGACGCTCTGCTTCTTCCATCGTATAGTTTTCCACACACTGGATAGAGAATCTGAAGCCTCTAATTGCATCCTGACACTCTTCTGATAAGTCAGAGAACCTCATGCCGGCTAAATCATAGATTGTACCATCCAGTTCCACCTCAGGAGTGGCACTATGAAGTTCCCATTCATCATTCATGAAATCAAAGATATTGGTAAGTCTCTGCTGACCATCAAGAATCTGATAATGGAAAATATTCTTTCCCTTACTGTCCTCACCCACCTTGTCTTTCAAAAAGAACAGAGCAGGTAACGGAGCATTTGCTAAGATGCTCCAAATAAGCAGACTCTTTGTAATATTGTTCCACATTCCACTATGCCGTTGGAATGGTAAAGTACATTGAAGAATCTTATCCTCACTATCGTACCACTTTTTTAAAGTTCCGACTCCCTGCGGAATAACACTTGTATTCATATTTTTCCTCCTTCATATTTGGCAGAGCATGAGAATTACCCCAGCTCTGCCAAAACTTAATGACTACTACAAATCGTCAGTGTCACACTCTTCGTCACACTCTTCGTCATCTTCTTCAGTATCAAAAACATCGCTGTCTGCTCCGCAGTCGTCATCACCGCCAAATGGTGTAATATAACTATATGAATTATTGATGGTCACGTAATCAGTAATCTCATTACAATTTACCATTTCACCCCTTCCAATAGGCATATGGAACATAAAATCATCAATTATCATATATGGCAGAGAAACTCCATTATCGACAACAAGGTTGATATACTTTTCGACATCCTGAAACTCTACCTTGCTGAAGTCATAATAACCATCCTTGAGCAGAGCTTCTGTTATCTCAGACACCTTTTCCGGAGCTAAGTTGCCAATCACTACAGGATTCGACAAGCTGTTCATGAATGGATCTGCATTAACAGTATCATCAAACACTAGCAAGTTTGCTTTGTCCTTCTTTCCTGCCCTCTTAGTAAGCCTGCATTTTCTTCCTGCGAATTCAACATGCTTTTCCACGCAAGCGACGACTCCTTTAAAAGTCATAATCTGATTACCTGGTAATAACAATTTGTACATACAAGTACCTCCTTTTTCTTTGTTCCCATTCGCTGATGGGGTTGGTTGTTTTTTGCGTGTCTATCTAAGCTCTTCTGTCAAAATTTGTCAATACGTTTTTTGTTAATTTTTGTCAAAAAAATTTCAAACCCAAATTCCATAGAAAAAAGCTACCAGTTCCATAGAACCAGTAGCTTATATACATTACCTATTCATCATATAACTTGTATACTCTTTATATGTTTTATAACCTTCCAATACTCCATTTAAGAATTTAGCATTGCTTTGTGTATTACCATATTGTTTTAACCACTTATCAGTATCTACACCATCATTGATTGCTATTGATAAAGCATCATAGAACTTTCCTAATAGCCAACACTCAAGAGCCACTTTGATGCCCCTCTCCCAAGAGGTTTTATATTTCACTTCTTTATTCATGAACCTGTATTCCAATCTGACTAAGGAACCCGTAGCCAACTCAAATGTAATACCTCTGGTGTCCAAACTATATGTTTTAATGCTCTGCTTCAATACCCCATATTCGCCAAAGAAGTTAACACCCTCCAATTCAATGACCCCGTTATTCAAAAGATGTAAACTCCAATTATCAGCTCCTGAATACAATAGATTTTTCGTTTGAAAAAGACTTGTTACTGGATTTAACATAATATCACAACCTTTCAAAAAAGGAGGATGACTGCAATAGCCATCCTCCATCACTAATTACCTACTATTCAAAGTAATCATAGTAATTTACATAGGCATCAACCTCAAACAAATAATCCACAAAATTGAATGTTAATTTACATTCATAATTTGAACCATAAGCATCAGCATATCTATGAGATAACGTACCATTTGGTGCATCGTCAAGAAGATAGGAACTATCATAGGTAGTGAACTTTTCAGTAATTTTCAATAACTCTTCAACAATTCGAGTGTTTCTGTCATACCATACTCTTGCTATATCACCACGACCATCAGGTCTTAGTTTATCTACATAATACTTTTCTTCTGCTAGAACCTTATCAATTACAGCCACAATATCATCGACAGAAACAGATTCGTCATATAACATGATACCTAATTTGCAAGTAAGGTTAGAAGAAATGGTATCTTCAACAAAATTTACATTCTTCTTTGGAGATACATTATCAAAGTAGTATTTATCGCCAGTTTCAAATTTATAATCTGTATCATAATACCTATGAGACAGGCCTGTTGCATCGAAATCATAATCATATTCAAATCTTTCGCTAGCCATTGGATATGAACCTTCTTTGATTTCCTTACTGAAAATCTTATTCGTTGAATTCAAAATTTCAACAAAACTATCTCTACTATAAACAACAGCATCTTCATTAACACCATAAAACTCATACTGATAATCTTCGATACCACGGTATTTTTTATAACCATCTGTTGTGCCAACCAAATCCTTTAATTCACTAATCGTTACTGTATCAACATTTGCCAAATCAATCTTTTCAGGAATCTGCAATTCATATGTGATTGTATACTCTTTTCGAATTTTTTCAGGAACTGGAGTAGCTGTAGCAGTTGGTACTGGTGTTGCAGTTGGCGTCTTTGTAGGTTCCTTAATAGGTTCAGCCGTTGGTGTTGGAGTCTCAGTTGGCTCCACTGTCGGTTCTGGTGTTGGAGTCTCAGTTGGCTCCACTGTCGGTTCTGGAGTTGGAGTCTCAGTTGGCTCAACGGTTGGAGTTGGGTCTGGCTCTTCATCGAACAAATCATAATACTCAATGTATAATGGAATTGTTACTGCATGGTCTTTAATCAAGATGGTCACTTCATGGAAATCATCGGTACCCCCTGCCTTGTAAGACATATACTCAAAATCAACACCAAGTCCTGCAATGAAATCATTACTCAATGTAAATTTATTTGTAAACTGAGAAACAACTTTTCCAATTTCCAAATAAACTGAAATATATGCATCAGAATCAGAAGTCTCTAAGGTATGTTCATGAGTCTCTAATACCTTATCGATCTCCGCTGCCAGAGCTTCAAAATCAACATCTTCATACAACTTCAAATCAAAAGCTGTATATGTTACTGCTGCTTTGATATCATCATAACTTGTATAGATTCTGCCGGACTCTCTGCCATCTTCATCTGTACAATAAATATCATAAGTGAAAACCTTGTTGCCTTCTTCAGTATATGTCATACCTTCCTGCAATTCATCAAGAGTATTGAATGCTCTCAAATATGTAACAGTATACATATCTAATTCATCCTGATTTAAAATCTCATTTTCTGGAACAACAGCCAAGCCATTTTCGATAGAATACTCATATACTCTACACTGGCTTGCAACCTTCATTCCTAAATCTGAATAAGAGAATAACAGAAGCTCATCTCTTGTATCATCACTGAGGTCAAATACCCCGTCATTGCTATCAATCAGCTCTACGAAGTTTTCATCCTCCTGAGCCTGCAAACGGAGTTCCTTAAATGTAGTCTTAGAAACATCATCAAGCTCAATACGTGGAATTTCCTGCATGGTATATGTAAAGGTATACTCTTCATACTTCTTTACAACAGGAGTCACTGTAGGTTCTGCATCAGGTTCCTTGGCAAATAAAGGAGCGATTACACCATAGAACATGTACAAAAGGATGATAATCAAAACTACAACACCTGTTCTGAACACTCCACGAACTCTCTTATAGCTCGCATATAAACCGTCAAGTGTTTCCAGTTTATCAAGATTCTCTTCATTCATCAGCAAAGCATTTGCCGCATTATTACCATTGTAACCAGCTTCTTCAGCTGCTCTGCGTAAATCTTCCAAACGATTTAATTCATTCTTTGTTACCCTATCCATAAATTACCCCTCCTTACCAAATAACAAACTTAACAACAAAAGAAATCACACATACAACCCATACTGCTACTGCATAAATAGCTGTTTTCTTCTTTTCTGCGTTTACCTTATCAATCAGTTCATCTAAATCAATAGATTCCTCAGCAACCTCAAGTGTCTGACCTAAATTCTTCATGTTCTCTCCCATTAATTCCACCCCCATCCCTTGTTAATAGCACTAAAAGCTGTGTTTGTGGTATCATAAACTGCTATGGCATTCTTAATACCCTTAATACTACTACTTAGTTCTCGTCCAAAAGCATCGACAAATTGCACCATCTTCTCATTGTTCTGTAACTCTAAATGATGAAGTAATAGTCCTTGTATGCTTCTTATATTAGTGCGAATCTCATTGATACACCCAACTATATTTGTAATATCCCAAGTATCATCAATTGAATCAATTAAATCATCAAGTATATACGCAGCATCTTTTTTTAACTCCTCATCATCAGAAAAATCCTCTTCTGCCTCAAATTCATCAGAATAATCATCTGTATCTGTTTCCTCACTGGAAACCTTCACTTCCTCATAAGAAGCTTCATTTTTTTCAATAACCTCTGTAACATTCTGTTCATTAACAAATTCTTCTGCCATTTCTAACTCCTCCAAAATCTTTTCATTTGCTTGTGTGAATAAACGTTCAGCGTTTACTACAGCTTCATCCCACTTACTGATAAAAATCACAACCTTTCCTTTTTTGAAAAACAACAGCTACAACAAGTGACAGATATTACCTTTTATATTCCAATACAAATTACTTGTTTTTGCGTATTGGAATAATAAACTCAGCTATATTCTTGAGAATGCAAGCTAACATCAAACGCTCATTGAATAAATGATGGTTCTCTGCTATATAATCCTGATTTATGTCATTTATCCATACTGTTAGCTCCCCTAACAAATATCTGTGCAACGGAATATTCATATCAAAGCGAACAACTCCGGCTTTACACAATACATAGCACAAAAGCAATGCCCTCTCAGACTCAGGTCTCCTCCTTATGTAGTCCATATTAAAAACATCTTTTGCATGCGGATTTCCTGAAAACATGAAATCACTCTCCTTTCTCTGGAAACAATTTGTTAAACTCAATACCCGATGCTAATACTGCGTGGATACACTCTGCCGCCACTTCATTATCAGCAATAATTTTCTTCAATAAATCACGGCTTTCTGGCATACCCCTCAGAGCCTGACGAATACAAAATGGAACATCCAGTTTATATGTAATCATCCACTCTCTTGCTCTAGTGTTTATCTGATTCACTGCCCATCTGACCTCATCGGATTCTGCCATATCTTCAACAAAATCCACTTCCTCCACGAAGCCTGAAACAATATCCTCAGTTAAACCCTCTAGCTCAAATGGGTCGTCAGTATCATCAACAATACTAACCTTCTTTTTTCCTTCACGGCATTTCTCCATGAACTTATTCTTTTCAACTCTATTTACATACGCCTGCAAGTTAAATTTTGTGTTTTCATCTGCAGAAATCTTTCCCTCCTGAACACCCCTGAGGACTTCCAGTGTGTAGAAGTCCCCCTGAATCTGTTCGCAGTTTTTAAATACATTCCAAACATTATCTGGAAGCTCTGCATTGAAAGAATAACTCGACAGCATATTTATGCCCCCTTATTCATAGCGTTAAGTCTGTTAATATAACTAACATTCTGAACAGCATAAAGTGTATCAGCGGAAATCAAACCAAATGATGCTAACATATACGCATACCATGTATCTCTGAAATCATACATATAGAAATAATGAGCACCTCCACGCTTACGTGCAATATTCTCCGCACTAGGTACATACTCCAATAATTCTCTAGTAGTGATGTAATAACAACCGCTGACATGGTCTACTTCTTCTTCAGGTTTTCCGAAAACTCCATTCTTCTGCATTACAAACTGATGTAACTTAATATGCTCATTATTACCGTTGATAACATATCTCTTTGTATTACCCTTACGATTTGGACAAACACTGTATCCCTGCCTCAAAATAGTAAGCATACTCTTATCCAGAATACTGAAACCTTCCACCTTAGAAGTGTACTCTTTACTAAGAATCACAAGAAGCATATACTTACAATCTGACTGAGTATAATATTTATTGATATACTTCTTTCCTACACGTTCATACTCAACAGCAAAACCATTCCCTTCTAAAAATGCAGTAATAGCTGTAATACGCTGTTCATCATTTAAACCCTTAAGCAACTGAAGAATGTACATTTCATAATTGTTACTCATATCCGTTTCCTCCCTTAACTGAACAAAAATAAAATTAATAGTATCATGGCGAAAAAATTTGTAATTTTTTTTCATGACAAATATAATTTGATATTAACCCTAGAGAATCGATCTGGCTTTTTTATAAAACACAAAAAAAGTAGCGAGTCGAAACTCACTACTTTTCATTTTAGAAATCAGACGTCACTGCATTCTTAATTAAGAAATCAGCTCCATCAATATATAACTGATTGATGATAACATTTCCTGTTTCAACTGCACTCTCTTTCTTGGCTGCATTCGTTGGTTCATAGATTGTATAACCTAGTAATGGTTCAATCTCATCCTGAAAATACAATGTAAGGAAAAACTTTGCAGTAGCTTGTTTTTTAGGATTTGCAACTGCACCATAATCCAACTTATCACTTGAAACTATATCATGAAAATGTAATGGTGTAGATTCATATCTCCTAACTACAAAAGTTTTGACCTGCTCATCATACCAGTGTGCTGAACTGCCCAGCTCATCAGGTCCAGCTTGAGATTTGTTTTCATCTGCTATAGAGGATTCAATTGCATCCAATATTGCAGTATATAATCCACTGGCCTCAAACACTTCAACCGCTTTATCATAATCACATGCATAGTCAGATGCGATAGATTTTATCAATGCCTTATAGCTTTCAGTCGACTTCAGCAATACCCCATTTTTGATTTCTAATGGAAATACTTCCTCCTCAGAGCTTAAGCCACCTGTGATATATCCTATAGATACATTAAAGGCTTCATATTCCTTTGCGCTATAACCATTACCACTTATGGTCATTTTCAAATCTGCCTGATAATTTCGTACATCAGCCATTTTTGCAACCCATTTTTTATATTCCTTAAACAGCTTCTCCGTACAAGAATTTCCCCATTTGGAGTAGATGTCGGAGCTATCAGCGATTATATCACTATACGGAATAGTTTTTTCATCACTAATCCTTAAGCCATCTGCATCAACAGATTTATTGATAACATCCAAGGAATAACCCGACAAGTAAGCGGTAAAGTTTGGCTGAGCAACAACACTGAAATCTGTACCACCTGGTACAATCATCTTATCACCCTCAAATACCATATCACCAGTAAGTGCCGCATCGCTATAGGACACTCCAGTAATATCACTTATAGAACCCTCCGCACTTCGTATACTGTAAATGTATAAACTGCTACTTTGAACCTTCCTCTGTTCTTCTCCCATTGTCAGAACCTCAACCTCGTTAACATCATCCATACCTGAAATGGTGTCACCTGAATACTCATGAGCCATCATTTTAACCTCCGGGTAGAAGTTCAAAATCATATCATGGTTTTGAATGGCTGCCACAGAATATGCAGGAACAAAGATTTTTCTATCAGTTCCTGTACTTGGTGCTTTCCTCAAAGAAGTAATACCCGTGTCTCTGTCATTCTGACCAATCTTCATTACTTTTGTTGAGTATTTATGAACCCCGACATTTACATTCTCACTTACAGTACTATATGAAGAACCATTCACATTAAATGCTGCCAAGGCATTTGGAATTGTTTCTAATTGATGATAATACTCCGTGTTACTAAACCTGCACTCCCAATCATCATCCCAATAACTGCAATAATGTGTTGCACCTTCCACTTCAATTCTGTTCTTATTGCCGGTTATCCTATAGATTGCATCAAATTTCAAGGTATCAGAAATTACCCCGACGGTTGCAAAACTGTTTCTGTATCCACTCGCAATTTCTTTTGACTTAGGTACATTATCATAATCTAACCCAAGAACCTGCTTACCAAAGGACTCATTCAATACCTGCCTTGATATTGTAGACACAGTCCTCTTGTCGCCTGAAATACTCCTTACGATGTTGAAAGCATAATCCACAACATACTCAGGACTTCCTTCTGTATCAAAGGTCTTACCATTAACCAAAGCATTACGTGTTGCAAACGCTCCATTCGAAGTATTATACAGTAACAGCTTCGTGCCTGATAAAGCATTGTCCTTACTAACCGTCATTCCTGAGGACTTATCATAAACTACAATATCATAATCCTTAGTATTGTATGTGTAACCATCAAATGAACATAAATAGCAACTTACAGTACTATAATAACTGCTGTCAATTGTCCATAAGTTTCTGTTAATTTTCACTTTTTTGTCAATTAGTTTAAAGACACTAGGCTCAACACGATTAAGCTCGTAATCCTGCAACACCTCATCATAATCACCGCTGAATGGCTTTGTAGTTTTTCCCTCATCTGGAATAGGTGTAACCGTTGGTGTAGGAGTTATATCTGCCTCAGTAATTATCAACTCATAAACTGTATAGCCGTAATTCATATTTTCGTACAATACATTTCCAAGTTTGAGCGACTTACTACCGTCAACCACCTCCAGAACCTCAGCTTCTGCGAAATAGTTCATGAAAGCATCAATTATTTCTTCTTTCGTCTCACCGGTAATAACAGTACTCAGGTTTGCCAACCTTTCTGGCGAATACCCCAAAGGACTGTAATTGGGCACTATCGCAATGCACTCCGCTATAGCTGAAGTATTTGCAGAAACTATCTTTTTAGCATCATATTCTAATGTCTCTGTACTGCAAGTGGCATCACTATTATCAGTAATTGTATCAACACTCACGATATAAGACTCTATAACTGGAGTTTTTGATAATAACTCTATTGAAGTACCAAACATCTGGTCTTGGCTTATACCACTTTTAATATTGCCTCCCATGGTTGCATAAACAAATGAAATTTGTAAAAAATTCTTCGCATTTAAAGATGGAAGTAATGATGCACTATATCCTGGCCTATATGATGTACTTAAAAAAGAAAAACCTGTATTCTCATTTAACTCCATCCAAAACGGAGATAAATCTGCATAATAAACACCATTATAGTTTATACCAATCATAGATTGTGCCTCACCTAAATTGTAATCGGCACCCGACGCTTTCTTAATCCCCCACTCGAATACAAAATCATCAACCTTCATTCTCTCTACCATATCAGAGAATCTCATAGGTACTCCCTTGGCTCTACGAATATCGTACATTAGTAAATCATATTTATCTATTTGACTCGTGCTCTCAACACCTAAATAATCAGCTACCTTTGTACTGTCCTCCCAATCAGTACCCTCCCAATGTCTATAAGGATACTTATTATTCAAACCAACATAATTGATGATTTTGTCCTTATCAGTCGTTCCATAAGCTCCATCATATATTACAGCAACATTAACTGCTACTCTGGTAGGGTCAACCCTTAAACAACCATAAAATGAAAAGCCTGCAGTTGAATCATACGATTGTGTTAAACAGTCTCCCTCTTCGAACAAGTAACTCTGATAGAAACCACCCAATACTGCATGAGCCTTTGCTGTTGCTCCCGTAGTTGCTAATGGGATTATTCTATCTCCCTGAATATCAGCATCTTCACGCATGCTCCAATTGAAGTTGAAGTATTCGTGTACCCCTGACCTTGTGCCATCAAACTTACGAGCATTCTGATATGTGGTAACCCATTTCATATTTCCGTAATACCACTTTACAACTGGCTCAACTACAACCAAGGTAGCTTCTGGATTGTATCCTGAAGTATCTACACCATGAGCAGAGAACCAATCAAGTACTTCCTGCATTCCATCAATAGATTCAACCTGCTCAGATATTTTATTGAATACATCAATATACTTTGTGAAGTCAATCCTTGCATAATTTCCACTTGGGTTAGTATAACCACTCATGCCCGGCATTGTATTAAATTCACTCGCTGACATGGTATTGATTCCAACCCATGGAGTACTGCCATACTGTGCATCATATGCTTTGTAATTACTTGGTACACCTAAATAGAAAGCTGACTCACTGGCACATCTATCAAAGATATCAGCAAAAGAACCAAAATTATTTGACGGCAGTAATACATATGGATTGTCTCCTTCCCAGAACTCTCCATACTTATCAAAATCATATAAATAAACTCTAAAACCATAACCATTTGTTAATGGGAAATCACCCTTATGACCATTATCATTGCCTGGGGATGCTTCGGCACCTGCGCCGCCCCAAGCAAAAGCACTAATGGTTGGAATAGAAATGAAAACTAGAAAACAAAGAACTAGAGCAAATAATCTTTTACTTACTCTCATATGAAATTATCCTCTCTTCTTAGATGAAAAAACAATAACCACTACAATAATAACAAAACCAATGAAGCATACCCCGAAGATAACTGGAACTGTGAAGTCTACTTTTTCCTCTTCAATGTCAGACGTTCCAGTGGAAACTTCATTTGCATCATCAGAGCTTGGAAAATTTTCTGTGTTATCAACACTTGGTTTTTCAACTACAGGAGCTTCTGTAATTTCAGGCTGTTCAACTGGAGCCTCAGTAACTTCTGGAACCTCAACTGGAGCTTCTGTAACTACAGGAGTTTCTACCGGAGCCTCAGTAATTTCTGGAATCTCAGTAGGCTCTACCACTGGCTCAGGAGTTTCAGTAACCTCTGGAACTACAGTTGGTTCAGGAACTTCAGTTGGAACTGCTGTTGGCTCAGGAGCTTCTGTTGGAACTACAGTTGGCTCAGGAGCTTCTGTAGGTTCTGGAGTTTCCTCAACTGCTTTCTGCATTTCTTCATCAGTTGGCTCATCGATTTCATCTTCATATACTGGTAATTCCTGAGGAACTGCGATATCCTCATAGTTTTCAATCACAGTGCCATAAGCTGGAATGCTTACCCCTGCATTGTTACTATTCTTCATCCATGCATATTCAAAATCATAATCTCTACCGAAGCTTTCCATCTTAGAAATCTTCTCATCGATTCTCTTATCGATTTCTGCCTGATACTCTGCATCAGCTCCATTACCGATTGTAACACTACCTACAATAGAACCCTCAGAAGTTCTTAGATTGTAAATATATGTACCTGCTGCACCATCAAAATTGTATGTTTTAGTTCCCTTTTCTGTAAATGCAAATGCCTTACTAAAGTCATCTGTATCACCATAAATCACAAAAGCCTTTGCTCCTACCTGAAATCCTCTATAATCCTCACCTAAATCCCAAGTAACTGTGATATCGTAAGTACCATCGGCTTTCATTTCACTTGCGGTAACTTCTACGCTACCAACCACATCATATACATACTCTTCGGCTGCCATAGCAGTTTCAGTACCCCTCATACCTGTAAATAAAATCATACTTGCCAAACCCATACCTAATAAAATCTTCTTAAACATTTAACGCATCCTCCTCTACTAAATTATCTACATCTGTATTATGCACTATCGAATTCTCATAAGCAACAACTTCATCCAATTTGTAAAATCGCTTATTGTTCGATGGTAGCTTCATACATGGGACTAATAACTTCTCCCTTTCCAATCGTTGTAACGTTGATGGTGAAACATGAAGCATCTGAATAACCTCTTTTGCTGTAACTAACTCCTGTTCCATATCCTATACTCCTTTCGCACTTGAAAATTTTTATTTTCATATAAAATATTTTGATATGAGCACCAGAGAATCGATATGGCTTTTTTATTCAGACCAAAAAAGATAGAGAGGGATATCCATACAGACAAATCCCTCTCTTTCCCTTAGCTACAGCAATGTAAAATACGTCGATACATGAGAGCTGCCAAATCAGGAGGTAAATCTTCCTCCTTGGTGGATACCCCGAAATATTCCTGATTTTCAGATAATACACTTCGCACTTCATCCACAGTATCACAAGTAGCAATTGCATCAAAAGCTACTGCAATATCATTTTGACCGTTACGAAACGCTACCTTGCATACCACAAATTTTTCTGGATACTTACTAGCAAGTTGCTTTAACGTATACATCACATACACCCTCCCTTATATATTTTTTAGGGTTGTTGTGATGTTAACTCTCACTTAAATCAAAAGCAAGTTTCTTATAAAAATTTCTCTATACAATCACCACTTTATTTGTCACATCAGGATACACCATGACTATTCGGCCTCTTTTACTATTGGCTCGCCCCAATCGTCGACTTCTGCCGGGGAATCTTGGATTTCTTTCGGTTCTGAATATACCCCCTTATTAAGCAATGCTTCTACCTTATCCAAATCATCAGAATTCATTAATTCCTTTAGCATTTTACGCTTTCTCTTTTCTTCTGCCTTTTTCATAGAATCTGCCAAACGCTTATCAAGCCATAATTTTAACTGCTCCAAAGTAATATCACCAAACTCATCCTTATGTAAATCAAAGGCTCTCATTATTCGTGAATAATCCTCCTGCGAATACACAGTTGTTAATCTATATATGCTCCTCTTTTCAAGTACCTTTCCGTTTTTACCAGTTGGATTAGAGTTGATAATATCGACTGGAGTTTCACCTTTTATCAGCCTAGAAATAAATCTTGCTGTCAAACGCAAACTATAATCCACAGTAGGATTGTTACGAGGAACTCCCATGGTCACAGTCGACTTGTATTCATCAGACAATTTATACTCCTCCACTGCTTCAACCTTAATCTGCTCAATACGCTCATCAGAAAGGAACTCATCTGCATGTGTAGCCTTATACTTATCAATGATTTCCTGCTTATGCTTCTTTACAATAGCATCTTCCTTCAAGCGATAGAAATCTGGCATTAACTCCTCAAGTAAATCTAATTTATGTTCCTGCTTATATGCAGATATAATCTTCTGACCATATTTCTCAATAGCTTCTTTTTCCGTAAGCTGTTCTGCCTTAACTTCTTCAGTTTGCTTACCTGATTTCATCAGAGCATTTTCAAGCATTGTTGCCTTGTTCTTATAATAAGTCAAATCCTTTTCTAATTCCTGAAGCTTACCTATTTGCTTTAAATTACAGACTGCTGAGTCTGTTTGGCTGGTCTCGAAGTACCCATCAATCGGCTGACCCTTATAATAAAGAGTACCTTTAACAAAAATAGCAGAACTACGAAGCCTCTCAACTTCTTTCTTCAACTCTGCATTTTCCACAGCCAATCTCTTTGTATCAGCAACTCTTTCCTCAAATAAAGATAATTCCTCCAATACAAAGTTTTCATCTAAGGTATTGTACACCCCAAAATGACCCTCACGTAGCCCGGCTAAGATAGCTCTCACCTTAGCATCATTGACCTTCATGTTTCTCATAATACTACCTGCCTTTCTGTTTTTTGATAAAATATTTATTTTCAGCTCATGACACGGAAAACAAGTCTCAAAAATGATTTATGTCACAGCATTTTCATTTTTGATTTTGTTTTCACATCATTTATTTTTGAGATTGCTTTTTCACTCGTCATTTACAATAAACTCTGTTACAAATGTCATTTTCAATAAAAATGATTTTTTCATTTGTCATTTTTTCAGTTGTATATGCAGAGATTTTATTTTGACAAATTGATTTTTATCATTTGTCATTTTATAAATATGATTTTTTACCAAAGTCATTTTCACTTTAGAACGACACAGAAAAAACATTTAAAAAAAATGATTTTATTACTTGTCATTTCTCACTTAGCACTTCTCCCAATACCCCACCTCACGAAATCATCAAAATACTCACATACCTAAACTGCACCATTTCTTTGCGCTCCCTCAAATACTTTATTTTTCATACTGCACCTATTCTTTACACTCCCTTAACACACTGCTCTGGAAAAACACCATTTTCATGCTTTCTGTAAGCAGAACTTAAGTTGCTACTCTTTAACTGGCTGTTTTCAGCAGTATCAGCTCTACCCCACAGCAGGCAAAATAAAAAGGAGCTACTCCTCATCAGAGAAGTAACTCCCTAAACCCTATTCTTTAATATTTAAGCTCGCCTCTTAACATCTTGTGCCGGAGTGCTTCGACTGCGCTAATACTATACATATTTGCACCGCAAAATGGATCTTTGTATAACACCTTCAAATCGCCCATCATTTCTATCACACATAATCTTTTATCATCCACTCCCAGAGTCTGCATTACCTCTGGCCTTGTCATAACTGCATTGCCCATTTTTATCATCCTTTCTGGTAAAATGCTCCCCTGAGTAGGAACCCAAGGGAGCTTACCAAACTAATACAATAAAGTTCCATCAGTACAGTGAACTGTTACCTCATTGGCTGCATTGCCGAATATCCAGTCGGTACAATAAGAATTAATTATAGAATTATCTCTTATTAAGCCAATCCATTCATCCATAGTACCTTCAAATACAATATTAGGAACATATACACATTCCTGAGCATCATTAATACCTATACAGAATGCTAACGCATTACCACAAATAATATCTGTGCCAGTATAAACGGAAGTTGAATATGAAGCATTACCAAATGCTATGTAACACAAATTGTATTTTTCAGTTCCTACAGATAAATTATCAACAAAATCATGAGGTACAATAATAACCTCCAAACCTTCCATACCCATACACCATGAATCAATCGCTGTTATGGTTTTTGTCCTAGATGTCTCATAAGCCAACCCTTTATTTAATCTAATGTATTTAACTGTGGTATTAGGAGTCGTCAGAGTAGATAATTTAAAGTCATTAAGTGCACCATTTGGTATTGTTAACTTATTCAAATCAATATACTCATAAGCATTTAATGCTTCAAGTCCATCATCATAGAAATTGAAATTCCACTGATTTCCTGTAGCATTTGCACTACCATCTACATGCTTAAAAACATCTGCACCATTCGGAACATCACCGCCTCCAACTGCATCAAATACCCCAAACTTGTCTACAGTGATTTCAAATGTTATTTCTGCATCATACTCACCCTGAACTGCATTAAAGCCATCTGCTACGATAGATAACTCCTTTGTGTTTGTCAAAGAAGCATCATCCTTACCCTCGGCAGCTTCAGCAGAAGTCCATGTGGCTAAAACGTAACCATCAGAATTAGATGCTACCTGAAAATCAATCTCACCAGTCATAGTCACTAATGGGTCAGTTTCCAATGTATATGTAATCTCATTTGGAATTGTCACATACACCATAGCAAACTCACTAAGTTCTCCACGAACACCTACTGTAGTTTCACAAGTATGCTCATAACTCTTTCTGTCATATTCCAAAGGTAATTCACTCGGAATATCAACCACAAGACCACCCTCACCGATAAGTGGTAAATCAGCAATCTTATTAGATACTGTAAGTGTGGATGCTACCAGAGCTGAACTGGAATAACCACTTGTGTTGTCAATTGCAACTTCATCTGCAAATGCAGTTGTTGTACCCCCTAAAAGGAAAGTAGCACAGATTAATAAGCTAACGAATCTCTTAAACATAATTTTTTCCTCCCATTTTACTGAATGCTAATATCAAAGAACATTTCTGTTGCATAGTTACCAATAAACTCAAGTTCTTCTGCATCAACTGTGATGATAATTTCCCTGGCATCAAGTTCATCCATACTTGCAGACATTTCTTCTGCAGTCCATGTTTCTGTACCATCAATACCAAAAGTAACTACACCAGTTGCAAATACATCTTCCTTTGTAGCATGAGTATAAATAACCTCGGTGTCTACTGTTACCGTGAGAACCTCTTCCTCTTCGATAAGCCCCTTAGCAGAAACTTCTTCTTCGCAAATATACTGCTTTGTTTCCGCATCATAAACAAGGTCTAAGGAGCTTGGAATAGAAACTACAATACCCCCTCCGATTACACTCGCATCTACATCAAAAGATGATAATGCAGAACCAGTAGCCGTCTTGCTATCATCCATGATGATATCCTGCGCATACACTGGTACAGAACCTGCCATCAGACTGGCAATCAATGCAAAACTAAACATAACCTTTCTTAACTTCATAATTTTCATCCTCCTTCATTAGTTGTTTACAGTTAATTTAATATTAGACACAGAGCCATTCGCAAAAGCACCAGTATCAGCACGCTGACTTCTGATTTTTACTTTGACATCATGTGTACCAACATCCAAGAGTTCCTTAAAGTTTACTGACCAGTAAAAGCCTGCTTCTACAGCATTACTTTCGAAGATAACTTCTTCTGTTTCCTTGTCAATAAAACTATAATAGATGTAAAACTTTTCAGCATTATCATCTGGATTATATAAAACTACTGTAGGCTGCTCTGAGCTGACGGAAAAGTTTGTGATTACAGGTAAGATAACCCTCGAATCATCCTTTTCCTCATTCTTCTCAACTGACTCATGGAAAACTAATTCGCCAGTCTGGAAGATAGGCTTAAAACCACCTTCGCCATCATCAGAGGAATTACCCCCTCCACAGCTTCGAAGCAATAATACGATTATCACCAGAACCAAGCCAACAATCACACCATTACGAAGAACTACCTTTCTTCTGAGCTTCTTCTTGTCCTTTTCAGCCTGCTCATCAAGAGCTTCCATATTTGCCACATAACCTTCTGCATTATCAAGTACATTCTTACTCATTACCAACATCCTCCCTTAAGTTCAAAACATCATTTACTAACTTGTTACTGCTGACCTCTTCATCATTCAGAAGTCCTACAACAATTTCCTTTACATCATTGGCTATTGTAATAGCCTCCTCACGAAGCTGGTCATTTGCTACGAAAATAAAGATTATCGCGCCTATAAATAGCCACTTAAGTGCTACCCCAAGACCCTCTTTAATAGCTCTACGCCTTCTCCTTTTTTCATATTTACCAAGCCTATGGAATACCTCATCATTCAAAACCTCATGCACTTCCAATTTGAATTTATCATGCTGTTCCTGAATAACTCGCTTGGTATTTTCTTCTATCAAAGGCTTTACTGCATTATGAATTTCTTCACGTCTCTCAGCTTCGTAATCAACCTCATTACTACAAATATTACTGAAGTCAGTATCTACAGCCTGAACTTCCGGCTGCTTAGCCATTTCATTTTGTTCTGAAGCAGTAAAATCAAAATCTGTTTCAACAACATTTTCCTCGACTTTGAAATATCCCTCTTTAGGAATGTTTTTTGGCTCTATCCTTAAACTCATCCTCATCCCCTCCCTAGCTGTAACTGTTATCTAGCTTTAACTGCTTGAGTATGTTTTCTGTATCAACCTCATACTCACCATACTTCTCTTTCAAACGCTCTTCATTTAGAATTAACATATTCTTTACAATCTTGCTTCTCTTGCAAAGATAACTGCAAATGATTTCATGAACATATGCAAGCTCATTTACTTCAATATCAGCTTCTAACTTACCAGTATGCTTTAGATACTCGATAGTTGGATAAACTATATGCGTATCGTAGATAGCATATGGAAGAAATACCCCATTTTCCAGTTCTACACCTTCATCACCAAACACCGCTTTATCATACTCAAAGTTACCACGGATTTCGTCCTTAATAAGAACTACTACTTTATTTAGTTCTGTATTCAGCTTCAATCGCCATTTCACATAACATGTCATTCTTCATGCCCCCTTCTTTAATCAATATATTTGTCGATATCCTTATAAACCTCAATATAAGAATGCAGTGAAAAGATATCCAAAATAGCATGTTCATTCAAAAATTCTGAGGTAATAATGTCACCGTCTATAAGGTCTACCCCATCCATTGCCAGATAATGTACTATAACAGTGGCATTCCAACTGAAGTAACGTAATACCTTAAATAAAAGATTATTCCTATCTTTCTTTAAAGCCTCCCACAGATTACAGGAGAACCAACCAAATGGCAGGTAGATGAACTCAGAATCAAAGGTTTTATCTTCACTGAACACTGTGAGTTCAATATCCTCAAAAGGAAATGTCACATAACACTGCACTGGTTCATCACCTAAGTAATTTGACAGATAAACTATCAATTCATTTCGTGCCATGAGTCTGGCTAACCATGCTGCCTCAACTTCACTCTCAGGTAAGCCGTCACAATCATTACAAACTGACATAGTATCCAATAATTTTTCTATTCCTTCATACATAAGCAAGCTCCTCACTCTCATAATTAAAATACACTCCAAAAGGAGTACACTTTTTGTGAATCAACTCAGCCTATAAATCAGAAATTTCTATTTGTATTGCACTAATAGATGCACTAGCTTAACGAGTACCCCAGAAACCTTTACCACCTCCTGAATCAACAACTCATCACTACCAAGGAAAAAATTACAACCTTATATTCATTGGCTTTAGACACACTCACGTTTGCGTCCTTAGCTTCAGAAATTCAAATTCACTGAAAAAAGTTTGCCGTAAATCATATACTTCAGAGAAACATCAGCTCATCTGTATCGCCCCCTAAATGGGGGTAAATCATATACTTTGATTCTTCTCTAAAACCGCTGATTTTTATCGAGTTTTATCAACGATGAAGTTCACTAAACAGATGAAGCTGTAGGTACCCCAGTATACCAAGAATGGAAATACTGCTGTGATAATAATCTCTTCTGTAGAACAGCCACCGGCTATCTCAAATATAAGTATCAATATCAGGACCCACATGCTCTGCTACCTCCCACTTAACTACGCTGTAAGCCAGATAAGTAAAAGACTAAGCCCATGAATCCACTGAAGCCCACATATAACATAGTTGGTAGAAAGATTGCTGCCCACTGAGTTAAATTAACCTCATCACCAAGTGCAATACATACAAGCTGTATCATCACGATAACAACCTGAATCAGGGTTACACATACCCCACCTTTGTGGTTCTTTACAAAGTTCTCAACTGCTACTCTCATATAAACATCCTCCCAAAATTTGACTCGACATTTTCTGTCGAGAAGAAACGTGATTTATTTTTACACAGAGAATAATTTCACATCAGGGGTGCGAGAATTGATATGGACTTTAGAATAGAGCTGGAGTTTATTATAGAAATACAGAAAAAAGAGAGGTAGCTTGCGCTACCTCTCAATATCATTTACTTATATTCTTACGGTCTAATACATCAGCATATAATATCAATTTCAAACAGAAGTCTTCTAGTTTGTAAACACTATATGAAGTACCTTCGATTGGATAAATTGGGTAATTTGTTATCATCAACTCAATTATCTTATTCTTCTCAATGGCTGTAAGCAGTTTCTCATTTTTTATAACCTTATCTGCCTCTGAACCACCCATGCTTATAGCTTTCTTCTCCTTTTTCGTAAGCACATGGTTGACTAACACATAAAACTGCTTATTCTGCTCAACATAATCCATAAACTTAAAGAGTACCCCAGTTACGATTGCTGCATTTGCATCTGCTAATTCTGCAATTTTCTTTGCTGTTGCTCTTGTACCTGCATCCTTACTTTTTATTGCTCTACAAGAGAAAATAAATTTACCGTCTGTTGCTATCAAAGCATCAATTAACTCATGCATTTTGGCTTCATTAAATGCGTCTGTGTCCTTATAGTCTGCAGTAGCAATATATGGACTATCCGCATAATATAAAGTTCTATTTGAGGAAGTATCTCTGATTGCCTGAATACAATCCTTTGTCATTACATAAATACCTTTGCATCTCTTATGTAAACCCCTTATAACCTTGGCATGGTCTTTTTTAAGAAACATTTGCAGAGCATTTGTCTCACTCTTAACCGGAGTATCAGGACGAAATCTACAGATTGCTGAAATATCCTCTTTACCTTTAGTAACAAAAGATAAACTATATAGCTTTGCTAAAGCTCGATGCACCTTGCTGTATGCGGTGGATTTAAGTACCCCTGTAAAATAGGCATAATACTCATAAAACCTATAATTCATCTCGTTATAGGCATATACACATACCTTATTTCTATATCCATCAGCATTATAGAAATTATCACAGAAACTGATTAAATCATAATCTAATACATGTTCTCCACTGCTAAACTTTTTCACCCAATAAGATTTTTTATCTGTCTTGAGTGGAAAATAAGGGCTAGGAGGGTCTGTAATTAATTTGCTGCCTTCTATGTTTTGTAATGTTTTTACACAGCTACTGTAGGCTTTATCAATATCATCTTGAGTTAATTTATCATATTGTCTGAAATATAATCTCTTCTCAGCGTTTGTTTTCCTTCCTTTTTCTCGATTATAAAAATCATCAATCACAGACTGAGGAACAGGTTTCCACGGCTGAATACCCCTTAAGGCATTTTTTAATGCCTCTACTTCCGCAATTAAGAGTTTATAATCATTGCTCGTCAGAACTTCAAATAAATTTGCTACATCAGGATTTTTTTCGTTGTATATGTATTTCTTCTCACGATGCTTTGGAAAAGCTACCGAAGCTGCTCCACTACCTCCAAACACATCTACAAATCTTGCATAGTCTCCTGCCTGATATACCAGATTATTAATTGCTACAGCTAAATCACCATGCTTCTGACCCATGTAATTTGTTACTAACTCTGGTTGCTTATAATTCCTAAAATAAATATAATCCTGAGGACTTGTTTCATATCTGCTGAAGAAATTATGGCTGAATGATACCCCATATAAGTTCATTAAATCATCTAACACCTTCTTCTGGTCACCAAACTTCTTATCAATCACAAATACCGCCAAATAGAATATTACCTGCTTTATCAGGATTGGAAGTCTATCAGGGTTAGGCTTTATCATGCCCTTTATTTCTTCTTCCTCACCTGTTTCTTTATTTGTCTTAATTGTAGTTGTTGCAACCTTACCAGTTTTATTTCCACTATAATTACGCTTTATTATCTTTGAAACAGTCAATACTGCCTTAATATAATCATGCTCTGGGTCGGTTGAGCTTCTTAATTTTTCAACTGTATCATATAATGTACTTGCATCAGCAGTGGATACCCCTGTATCACCGTTTCCACCTATTTCTACTACTCTACCATTCATTACTTTAGCAATCTCAGGCACATTAGCATACTTCTGCAATTCCTTCTTATCTTCTTGTGTCAAGCCTGCTAACGTTACCTTAAATACCTTAGAATGTTTCCCATAATACAATGAATCCAAAAACTCCTGCGTAGACATTTACCTTCTCCTTAGTGTTTTCTTTTATTGTATCACAGAAAAAATATAAATACTACCTAAAATATCAGGGGCGCGGACGGAGCCGCTGCCGCCCCTACAGATACTTAAAGCCGAAGCGGAGCTTCGGGTGCTATATCATTAAAACTCTATAGTAACTCAATGGTTTGTAATGGAATGAAGCTATCCCAAATGGGTTTGTAGTAACTTGTCTTAACATAAAAATAGACAGCCACTGGCTTAATACCAATGACTGCCTATTTTATATTAACGGAGGAAATGTTTTCTGGAGGATGTCTTGAGAGCCTTAGATACTTTATTTGGGGAGGATGCCTAAAGGCTCTCAAGACAGATAGAGTAACACACTCTTTCTCAGAGTTACGAAATAAGAACCAAAAGTTCTTACAGTTGTTGTGAATGATATTAACAATAATCTTAGGATAGAAATTTATATTAAGACAGACCGAAAAAAGGATAAAAAATAAGCAGGAGTGATAAAGGTAGCGATAAAAATATGGCACACGCAATAAAGGTATCAATGGACGGATTTACCAGCTATTAGAGTAGCGATAAGCCCGAAAAAATAAAAAACAGGCTCGAATTTTCTCAAATTCGAACCTGCTAAAGATACTTTGCCACATCAATACTTTTTTCAATTTTTCAAAAAACCCAGTGTTTATGCGGGTTTTAAGCCTCATTTTCAAGGCTGCTTAACTTCATAGCCTGGTCGGCTGCGATCAAAGAATCAATGAACTTCTGTAAGTCACCGTTCATTACCGCATCCAGATTGTATGTGGTAAGATTGATTCTGTGGTCGGTTACACGGCCCTGCGGGAAGTTATAGGTACGGATTTTTTCGGAACGGTCGCCGGAGCCAACCTGGCTCTTTCTTGCTGCCGCCTCTGCAGACTGAGCTTTTTCCAACTCTAACTCATATAATTTGGAACGTAATACCTTAAATGCTTTATCACGGTTCTTTAACTGGGACTTTTCATCCTGACAGGAAATTACAATGCCGGTTGGGATATGAGTCAAACGTACTGCGGAGTCGGTAGTATTAACGCACTGTCCACCGTTACCGGAGGAACGGAACACATCGATACGGCAGTCGTTCGGATTAATTTCAATATCTACTTCTTCTGCTTCCGGCATAATTGCTACAGTAATGGCAGAGGTTTGAATACGTCCCTGGGATTCTGTTACCGGCACACGCTGTACACGGTGAGCACCACTTTCATATTTTAACTTAGAATATGCACCGGCACCGTTTACCATGAAGATTGCTTCCTTGAAACCGCCTATGCCGTTTTCACTGACAGAAATCAATTCCGTCTTCCAACGCTGGGATTCTGCATATTTACAATACATACGGTAAATTTCTGCGGTAAACAGGGTTGCCTCATCACCACCGGTACCTGCACGAAGTTCCACAATAACGTTCTTGTCGTCATTAGGGTCCTTAGGAAGCAGTAAAACCTTTAACTTCTGTTCTAAAGCTTCTACATTTTCTTTGCTGGCATTTAACTCTTCCTTTGCCAGTTCTCTCATTTCTTCGTCGCTTTCTTCTTCCAGAATCATCAGACTGTCTTCAATATTCTGCTTTTCCTTTTTGTACTCGGTATAAGCTTCTACAATCGGAGTCAAATCGTTCTGCTCCTTCATCAGCTTACGGAAACGGTTCTGATCGCTGACTACGGTAGGCTCACTTAATTCGTTCTGGATTTCTTCAAAGCGTCTTAATAAATCCTCTAATTTATCAAACATTTCTTTCTACCTCTCTATTTTACCAAAGTGGCACTGACCACCCGGTCCAGTCCTGCCAAATCTTTTATCACACGAATATCCTGAAACCCGTTTGCTATCAATAGCGAGGATACATCCTCTCCCTGTTCACAACCGATTTCAAAAAAAATTCTACCCTGATTTACCAGGAACTTATTTGCTTCATGAATAATTCTTCTATAAAAAGTCAAACCGTCTTCATCACCATCCAACGCACTCATTGGCTCGTGCTCTTTTACCTCAGGCATAAGAGTATCAATGACTGCTGACGGAATATACGGCGGATTCGATACTATAATGTCAAAGCATTTGCCCGGTGGCACCGCATCAAACAAATCGCCACAGTAAAATTCTGCAACTGCATCTAACCGCACGGCATTACTTTTTGCAGTTTCAATAGCTTCCGCTGAAATATCGGTTCCCACCGCATCCGGCAAATGACACATTTTTGCCAGACTGAGTAAAATGCAACCTGTTCCGGTACATAAATCAAGCACCCGTTTCCCGTTTGCTTCCCGACTTACTTCCTCTACCAGAATTTCCGTATCCTGTCTCGGAATTAATGTTGCGGGACTCACCAGAAATGAATATCCCATAAATTCCTGACTGCCGGTAATATACTGTAACGGGACTCTTTTTGCTCTCTGTTCCGCCAGCTTTACCAAAGTTGCTGCCTGTTCCGGCTCTATTTCCTCTTCTTTATGAAGGAAATACACAGAACGGCTCATTCCGGTAACATGCTCAAATAAATACCAGGCATCTATCTCTGCATCCGGAACCCCGGCTGCTGCTAATAAGTCCACCGCCTGCTTCAACGCTTCTTTGCAGGTAATCATCCCTCGGTATCCTCTTCCACTTCGTCGGAAATTTCCATAACCGACTTTGGACCCTTAAACTCAAAATACATATCCAAAGCCTTTAAGATGTCATCGTCATCCTCATCCTTGGAAAGACTAGCCGCTACTGCTTTGGTAGCTGCAGGCATAGGATCTTTCTTAGGCGCTTTACCCTTCTTTGGTGCAGGAGTTGCACTGGTAAGTTTTATATCAAACAGCTGGGCAATATCAATTTCTAACGGCTGAGCAGAAGCTTCTGCCTTGACTTCTTCCTTTGGTGCTTCAACCGCAGGCTCTTTTGTTGCAGTCAGTTCATCTGATGCCATGGTTTCCTGTGCAGCTGCCACTGCCTCTTCTGCCTTTTTTTCTTCCTTTACAGGTTCCGGCTTTTTGTTGCCCTTATTATTCTTATTATTTTTATTGTTTTTTGAATTTTTCTTGGATTTCTTACTATCCTTTTCGATAAACGCGTGCCAATCAAATACTGCTTCAACAGAAGCCATGGCCACTTCAATCATGGAGTCATCCGGCTCTCTTGTAGTTAAAGCCTGCAGCCACATTCCCGGCTTGCTCAACACATTCACCACCGGATTACTGCTTCTTCCCGCCAAACGGATAAACTCATATGAAACACCCGCAATTACCGGAATTAACAATAAGCGTACCACAAAACGGAGTAATGTATTCTCCACCCGGATAAAAATAAAGAAAATAATACTGATTACCATAACGGTAAGCATAAAGCTGGTACCGCAACGTTTATGCTCCCGGTTCTGCTTTCTTACGTTTTCTACGGTAAGCGGCAGACCGTTTTCAATGCAGTTGATAGATTTATGCTCTGCACCATGGTACATGAACAGACGCTTAATATCTTTCATTCTGGCAATCAGAACAATATATAATACGAAAATCAGCAAACGGAATACACCCTCAAGCACGGCAAGTACGGTTGCATTCTCAATTTTTGCTGCCAGAAATCCTGCCAAAAGCATTGGGGCAACAACAAAAATACCCACCGCCAACAATACGGCGAGGACCATGGTAAACCCGTTTAATATACCGTCTGCATGACCTTTTGTAATCTCATTTAATTTTTTTTCAAACTTGGATTCTTCCTCTTCTTCTTCATAAAATGATGCAGAAAAAGTCAAAGTTTTCATCCCGAGAGACAAGGAATCAACAAATGCCACCACACCTCGGATAATCGGCAGGCTTAAAACCTTATTTTTTCTTTCAGGAAGGGTATTTGTTTCAACAACAATTTCTTTATTTGGTTTTCTGACAGCTACGGCATACTTGTTACCGTTTTTCATCATAACGCCCTCGATAACCGCCTGTCCGCCAATTCCGGATGGTTTCATACTTTGGTTCCTCCTTTAGTTTATTGAGCCAAGTTTGACTATATTTAAAAACAGGTTGAGCAAAACACTGTTAGCTCAACCTGATTTTTAACCTTATATTCTTATCTACTACTGTGTTAAACCATACTTACGGTTGAACTTTTCAATAGCACCACGAGCAGCAGCAGCTTTCTGCTGACCGGTATAAAAAGGATGACACTTGGAACAGATTTCTACGTGGATTTCGCTCTTGGTGGAACCTGTTACGAATTCGTTACCGCAGTTACATGTTACCTTTGCCTGATAGTACTTTGGCTGAATAGCTTCTTTCATTCTTTTCACCTCTTATTTTAAACATTACGATTAATAACCGCATAATAAACAGCTTTTACATTGTAGCATAAAACTTTTTCAAATGCAATAGGTTAATTTATAATTTTTGTCTTTTTTACCATTTCTATAAAATCTGCATTATTTCTGGTCTGTGTAAACAGTTTTATTATGTTCTCTGTTGCCTCTTCCGACTTCACTCCGTTTAACGCCCGGCGCATAATAGTAGATGCTTCCAGTTCATTGGCATTAAGCAGAAGATCCTCTCTTCTGGTACCGGACTTCGGCAAATCAATGGCCGGGAACACGCGGCGTTCGGACAGATTTCTGTTCAGAACCAATTCCATATTACCCGTTCCTTTAAATTCCTCGAATACCACATCATCCATGCGACTGCCGGTATCTACCAGGGCAGTGGCAAGAATGGTAAGACTGCCGCCCTCTCTCATATTACGGGCAGCACCAAAAAATTTCTTTGGCATATGAAGTGCCGCCGGATCAAGACCACCGGATAAGGTACGGCCACTGGCCTGTACGGTTAAATTGTAGGCTCTTGCCAAGCGGGTAATACTATCCAGTAAGATAACAACATCTTTTTTATGTTCCACCAAACGCTTAGCACGTTCAATAACCATTTCAGACACTCTCTTATGATTTTCCGGGAGTTCATCAAAGGTAGAATAGATAACTTCTACTTTTTCTCCTTCAATAGATTCTTTAATGTCGGTAACTTCTTCCGGACGTTCATCAATAAGCAAAATAATCAGATGCATGTCCCTGTGATTTTTTGTAATTGCCTTAGCCACCTGTTTAAGCAGCGTGGTTTTACCGGTTTTTGGTTGCGAAACAATCATACCTCTCTGGCCTTTGCCGATTGGAGAAATTAAATCCACCATACGCATGGCAAGCGGACAGCCTGGAGTTTCCAGATGGATTCTTTCATTCGGGAAAATAGGAGTCAGATGTTCAAAACGTGGTCTTCTCATAGGAGTTTCCGTCACCTGCACGCCGTTAATGGATTTTACATATAATAACGGGCTGAATTTTTCTGTTGCGGTGCGGATTTTGGTATTGCCGGAAACAATATCACCTGTGCGAAGGCCATATTTGCGGAGCAAAGGTGTACCGACATAAACATCATTTTCACCCGGAAGATAATTATCACAACGGATGAAGCCGAAGCCCTCCGGCATAATTTCTAAAATACCTGTTTTTGTTTCGCCGCTGTCCAATGCTTCTAATTCTTTTGGAGACATTGCTGCAATGTCCTGCGGAGTAGGCCCTTTGGGCTGTTCCTGCTGTGGGGCGGACGGTTGCGGACGCTGCTGGTTATAACCATTTTGCTGGGTATTATATGCAGGTCTTGGCTGCTGCACATAAGACGGTGCACCTTGACGACGCTGCGTTGGGCCTCCTGCCTGTCCTCTTTCCTGATACTGCACAGGACGGCGCTCCGCTGTATTTTGACTGCCACTTCTTCTTTCTTCCTGTATTTGTGTAATTTCCGCTACCGGCTCTTCATTCTCCTCCTCAACAGCCGGTGCATTCTTTGACTCTTCTGCTATGGACATTTCCTGTGCATTTGTTTCCGGTTGTCCGGACAATAACTCAACCAGCTCCGGTTTACGCATTGTAGACACACCCTTTAACCCTCTTTTTTTTGCCTCTTCCTTTAATTCTGCAAGAGACAATGCTGAATAATCTGCCATCGCCTTTATTCTCCTTTTTCACTTCAAAATTTGTTGGGGATTTGTAATGGAACAATAAATAACATAAGAATTCTTATGACTTTAGCCCATTATACATCATCTTACGCAAAAAGAAAAGTAGTAATTGGTTTCATTGACGAAAAACTTTTTCAGTGATAAAATAATTAATCGTACGACTATATTTAAAGGGAACCCCACAATGAAACCTTATTTTTACAGTGCAGATGAATATTTCAAAGAAACCTTCGGTAAAAAAATATACCGGCTCTCTTTAGACGGCGGTATGACTTGTCCTAACCGGGACGGTTCCAAAGGGACCGGAGGCTGTATTTTTTGCAACGCCTCGGGTTCCGGTGATTTTGCCGCACATCGCTGCACTACCATTTCTGCGCAGCTGGAAGAAGCAAAGCTTCGCATAAAGAACAAATTACCAAAAAACGGTTCCGGCTATGGTTATGCTGCATATTATCAATCCTACACAAATACTTATGCTCCCGTGGAGTATCTTCGCACTTTGTTCACGGAGACCATCCGGCAACCTGATATTGATGCTCTTTTTATCGGTACAAGACCGGACTGTCTGCCCGTACCGGTTCTGCAACTTCTGAAGGAGCTCTCCGCCGAGAAACCGGTCTATGTAGAACTGGGGCTTCAAACCGCCAAACCGGAATCCGCTCTCTATATTAACCGCTGTTATGACAACTCCGTTTTTGAACAGGCTGTTTTGGCATTACATAATTTCGGAATACCGGTAATTGTCCACTGTATCCTTGGTTTGCCCTACGAAACCACGGAAGACATGAAACACACCATTGATTACATCTGCCGTCTTCCGGTTCATGGAATAAAGTTGCAATTACTGCATATTTTAAAAGGAACCGGATTAGCCGCAGATTTTGAAGGCTTTCTTCAAAATCACGCTTTTTCCTGCTTGGAACGGGAACAGTATTTTGCTGTTTTGGCGGAACTGCTTCCGCGCATTCCGTCTCATATTGTACTATACCGGCTTACCGGTGACGGTCCGAAAAACCAATTAATTGCTCCTCTTTGGAGTACAGACAAAAAACGGGTGCAAAACGATATCCGGAAATTACTAAAAGAAAAAAACATTATTCAGGGAGGAAACTTACCACTATGCAATCCGACGCCTTAATGCTCTATAAGCTGATTATTCTTTATATCCTGGACCGTATGGACTTTCCGATTACTAACACGGAATTAACCCGGTTTATCTTAGAAAAAGAATATTGTGATTATATTACCATTAATCAGATTTTAGAAGAACTGATTGAGGATGAATTTGTAGAATTGGAACATTCCCATAACACCTATTTGTACCGCATCACTGCTTCCGGCAAAGAGACCCTGTCCTTTTTCTACACCCGGATTTCGGTTGCCATCAGAGACGAAATAGATTCCTATCTTTCCGAAAAAGAATACCAACTTCGCGAAATGGTCTCCACTACTGCTGACTACTATGAAGCAAAGAAAAACGAGTTCGTTGTAGAACTTCGTGTGGAAGAACGTGACAGCGAACTCGTCCATATTAACTTATTGGTTACTTCTGCTGCAGAAGCGGATTTAATATGCAGCCGATGGAAAGAATGCAGTGCCGACATTTACGGCTACCTGATTTCCACCCTTGCCGCAGCTCCGCAATCAGCTGATAAATAATTATTTTGTTTCAAAAATACCGCTCTTTTTTACTAAGCCCGATACAAAGTCCACACACGGACCTAAAGTGAATACCATCAGGACGGTAACCACACCTACGGTACCTCCCACCAAAAGCGCCACAACGGTAGCAATTCCGTCGTACAGCATACGTACAAATTTATACGGAATCTGCTTCTTTGCGGCCTTTTCTATTCCCCTGTGAAGTAACAGTGGAAGCGCATCGTAAGGGGATGTACCCAAACCGCAATTCATATAAAGAGCCGCTGCAAATAAAAACAAAATCAAGGTAGGAATCATGATACCGATTTTAATCCCTATCGTCATCTCATCTGCAGTAGGTAAAAAACCAAGTTTGTCTACCACCCATCCGGTGAAATCCGCAGAATATCCCACTATTACCATATTTCCGATGGTTCCGAGACCAAACAAGGTCCTGTCTTTTAACAATACAATAAGGAACAGTACCGCATTAAACAGCAGCTGAAAAGTGCCGAAACTGATTCCAAACATTGCCGCAAATCCGTAATTCATCGCAGAAAACGGATCCGGGCCTAAATTAGTGCGGTTTAGAAACTGTACTCCCACACCCATAAAGAAAACTCCCACCAGCATGAGAAGAATTCTTTTTCTCATTTCCTTTGTCAGATATTTTTTCATGTCTATTCTTCCTCTTCTTCCCCGTTTCCTGTCAGATAGGAATCAATAATATTCCAAACTTCTTCCTTTCCCTGTTTTGTTTCCGAAGAAAACGGAATCAGAATAGTTTCTTTTTTTAATCCAAGTCCTGTACGCAGCATTTTCAGATGCTTCTGTACCTGACTACGGTTAATTTTGTCCAGTTTTGTAGCAATAATAACCGGTTCAAATCCATTATATTCAATCCATTCATACATGTTTTTATCATTAGCAGACGGTTCATGGCGAATATCAATCAGCAAAAACACTAATTTTAACTGCTTTGATTTTTGCAAATACCGTTCTATCATCTTTCCCCATTTTGCTTTAATTTCCTGGGATACTTTAGCATAGCCGTAGCCCGGAAGATCCACAAAATACAGTGCATCCTCCACATTGTAGAAATTAATAGTTTGTGTTTTACCCGGCTGCGCCGATGTTCTTGCTAAAGATTTACGGTTTATCAGGGCATTAATGAGAGAAGACTTTCCCACATTAGACTTTCCTGCAAAGGCAAATTCCGGTAATGCATTTTCCGGCAGGGTACTGGTAATACCGCACACGGTTTCCAAAGATACATTATTTACATTCATATTATTTCTCCTTGCTTTCTGTTGTATTCCGAGCCACTATTTTACCAATGCACGAGCCAGAACCTCTTCCATTTTGGATACCGGTATAACTTCCATGCCCGAAGTGATTTCATCAGAAATTTCAGTTAAATCTGCTTCATTTTCTTTTGGAATCAATACCAGTTTTATTCCTGCCTGTTTTGCAGCAAGCAATTTTTCCTTTAATCCGCCGATTGGAAGCACTTTGCCTCTTAATGAAATTTCACCGGTCATAGCAACGTCTGCCTTTACCGGGATTCCGGTTACGGTAGAATAAAAAGCCGTTGCCATAGTAATGCCTGCAGACGGTCCGTCCTTTGGCACCGCACCTTCCGGTACATGCAGGTGAAAATCATGCTTTTCAAAATATTCCGCCGGAACCTGCCGCTCCTCTATGACGGAACGCACATAACTTAACGCAATCTGTGCAGATTCCTTCATTACATCTCCCAGTTTACCTGTAAGCTGCAAAGCACCTTTCCCCGGCATGCTGTTTACTTCAATCTGTAATGTATCTCCACCGGCTTCCGTCCAGGCAAGTCCGCGGACGATACCGACCTCTGCTGTTTCATTTTTCTTGTTCTGACGGTGTTTTCTCTTGCCAAGATAGTCTGAAACATTTTTCTTTGTTATTTTTATTCCGGCAAACTCATGCTCATCCTGTCTTGCTTTTAACACTTCCATTGCCGTTTTACGACACAATTCACCAATCTTACGTTCCAAGGAACGTACTCCGGCTTCCCTTGTGTAGCCGGAAATTACCTCACGGAGACCATCCGCAGAAATCTGCAGTTCTTTCTTTGTCAGACCGTGTTTTTCCAACTGCTTCGGAATTAAATGCTCTTTTGCAATATGGAACTTTTCATTTTCCGTGTAACTGTGAACTTCAATCAGCTCCATTCGGTCGAGCAGCGGTTTAGGAATTGTCTGAGTAGAATTGGCAGTACAAATAAATAATACCTCCGATAAATCCACCGGAATTTCCACATAATGGTCTGTAAAATGTTTATTCTGCTCCGGATCCAATACTTCCAATAATGCAGAACCCACATCCCCCTTAAAATCACTGCTGACCTTGTCAATTTCATCCAAAAGCATCAACGGGTTCTTTACCTTAGCAGACTTCAACGCCTGAATTAAGCGTCCCGGCATAGCGCCCACATAAGTTCTTCTGTGTCCGCGGATTTCCGCTTCGTCCCTGACACCACCCAGGCAGATGCGCACATACTCCTTCTTTAACGCGGTGGCAACACTTCTTGCAATGGAAGTTTTACCGGTTCCCGGAGGGCCCACCAGGCAGATAATCGGTGACTGACCTTTTTCATTCAATGCACGTACCGCTAAAAATTCCAGCACACGCTCCTTTACTTTTTCCAAACCGTAATGGTCACGGTTCAGGATTTTTTCCGCTCTGACGATATCTAAATTATCTTTTGTTGCATAATCCCATGGCAGGGAAAGCAGTGTTTCTACATAGCCTCTTGCCACGGCACTTTCTGACTGGCTTCCGAGTACTGTTTTATATCGGTCAATCTCTTTTTTGATTTTCTGCTTTACATCATCACTTGCTATGAGCTTTTCCGCTTTTTCATAAAACTCCGGAATCTCGTCACCGGTAGAGCCGTCACCCAGTTCATCTCGGATAACCTTTAACTGTTCCCGTAAAACGTAATCTTTTTGGTTTTTGTCTACCTTTGCCTTTACCTTGGTCTGCAAATCCTTTTTTATCCGAAGAATTTCTATTTCATTGGCAATGATAACCATTATTGCCTCATATCGTTCCACAATATGTGTAGCATCCAGAATTTTCTGCTTAGATGTAACTGTCATCGGAATGCTGACTGCCAGTTGATTAATCAGTGTATCAACCGTATCCGCACTCATTAATTGTTTAACTACATCTTTTCCGAACTTATCATTAATGGATACGTAAACCTCTAAAATATCTTTTAAGCCACGCAACATTGCTCTTTGTTCAATTATCGTAAGGCTGTCTGCATTCACCTCTTCCGGCAAAGAAACAAAACCTTCCAAATGAGGTTCGGTAGAAACCAGTTCTTCCAGATACCCCCGGCGTATACCGGTTGCCAATACCCTGATTTGATTGCCCGGCATTTTAATCATCTGCTTAACAGCAGAAATAGTACCCATCGGATACAAATCAACCTGATTCGGGTCATCGGTTGCCGAATTCTTTTGGGTTACTACCAAAATCTGACGACCTTCCCGAAGTGCCACATTAATGGCACTGATACTGGATTCTTTTTGTATATCAAAGTGAATCAACATGCCCGGAAGCATCGTAATTCCTTTTAGTGCCACCACCGGCATCCGCTGTTTTTCTTCACTCATTGTTCTCTTCCTCTCTATAACACACGATAAAACTAAAACAGGCTGACATTCGTCCTTGGGATGCTCTGCCAGCCTGTATCAACCTATTTTTTTACTGCTTTATCTTACAAGCAGACTTGGCTGCTCGGACCCTTCTGCCGACTCTTTTGTAACAATACATTTTAAAATCGACTCATCAGAAGGCATACGATACATTGTCTCAAGCAAAGTCTTTTCCATAATGGAACGGAGACCTCTTGCACCGGTCTTATATTCCAGGGCACGTTTTGCAAATACCCGCAACGCATCCTCTTCAAATTCCAGTTCCACACCATCCAGCTCAAACAATTTCTGATACTGCTTCGTCAACGCATTCTTCGGGTCACGCAAAATACTGATGAGTGCTTCCTCATCCAACATATCAAGTGCCACATGAACAGGAACACGTCCGATAAATTCCGGAATCAAACCGAATTTCACCAAATCCTGCGGCATAACCTGACGGAATAACTCACCAATGTTCTTGTCTTCCTTTTCATACAAAGTAGCCGCAAAGCCCATGGCTTTTTCACCAATACGGCCTTCTACGATTTTTTCCAATCCGTCAAAAGCACCACCACAGATGAAAAGAATATTTGTAGTATCAATATGGATAAATTCCTGCTGCGGATGCTTTCTGCCTCCCTGCGGCGGTACGGAAGCTACCGTTCCTTCCAAAATTTTTAACAATGCCTGCTGCACACCTTCACCGGATACATCTCTGGTGATGGAAGTGTTCTCGGACTTTCTGGTAATTTTATCAATTTCGTCAATATAAATAATACCGTATTCAGCACGTTCAATATCAAAATCCGCTGCCTGAATAATCTTTAACAGGATATTTTCTACATCTTCACCCACATAGCCTGCTTCCGTTAACGTTGTTGCATCTGCGATGGCAAACGGAACATTGAGAAGCTTTGCCAATGTCTGGGCCAGATAGGTTTTACCGGAACCGGTAGGACCCATCATCAAAATATTACTCTTTTGGAGTTCTACTTCAGATTCTTCTGAAGATAAAACTCTTTTATAATGATTGTAAACGGCTACCGAAAGCACCTTTTTTGCTTCCTCCTGACCAACTACATACTGGTCGAGGAACTCTTTGATTTCCTTCGGCTTTAACAGATTGATGCCCTGCTCCTGTGCATAGTCGGTGGTAGACACTTCTCCGGCATCGATATCCTCTTCGTCCATAATCTCAGCACAAAGTTCAATGCAGGCATCACAAATAAAAGCACCATCCATACCTGCAAGCATACGATGCACCTGATCCTGACGCTTTCCGCAGAAGGAACAACAAACCATGTTTTTGTCATCTGATTTTGCCACTTAAGTTACCTCCGTCAACCCTTGTTTACGCTCTTTCTTTTACAATAACGTCTACCAGACCATATTCCAGAGCCTGCTCTGCGGTCATGTAATTGTCACGTTCTGTATCGGCTTCAATTACTTCTACCGGCTTACCGGTGTTTGCTGCAAGGATTTCATTCAATTTCTTTCTTGTTCTTAAAATGTTTTCTGCTGCAATACGGATTTCTGTTGCCTGACCTCTTGCACCACCCAAAGGCTGATGAATCATTACCTCAGAGTTAGGAAGAATCATTCTCTTACCCTTAGTGCCGCCCGCAAGCAGAAATGCACCCATGCTGGCAGCCATACCGATACAAATGGTAGAAACATCACACTTAATAAACTGCATAGTATCATAAATTGCCATACCTGCAGTGACAGAACCTCCCGGACTGTTAATATAAAGATGAATGTCCTTCTTAGGATCTTCTGCTTCTAAGAACAGTAACTGCGCCACTACAAGACTTGCGGTGGTATCATTTACTTCGTCACCGAGAAAAATAATTCTGTCTTTTAATAATCTGGAGTAAATATCGTAGGAACGCTCACCTTTGCTGGTCTGTTCCACAACGTAAGGTACAAAACTCATAAATTTCCTCCTTATATAACGCAAAATGCCCGCCCGCATTTTGCGGGCAGGATTTATTTGCAAAATTACTTTTTAATTACTTTTCCACTGCTGCGTTTACTACAAGTTCAAGAGCCTTCTGAACTGCAACGTCTTCAGCCATGGCCTTCTTTTCATCTTCACCGATAAGATCCATTAACTTATCAAGTTCCATCTGATACATGGTAGCCATGTTTTCAATTTCCTTGTTTACTTCTTCGTCGGAAGCGGTAAGGCCTTCTGCCTTAACAACTGCCTCTAATACCAGTCTGCTCTGGATTCTCTTAAGAGCCTGTGGCTTTAAGTTTTCCATGAAAGTATTAGCATTCATGCCGGTGAACTGGAAGTACTGCTCGATGGAAAGGCCCTGTGCCTGAATTCTCTGAGCGAAATCTTCTGCCATCTGAGCAACGGTATTCTGAATCATTGGTTCAGGAATGTCCATCTTTGCGCCTTCGATAATCTTATCTACAACAGCTTCTTCCTTCACTGCCTTGGCATCCTTTTCCTTTCTCTCAAGGAGTGTTGCCTTTAAATCATTCTTGTATTCATCTAAAGTATCAAATTCGGAAACATCCTGCGCGAAATCATCATCTAATTCAGGAAGTTCCTTTACCTTAATGCCGTTTACCTTAACCTTGAACATTGCAGGCTTTCCTGCCAACTCTGCTGCATGGTATTCTGTTGGGAAAGTTACGTTAACTTCTACTTCATCGCCGATGTTCTTGCCGATTAACTGTTCTTCGAAAGTATCGATGAAAGAGTGGGAACCGATTGCAAGGTCGTAACCTTCGTCCTTACCGCCTGCGAAAGGAACGCCGTCGCAGAAACCTTCGTAGTCGATGTTCGCCAGGTCACCGTCTGCAATTGCTCTGTCGTCTACGGTAATCATTCTGGAATTCTGCTCACGTACTCTGTTTAATTCAGCTTCTACTTCAGCATCTGTTACTTCTACAGGAGCCTTTTCTACTTCTACACCCTTGTACTGGCCAAGTTCCACTTCCGGCTTAACTGCAACTTCTGCTGTGAAGATGAAGTTCTTACCCTTTTCAATCTGAACAATGTCGATTTCAGGTCTGGATACGATGTCAAGACCGCTTTCCTTTGCTGCTTCTGCGTATGCGTCCGGAATTAACTCGTTTGCTGCATCTTCATAAAATACTGCAGCACCGTACATCTTTTCAATAACGCTTCTTGGAGCTTTACCCTTACGGAAGCCCTGCACGTTGATACTGTTCTTGTTCTTCTGATAAGCCTTTTCACATGCCTTTTCAAATTCTGCGGCACTTACCTCAATAGTAAGCTTTGCCATGTTCTTTTCAAGATTTTCTACTTTACAGCTCATTTTAATCCTCCTAATTGTTTTCTCGACAATCAGAAAACAAAGTTTTCTGTTGTATGCGGAGCAAAAATGCCCGCCCGCCGGTCGCGGGCAGAGGATTTTTTCCTCCCTTAAACCTTTGGCAGGTATTACTTTTTCGCACACCTACCCACAATAGCCTATAGTATAGCATATCTTTTTTCAAATTACCAGTACTTTTTTTACTAACCGATTCTTGTAATACGGCTCTTTGCATTTTGGACACTTCTTACACAATTTCTACCATCCTGCTTTGCCTGATACAGAGCACGATCCGCCCTGCCGTAGAGCCCCTGAAGCGTAATATCTTCCGTTGCATATCTGACATCCATGCCGACACTTACCGTAACAACAGCACCACCGGCAGTTCCTTTGGAAATTCTCATATTTTCTACATCTTTTCTGATTTGTTCTGCCAGTTCATGAGCTTCCTGTACACTGCGGCCACGCATAAATACCAGGAATTCTTCTCCGCCGATGCGGGCTGCAATGCCATAGCCCCGTACTGTGTCTGCAATACACTGCGCCACCTTGCGGATACATACATCACCCTGTACATGACCGAACCGGTCATTATAAGCCTTAAACAAATCAATATCGATTACAAATGCCGCCACTGTTTCCTGACGGTTAATGCTTGCCTGCCAGGTTTCTTCTACTTTACGCTCTAACCCACGACGGTTCATAAGACCGGTCATAGGGTCATGCTCAGATTCGTACATTTCACGACGGAGTTTTTTCTCTTCTAAAAGGAAGTTTTTCTTTGTTGTATAAAAATCTCTGGAAATAGCAAAGGCAAACAAGTGGACACCTGCCAAAAACAGCAACTGGCCAATCGGCAGTTCTGTTGCACCGCTTTTTACTACCAATGCCATATAGCATACCAGTTCTCCCAGCGCCATAATAATATAGCGGTCTAACGGCAACAACACCATATAGGCTGCCAGTACAACTACCGTATAATAAAACAGAATATTCGCCTGGGCAATATACACAAAAAACAAATGGAAGGCTGTAAGATATGCCAATACCACCATGTCATAATACTGCTTCATTTTGTTTTTAACTACCTGATGAAACAAATAAGCAAAGGCTCCGGAACCAATAGAAAAAAAGGCTCCCGGAATCATGTAGGCTGTTGCGAATTCCGCATCAACCAAAGATAAAACCAAGAGAACCGGAAAAACAGCAACCGAAAGTAACGCTGCAAACAAACAGCGTTTTGCATTTGCCTGACCAAAAATCTGATTTATTTTATCTTTTCGTGTTCTACTCATATAGACTCTCCATCGTAAAATAACTGCTTACATACAAAAATCATAACACAATTTAACTTTTTATACAAGAAGAAATTGCAGAATCCGCAGAAAATAGTCGTTCTACCTTTGTCGCACTTATTCACATATTTTTCAAGTTATCCACATATAAATGTGGATGAATGATAAAATCAAGGAAAGTTATCCACATGTCGTTCCTTTACTCTATTCTTCAAACAGTAAACAGTGTTTTCTGGAATGGACCGTTACTTCTCTTTCTTTTGTTTACCCATTTGTATTTCACCAAAAAAACCGGATTTGTGCAGAGGATGTTGCCAAAGGCACTGCGTCTGTCCGTTTCTGTACCATCGGATTCTGCCGACACCTCTAAACCGGCAGGACTGGGCGCTTTTGCTTCCCTGGCTACAACCTTAGCTGCCACCCTTGGTACCGGCAACATCATCGGTCTTTCTACAGCTGTAGCCCTTGGTGGTCCCGGTGCTGTCTTTTGGTGCTGGATCACCGGGCTTCTCGGTATGGCCACCTCCTATACAGAATGTTTTCTGAGTCTAAAATTCCGGGAAACACGCGCCGACGGAAGTTTCTGCGGCGGACCCATGTATTTTATCAGAAATCAACTGCATAAGCCAAAAACAGCACGTTTTTATGCTTATCTTCTGTTAGCTTCCGCCTTTTGTGTCGGATGCTCCACCCAAAGCCGTGCCGTAACAGAAACCCTGCATACCCTTTTTGACTTGCCGGAATTTCCTGTCGGTGTATGCCTTGCCCTGGTTATTACCGTAGCACTGCTTGGAGGGATTACAGGTATAGGAACTTTATGCAGCTTTTTGGTTCCTTTCATGGGCGGATTTTTCCTGCTTTCCTGCATCATTTTACTTTTTCTCTTAAGAAACCAGGTATTAGATGCCTTAAAGCTCATCCTAAGCTCTGCCTTTTCCTTTTCTTCGGTAACCGGCGGACTTCTTGGCAGTTCTTTCCTTCTTGCAGCAAGGCAGGGCATCGCAAGGGGATTATTTACCAACGAAGCGGGACTTGGTTCTGCTCCGGTTGCTGCCGCAAACAGCAGCGGCAGCTCAAAAGAACAGGCTCTGGTTCTGATGAGTGCCACCTTTTGGGATACTGTGGTTATGTGCGGTATTACCGGTCTTGTTATCGTCTGTGCAGGTCTGGCTGTTCCCGGGCTGTTTGATGGCTATGCTCCCGGCGACTATACTCTTGCCGCTTTTACCCTGCTTCCCTTTGCCGGAGATAAACTGCTTGGCATTGCCATTGTACTCTTTGCCGTAGCCACACTGCTTGGATGGTGTTTCTTTGGCGAAAAAGCGGTAGAATTCCTGTTTGGCGCCAATCAGATTACTTATTACCGCTTTTTATACTGTCTGATGGTATTTTTCGGTTCCCAGATGACCATGAACCTGGTGTGGGAACTCAGCGATTTATTTAACGGTCTGATGTTTCTTACCAACGTCATCTGCATATTTTTACTTAGAAAAGAAATCGAGAGGCCGTCATGACCTCTCGATTTCTTTTTATTTAAAAAACGTTTTATCTGTACTGTACTGCCTTCGCGATATTCTCTGCAGTTTCCGCATTTACCAAAAGGGTAATCAGTTCCAAGGAAAAATCAATGGCGGTGCCAAGACCTTTGGAGGTTATAAACTGTCCATCGGTTACTACGCCTTCGTTGGTTATGATTGCACCCTTCAGTTCCTCTTCAAAGCCCGGATAGCAGGTTGCCTTTTTGCCTTCCAGCATACCGTTCCAACCATAAACGGAAGGAGCTGCACAGATGGCAGCCAGATACTTTCCGGCATCCTTATACGCAAACAGCACCTTGCGGAGTGCTTCGTGATTTTTCAAATGAGTGGTGCCCGGCATACCGCCAGGTAAAACAATCATATCCCCGTCCATGTAGTCGGATTCTCCGTATAACTCATCTGCTTCCACACCGATTTTGTGGGAAGTCATGACCTGCTTTTTCTCCATAACGGAAACTGTAACCACGTTCACCTTGGCACGGCGTAATAAGTCGATGACGGTGAGGGCCTCTACTTCCTCTGTTCCGTCTGCCATAAATACATATACTTTGCTCATACTATAATCCTCCTCGTTCTTTTACTGTAAAACCGACAAATCCAGTTTATAAATTGGATGTTCCAGTTCCTTTTCTTTTTGTAAAAACATCAGCATATAAACCGGATAATATCTCACCTTATCCTTCCTGCTTACATTCCCGTTATGAAATACATATGCTTTGGAAACATTATAGGTTTCGTTTTCCAGCACATTGCTCAGTGCCGCATGCTTTGTATAATCTTTTCCGGACTTAATTTCCAACGGAAGGACTTCGCCCTCCTGCTCAATCAGAAAATCCAATTCTCCCTGCTTTTTACTGTTAAAATAGTATAAGTCAAAACCATGGGCTTTTAATTCCTGTGCCGCCACATTTTCGTAGATAGCACCGAAATTAATATCCTTTTCCTTATTCAACACCTTAATCTGAATATTGTCCATATACATGGCAGCCAAAAGCCCCACATCGGACAAAAACAGTTTAAACAAATTAGTTGCTTTTGATAATAGCAGAGGACTCCTTGGCTCTTCTACACAAAATACAGGAAGTGCCACACCGGCATCCTTTAACCAGACAAAGCTGTTACTGTATCTGGAAAACTTAAAATTCTCATTGAGGTTTTTCATAATAAACCTCTTGTTTTTATTGTTTAACTCGCTTGGAATCAGGTTGAAAATATCCTCCAGATATAATTTATTATCCGGGTCATATTTTCCGATATCCTTTTTATAGGCCTCTAAAATACTTTTTTGTTCGCGAATTACTTCCTGCAGATTGTTAGTTTTCAGATATTTACTCACTACCGCAGGCATTCCTCCCACAATCAGATATAACCGGAACAACTCCATCATTTTTTCATGAATCAGGGAATCTACTTCCTTTACTTCTTCAAAGGAGGTTTTTAATGCGGTTAACACCCGTTCGGAAACACCATTTGCCACCGCAAATTCTTCGAAATCCAACGGATACATTTCTACCGTATCCATATATCCCACCGGAACCGAACGGACATCCTTTAAATCCACTCCCAAAAGAGACCCGCTGAGCACATATTGATAACTGCCCTCTTCTACCAGAAACTTTATGGCGGTTACAATTTCTTTACACTCCTGAACCTCATCCAGAAACACAAGCGTTTCCCCCGGAACAAGCGGTTCCTCTGCAAACATAGACAAGCGTAACAGCAGTTCTTCCCTGCTTCCTGCATTCTCAAACAAAGAACGGGCCATTTTATTTTCCAAAAAGTTTATTTCCACAAAGACAGGATACCGTTTGCCAAATTCTCTAATACTAAAGGTTTTGCCAATTTGTCGTGCTCCGGTAATCAGCAACGCTTTTTTTTCTTTTTTATCATAAAAATCATCTAATACTTTTTCGATTTTTCTTGCTATCATACCGCACACCTCCGTTCCTTATCCTTAGTATGCCACAAAAATCCTTTATTTACAAGTCTTATGTCCGTTTTTCCATAACTTTTTTAATGTTTTTGTCCGTTTTTCCATAACTTTTAGCATCACTTTTGTCCGTTTTTCCATTGTTTTATCAAAAAAAGAGGCGGAGTCCTTACTACTCCGCCCTGAAAATCATTATATTTAGTCCAGTTCCTTCAAGCCTGTATATAATTCATAATATCTTCCGCCAAGCTCTAACAGTTCGTCGTGGGTACCACGCTCGATTACCTCGCCCTGCTCCAGTACCATAATGGCATTAGCATTACGTACCGTAGACAAACGGTGGGCAATGACAAAGGTAGTACGGTTCTTCATCAGGCGGTCCATACCGTGCTCGATATGGCGTTCCGTTCTGGTATCGACAGAGCTGGTCGCCTCATCCAAAACAAGAATCGGTGCCTTGGAAATGGCTGCTCTGGCAATATTAAGCAGCTGACGCTGACCCTGGCTAAGGTTTGCACCGTCGCCTTCCAGCATCGTATCGTAACCGTGTTCCAGACGCATGATAAAGGAATGGGCGCTGGCCACCTTTGCAGCTGCTTCCACTTCCTCATCGGTGGCATCCAGACGGCCGTAGCGGATGTTTTCCCGCACGGTTCCGGTAAACAGATGGGTATCCTGCAAAACCATGGCAATATTCTTACGCAGAAAATCACGTTTGTAATTGCGGATATCCACACCGTCAATGGTGATTTCACCTTCCTGAATATCATAAAACCGGTTTAACAGGTTGGTAATGGTTGTTTTTCCGGCACCTGTGGAGCCCACAAAGGCAATCTTTTGTCCCGGCTTTGCATACAGGGATATATTTTTCAAAATTGTCTTATCCGGATTGTAGCCAAAGGTTACGTTCTTTAACGCCACGTTGCCCGTAACCGCCACCGGTTCTGCAGCATCCGCCGCATCCGGCAGTTCCGGTTCCTGATCCATCATTGCAAAAACACGCTCTGCACCGGCAAGGGCAGAGAACACTGTATGCATCTGCATGGAAACTTCATTAATCGGTCTGGAAAACTGCTTGGCGTAGTTTACGAAAATCGTCAGACCGCCAATATCAAATTTTCTTAGTGCACACAGGATACCACCCACCAGTGCCGTGATGGAATAGCTCACCTGGCTTAGGTTACCCATGACCGGTCCCATCAGGCCGCCCACAAAAGAGGCTCTGATCTGCTTATTTTTCAGATCCTCATTTAACCGGTTGAACTCTGTAACCGTAGCCTCCTCATGGCAGAACACCTTGATTACTTTCTGGCCGGTCACTGCTTCCTCCACATAGCCGTTCACGGCACCGATTGCCGCCTGTTGCTCGGAATAAAAGCCCCGGCTGTGTTTTGCAATCATGGCACCGGCACTGGAAAGTAACGGCACAAGAATGATGGTTACCAATGTCAGAATCCAGTTGGTGTAAAACATCAGGAATATTGTTCCCACCAACGTAATGATGGCAGAAATAATCTGAGGGATGGTGTTGTTTAACATTTCGCCCACAGCGTCCAAATCGTTGGTAAAGCGGCTCATCAGATCGCCGTGATTGTTTGTGTCAAAATAGCGGATTGGCAACTCCTGCATTTTGCCGAACAAATCATTACGCATATTTCGGATGGCCCGCTGGGAAATGGTTACCATAATGCGTGCCTGGGCATAGGAGCATACCACACTGAACATGTATACCGCCGCCATGGTAAGAAGGCCCTGTAGCAGATTCGCCACACCCCGTTCAAACACTTCCTCTGCCAGTGCCGGCGTAGCTGCCGACAAGTAGCTGGCCGCATTGGTTCCCAAATCGTTAATAATCGGCCGGAGCAGGTAGGAACCTGCCAGACTGCAGGCAGTGTTGGTCAACACGCAAATCATTACAATAATCAGCATCGGTACATCGTTACGGATGTAACCAAAAATTCTTCCGATAGCCGCCTTGGTATTCTTCGGTTTTCCTCCCGGTCTCATGCCTTTTCCGCCCGGGCCACCCGGTCCCGGACCCATGCCCGGTCTTCCCTGAGAAGGGGCTGCATTCATTTTTGTCTTCTTATCAGCCATTACGCATTGCCCTCCTTTTCTTCCTGGGAGATACAGATTTCCCGATATGCTTCGCAGGTCTTAAACAGATACTCATGAGTACCTTCACCCACAATTTGGCCTTCATCAATGACCAAAATACGGTCTGCATCCTTTACGGAAGAGATTCTCTGGGCAATGATAATCTTTGTCGTATCCTTCAATTCGCCCTCAAAGGCCTCGCGGATTCTGCGCTCCGTGGCGGTATCCACCGCGCTGGTACTGTCGTCCAGAATCAGGATTTTCGGTTTTTTAAGAAGTGCTCTTGCAATACACAGACGCTGCTTCTGGCCACCGGAAACGTTGACACCGCCCTGACCAAGCTCCGTCTCATATCCATCCGTAAAGGAGGTGACAAAATTGTGTGCCTGGGCACTTTCTGCCGCTGCCTGCACCTGTTCCAAAGTTGCCTCCCCGTCCCCCCATTTTAAGTTATCCATAATGGTTCCGGGGAACAGGACGTTTTTCTGGAGCACCATGCCCACGCCCTCACGGAGATTTTTTAAC
>JAZSFC010000032.1:0-49354 GCA_045531955.1 Lachnospiraceae bacterium | reverse complement strand
AGATGTATGTATGTACATCCTGCTTAAGATCCGGTAAAGTAGAGCGTGCTTAAAGCAAGAGTTGGATTAAGCAAATAAGCTTGATTAAAATGGGTGTCAGCAGATGCTTGACACCCTATTCTTTTATGATTTTATTTGCAAAAAAGTTGATATCCGCATACCAGACAGAGCAGGATTATGCAGAGGGCAAGTATGCCGTGCCGGATGAAAAGCATCAATATCATTCCAACGGCAATCCAGAAAAGTATAAAACCCAACAGACGTTTCATAGACTGCTCCTAAGAGTGTGTTTGATATATTATATGTGCGGAAAAGAAAAAAATTTAAAGAAAAAGGTTCCTTTTCAGCATGAAATATGGTAGAATTCTATGGCAGAAGTTTTTTTGTGCGTTTATATCGAGGAAAATTTTGCCCGGAATTATAGGATTGGAGGTATTACTATGAATAACATAGCAGGCGGATTTATGAATACAAACCTTGGAAATGTCCAGATTGATAAAGATGTTATTGCAAAGTACGCAGGCTCCTCTGCTGTGGAGTGCTTTGGTATTGTAGGCATGGCAACCGTAAGTGTAAAGGACGGTTTTGCAAAACTTTTAAAGAGAGAAAGCTTAACCCACGGTGTGGAAGTTACCGTAACTGAGGATAACAAAATAACCATTGACCTTCATATCATCGTTTCGTACGGTGTCAGCATCTCGGCGGTTACTGACAACCTTATCAGTAATGTAAAGTACAAAGTAGAAGAGTTTGCCGGTCTTCCGGTAGAGCGGATTAGTGTTTTTGTAGAAGGCGTCCGCGTGATAGATTAACCGTGTCAAGTAGGAGGATAGTATCGTGGCAAATATTACAGTAGATGCAAAGATGCTTTGCAAGGCCTTTTTAGCCGGTGCACAGCGTATTGAAGCAAAAAAGGAATATATTAACGAATTAAACGTTTTCCCTGTTCCGGACGGTGATACAGGAACTAACATGACATTAACCATCATGTCTGCGGCAAAGGAAGTAAGCCAGATGGCAGATCCGGCAATGAAGGAGTTAGCTAAGGCGATTTCTTCCGGTTCCCTACGTGGTGCCAGAGGTAACAGCGGTGTTATTTTGTCCCAGTTACTTCGTGGTTTCTGTAAAGTGGTTGGTGAACATAAGGAAATTACCGTGCCGGTAGCAACCGAGGCGTTCCAGCGCGCGGTGGAAACTGCATACAAGGCAGTTATGAAGCCAAAGGAAGGTACCATTCTTACCGTAGCAAAGGGAGGTGCAGAACGTGCAGCCCAGCTGGTAGAAGAAACAGACGACATTCTTTACTTCATGGAAGAAGTTATTAAGTATATGGATGAGGTTCTTGACTATACACCGGAATTATTACCTGTATTAAAAGAAGCAGGTGTTGTAGACTCCGGCGGTCAGGGCTTAATGGAAATTATGAAGGGTGCTTACGATGCACTTTGCGGTAAGGAAGTAAAGATTGATATTCCTATGGCGGCGCCAGTGGTGAAAAAGTCTACCGGTGCGGCTTCCGATGATATTTCCACTGCAGATATTAAGTTTGGTTATTGTACCGAATTTATTATCATGTTAGAAAAAGAATACAACATGGATACGGAGCTTGAATTCAAAGCCTACTTAGAGTCCCTTGGTGATTCCATTGTAGTAGTATCCGATGACGATATAGTAAAGGTTCACGTTCATACCAATGATCCGGGTCTTGCCATCCAAAAGGCATTAACCTATGGTTCTTTAACAAGAATGAAAATTGATAATATGCGCGAAGAGCATAACGAGCGTGTAATCTCCGGCGGAGAAGCGGCACAGGCTGCGGTAGCAGATGCTCCGAAGGAAGAACCGGTAAAGCCTGCAGAACCTAGAAAGGCAGAAGGTTTTGTGGCAGTTTCCATTGGTGCCGGCATGAATGAAATTTTCCTTGGACTTGGTGTAGACAGCATTATCGAAGGCGGTCAGACCATGAACCCAAGTACCGAAGATGTATTAAATGCCATTGACGGTGTAAATGCAGATACTGTTTATGTTCTACCAAACAACAAGAATATTATTCTTGCTGCGGAACAGGCAAAAACATTGACTGAGGATAAAAACGTGATAGTTATTCCGTCCAAGACAGTTCCTCAGGGTATTGCAGCTTTAATTAACTTTGCATATGATAAGACTCCGGAAGAGAATGCAGAGCTGATGACGGCAGAAATGAAAAAGGTAAAAACCGGTCAGGTAACTTATGCGGTACGTGATACCAGCATCGACGGAATGGAAATTAAGCAGGGCAACATTATGGGTCTTGATGATTCTACTATCCGTGCGGTTGGTGATTCTGTAGAAGATACTGCATATGAGCTTCTGGTAAATATGATAGATGAGGATTCTGAACTGATTACCTTATATTATGGTGAAGAAACCAGTGAAGAAGAGGCTGAAGCGCTGGCTTCCCGTATTACAGAGAGCTATCCGGATGTGGAAGTAGAGGTACACTCCGGCAACCAGCCAATCTACTATTACGTGATTTCTGTAGAATAATGAAGTTTAGAAGAGTGCCGTAAAGTGATGCAAGGCGTCATTTTACGACACTCTTGTTGTCTTTGTAGCGATAAAAACGTAATTGCTGCGGAAAGGAGAAGAAGATGCGAATCAGTGACCGTATTGACAGTGTCAAAGGAATTGGTGATAAAACGAGAGCATTGTTTGAAAAACTGAATGTAAATACGGTGGGGCAACTTCTTACTTATTATCCAAGGGATTATGAGACTTTTTCCGGACCGGTTCCGATTGCCTCGCTTAGGGAAGGCAGTGTCGGTGTTGTGGAAGCTTCGGTTTCCCGCATTTCTGAAACAAGGGCAGGGGGCAGAATGAATATTCTTACCTGCGTCGCTGCGGATCCTTCCGGAAGTATTACACTTACCTGGTTTAACCAGCCATACCTGAAAAAACAATTAAGTATGGGGTACCGCTATATTTTCCGTGGAAAGATAATCAGAAAGGGAAATCAGCTTCGGATGGAACAGCCGAAGTTTTATAAACGGGAAGAGTATGCCAGACTGCAGAATGTACTGCAACCGGTATATCCGTTAACGAAGGGTCTTACCAACAATATGGTGTCCAAATCCATGAAGCAGGCCCTGTCTTTAGCAGGAGAGCTTCCGGAATATGTGCCGGCAGCAATACGCAGGGAGTATGGCGTACTAAAAAGAAAAAATACACTGGAAGAAATTCATTTTCCAAAGTGTAGGGAAACAATGCTGGAAGCAAGAAAGTCTCTGGTGTTTGAGGAGTTTTTCCTGTTTTCTGTATATTTGAGGGAATTGGCAGGCAGTAATGAAAATAAAACCAGTGAATATGTTTGGGAAAATGCAATAGAATGTGACACTTTGATAAACAGTCTTCCGTATGAACTTACAGGTGATCAGAAAAAAGTATGGGAAGAAATAAAAACAGACTTATCAAGCGGTAAGGTGATGGCCCGGCTGGTACAGGGTGATGTGGGTTCAGGTAAAACCATTCTTGCCATGCTGGCACTTTTACTAACAGTGAAAAATGGCTGTCAGGGATGCTTGATGGTACCGACGGAAGTGTTGGCAAAGCAGCATTATGAGTCCGCAAAGAAATTGTTGGTGCCGTTTGGTGTAAAAATCACGTTACTGGTTGGTTCCATGACAGCCAAGGAAAAACGGGAAGCCTACGAAAAAATGGCAGCCCATGAAACGGATGTAATTATCGGAACCCATGCGTTGATTCAGGAAAAAGCGGAGTATGCAACGCTTGGTCTTGTTATCACGGATGAGCAGCACCGGTTTGGTGTAAAACAAAGAGAGCGCTTGGCGGGAAAAGGCAGTGAGCCTCATATTCTTGTCATGAGCGCAACACCAATTCCAAGAACTTTAGCTATGATGCTGTACGGTGATATGGACATTTCCGTTATTAAGGAGCTTCCGGCAGAGCGTCTGCCGATTAAAAACTGCGTGGTTGGTACAGACTATAGAGAAACGGCATATAAATTTATAGAAAAACAGCTGGCAGCAGGACATCAGGCGTATATTATTTGTGCCATGGTAGAAGAGAGCGAAAACTCTGATCTGGAAAATGTAACAGAATACAGTGAACGACTCAAAGAGCGTTTTAGAACAACTGCCTGCGTGGGAGCCTTACACGGAAAAATGAAACCGGAAGAAAAAAACAGTATTATGGAACGGTTTGCATCGGGAGAAATCCAAATACTAGTGTCGACAACCGTTGTGGAGGTCGGGGTTAATGTACCGAATGCTACCGTGATGATGATAGAAAACGCAGAACGTTTTGGTTTGGCCCAGCTGCATCAGCTGAGAGGACGTGTGGGCCGTGGCAGTGCCCAGTCCTATTGTATCATTATGAGCGGAAACACGGATGAGGCCACCATGGAACGTCTGGAAATCTTGAATAAGTCCAATGACGGATTTTTTATTGCATCCGAAGATTTGCGCCTCAGAGGCCCGGGAGATTTGTTCGGCATCCGTCAAAGCGGAGATATGACCTTTAAAATCGGTGATATATATCAGGATGCGGATTGTTTAAAAGAAGCAAATGAAGCAGCCAACCGGTTAAACGGAGAAGACCGGCAGCAAATTATGAGAGATTTATTTGAAAATGGAGCAAATGACATCTTTCTTTTTTTGGATGCTTATAGTACAATTTAGTTGACAGGTTAGGACCGAACAAAGTGAGGACACGAGCTGGGCCTAACTTGTTACTGCATAAAGGAGTTCCAATATGACAACAGCCTATTCCAATCAACAATTATATCATATGGCCGGAGAAAACTACCGTACCCTGAAAACATTCTGCTCCTTGCTGGAGACAGAAGGATACTGGGAGCAGGCGGAAAAAGTACTCCACATGAAATCAGAGGAAGTACTGGAATTATACGTCCAGTCCCTGCTGGTTTGTTTTGCTGTGTATTGCAAGCATATGAGCAAGGCAGAGCGGGATTTTATCGCATCGTTGTCGGAACGGAACGAACTATCTTTTACGACAGAAACAGAGGATACAAAAATTCATGAAGCGGCGGAACGGTTCCAAAAAAATCCTCCGATCTTATATCAGCTGCTTTCTCTTAGAGACGTAGAACATGATTCCGGAACAGCGGGATTGTTTTTTGACGGAATTTTAAATATTATGCTGTGCCTTTCTTATCTGGACGGAAGAAGAGAAGCGGTTGCTACCAAGTACCTGGGGATTTATTTTGACCGCATCAGCATGTTTTTGGAGAATGCAAAGAATCCGTCCCAGGCGGTGGACAGCAAGTACATCTTTAAAAAACTCTGCCACGGTGTATTGGAAAAAAGTAATGAAGAACTGATTTATGCGGCAGGTGATTTCGCATTATATAAGCGCCGCCACTTATTTTATAAGGAAAAGCAAATGAATCCGGTGCAGGTGGCTCATGTGGGACCAAAATCTGTAGGACAAGCAGTTCTTCAGGAAGAATCTGTGCAGGAAACCTTGCAGACGCTGGAAGATAAATTGGAGCAGGAAGAGCAAACGGAAAATGCTATTTTAGATACTATCGGTGCGGCCCGATTAGAGGAGCTTTTAGAGGAACTGAACGGCCTGGTAGGCTTAAATGAAGTTAAGACCGAAATCCGTTCCCTGGTAAACTTGATTAAAGTTCGAAAAATGAGAGAAAAATACTGTCTGCCGGAAATCGAGATGTCTTATCATATGGTATTTACGGGAAATCCGGGTACCGGTAAAACAACACTGGCAAGACTGGTTGGTAAAATATATAAAGAGCTTGGTATTTTAACCCACGGCGAAATGACGGAAACTGACCGTTCCGGTCTGGTGGCCGGCTATGTGGGTCAGACTGCCTTAAAGGTAAAAGAAGTGGTGGAAAAAGCAGTAGGCGGCGTTTTGTTTATTGATGAGGCTTATGCACTTGCTTCCAATGGCAGCAATGATTTCGGCGGCGAGGCTATCGACACTTTGGTTAAGCTGATGGAAGACCACAGAGACAATCTGGTGGTAATTGTAGCAGGTTATACCGAAGAGATGAAGCGTTTTTTAAAGTCAAATACCGGTTTAGTTTCCCGTTTTAACCGGTTTATTCATTTTCCTGATTATTCTACGCAGGAACTGGTGGATATTCTTTCCGGAATGGCGGGTAAAGCCGGACTTAAGCTGGAAGAAGGTTTAAAAGAAAACATATACTATTATTTGGAAAGTATGGAGCAGAAGGAGCGGGAAGAATTTGGCAATGCCAGAGGAATCCGTAATTTCTTTGAAACAATGGTGGTGAACCAGGCGAACCGTCTGGTAACCATGACAGATTGCTCTGTAGAGCAGCTGACACTTATTAAGGCTGAGGATATTGCCTGGCTGGAAGATAAAAAATAAGGATGGAGCAAAAGAATGTTAGGAGTAGTATATATCCTTTTATGTATATTGTGCGGTAGCGCAATTTGCGGACTACTGTTTAAAAACTTGGGAAAACCGGCAGAGGAAGCTGGGCTTCCGGCTTTTATGGTAAAGCTTCCGGCCTGGTATCTCATTGGTACTTTAGCAGTGACCTGGCCGGTGTATCTGTTTTCTTATTTGTTTCAGAATGCACAAAAGCCTTTGCTTTGGGGAAATTTGATAACCTGGCTGCTTGCAATAACTTTCGTGGTTGTTACTTTTTGGCTTAACAAAGAGAAAAAGAATTTAAAGGAACTGTCTTCAAAAGCGCCCCAAAGTATGAAAGAGTTTTTCTTTATGGAAAAGGCAAAAGAAGAGCAGGCGTACGGACCGCTTTTATATACTTTGGCAGCAGTGTTGTTTACGGGATTTTTAATGTTTCTGACTTTTAAGGTTCTGGATAACAGTATTTATGTAGGATTTTCGGTATTCAGCGATTTTGCTCCTCACTTGGGAATGATTCGTTCCTTTTCGGTGAGCAATAATTTTCCGACCCAGTATGCCCATTTTGCCGGTGAGGATATCCGGTATCATTTTATGTTCCAGTTTATGGTAGGAAATCTGGAATTCCTGGGAATGCGCCTGGATTTTGCGTTTAATCTTCCAAGTATGTTTGGGATGATCGGAACATATATGCTGTTGTTTGTTTTGGTAGTACGTTTGACCAAAAGCCGTTTATGCGGTTACTTAACAGCATTGTTATTTACGTTCCGCAGTTCCTTTACGGTGTTCCGCTATATGGCCGAACAGGCAAAAGATAATGTGTGGACTGCCTTAAAAACAAATACGGAATTCCTTGGTTACACCCAGAATGAAAACTGGGGCCTTTGGAATTTAAATGTATATTGTAATCAGCGACACTTGGCGTTTGCACTGGCAATGATGGTTTTGGCTATTATATTATTTTTTCCGTATGTGGAAACCATGGGAGAAAAACTTTTAGCAGTGCAAAAGGGAGAAAAGCCAACTTTCACAGAACGCATGGAGCAGATGAAAACCTTGTTTTTTACGAAAACAGCCTTTGGGATAAAGGATGTTAAGCTTGCGGTTGGCATGGGTATATTTTTGGGTGCCCTGGCATTTTGGAACGGCTCCGCCCTGGTGGCAACATTGGCAATGCTGTTTTTTATGGCGGCGGTTTCCGATTACCGTCTGGATTATCTGATTACAGCGGTATTGGTACTGCTGTTGTATTTCCTGCAGTCTTCCCTGTTTGTAGAAGGCTCTGTGGTATCCCCTGCTTATTATTTCGGTTTTCTTGCTGAAAATAAAACGTTGTGGGGCGTAGTTCTGTTCATTGTGGAATTAACCGGCATTGTATTGTTTGTTGCGATTGCCGGTGCGACGCTTGTAAAGGGAACAAAGCGTTATATGCTGGCGGTATTTCTTGTTCCGTTTGTACTGGCATTTACCCTGGCGTTAACCGGAGACATTACCGTAAATCATAAGTGGATTATGATGTCCTTAATGTTAGTGTCCATGTTTGCAGCAGTTTTTCTGGCAGAATTACTGAAGTCCGGAGACTGGCTCAAGCGCGTGGTGACAATTGTATTGCTGGTTGTTCTTACTGCTACCGGAGTCTATGACCTTACTACGGTAGTAAAGCGGAATGAAAATTATCTGATTTTTTCCTATGACGATCCGGTTACCAATTGGATTGCGGAAAATGCCACTTGTGATGACATGTTCCTGACCCCATATTACTCACTGAACAATGTAGTAATGGGAGGTGCCATGCTGTATTACGGCTGGCCGTATTATGCCTGGTCTGCCGGTTATGATACTTACAGCAGAGAACGTGAAGTACGGAAGATGTATGAGGCTTCTTCGGTGGAAAATTTGGATGCTTTGGTGAAAGAACACAATATCCGCTATATTATTGTAGATCATGACTGCAGAACCAGTTCGGAGTATGATGTCAGGGAGGATGTTATTGAGGCAGCATACGAAGCAGTTTTTGAGTATGATACCAATGAGTGGATGGTACGGATTTTCGATACAACAAAAGAAAAATAAAAAATTCGGAGGAGAAAGGGATGGACAAATTATATATTGTAATTCCTGCTTATAATGAGCAGGATAATATTGAGGAGGTAGTAAAGGACTGGTATCCGGTGGTAGAAAAAACCGGAGCGGAAAGCAGACTGGTTATTATTGATGACGGAAGTAAGGATGCTACTTATGAAAAATTGCAGGAACTGGCAAAGGACCGTCCTCAGATGGAGCCAATCCATAAAGAAAACGGAGGTCATGGTGCTACGGTACTTTACGGTTACCGTTATGCCATTGACAAAGGTGCAACTTATATTTTCCAGACAGATTCGGACGGGCAGACATTGCCTTCCGAATTTGATGAATTTTGGAAGCAGAGAGAAGACTATGATATGGTTATCGGTCACAGAAAAGGACGTCAGGATGGCTTTTCCCGCGTGGTAGTTACGAAGGTATTAAAGGCAGTATGTCTGCTTTGCTTCCATGTAAATGTACAGGATGCCAATACACCGTTCCGTTTGATGAAAGCAGAAAGCTTAAAGAAGGAAATCGGTCTGATTCCGCAAGATTATAACTTGTCAAATGTAGTGGTTTCTGTACTGTTTATCAAAAAAGGCTATAAGGTGAAATATCTTCCGATTACTTTCCGTCCGCGTCAGGGTGGTGTAAATTCTATTAATTTAAAGAAAATTGCTAAAATCGGCCAAAAGGCAGTGAAGGATTTTATCCAGATAAACAAAATTATTAAGGCATCCAAGTAAGGAGACAAAAACACATGAGCAAGAAAAAGAATACTAGTCAGTTTGATGTAATGCCGGTGGTGCAGAGCATTTTTCTGATGTTTGGATATTTGGGCGTCTTTGTTGTCGGACGGATGCTTTTGCAGGAAGAATTTACGGAAGTAATACAGTGGTGGTTTGCATTGGCGCTTCTGGGAGTATCCTGTCTTCCCTTAACTAATTTACTGTTTTCGGGATTCCATGACGGTGGCTTTATGTTTGCCAAGGCTATTGGTCTGGCGCTGTCGGGCTGGCTGTTGTGGGCATTATCTTCGATGCACATATTGAAATTTACCAGGGTCAATACAATTGTTGCGATAGTACTGGTTTTTGCTATCAATATGGCATTTGTGATTGTATTAAAGAAAGTGCCGAAAGTAAAGGAATGGAAAGAAAAAGTAACGGTAGCTGCAGAAAATGACACTACAAAAAAAGTTGTGCTTGCCTTTACCTTTGAACTTTTGTTTTTGGCAGTGTTTATTGTGGGCTGTTATGTGAAGTGCTTTAAGCCGGAAGCGTATGGTACGGAGAAATTTATGGACTATGGTTTTATGACTTCCATGATGCGTTCCGACTATATGCCGCCGGAGGATTTTTGGGCATCCGGTACCAACTTAAATTATTATTATATGGGCCAGTATATGGCAACCTTTGTAACTAAATTGTCCGGTGTAACCGTAAATTCCGGATACAATTTAGGACTGATGATGCTGATGGCGTTCTGTTGCATGATGTCCTACTCCATTGTTTATGAAGTAATGCGGATGACAGTAACCCTTCGCAATGAAAAGAAGAAGGAGCAAATCCGTAAAGGAAATGAAAATGTTGCAGAAATCGGGCGCGGTTTTACAGCGTTTGTCTGTAATGTAGCCGGTGCCCTTGCCGGTGTGGCGGTTACCTTTGCCGGAAATATGCATTACACAATTTTCTGTAAGATTATTCCTGCCATCCAGAACATGCTTGGCATGGAAACAGATTCTTACTGGTTCCCGGATGCAACCCGCTATATCGGATATAACCCGGAAACCGAGGATAAAACCATTCATGAGTTTCCGTCCTATTCTTTCGTGCTGGGTGATTTACATGCCCATGTAACAAATATTATGTTTGTACTTACAGTATTAGGCATTTTGTACGGATGGTTATTGTACCGCAAGGCACGTATGGATGCAGTAAAGAGCGGAGAAAGAAGTGAACCGTATTCCAGATGGTTGGAAGTATTTCATCCGTCTGTCGTAATGGTTGGTTTTTTTATCGGATTATTCCAGATTACAAACTATTGGGATTTCCCGATTTATTTTGTGGTGTCCGGCGCGGTTATTTTGTTCAGTAATGCGGTAATTCATAAGTTTGAAAAAGAAACACTGATACTCACAGCCCTTCATGCGGCAGTGGTACTGGTAATGGGTGTTATTGTTTCTTTCCTGTTTAACTTGAAGTTTGATTCCATGGCAAAGGGTATTGCATTTTGTACGGACCATACACCGTTGTATCAGCTGGCGGTGCTTTGGGGATTGCCGGTAACAGTGCTGGTTTGCTATCTGGTATCTACCATTTGCAAAAAGAAAGCAGAAGAATCCTATAACAGAAAAAAAGGTTCCATGCCGTTATTGTTCCAGTTTATTAACCGTCTGACATTACCGGAGCTGTATATTCTTACTATCGGACTTTGTGCAGCCGGTCTGGTGTTAATGCCGGAAATTATTTATGTAGTAGATATTTACGGCGGCCATAAGCGTGCCAACACCATGTTTAAATTTACGTATCAGGCATTTATTATGTTTGGCTTGATGATGGGCTATGTAATTACAAAGTTTGTCCTTTTGGCAAAGAACGGAAAACAAATTGTTTGCGGTATTTTTACCGGATTTCTATTATTTACAACAGTCGGATATCTGGGTAAATCCGTGGATTCCTGGTTTGGAAACATCAAAGACCAAAGTCGATTCCAGGGATTGGATGCAGCGGAATTTGTAGACCGGGAAAATGTATACGATTCTGAAGCGGTAGACTGGATAAACGAAAATATCGAAGGACGTCCGGTGATGCTGGAAGCACACGGTAACAGCTATACTTATGCAAACCGTATTTCGGTTCTTACCGGATTACCAACCATCCTTGGCTGGCATACCCATGAGTGGCTCTGGAAGGATGATTACAACTGGGTAGAAGCAAGAAAAGCGGATGTGGAAGCAATATATTCTTCCACGGATGTTAATTTAGTAAAGGAACTTTTAGCAATATATGATGTTTCGTATATTTATCTTGGTGATGAAGAACATGAGTCCTATGATGTAAATGATGCATTGTTACAGAGTCTGGGTGAAATTGTGTTCAGAAATGAAGGGGCATATATTATTAAAGTGAAATAAGCGGAAGAGGACAGAAATTCTGTCCTCTTTTTGTTTACTTAAGAAAGACAACAAAGGGACATGGCACAGATTGACAATTCTGGTCTATTGTGATAGACTGTAAACGACAAGGTGGTCTATTGCAATAGACTGAACAAACTTGATTTTTATATAGGGGAGGTGCCATATGGAGAAAATTTTTGAAAGTGAGTATCGTTTTCTGTGTATCTTATGGGAACAGGAACCGGTGACAAGCCCGGAATTGGTGAAGTTGTGTAATGAAATATTGGGTTGGAAAAAGTCCACAACCTATACTGTGATTAAGAAGTTGGCAGAAAAGGGAATTGTAAAGAGTGAAAATACCATCGTTTCTTCTTTAATAAAAAAGGAGGAAGTGGACAAGCAAGAGGGAGAAGAATTGCTGCAACGTACGAGTAACGGCAATGTGCCGTCATTTTTGGCTTCTTTTTTGAAAGACAGAAAGATTAGCAAAGAAGAAGCAGAACGGTTGCGTCGGTTGATTGACGAAATGGAGGAATCGGTATGATAGCAGTTGTAAGCAGATTGTGGCTTATGAGTCTACAGGGATGTGTGTTGATCCTTATCGTATTGCTTGCAAGACTCTTGCTGAAGAAATATCCTAAAATATTAAGCTATAGCCTCTGGGCCTTGGTGGGAATAAGGCTGTTGTGTCCTGTGTTTATAGAGAGTTCCGTTAGCTTGCAACCGGATTTTGGCAGGTTACAAAATAATTGGGAGAATCCGCGTCAGGAGACAACAGAGAAAACTTTGCCCGTGCAGATTGCGCCGGAAGTGACGGGAAATCAGGAAACGGAGCCGTGGGCGGAGGGACTGCAGAGCGTACCGTATGAAAAAACGGAAGAGAATGCGAATGTTATTATGGAGTTGGAAGAGATAATTCAGAGCAGTAATGCCAAGAAAAAAGTCTTTTCCGCTTCACACATAAAGGAATTGCTTGCTGCAGTGTATCTGACAGGTGCCATTGTAATGACGGCAGGATATTTTGTACGTAATTTGATTGTAAAAAGAAAGCTACGCACAGCAATAAAAAAGGAAGAAGGAATCTGGTTGTGCGATAACGTACAATCTCCTTTTGTAATCGGAATAATTCAACCAAAGATTATTCTTCCGTACGGTTTGAAGGAGGAAGAAGAACGTTATATTTTACTTCATGAAAGAACTCATATCCGGCATAGGGACTCCTTAATTCGCAGTATAGGTATCCTTTGCCTGTGTCTGCACTGGTGGAACCCTTTGGTTTGGCTGGCGGTTCACTACATGAATAAGGATATGGAGATGTTTTGTGATGAAGCGGCATTGGAACAGGCAAATTCCAAAGAACGAAAGGCTTATGCAGAAACCTTGTTGAACTTTGCTATCCGCAGGAGCGGATTTTCCGTTGGGTTGGCCTTTGGAGAATCCAATGCGGAACAGCGTATTAAAAATATCGTGAAGAACAAAAAAAGAAGCAGAATTATTTTTGCGGTGGTGATGACGGCAGCGGTGCTCGGAAGTGTAGTATTTTTGACTATACCAAGGACTAAAACAAAGGAAGCGCTGAAAACTGAAGAAACGATAGCAACACTGACCGTGACTCCTGCGACAACGGAACAACCGGAGGTGACGTCCGGTGCAGAACTGATACCGACATTACCGATAGAAAAAAAGCAGGCACATAAATTTAACAAATATGATGTTTTGACGGAATATGAAGTGCCGCAATATTCTATTGAATTTCTTTTGAAGAACGGAACAGTCCGGACACTTCTGGGGGATGCCCCCGGAACCGGCGAATGTGTCTGGTATTTTGTAGAATATCACGGAGTAATGTACTATTTATACCGGCTTGCCGGCGAGTCAGAGGAAAAGATGCAGCTGAGTGCCTTTGCATATGTGGATAAACAATACGCTCTTGAAAATCATCTTCAGGTGGGATGGACAAAGGAAAAAGTACTCTTATGGTATCCGGACATGGCGATAGTTCCGATTAAAGGCGAGGCATATGAAGAAGACCCGGCTTGGAATCTTGGATTTAACAGTGGAGCATTCCCTTCCAGTATTGTCGGACAGGATGTTAATTTTAATTACGGGGATAAGAATATCTGGTTTTGGCAGGAACAGTTTGATTACTGTATGTTAGCAGAGATAGAAGGGGAAACCAAGCTTGGTAGAACCATGGCCCTGGCGTTGATGATGAAAGAGGATAAAGTGGCGGCGATAACTTTCTATTGTCCGAATGATGGTTTTATTACACCTGAGGAATGGAATTTGGAAATATCCGCCATGGGTGATTTTGAGTGGCCGGATGAAACCTTCTTTAAGGTGAATTCCAATTTGCTTGATGGGAAGCCTGTGAAGAGCTCTGAAGAAGAAAAGATGCTGAAAGAATATCAAGATATTCTTTTTGATTTACTTTATGAATGTAAGCTGCCGGATGACAGTGAAAGCGAAGTAGTATACCCGATTACACTGGACCGTTTTACTATCTGCGATGTGGATTTTGACGGGAAGGATGAACTCATGATTCTTCATTCCGCCACCAGAGGAGGACAGGTGCGTACCTATATACTGGAGTATCAACCGGAAACAGATACTTTATATGAAGAAGCAGTAATTTATCCCGGATTCCGGGCTTTTGAAAACGGTATGCTGACAGCAATATCATCCCGTAATCATTCTTATGCGGTTCGGACCGGCAGAGAACTATGGCCGTACAGTTTATATCAATATGATGCAGAAAACGATACCTATGAATTTCTGTTTGAAATCTCTGCCTGGGACAAGTATTATCACCCGGCACACTTCCCTGAAGATGCAGACAAAGATGGTGACGGTATGGTATATTGCTTTACTGCGGACGGAACCTGGCAGGATGGTGCAGCCTATGAAGCCTGGTTTGCGGAAACCTTCGGAAATCTGAAGGAGGGAGATATGTCCTGGAAAAACTTAACGGAGGAAGATATTAGTGCATTGATGAAAAACTAACACAGACACTTTCTTCGCATGGTGAAGTGTGAATAATTAGATTGTTGACTTTATATACAACTTAACGTAAAAGGAACCTCAACTATATCGGAGGAGTACAGTGGTTTACCACGTACCCGGAGATATAGTTGAGGTTCCTTTTAATTATTTGTGAAAATTTAATTATTCACATCTTCATAATATGCTTTGACGCATATGTCCTGGCTGTAATCGCCAAAGTACTGGCCGAACAGTGTGAGTCCGCCGCAGTTTGCTGTTTCCTTCGGTACGGAAAGCTTAAATTCGATGGAACTGTTGTAATCGATATTTAAGTCGTCGATGGTGTACTTTGAAATGCGGTGGGTTCCGTCAATGTAAGTGCCGTCTTTGTTGATGATCAGGGTCTTAAGCAGACCGTACTGATTTAAAAGATCCGGCCACCAGGCAGGAGAGAGCATACCCTTGCGGACACCGTAGTCGCCCGGGCTAATCCACTTGCCGAGAGGAACACCGTTGATTTCGAAGTAGATGTCACTTGGATAGTCTTCATTGACTTCCGGACATTCCGAAGAGATTTCAAAGGAAATCTGCAGTTCTGTTAAGCGCTGCCCTGCGTGGAGACGGTTTGGAAGAGTATATGTAATACTTCCCCAACCAATCCAGAGGATACCGGCATTGAAACGCTCCGGGAAGGAGAACATCTTCGGATTGTCTAATTCACCGATGATGATTTGCGGAGATGCAAGTCCGCAGGTTGGATGCGCGTCGATGCTGGTGTAATGGCCAACAGATATGTCATCTTTGTAGCATGGCTGAGCCGGTGCCTGTGGTGCCAGGTCAACGATAAGTTTTTCATGGACCGGCTGGACAACTTTGCGGATGCCACGCTTGCCGGAGGTGGTCTTGATGGTTACCAGACCAGCACCTTCCAGTTTTCCGACATGGAGGGAAATAGCACTGTTGGTAAGACCCAGAGCTTCTGCAAGGTCATTCAGACTCAGATTATTATTTTCATATACAAGCTCCAAAATGCGTAAACGCATCGGAGTGCTGAGCGCCTTGAAGGTTTCTTCGGCTTCTTGTAAAGAATGAAGATAAAGCATGGGACTCCTCCGTTTCTGTGGTTTTAAAGCGAAAACTAAAGGTTTGCGCTTTGGTTAAGTGAAATAATAAAGTTTAAGTAAAAAGTTAATTCTTATTATAAATGAAATGCTAAATTTAGTCAATGGTTAAATGCTAAAGTTTTTACTAAAACGCATTTTAGTCATATTGCACAAAAATGTAAGCGCTTTTTTGACATCTGAATGAAAAATTACTACTGTTACCTCTTGACGTGATAGATGGGTTAGTGTTATAATTTAAGAGAAAACGATAATAGTTGAGTCAAAACTGAAACACAAATCAACGAAAACGATTGAAAAAGTGGAGTGCTTCAGTTTTTAGTGAAACTTAATTTGTTCGATATGTACAAAAAACGCCAAACGGAGGAGTCAGTTTATGTTTAAATTATTTGTAAACACAAAAAGACAGATGGGTCACATCAACCCGGAACTTCAGGGTCACTTCTCAGAGCATCTGGGTCGTTGTATCTATGAAGGTATTTATGTAGGAGAAAATTCTGAAATTCCTAATACAAACGGAATGAGAAATGACGTGGTTGCGGCCTTAAAGGAAATGAAGGTTCCTGTTCTTCGTTGGCCGGGCGGATGCTTCGCTGATGAATATCATTGGAAGGACGGCATCGGTCCGAAAGAAAACAGAAAGAAAATGATTAACACCCACTGGGGCGGTGTAGTAGAAGACAACAGCTTTGGTACACATGAGTTTATGGAACTGTGTAAGCAGCTTGGCTGTAAAACCTATGTAAACGGTAACCTGGGTTCCGGTACCGTTCAGGAAATGAGCGAATGGGTAGAATATATGACCTTCGACGGTGTTTCCCCTATGGCAAAGCTCAGAGAAGAAAACGGAAGTGCAGAGTCCTGGACTGTTGACTACTTCGGCGTAGGTAATGAAAACTGGGGCTGCGGCGGTAATATGACTCCAACCCACTATGCAAATGAATATAGAAGATATCAGACCTATGTAAGAAATTATCATAATGACCGCCCAATCTTTAAGATTGCCTGCGGACCAAACGTAGATGATTACAACTGGACAGACAAGGTAATGGATACTTGTTTCCAGGCGCCTGCATGGTTGCATGGTTTCATGGATGGTCTTTCCCTTCATTATTATACTCATCCGGGCGGATGGGAAAACAAGGGAAGTGCTACCGACTTCGACGAAGCAATGTGGTATCAGACCTTAAATAAGACCTTATACATAGAAGAGCTGATTAAACATCATGGTGCGATCATGGATAAATATGATAAGGAACACAAGGTTGGTATGATTATCGACGAATGGGGTACCTGGTTTGATGTAGAGCCGGGAACAAATCCTGGTTTCTTATATCAGCAGAACACCATGAGAGACGCTCTGGTAGCCGGAATCAACTTAAACATCTTCAACAAGCATTGTGACAGAGTAAAGATGGCAAACATCGCACAGATGGTTAATGTATTACAGTCCGTAATATTAACGGAAGGTGCAAAGATGATTCTTACACCAACTTACCATGTATTTAAGATGTACAATTGTCATCAGGGTGCAGAACTGTTAGACAGCTATGTGGAAACTGTAAAGATTGGTACAGAAAAAGATCAGGTTCCAAACTTAACCGAATCCGTTTCCCTTGGTGCTGACGGAAAGATTCATATCACTATGACAAACCTTTCCGTGAATGAAGCTTATGAAATCGAGGGTCAGCTTGCTGAGGCAGAAGTAACCGACGTAAAGGGAACCATTCTTGTGAACGAGATGCACGCCCACAATACCTTTGATGCACCTGAGGTTGTTAAGGCAGAAAGCTTTGATGGCTGCAAGGTAGTAGATAACAAGCTGGTGTTTACCATCCCGGCATGCAGTGTACTGCATCTGGAGGTTACTGTTAAATAAGTAGGAGAAGAAATTCTCTGCCCGCGTAAGCGGGCGGGCATTTTGCTTCGCAAAACAAGGAGAATTATTATGAAGTATAAATGGTTGAAAAAATCAATAGCGCTGGCAACAATGTCTGCCTTCCTGCTGCAGCCTTGTACTTACGTGCAGGAGGCATTTGCGGCAGAGGAAAGCGGCACTGTAACAGAAAACGTTTCTTCCACCGAATACAGTGTGGAGCGTCTGGCTACCGGTTATACCAAGGTGAGTGCAGAGTATACCGCACCAAAGTATGAATACAAGGGAGGAAATGTAGAATTCCAAATTGACAAGGTACTGGATAAAACCTATAGTAATATGCTTACCTCTGAAAATAAGGGATATGCAAATGATGTAGTACAGATGACGGTTGGAGACACCATCGGTCTTACCGTGGATGTACCGGAAACTGCACTGTACTGGATTAACTTTGATTACCTTTCCAATGACGACTCCATTCTTCCGATTGAGTTGTCCTTCAAGGTAGACGGAGAGTATCTGTTCTATGAAGCAAGAAACTTAAAATTTGAGACTACCTGGATTTCCGACGGAAAGGCAGATATCGACCGTTACGGCAACGAAATCGTTACCATGCCGGAAAAAGATAAGCGCTGGGAAAGCAAGTATTTAATGGATGCCAGCTACCGTTATACTGAGCCACTTTTGGTTTATTTAACCGAAGGTTCCCATAGCTTCGAAATTGCCATGGGAGAAGGTACTGTATTACTTGGCAACATTTCTTTAGTTGCTCCGACAGAAATTCCGGAATATGTGGTTTCCAAGGAAGCACCGGGAGAAAATATTATTGAAATTGAAGCGGAAGATTTCTTTGAAAGAAATGACTCCTCCATTCATGCAGCCGGTGAATATGATTCGGCATTAAGTCCTGTTTCTGCGAAAGAAAAGGTGTTAAATATTTTGGATGGTGATTCCTTCAAAACAGCCGGTCAGACAATTTCTTACCAGTTTAATGTGACTGCACCGGGCTACTATTACATCGGTATGAACTACCGTCAGGGCGACAAAAATGACTTCCCGGTTTATCTGGATGTAAAGATTGACGGTGCGATTCCGAATGAAGCGTTCCGTTCTTATCCGGTGGCTTCCACAAAGGAATATAAAAATTCCACTCTTACCGATGAACATGGAAGAAACTTAAGTGTTTATTTAGAAGCAGGAGTACATACCATTTCCTTTACCATCAGTGCGGAAGAATTACGTTTTGCACTGGAAGCGGTAGATGAAATCATGAATGCAGTCAATGACTTATCTCTGGAGGTTACCAAGGTAGCCGGCAGCAATAAGGATAAATACCGTGACTTAAAGCTTACCAGATATATCCCGGATGTTGAACATCGTTTATATTCCTGGGTAGACCGTCTGAACGGTTTACTGGAGCAGGCAGCCGGTCTTCCGGGTGTAGAAGCAGAGAACGGTTCCGAGGTTGCAGCTTTTGCTTACCTCGGTATTGCGGCAAAACAGTTACAGACTCTGGCAGAAGAGCCGGATGAACTTATTTACCGCGTGGATGAGTTGTCCAACAGCTCCAACTCCATCAACACACAGATTGCAAACTTTGTAGATATTATCAATGACAACATTCTTTCCATTGACCGTATCTACTTATATCAGGAAGAAGCAGAACTTCCGGACGGCCTTGGATTCTTCCAGTCCATCTGGTTGGCAGTTAAGAGATTTTTCTTCTCTTTCTTCGGCCAGTCCTATTCTGCAACTAACGTAAATAAAGAGCACATTCAGGTATGGGTAAACCGTCCTCGTCAGTATGTAGAAATCATGCAGAAGATGATTGATGAACAGTTTACACCGGCCACCGGTATTGAGGTTGACTTATCCTTAATGACCGATGCCAACAAGCTGGTTCTTTCCAATGCTTCCGGTGATACACCGGACATTGCAACCGGTCTTAACTACGCACTTCCGTTTGAGCTTGGTACCCGTGGTGCACTGGTTGATTTAACCAAGTTCGACAATTATAAAGAAGTATTCGGCAGATACAGCGAAGGTATGCTGGTTCCGAGTGTTATCGGCGACGGTCTTTTCTCCCTGCCGGAAACCATGAACTTCTACGTTATGTTCTATCGTACCGATGTTTTGGAAAAAATTGATTTGGAAGTTCCGGAAACCATGGATGAGTTAATTGCCATGCTTCCTGACTTACAAATGAGAGGCTTAAATGTCTGCTACCAGACAGCGCCAATGGCTGGTATGAGAAACTACCATGGTACCACACCGCTGATTTTCCAAAATGGTGGTCAGCTGTATGGCAGAACTGCACAGGATTTACTGCTTGACAGTGAAGAATGTGTAGAAGGCTTAACTCAGTTAACCGAGTTATTTACCTTGTATGATTTGCCGGTAGACGTACCGAACTTCTATCAGCATTTCAGAAACGGTGATTTGCCGGTGGGCTTTGCAGACTTTAACTCTTACAACCTGATTTTAAATGCGGCTCCGGAAATTGCAAACTCCTGGGGAGTAGCACTGGTTCCGGGCATCAAGGATGAAGCAACCGGTGAAATCAAGCGTTATATGGCCGGTGGTGCGGAAAGTACCATTATGTTTGCATCCAATGAGGAAAGAGAGCAGCAGGCATGGAGATTCATGGATTGGTGGTCTTCCGCAGAGGTACAGGCAGAATTCGGACAGATGCTTCAGATTATGTATGGTGATGAATATATCTGGCCAACTGCAAACTTAGAAGCTTTTGCAATGCTTCCGTTCCCAACGTCTGATAAGGATGTAGTTCTGGAGCAGGCAACCTACATTTTGGAAGCTCCAAGATTGTTAGGCGGCTATATGTTAGAACGTGAAATGAGTAATATTTTCAATAATGTTGTTGTAGACGGCGAAAATCTTCGTTCCCGTATCGATGACGCTGTAAAAATCGTAAATCGTGAAACCAGCCGTAAGCTGGAGGAATTCGGCTATATCGACAGTGAAGGCAATGTTATCAAGGAATACATCGTACCGTCTGTAGACACCGTACGTGAAATTCTTGGTCGATAAGGGCAGAGAGGGGAAAAACAATGAGTAAAAAGAAAACCTGGTCCAAGGTAGCCAGAAAATCACAACAGAATAAAGCCGGCTACGCTTTTTTGGGACCATACACCATATTGTTTGCAATCTTCATTGTGGCGCCGGTTGTTATGGCAGTTATCCTGTCTTTCACAAACTTTGATACTATTCAGTTTCCGAGCTTTGTAGGCTTTCTGAATTATATCAACTTATTGACCAGTGATGAAGTGTTCATGCAGTATGTTTTACCGAACACTGTAAAATATGCGATTATCGTCGGTGTGGGCGGATATGTGTTATCCTTCCTGCTGGCGTGGGCGCTGGCTAACTTAACCAAGTGGCCAAGAACTATTTTAGCTTTGATTTTATATTCTCCGAGTATGACGGCCGGTGTTGCCATGTCCGTACTTTGGAAGATTATGTTTACCGGTGACCAGACCGGTTACATCAACAGCTGGCTGATGGAAATCGGCATCATCAATGAGCCGATTATCTGGTTGACCAGCGGCCAGTACTTACTTCCAATCGTTATTATCATCGGTTTGTGGAGTAGTATGGGTGTAGGCTTCTTATCCATCTTAGCAGGTCTCTTAAACGTAGACGAAAGCTTATATGAAGCAGCTGCCATCGATGGTGTTAAGAACCGTTTCCAGGAAATGATTTATATCACTATTCCTAGTATGAAGCCGCAGATGCTGTTCGCAGCCGTAATGCAGATTGTAGGTGCATTCCAGAACGGTTCCGTCAGCACCATGCTTGCCGGCAACCCAACACCGGGTTATGCGGCACAGCTCATTGTAAACCATATCGAAGACTACGGTTTCATACGTTACGAAATGGGTTACGCAGCAGCGGTTTCCGTTGTGTTACTGTTAATTGTTCAGATATTCTCCAAACTGAGCGGTAAGCTCTTTGGCGAAAATGATTAAGGAAGGAGGAAAAACAAATGGCTGCATATAAGGGACATAGAATGAACCCTGATAAATTTGAAAAAGGTCAGATTAAGCTGTATCTGTTTGTAGTTCCTTTGGCCTTGATTACGGGACTTCCGATTGTGTACATCATTTTCCACGCATTTAAGCCGATGGAAGAGTTGTTCGCATTCCCGCCAAAGTTTATTACAACCAACCCAACCCTGGATAACTTCCGACAGTTATTTAAGGCTTCCCGCGCCGCGGGTATTCCGCTTAGTAAGTATCTGTTCAACAGTGTACTTATTACCGTAAGCGTTGTGTTCTCCTCCATGATTTTATCTTCTGCAGCAGCATATGCCATGTCGAAGTTAAAGTTCAAAGGAAGAGACCTTGTTTTCAATATCAACCAGTTAGCGCTGATGTTCGTACCGGTAGCAGTTATGATTCCAAGATACTTAGTAGTTGAGTTCCTTGGACTTACCGATACCTACTGGTCCCAGATTTTACCGCTGATTCCGCTTCCGGTTTCCGTCTTCCTGTTAAAGCAGTTCGTAGACACCGTACCGGATTCCTTAATCGAAGCAGCTTACATGGACGGTGCAACCGAACTCCATGTATACTTTAAGATTATTATTCCAATGATTAAACCGGCTCTGGCCACCGCTGCAATCTTAGTATTCCAGCAGGTATGGAGCAACCTGGAGGCATCCAACTATTATATTAGTGATGAAGGATTAAAATCGCTGGTATTCTACATGAATACATTGGCAAGTGCCAACGGTAACAGTGTAGCCGGTCAGGGTGTTCAGGCAGCGGCATCCTTGCTTATGTTCCTGCCAAACTTAATCCTGTTCTGCTTCTTACAGAATAAGGTTATGAATACCATGGCTCACTCCGGTATTAAATAGTAAAGAGAGGACGACACATGAACAAGAAAGTAAAACAGCTTTTCGTCTCATTGTTGGCACTTCTCTTAACAATGGGATTTTTCGCAGAACCGGTGGCTGCTTTGGCGGACTCTCCGTATAAAACCTATACGGTAGACGGTTACGGTTCTGTTATTGAAACGCAGACAGCCTATCTTCCGTACGGTACCATCAATAAAATCGGTGATGAAACCTTAAAGGCACCAACCGATTTTACCATCTTAAGTGACGGTACCATGTATATCTTAGACAGCGGTAATAAGAGAGTACTGGTTACCGATATCGAAGGAAATTATTACGGAAGCTTTGGTGAAGATATTTTTGTAAACCCGAGAGGTATTTATGTAACAGAAGACAGAATCTGTTATGTGGCAGACCGTGATGCCAAGATGATTTGGGTATTTGACGAAAAGGGTACCCTGATTGCTTCCTACGACAGACCAACCGAAGCAATGTACGGTGAAACCCAGGACTTCTTACCACTCAAAGTAGTGGCAAATAAGTCCGGTACCATTTATGCAATTTGTGAATCCAATACCAACGGTATTGTACAGATTTCTCCGGTAGACAACGGAACTTTCCTTGGTTACTTTGGTACCAATGCAACAGATCCATCCCTTTGGAGAATTATCTGGAGAAGCATTTTACCGGATTCCGCAAGAGCGAAGATGCTCGGTAACATTCCATCCACACCGGATAATATGGCTATCGATGAAAAGGGTATTATCTACACCGTAACCAGAGGCGAAGGTATGGATACCTTAAAGCGTTTGAACATTGCCGGTTCCAATATGCTGGAGCTGGAAAACGACGCTTATGATGATGTGCCTGCAGCGGTAACCACAGGTAACCACGACAACGTATACGTTGTATCCCAGCAGGGTTACATTTACGAATACACCAACGAAGGTGAATTACTCTTCGTATTCGGCGGCAGTGACGACGGTATGCAGCGTATCGGTCTTTCTACCAAGGCAGAAGCAATTCAGGTAGATGATAATGATAGGATTTACGTACTGGACTCTGATAAGAAGCAGATTATTATCTACACACCAACCGAGTTTACCAATCATTTACATGAAGCACTGTACTTATTCTCTAAGGGCCGTTACACCGAAAGTAAAGAGCCATTAACCGAAGTGCTTCGTATGAACAACCTGTTTGACTACGCCAACATGGCTATGGGCAAGAATCTCTTTAAGGAAGAAAATTACGAAAGCTCCTTAGAGTATGCAAGACTTGCCAAGGACTATGAAACCTATTCCGATTCCTTCTGGGAAATCAGAAATGTGTGGTTAAAGCAGAATCTGGCAACCGTATTTATCCTTTGCATCGTATTATTTGTTGTAGTAAAGGTAATTGGTGCCTTGGACAAAAAGAAACATATCTTAGATCCTGTCAGAGCTTTGATTGATAAAATCAGAAGCAAGAAGTTAATCAAACAGATGGGATACATATTCTTCTTCATGAGACATCCGATTGACGGCTGCTACGGCATCCGTAAAGAAGGAAGGGTTTCCGTACTCAGTGCCAACTGTCTGTTGGTAATCGGTATTGTGGAATACATTATTAACAAGTACTTCTGCGGCTTCCTGTTTAAGGGAGTAAGAGAAGGCGAGTACGACATCTTATCCGATATCGGATTTATTGTACTGGTTCTTGTATTGGTAGTAAGCTGTAACTACTTAATGTGTACCATCAATGATGGTGAAGGTAAATTTAAGCATATTTACTGTTCCCTCATTTACAGCTTCGGCCCGTACTTAGTAATCCAGCCGGCACTGTTTGTATTGTCTCATGTGGTAACCGAAAATGAAGCATTCTTTGTAAGATTCGGTAATACTGCAATGCTTGCCTGGATTGGCGTATTGATTTTCTTATCCATTAAGGAAATCAATAACTATTCCGTAAAGGAAACGGTAAAAATTATTGTCCTGACAGTATTTACTATTTTGATTGTATGTCTGCTGGCATTCATCATTTATGTATTATCCTCTCAGGTAATTGATTTCGTTGAGTCTATTTTCAGAGAGGTGGTGTACAAGATTGGCAACTAATATGAAGAAAAAACTGATTTGCTTCCTTCTTACCTTTGCCCTTGGTCTTGTACCTGCAGCAGCACAAGCGGGCTCCTTAACTGCTATGGCAGCAAAGGAACCGGTGGCAACTGTCACAGACTGGAAGGAAACTCATAAAAAAATTGCAGAAAACAGCAAGTTCAATCTTTATGTATGTGAAGATGATTTATCCCTTGTTGTAGAAGATAAGGCAACCGGTCACTACATGGAGTCTTCTCCAAGCTATGATGACGGCGCCAACAATAAAACCTGGCAGGCGTACCTGTCTTCCGCTATCGTAATTACCTATATTCAGGGAAATACCGATACCAAGCAGGCAGACCTGGTTAAGGATAATGTAAACAAAAAGATTACATATACCGACAACGGTTTCGAAGCAGTGCTTTACTGGACCAAGTATAAGTTCGGTGTTACTTTAAAAGTAGAACTTACCGAAGACGGTCTCAAGGCAACTATTCCGGATTCTTCCATTATCGAGAACAGTGATACCTACATCGGAACCTTAGCTATTTATCCATGTATGGGTGTTTCCTATCTGGATCAAAAAGAAGGTTACATGTTCATTCCGGACGGTAACGGTGCCCTGATTTATCTGGAAGACAATGAAAAGCGTTTCAACACCGGTTATTCTTCCATGATTTACGGTGACGATATCGGTTTTACCGAATCCTCCGTGGCAAACCTGCTTTGGGGCAGATACGAAATGTTAAATGACCAGAACCTGACTATCGCACCGGTATACGGCATTGCCCATACGGACGATGATCTGGCTTATCTGGCTATCGTAGAAGACGGTGCAGAACGTGCCACCATTGAAGCCCAGCCAAACGGTGTAAATGTTCAGTACAATCGTGCTTATGCAAAGTTCTTACTTCGTAAGCGTTATACACAGCCAACCAGTAACAATTCCACATCCGGTTCCTTCCATCTGGTGGAAGCGGACAGAAGCCACTCCGATTTAACCGTGCGTTTCCTGTTCTTAACCGGTGAGGATGCAAACTACTGCGGTATGGCGAATGCATATCGTGACTATCTGCTTGACAGAGGCGATTTAGTGGTTCAGGAGGATAATTCCTACCGCACCCGTATCGACTTCCTGGGTACCGAGAGAGAAGAGTTCTTAATCGGAACTAAAGCAGTTGCCATGACAACGGTAGAAGATATTTACGGAATCTATGAAGATTTAGCCGGTGTTGGTGTCACCGACTTGTTCTCCCTTTATAAAGGCTGGCAGAAGGGTGGTCTTTATGACCTCCCAATCACCAGCTACAAAGCTGACAAGAACATTGGCAGCACAAAGGAATTAACACAGTTAATAAAGGATGCGGAAAGTAAGGATATTTCCTTCTACCTTTACAACGAAGCCCTCCGTATCAATCCGGATGAGCAGAATGCTACCTTCAATGTAGTAAAGAAGGTAAACAAGAAGGTATTTGAGGAAAGTACTTATAAGGAGGTTTACTCCACCTTCCGTTTCTTAACACCAACCAGAAGTAATACATTACTTAACAAGTTTGCAAAGAGTTATACCAAGCAGGGAGTAAGTAATATTGCTCTTGCAGGTATTACAAATAATCTGTTTACTTACACCTACAGCAACGTGCCTTACACCAGATTCCAGGCAGCCGACACTTATGTAAAGGCGGTAGAAGAGCTGGATGCTTCCACAGACCTTGTCATGGAAGAGCCGTTTGCTTATCTTTGGAAGAATACCAAGGCATTCCTTGATATGCCGGTGTATATGTCCAACTACTTATACGAGGATGAAAGCGTACCATTCTTATCCATCGTATTAAAGGGTGTAATGCCGGTTTACGCAGATTATGTAAACTTTGAAGCAAATAAAGAAGAATTCTTCTTAAAACTGATTGAGACAGGAAGTTATCCTTCCTTCTACATCACAAAGGAGAGTGCAGCAGATTTAATTTACACAAACTCTTCTGATATTTACAGCTCTCAGTACGACGTATACAAGGATGAAATTATTCAGTATACAAATGAACTGAAGGCTGTGTATGATGCGGTTGCGGGAGCAGTGATTACCGGTCATAAGATTTTAGATAACGGTGTCCGTATTGTTACTTACAGCAACGGTACTCAAATTTACTTAAATTACAGCAGTGCAGCCCAGACAGTGGATGGCGTGAGCATTGATACAATGTCCTATAAGGTGGTGGGCGCTAATGAGTAAAAAAGAGAAAAAACAGAAAAAACCAAAAATCAAAGTAGGTAAGCTGGAGAAGAGAGAGGCCAGAGCCGGTTACTTCTTCACATTACCTTGGGTCATTGGTGTAGTTGCATTCCTGTTGGTGCCGCTTTGTCAGTCCTTTAAGTTTATGTGGTACAACATCCGTATCACACCGAACGGAATGATCTTTAATCCGGTTGGTATCGGAAACTTCGCTAACATTTGGCACGAAGATCCGGAATTCCCACAGCAGATTGTAACTTACATCTGGCAAACCTGCTTAGAAGTACCGATTATCATCGTATTCGCTTTGATGATTGCCATCATGTTAAACGGAAAAATCAAGATGAGAGCATTCTTCCGACTGATTTTCTTCTTACCGGTTATCATCGTAAGTGGTCCGGTTATGAACATGTTGGTAAGTGAAGGTGCGGCAACCATTCCATCCATGAATGTACAGTCCATCGTAGCTGCTTTTGACGTATTCTTCCCAACCAGCGTGGCAAATTCCATCGGTGAGATGTTCTCCAACATGATTATGACACTCTGGTATTCCGGAGTTCAGATTCTGATTTTCCTTTCTGCATTGCAGAAGGTAGACCCGGCTTTATATGAAGCGGCAAAAATCGACGGTGGTTCCGGATGGGAATGCTTCTGGAAGATTACACTGCCAACTATGAAGCCAATGATTCTGTTAAACGCAGTCTACACCGTTATCTTCTTATCCAGTAACGAGCAGAACGTGCTGATTACCATGATTGAGTCCGCCATGTTCTCCGGTACCAAGGAAAAGGGTTACGGTTACGCATCCGCCATGGCGTGGATGTATGCTTTGGTAATTACCTTGATTGTCGGCCTGTTTGCGTTAATGCTTGGCTCCAAGAAGGACGTATACGATAAGAAGGCTAAGAAGTTCAAGAAGTTACAAAAGAAAGAAGAAAGAATGAAAAAACGTGTAATAAGGAGGGGAGAACGTCATGCCAAGAAAGTCGCGCGCAACAAGCACAAGTACACAACCTATGACGGTAGCGGAGACTATTAAAAAGAAGTTCACAAAAGAAAAGCTGCATAAGTTCATATTTGGTACGAGAGAGCGCCAGGGTCTTGGACAGCAGATTGCCGTATACGGTCTCCTGATTATTATCGGATTCATCTTTATTTACCCGATTCTTTACATGATAAGCACCAGCTTCATGGATAGAAACGATTTGCTCGACAGTTCCGTAAAGTGGCTGCCAAGCTCTCTTTACATTCAGAACTACATTGATGCTGCCAAGTCCATGGATTTCTGGAAAACTCTTGGTAAGGGCATCATCATTGCCGGCGTACCGACACTTTTTAATGTGTTAACAGGTATGATTGTCGGCTACGGCTTCGCAAGATATGAGTTTAAGCTTAAGAAGCTGTTTATGGGTATCCTGCTGTTCTCCTACATTTTACCGGACCAGGTTACCATGATTCCTACTTATGTACTCTACAATGACATGGGAATACTCGGTACTATTTGGACTTTCGTACTCCCGGCATTGTTTGGTAACGGAATAAATTCAGCGATTTTTATCCTGATCTTTTATTCCTTCTTTAAGCAGGTACCTAAGGTACTGATGGAAGCTGCGTATATCGACGGTGCAGGCCATTTCAAGGCCTTCTTCAAGATTGCTATTCCGTCTGCGGTTCCTGCAATTATCACCGTATTCCTGTTTTCCTTTGTATGGTATTGGAATGAATCCTACTTAACTGAGATGTATGTACAGGGTCTGGCAACCAAGAGCGAATGGACCAACCTGGTAATCCAGTTAAAGAACTTCGACTCCAACTTCAGTACAAGGGCAACCACAGGTGATATGGCGACCTCATTAAATGAGTCGGTACGAATGGCGGCAACGTCCTTAAGTATTCTGCCGTTGTTCCTGATGTACTTAGTACTGCAGAGACAGTTCATCGAAAGTATCGACCGAACCGGTATCACCGGAGAATAAAGGTAACCAAGCATGAGAAACGTTTGGTAGAAAGCAGCTACGAAAGCTTGCTTTCGATAGATGATTTCTAACAAATGTTTTGAGGGCGCAGACCCGCTGCTTGCGAATTCGAAGAATTCGCAAGACCGGCTTGATTACAAAGTAACTTAATAACCTTTCACAACGATCTTTACCCGCTGCCGGAACGAAGGAGAGCGGCGGCGGGTGTGGATAAAAAGCTTTAAGGAGGCTAAATATGAGAAAGAATTATTGGAAGAAGCTGTTAGTGTCCATGACATTAGTAGCAAGCATGCTCATTGGTGTAGCAGGCTGTGGCGGTGATACCACCGGCGATGCAACACCAACTCAGGGCGCAACAAGCGGGGAGACAACCAACGATAAGAAGGATGATACCGCGAAAAAGGATCCTGTTAAGGTAGAGCCTGTAAATGTATTTGGTGATTATTATGTAACAACCGATAACATTACCTTAACTTACTGGCACTATGAAGATCAGGGTATGGCAGACAGAATGTGTGAAGCATTCATGGAACTGTATCCAAACATCACTGTTGAGAACAAGGTTATCTCCGACATGAGTACTGACCTGTCCGCAGCAGCTGCAGCAGGTACTTTCCCTGACGTATTCGAAGGTACCGACTCCGATACTGCTCTTGCAAACCTTTACTGGGCAGACATCACAGCGTACTGGAATGCAGACCCGGAAAATAAGAACTTAATGCCTACAATTAACGAGTATGGTATTGGTATGTTCGACACTTCCGTTCGTTTCGCAGCTCCAATGAGATATTGGCCAAGTGCAGTATTCATTGACAGAAACGTAATCGAAACCTTAAACCTTGAAATGCCACGTACCGACTGGACATGGGAAGAAATGATCCAGCTCATCAAGGACGCTACTCAGTACGATCCAGATATGCAGTACTTCGGACTTGGTTACTACAACAGACTTGACTCCCTGTACGGCATCGCTGCTGTATCCCCTGAAGTTAGAGGTATTAAGGGTGAGTTTGGTTTCAACGGCGAAGATTTTGACCTTCAGTACTGGGCAATCGGTGAGCAGCAGTTCTCCGACCTTAAGCTTGCAGGTTATGTAGCTTCTCAGCAGTCCACTCAGGAAATGGAAGACTGGACAGGCGACTGGGATACATGGTTTGGTGCAACCGGCCGTGTAGCAGTATTCTCCGAAGGTTTCTGGACATACCAGAACTTATGGGGTGTAGAAGGATACCAGGAACAGTATGGTCTTGATATCGTTCCTTACGTAACTCCAAACGTAATTGACGAAAAGGAACACAACGTTATTTCCACTATGTACATGGGTGGTGTATCCACTTCCTGTAAGTATCCTTTAGAAGCATACTTACTTCTTAAGTTCATGGGTTGGGGTATTGATGGTTGGAAGGTTCGTAATGAAATTTACGCAGATACCACTATCACTAATGACTCCGGCACACCTTTAAAGAACGCACAGATGCCTGTGCCTCTTACACTTGATGAAACTGTTTGGGCAGGCTACAAGGCTCTGTTCCCACAGGACGAAGACAGAAAGCCTTACTGGGATGATTATTTTGCAAGTATTACCCGTCCGGTTCCTTACGGCTGGTACAGCATTGCAGGTTACTGGAACTTCTGTGACCAGTACTTCAACAGCATCGGTATCCACGATTTAGTAGATAACGGTACTGCAAAGGCAGCTGACTACACAGAAGAAGCTACACGTCAGGCTAACTACTACCATGCAGACGCTATGATTACTTACTTTGGACCAAGCGGATACAATGTATTATCCGATGCTGAGCTTGCTAAGTATCAGGCAGTAGTTGATTCCTTCTTGAATTAATTCAACCTTTACTTCGGAATGATGCGGAGGCTGCTTGCAGCTTCCGGCTTCCGGAGAAAACAATAAAACAAGTATGAAGGAGAAATATTATGAAAAAGAGATTGTTAAGCGTATTATTATGCGCAGCAATGGCAGTTTCCATGATGGCCGGTTGTGGTGACAAGATTCAGACAGACTCTACACCAACTACCGCTCCAACAGCGACAACTGCTCCGACAGAAGCTCCTGTAGCTGAGCCTACAGCTGCTCCGACAGAAGCTCCTGCTCCGACAGAAGCTCCGGCAGGTGAAACACTTCCGGATCCTGTTTACTACTTCCCATTGGAAGATGCAACCGGCTTAAGCCCAAGAATGAATGGTGCCGGTACAACCATGGATGAAAGAGTATACCTGGTTGAAGAAGAATTTACATTCACTAATGGTGTTAAAGGTAACGGTTTATGGTTAAACGGTAACTTCGGTGCCAGAGTTGATGGTATCGAGCCTATCAACACAGATACCTATACTATTTCCTTCTGGGTATGGGCTGCTAGATTCTCTACATACGGCACAACCCTTCAGTTTGGTAATGGTATGGCAGTTGGTACAACAGAGCACTGGTTAAGCTTTACTACACCGGATAACGGTACTACTTATCCACAGCTTTGGAACAGAAATGCTGCATTAAGCATCTGGCCAAACCCATCCTATGAAGCAGAAAAGTGCTACGGTAGAAAATCCTGGGCACACATTGCTTTAGTATGTGATGAAACTGATTTAATCGACTTAAACGGTACTATGGTATTAAATGCTAAGTTATATGTTAACGGTGTTCCATCCGAAAACGTAATCCAGATTGTTCCGGGTCTCTTTACAGGTGATGCTGTAGAAACCGACTGGAGATTTTTACTTGGTGTTAACCCATGGGATGCAATCTTCAAGGGTTGTATCGACGAATTATACGTATTTGACAAGGCATTAACAGCAGGCCAGATTGCTACTCTTTATGCAGATGGTGATGCGAAGGCAGTTCCTGCAAAGTCCACAGAGCCTGAACCGGAAGTAATCAGAGATTACTCCGCAACAGTAGCTTCCGGTACTATTGTAGGTAACACCGACGGTTCTTCCGTATATGGTGATGCTTACTCCGAAATCGTGGAAGTGCCTGCAGGTGCATCCGTGGCGTTCAAGTTCAAGAACTATGTTCCAAGTAAATTGAATGCAGAAGGAAAGAACGTATTCGATTTTGCAAATACATTCTCCATTATTTTACAGAATGTAGCAGAAGGCCATTCTACTGCTGACAATGCAGAATACAAGGAATATGCAGTTATCGCAGGTAGCGAAGGTTACGAAGCAACTGCGAAGCTTTCCGATTTAAATGTTACAAGAAATACATTTAACCAGTTCAATCCAAAGAACTTTACAACAGACTCCGATTTGGCTACCTACACTGTATCCATTACTAATTATGGTGAAACTGCAAAGGTTACCATTAAGGCTTCCTGTGCAGATGCAATTATCCGTTACATTGATATAGAAGAGATTCCGGTTGACGGTCCTCTGTACTATACATTAACAACAAACGGTTCCTTCATTGACATTGCAGCTGATGAAGATGTAGCAGGCGTAACCGTAGGTTATACTGACTGTTCTACACCTTGGTGGACTGTACACTCCGAGCCTGTAAAGGTTGAAGCAGGTACTACAACAAAGGTTCACTTCAAGAACTATACAAATGGTCTTAATAACTGGAATAACTACCTTGTAGTATTACAGAATGTAGCAAAGGCTCATTCCGCAGACGCAGATGCAAACTATAAGGAATATGCAGTACTCCGTGCAGATAACTATGGTTGGGGTGCAGGTTACGATGGAATCGTAACACCTGAAACTAATGTTGCAGACTGGGCAGTATGGCTTTCCGAAATGAACGGTGCAGATGTTATTTTAGAAATCACAAATAACGGAACAACAGCAGATGTAATTGCGAACGTTTACACAAAGGGTGGTAACGTATATACCCAGAAGTATATGGGCGTTGCTATTGATGGTGATTTATATTACTGCTTCACCGCAGAAGGCGCTTATATTGAAATTTTAGGTACTCCGGTTGGTCTTATTGATAATTCCACACCTTGGTGGACAAATCATTCCAACACAACCAAGATTGAAGTTGGAGAAACTGAAAGAGTATACTTCAAGAACTACACCAGCGCTGCAAATAACTGGAATAACTACCTTGTAGTATTACAGAATGTGGCAAATGCTCATGGTGCAGATGCTGATCCAAATTATAAGGAATATGCAGTACTCCGTGCTGACAACTATGGTTGGGGCTCCGGCTATGACGGAATCGTAACACCTGAAACTAATGTTGCAGACTGGGCAGTATGGCTTTCCGAAATGAACGGTGCAGACGTTGTTCTTGATATTACAAATAACGGCACAACAGCAGATGTTGTTGCAACTGTTTATACAAAGAGTGGTAACGTATATACTCAGAAGTATATGGGTATTGCAATTGATGGTGAATTACATTATTGCTTATTAACAGAGGCTGGTTTCCTTGATGTTATCGGTTCTTCTCTTGGTGCTCTTGACTGTTCTCAGGGTTGGTGGACAACTCACAGTGAGCCTATCAAGGTCGAAAACGGTGAAAGCGTAAACGTTAAGTTTAGAAACTACACCAGCGGTGCAAACAACTGGAACAACTACCTTGTCGTATTACAGAATGTAGCAAAGGCACATGGTGCTGACGCTGATGCAAATTATAAGGAATACGCAGTACTCCGTGCTGACAACTATGGTTGGGGCGCAGGCTACGACGGAATCGTAACACCTGAAACAACCGTAACAGACTGGGCAGTATGGCTTGCTGATATGAACGGTGCACTTGTTGATTTAACTATTACCAATAATGGTACAACAGCAGATGTTATTGCAACAGTAACCGCTAAGAATGGCAATGTATATACTCAGAAGTATATGGGTGTTGCAATTGACGGCGATCTGTACTACTGCTTCACAGTAGAAGGCGCTTGGATTGCTATTTACGAATAATCCATATAAAGCAAAAAGTTTAAGTAAAAAAGTAGAGTAAAAGTTTAAGTGAATATTGCCGCTCCGGATACGGTGTTTCCGGACCGGAGCGGCTTTTTACTTATAGAGATGGTTGAACTGCAGATATTACATTATCGGCAAGCTTCCGGTGAGGTGATATGTGTGGTTGAACATATTTTTAGAGAGAATAGGGATTTTAGACCTTAGAATAAGAGGGAGGATTACAAAATGACTGAATTAAGAAGAAACGGAGTATTAACAGACTTCAACATCCCATGGATTGAGCAGCGTGCGGATCCGTATGTGTATAAACATACTGATGGAAGTTACTATTTTACAGCATCCGTACCTGCTTATGATAAAATTATTTTAAGAAAGGCGTCTACCTTAAACGGTCTGCGTGATGCGGAGGAAACCGTTGTATGGACAAAGCATGAATCCGGTGAAATGAGCCGCCATATTTGGGCTCCGGAGCTTCATTTTATTTTTGGAAAATGGTATATATATTTTGCGGCAGGAGAGCAGGACGATATGTGGAAGATTCGTCCGTTTGTTTTAGAGTGTCAGAGTGATGATCCGTTGGCAGGTCCTTGGGTAGAAAAAGGCAAAATGCTAAGAAGTGATGATGATATTTATTCCTTCGAGGCATTCTCTCTGGATGCAACCATTTTAGAAAATAAGGGTGAGTATTACTACATCTGGGCAGAAAAGGTAAGTGTTGGTATTCAGATTTCTAACTTGTACATAGCAAAGATGGAATCTGCTACAAAGCTGGCCACTGCACAGGTACTTCTTACTACCCCGGACTACGACTGGGAAAGGGTGGATATCTGGGTAAACGAAGGCCCGGCAATAATTAAAAAGGATGGTCGCATTTTTATGGCATATTCTGCCAGTGCAACCGGCGAATGCTATTGCGTAGGTTTAATGAGTATCGGTGAAGATGAAGATATTTTAGACCCGAGAGCTTGGAAGAAGGAGCGTTATCCTGTACTTTGCTCTGACCGTGAAAAGGGATTTTACGGTCCTGGTCACAACAGCTTTACCAAGGATGAAAACGGCAAAGATGTGTGTGTATTCCATGCTAGAACCTATTTAGAAATTGAAGGTGATCCGCTGTATGACCCAAATCGTCATGCTATGTTAATGAATGTCACATGGGACGAAAAGGGATATCCGGTATTTGATTATAATAATATGGTAAAATTCTAAAGGAGAGATCATTAAATGAAAAAGAAATTTTTAGGTTTGTTTCTGGCGGCAAGCTTATGTATGGTGTGTGTAGCCTGCGGTAATGACGCACAGTCTGATAATACGGCGACACCTGTTCCGGGAACTGATACAGTGGAAGCAACTGCTACACCTGAGCCTACGGAGGAGGCACCATGGGTGGATGAAGGAACTTCCAATACCATGACAGAGGATTTGGTATCTATTACGGTATCTACCAATAAGACTTCCTATGAAGCCGGTGAAAAGATTTACTACACTATCAAGGTGGAAAATAACCATGAATTATATGCGTTAAATAAAACATCGGTGGAATATAAAAACTCTAATGGTTTAAAGGCTGCAAATACAGTTTCTATGCCTACGGAACTTCCGCAGATTTTCTACGGAGAATCTTATGAAATTCACGGTATCTTAGTGGGAGATGAGGGCACCTTCCCTGTAGCGGGAGAATTGCCTGCGGATGTGGCACCGGAGTATAATGCAGATTTTTATAACGGAACTAAATCTGCAGAAAATATTTCTGTTTTAAAGACAAATGACAGTGTTACCCTGCGTCCTTATGTAGAATTTATGTATGGTGGTCAGAAAGTTATGGTCCGCGCGGTAGTAAAGTTTGACCTTAGCATGGAAAAGGAAAAATTTGGCCTTAGCGAGTATTTGGGGGCAAAACGTACCACTTGTCATGATCCGTCCATTTTTAAAGATTTTGACGGCACTTACTATATTTACGGCACCCATATGACCATGAGTACTTCCACTGATTTGATAAACTGGACTAATCAGGACAATGCATGGCGCAATTCCTTTGACAATGCAACCAGAGAAAAAATAAGCGAGTGGAACAAGGATTCCGGCTCTTGGTACGGTTACCTTTGGGCTCCTGACATGATTTATAACGAGGAAATGGGCAAGTACTGCTATTACTTAAGTGCCAATGGTGATACTTGGAAGTCTAATATTGTTTTACTTACTTCTGACAGTGCAACCGGTCCGTTTGAATATGCCGGAAGTATTGTATATGGTGGTTTTACTGAGCAAGACTGGACTCAGACTGATGCGGATGAAGTGTTAGGTACAACTACACTTCCACAGCGCTATATTACCAACGGTATTAAGAACGGCAAGTGGGGCGATGCTTGGCCAAACTGTATCGACCCAACCGTATTTTATGATGACGAAGGTAAATTATGGATGGCATACGGCTCCTGGTCCGGCGGTATCTTTATGTTAGAGCTGGATGAGCAGACAGGTCTTCGTGATTATAACGTAACCTATGATACCCATGAGCATTCCGATGCTTACTTTGGCAAGAAGATTGCCGGCGGTAAGTATGTATCCGGTGAAGCAAGCTACATCGAAAAAATTGGTGACTATTACTGGCTGTTTATTTCTTACGGCGGTTTAGAAGCAAAGAGCGGATATAACGTACGTGTTTACCGCAGTAACAATCCGAACGGTCCGTATGCAGATGCTCTCGGAAACAGTGCATTGTTTGATAAATATGTATTTAACTATAATCAGGTAAATAAAGGTGTCCGTCTGTTTGGCGGTTATCAGTGGAGAACTTTTAGTGTAGGTGAGGTGGCCCAGGGTCATAACTCTGCATTTGTGGATGATGACGGAAGAGCACATATTGTTTATCACACAAGAACTACCGATGGTACTGAAGGTCACACCGTAAGGGTGCATCAGTTGTTCCTGAATAAGGAAGGCTGGCTGATGGCAGCTCCTTATCAGACTACGGATGAAGTTCTAGATGCGTCTGTATGTACAGTGGACAATGTAGCCGGAAAATACGAAGTTATTCTTCATGAACTGGAAATTGATTATGAAAATCTGGAAGCAAAGACTCCGGAGGCAATTACTTTAAATGCAGACGGAACAGTAACCGGTTACTATGAAGGTACCTGGAAACTGGAGGAAGGAACTTCTTATATCTACATTACGTTAAATGGTGTTACATACAGTGGCGTGACATTAGAGATGAATGTAGAAAACTTAAAGAGAGAAACGGTTGTATTTACTGCTCTCGGACAAGAAAATCAGCTTACCCTTTGGGGAAGTAAAATGGCAGAATAATTCATAAGGGTGTGTTAGCAATAGCACACCCTTTTTGTAAAAAGATTGGAGGAGACTATGCGTAACCCGGGGTTTATGTTAAATTTACACAGCCGTAAGGAAAATCCATGCTTTGAGTCCCACGACCCGGGCATGATGTATGACCCTGTCAGCGGTTATTGTTATTCGTATTCTACCGATGGAGGTATTACTACACCGTATTGCCAGGGAATTCAAATCCGCAGAAGTAAGGATATGGTGGATTTCGAATATGTAGGCATGGCGTTATCCGAGGCAGCCATTGCGGAAGGCCGGGATAACGGTGAATTTCCGCCAACAAAGGGCTTTTGGGCGCCGTATACCGAGTATGTAAACGGCGAATACCGAATGTATTATTCTGCCACTAAGGGCTTCGGAAGCTCTGAATCCCGCATTTGGCTGGCAGTGGCAGAAAAACCGGAAGGTCCTTTTGAAAACCGTGGCGTAGTTGCTGATACCTGGTTTACCACCGATGCAGAACCAAATGCCATTGATGCTCATGTGGTGGATACTGCTGACGGCAGGAAATATTTGATTTACGGTTCCTTTTTTGGAGGAATTTTTGTAAAAGAGCTGAATCCTGCCAACGGGTTATGCTTAAATTGCGAAGCAAAGGATTTAGGCACCAGAATTGCAGTCAAGCCAAAGGATTCCTATATTGACGGACCGGAAGGCGCAGCAGTCATGAGAGTGGAAGATAAATATTATCTGTTTCTTTCCTATGGTTGGCTGGGCGATGATTATGATATCCGTGTGGGTGTCAGCGACAAGGTGGAAGGACCTTACCTTGACAGAGAAGGTAAGAGTCTGGATGGTGTTTCCCTCGGACAAAAGCTGGCAGGCAGTTATAAATTCGAGGCAGCAAATCCATACACTAATCCGAACAAAAAAGAAGATGACCCGTGGCAGTTTGGCGGTTTCCGCGGCCCGGGACACGGTGTTCCGTTTTATCATGAGCCATGGAATAAGTACTTCTTTGTACACCACGTAAGAGACGGTGCTATGAATCTGCACCACGGTTCCGACAAGCCGGGGGACCGCATGACCTTTTTCATGCATTACATGGCGGTACGCCGCATGTATTTTGTGGATGGATGGCCGGTATTTGCACCGGAACTGTATGCGGAAGAGCCATCTGCTGCAGAAGTAACCGCAGAACAGAGAACAGCCTGGAAGCAGGACGGAAGTACATGGGAAATCATCGAATTTTCTAATTTTAATAATAAAATCAAAGAAAGTGTGACAGGAAGTTTTCCTGCAGATTTCATCTGCGGTGTTACCGGCACGGCTTTTGACTACGAAAACGGCGGCGAATGTGAATTTGTATCCGGTTATTTAAAAAATAACAATGCAGTGTGGCTAAAGAGAAAGTAGGTTTAGTATGGCAAGAGAAAGTAAGCATGAACCAAGAGATATTATAAAGGATATTATCTTTTTCTTTATCACTGTGGCAGGTACTTACGGATATGTTTTGTTTATCCTGTTACTATTCAGTTTGATTTTTTTAAGATTTGTTTCCTTTATCCATTTGGATTTTGAGCATATGCTGATTTATTCCGGTGTTGCTGCCGGAATTGCAGCTGTTTGGTACATTATAAAAATGATCCGGAAATATTTTTTGTAAAAAGACGTACTTAGAAAAAACTACCAGTGTATTAAAGGAACTTTTGCAAATACTACTAGCGTAACATCAAAACAAAATTATTTTGGAGGTATGAAAGATGTCTAGTAGAAATCGTGTAGAAGTTCCTGAAGCAAAGGACGCTATGAACAGATTCAAGATGGAAGTTGCAAGTGAGCTTGGTGTGCCTTTAACAAACGGTTACAATGGTAACCTTACCAGCGCTCAGAACGGTTCCGTTGGTGGCGAAATGGTTCGTAAGATGATCAAGCGTCAGGAAGAGTCTATGGCTGGTAAGCAGTAATTACTGCTTTCGGACAACAAGCTCGGGAGAGAGAAGAGGGGGCATCGCATTGGCGGTGTCCTTTCTTTTATTTTTAATTTTTTTTTAATAAATGGTTGAATTTAGTTGAAAGATACGATAAACTAGAATAGATGTAGAAGAATTAATTTATTTGCAGACAAAAGGGGAATACTGTATGAGAGTAATTGCCGGTTCCAGACGTCATTTAATTTTAAAAACGGTACCGGGCATGGCTGTCCGCCCAACCCAGGACAGAACAAAGGAAACGTTGTTCAATATTTTGAATCCATATTTGGCAGATTGCCGCTTTTTGGATTTGTTCAGCGGCAGCGGAGCCATTGGTATAGAGGCATTAAGCCGTGGGGCAAAGGACGTGGTCATGGTAGAACAAAGTGCGGAGTCTCTTGCCTGTATTAAAGAAAATTTGAAAACTACAAAACTGACCGACGAGGCACGACTGCTTGCCATGGATGTTTTTTGTGCTATTCCGAAGCTGGAAGCAGAAGGTAAGCCTTTTGACATTATCTTTATGGATCCGCCGTATGATAATGAATTGGAAAAACGTGTCTTAACCATGCTGGCGGATTCTTGTCTGATAAACGAAGAAACTTTAATTGTGGTGGAAGCTTCCCTGCAAACCGATTTTTCTTATGCAGAAAATCTGGGGCTGGAAGTGTTCCGTGAAAAGAAATATAAGAATAACCAGCATGTGTTTATTCAGACTTTGGAAAATGAGCCGGCATAAACAGGTTCAATAGAAATGGAGATGCGACTATGAGAATCGGGATTTATCCGGGCAGCTTTGATCCGGTAACCCAGGGACATCTGGATATTATTCTCCGGGCGTCCAAGTTGGTGGACAAGTTGATTATCGGTGTGTTAATAAACGGTGCAAAAAAGCCAATGTTTTCTATGGAAGAGCGTGTAGAACTGATTCGTCGTGTAACAAAAGATCTTCCTAACGTTGAAGTAGAAGGCTTTGACGGTTTACTGGTGGATTTTGCACAGCAAAAGGGAGCCAGCGTTTTAGTCCGTGGCTTACGAGCGGTAACAGACTTTGAATACGAACTTCAGATTGCCCAGACAAACCATAAATTAAATCCTTTAGTGGACACCATATTTTTAACTACAAGTGTAGAATATTCCTACGTAAGTTCCAGCATTGTGCGTGAAATTGCATCTTATGGCGGAGACATCAGTCAGTTTGTACCGGAATCCATCGTAGACGATATATATAAGAAGGCAGGAGAGGATAAATCCTCTGCCCGCATAAGTGGGCGAAATTAGGATTTCCTGCGGATACAGCAGAAATTTTCGTTTTCTGATTGTCAAGAAACAAGGAGGATTAGACCATGAGTCAGAACAGAATTGAGCAGTTAATCGAAGAAATGTATGAATATATCGAAGGATGTAAGCCAAAGGGCTTCTCCACAACCCAGGTGGTTGTTATGAAGGAAGAAATCTACGACATTTTGGATGAAATGAAGTTAAAAATTCCGGAAGAAATTAAGCGTTGCGCAAAAGTGGTGGCTAACAAGGACCAGATTATTGCCAGTGCAGAAGAGCGTGCGGAAAAAATTATCGCAGATGCAAAGCGCCAGGCAGAAATGCTTGTTCAGGAAAGTGAAATCATGCGTCAGGCGTACTTACAGGCAAATGAAATGGTGTCCCGTGCAACGCAGCAGGCAGATACTATCTTCCAACAGGCAAGCAACGATGCAGAAACCATCAGTATGGGTGCTCTTCGTTATACTAATGAAATGCTTACCGAAGTTGAGCGTGTTATTGCTTATACTTATGAGGAAGCAAAGGCAAAAACCGAGGCAATGCTTACTACTTTAGAAGAAAACTTAAAAATTGTCCAGGAAAACCGCAGAGAGTTAAACGAGGAGGTTGTTCCGCAGGAAGTGCCAACCGCGACTGCGCAGGAGACAAAGCCGGAGCGCCGGGAAGAAGATGATGACCTGTACAATTTTGATGCTGATGCATTTCTTGACAATATTGAGTAATATAATGGGGCGTTTGGCTAAATATTATTAAGTGAAGAATACGGATTATTACAAGAGAAAGTGTTATTTTACACTTTCTCTTTCATTTTTTGTTTTTGTATTGATATCATGTTTTGGACACCATTTTGTTTAAAATGGACCTCGGCTGGGACAGTTTTGGTACATCCTTATATGCTATACTTACTTTGTGAAATTCTACATGTACTTTTTTTAGATTCATGTAATGTCAGAGGAAAATGAAAAGGAGAGCAGAAAAGATGGAACAGAATGAAAAACAGAAGAATAATGAAGGAAAATTTTTGAAATGGAAAAAAATATTACTTATTTGTGTTCCATGTTTGATTGTTGTTACCGCAATCATTATTATTCTCATTGCAGTTAGTGCGGTAAAAGAGTGTAAAAGTATTTATTATGATTCGAAAGCATTTGTTTCCAATTGGAATGAGAGAAGTCAGGAGTCAGATTTGTTAACAGGGGGAGAAAAAATATCAAATGAAAAAGGAGATCACTTTTATTTTTTGCCCAACGGATCTGAATTGAGTTACAAGGTACAAACGGTTTGGGGTTATCGTTACCTTTCGGATATAACATTGGAGTTTTCGGAGGAAACACAAGAAGAAGCATATGAATTATCAAAACAACTGCTGACAGTAGTGCAAGAAATTGACGACAAAGAGTCAGTTTATAACAATGCAGTTATAAAGGTGGGCGAGAATGAGGTTTCTCATTTTGTGCTCCAAGCAAGAGGAAGTGCTGAGTTTTGGAAATCTGGCACCGTGGGTCAGAATATCGGAAGTGAAGAAAATTCAGAGGATAGTATTCTTGGAACATGGGTTAAGGCGACGGGTGTGTGTTACAGTTTTGAGGCAGATGGGCATATGTCAGTATATCTTGTTCCGGATTATGACAGTTCGAAAGGAACAACGATGGATGGAAAGGAAGTCCTTTCCTTGGTGCAAGAGATAGAACGTAATTCACGTGTTATTCGGGGTGGTACATGGGAATATGTCGGCGTTGAAGATGGATATTCCACATACCGAATATACTATTGGAGTTCTAACTATGTTTGTGCTGTAAAAGGCGAAGAAATGCTGATGGGATTAGAATCAGGCATAGGAGATATCAGTTATTTGGCAAAAATTTCTGAGTAAGAGGATAGAAGCAGGATATCTTAGATTAAATAGAAGGAGTGATGAACGATGGAAGGAAAAAATAAAATTAAATTTTTGAAAACTCTCGAAATTATGCGAAAGACTGATGAAAATCATCCTCTAACTATTGATGAGATTAGAAGAGAACTTGAAAAATATGGTATTGATGCAGAAAGAAAATCAATATCAAGAGATTTGAAAGTACTTGAAAATTCGGGCTATCAGATTGTTTTGTGTGAAAATCACAACGATGGTTGGTACATGATAGAGCATATCTTTCAGGATTTCGAACTAAAACTGATTGCAGATGCAATCGCTTCTACCAAAATTCTTACAATTGAGGATACTCGAAGTTTGATTAAAAGAATAAAAAGTTTTGCTACTTTGGAAGCAGAAAGTTTTATTGACAATACAGTAGTGCTTGACTCGCTAATAAAGGAGAAGGAGCGTCGTTTATCCATTTATTTTGATTTAGTGATGAGAGCTATTGTTGCTAACAAAAAGATTACTTTTCAGTATATTGACCGTATGAGCAGTGGAAAAGCGATTAGGAATAATGGAGAAGTAATTCAGGCTTCGCCATATTATCTTATTCCAACGTATGGAAAATATTATGTTGCCTGTTGTCCGGAAGATTCAACATCAGTGCATAATTACAGATTGGATCTGATGGTCAATATTCAAATGACGAATTTAGATGTCAGACCAAAGATACAGGTGGATGAGTTAAAAGAAATAGGTCACACAATGACAGATAGCGATTATCTGAGAATAAGCGCACATTCATGGACCGGATTAAAAGAAACAGTGACACTGGAAGGAATAAATTGGTGCAGGCTTAATGTTTTCGATAAGTTTGGTAATGACATAATGATTCATAGCAAAGGAGAAGACAAGTTTATTGCTCATGTAAATGTTGCGGTAAATGAAGGATTTTATCAGTGGCTTGCAAGTTATGGAATAAATCTTAAATTACTCAGTCCGGAAAACAGGGTGGCCGAGTTTAAGGAATATATAAATAGAATATACGAGCAGTATTAATACGGAGGTAGAGATTATGAGAAAAATTAGTTGGAAAAAGGTTGTATTGGTTGCTTTGCTTGGCATGTGTATGCTTTTAGGTGCTTGTGGGAAAAAAGGACCTACGGAGTCTGAGCTGACAGAGGCACTATCCAATTGTAAATATAGCGTGTATTCGTTATCAATTAAAGTCGGAGTATTGGTAAATAATTGTGTTGCAGATTATGAGATATCCTATTATACGCCCTTGGAAGCAGTTGAAAAAGGATATATTAGTTCCGCTATGTCGGTGGTGACAGACGATGAAATACGCGAGAATACATATGTTGCGTGTATTTCTGGCGGAGTAAGACCAAATTTGGAACTTCCGTCCTATACTGTGGATACAGAAAAAGCACTTGTAGCAATTTTGACATATGATGATGACGGTAATCTACTGGAATCAAGTGTTGAGTATATTAGTGATTATTTGAATGCAGCAGCTATCCAGTTGATGACAAGTCCGTATTAAAGTAGAGCGGCATTTCCTGAAATGTGTGTCTACGAAAAAGGAGAAGATTATGGAAACGGAAAAGATGATGAAAGATACAGTAGAGCAGAAACAGAAGAAAAAGAAAATTTTGTTGATATGTGTAATGGTAGTGCTTCTTCTTGGAGTCGCTATTTGGGCTATTCAAGTAATCCCGGTAGCAAATCATTATAAAGAGGAACGCGGCAATGCCAAAGAGTTTGTTTCTAATTGGAATGCGAGAAGTAAAGAGTCTGATTCGCTGACAAAGGGGATAAAAATCTCGGCGGCAAGTGGAGACCATGTTTATGAGTTGGAAAACGGTGTTACTTTGAAATATTCGGTCAATACATTTTGGTGGGTTAAGTATTTTTCAACAGGTGTTATTCTGGAGTTTTCTGAGGATGGACAGGAAGTGGTATTTGACGCTTCAACGAAACTTATTGAATTATTTGATGAGATAGGCGATAAAGAGGGTATGCTGGCAAATGCAATGGAAAAGGTAGAAGTAGACAAGCCAACTACTATTTCCAAATTTTCTGTATCGAAATACAACGGAGAATACAGTGCAAATTTTATTGAAGAGAAGATTTTGAAATCAAATTCTGCCATAGGATATTCATGGAATCTGACAATGGAGGAGTGGTGTGAGAATTTCAACAGTAATCTGAGTTTGGCGATAGAAGATGCAGCCCAGGCTGGCTATGACTGGCTATGTGATATAGGATTTGAGGCAGAAGTCGACGCAACTACTAAGGAGGAGCTTGTTGAAATATATACTCAACAATATCCATCAATCAGCGTGGCTGATTTCAAAAAGGTGGACGTATGGACGGACGGCACACATGAATTTACATCATACGGATACCGCTATCCGAGTTGGGAAGATGTCCTATGTCAGATATCGTTTTTTGTGGATGAAAACGGATATATTTTTGATGTAGAATGTTTGCTTGTGCAAGGCCTTCTTGATACGAATAATCAATATGCAGCCGGAGACAGACGATTCAATTTTATGGAGTTTTATGGTTACCCTGCATTGGCATGTGCCGGAACAGGGGTAACTTATTCTAAGGCATTGAACGGAGTGAATAGATTTTATGATGAATCTGATTTGGCGACGATTAATTTGACGGACGAAGTAAGCGTAGGAGTGACAGTAACAAAGGATGGACTGGTTTTCATATGTCTGCCGAACAAAGAAGGTAATTTTGACAGTTATTTATCCTTGCTGGATAGATGGACTTTAAAGTCAGCAGAATAAAGTACAAAGAGAGTGTGTTTTTTTAACACACTCTCTTATAATATATTGCAGTATTTTGCGATTTAATGACGTTGGCTTTAGATGAGTTCAATACTATGTTTCATATCGGTAACAAACGGTGTACCGAATTTGGAAGACACAATCCGGTTGTATAAATCTGCTGCCGCTACATCTTCAAAGAACATAGCAAGCGCGGATTCGCCTAACACCTTTCTTGCTTCGGCGGGTTTTGTAATAAACGGTATCTGAGAGTGCTCCTTAATCTCTTTCATGAGAGGGGAAGCACTTTTTTTCATGGCAAGCAGACGGGCATAAGGCACAAAAGGACTAGCAGTATTTTCGGAAGTTTTTTTCTCTTTTAATCCTAGTAAAATATGAATCAGTGCCCGGTTGATGCGGGCATAGGTGTACTGTTTATGCTTGATTGCTTCAATCAATTCCGTAAAAGGCATAAATTCATCCCGGAAACTGTAGATACGGTCTGCCAGTTCCTTCGGAACATCCAGAAAGGAGGCAAGGGAATTTTTTGTTTCTGAGGCAATCCGGGTGGAGAGCAGCAGAGAAAAATCATTTAGTGTAACCGGAGCAAAAATGCCGTAGCTTTCTGCAAATATGCGGTAGCTTTCCGACGGAAGTAAAGGCTGGGCTGCGGCAATGCTTCCCACTTCTTTGGAAAGTGCGGCGCGGATGGCGCTTGCACTGGCAATCAGGGTGCCGGAGTCATTAGAAAATGCAGTGTGTTCGTCGTGATAGCCGGTTCCGGTGCGGGTTATGGTGTGAGGTTTTATGGAGGAAGCCAGTTTTTTTATTGCTTTCAGATATTCCAGGCCAAGCAGATTGTTTGGCTTTTCCAAAAGTTCCGGTTCAATGTCTGAGGCGACACCGGACTCTTTCACAGCCAGGGCAAAGGCCTTTGGATAGGAGAGCCCTTCCCGTAAATTCTTCTGGATGGCATGTTGAAAGTCTTCCGGTTCGTTTAGAAGAAGGTCGGAGGCTTTGGTAAAATCGGATAATTTTCCGTACTCGCTGCCAAAACACAGGTAGTCCACGCAGGAAAGGGCGTTAAACAGTGATACAGCTCCCGTAGCGAAGAGTTCTGCACTGGCGGTGGCATAACGTACCGGCAGCTCAAAAACCGCATCTGCGCCGCAGGAAACCGCCATCTTAGCGCGGGTATGCTTGTCAGCAATGCCGGGAATGCCACGCTGGGTGAAATCACCGCTCATGACGGCAATTACGTAATCGGCATCGGTTTCTTCCTTTACTTTCTGAATCATATAGTCATGCCCGTTGTGAAACGGGTTATATTCTGCAATGATGGCTGCGATGGTCATGGTAAACGGCTCCTTAACTTTTATATACTTTAGTATGTCCCATATTTTACAGTTTACCACGGGTCGGATAATAAGTAAATTGAAATACCGGAAGAAAAATCATTTTTGCACTTGTGAAATAATCGATTTTGGACTATAATCTATAGTAGATTTATTCTGCGGTAAAGCAGAGCAAAACGAAAGGAGAACAATCATGGGTTTTATTGATGAAATCAAAGTTAGAGCCAGACAGAATATGAAGACAATCGTTCTGCCTGAGACAGAGGACAGAAGAGTACTTGAGGCAGCAGCTATCACATTAGCAGAAGGTAATGCTAATATCATTTTAGTTGGTACTGACGAGGAAATCGATAAGAACGCAGAAGGTTTAGATATTTCCAAGGCTACCCGTATCAATCCTCACACAACAGACAAGCTTCAGAGCTACATTGACAAGCTGGTTGAGCTTCGTCAGGCAAAGGGTATGACTCCTGAAAAGGCAAGAGAAGCTCTTACCACAGACTACACAACATTTGCGGTTATGATGGTTAAGATGGGTGACGCAGACGGTGTTGTTTCCGGTGCATGCCACTCCACAGCAAATACATTAAGACCATGTTTACAGATTTTAAAGACTGCACCTAACACCAAGTTAGTTTCTGCATTCTTCGTTATCGTAGTTCCAAACTGCGAATACGGCGAAAACGGCACCTTCATCTTCGGTGACTCCGGTCTTGTTCAGAATCCAAATGCAGAAGAACTTGCAGCTATCGCAGGCAGCTCCGCAAAGAGCTTTGAACTCTTAGTTGGTAAGGAAGCAAAGGTTGCTATGCTTTCCCACTCCACTATGGGCAGTGCAAAGCATGCTGACGTAGACAAGGTAGTAGAAGCTACCAAGATTGCTAAGGAATTATATCCAAATGTAAAGATCGAAGGCGAATTACAGCTTGACGCTGCTATCGTTCCTAGCGTTGGTGCTTCCAAGGCTCCTGGCAGCGACATCGCAGGACAGGCTAACGTTCTTATCTTCCCTGACCTTGATGCAGGTAACATTGGTTACAAGCTTGCTCAGAGACTTGCTAAGGCAGAAGCTTACGGTCCTATCACACAGGGTATTGCAGCTCCTGTTAACGACCTTTCCCGTGGCTGCTTCGCAGAGGATATCGTTGGTGTAATTGCCATCACATCCGTACAGGCACAGGCTCAGTAAGAAAGGAGAATTAATCATGAAGGTATTAGTTGTAAACTGCGGAAGCTCTTCCTTAAAATATCAGTTAATTGATTCCGAAACCGAAAAGGCACTGGCTGTTGGCCTTTGCGAAAGAATCGGTATTGACGGCAGATTAAACCATACACCTGCCGGTGGCGAAAAGGTTGTTATCAACGATCCGCTTCCAAACCATGAAGTTGCTATCCAGAGCGTTTTAGCTGCTTTAACAGACGTTAACCACGGTGTAATCAAGTCTCTTGATGAAATCGGCGCTGTTGGCCACAGAGTCGTACACGGCGGCGAAAAGTTCGCTTCCTCCGTTGTTATTAACGACGAAGTTATTGCAGCAATCGAAGAGTGTAACGACTTAGCACCACTTCATAATCCTGCAAACTTAATCGGTATCAATGCATGTAAGACCATCATGCCTGGCGTACCAATGGTAGCTGTTTTCGATACCGCTTTCCACCAGACAATGCCAAAGGAAGCTTATCTTTACGGTCTTCCATTTGAATATTATGACAAGTACAAGATTCGCCGTTACGGCTTCCACGGAACCAGCCACAGCTTCGTTTCCAAGAGAGCCATCGACGTAGCAGGTCTTGATGCAAAGAACTCCAAGGTTATCGTTTGTCACCTTGGTAACGGTGCCAGCATCTCCGCTGTAAAGAACGGCGAGTCCGTTGACACATCTATGGGTCTTACTCCACTGGAAGGTCTTATCATGGGTACCAGAAGTGGTGATATCGACCCTGCCATCATCGAGTTCATTGCTCACAAGGAAAACAAGTCCATTGACGACATCATGACTATCTTAAATAAGAAGTCCGGTGTTCAGGGTATGTCCGGTGTTTCCAGTGACTTCCGTGACCTTGCTAAGGCAGCCGAGGAAGGCAACGAGCATGCGAAGGAAGCAGTAGCAGTATTTGCTTACCGCGTAGCTAAGTACATTGGCGCTTATGTTGCAGCCATGAACGGCGTAGATGCCATCGCATTTACCGCAGGTCTTGGCGAAAATGACGGTAAGGTTCGTAAGACTGTATGCAGCTACTTAGGATACCTCGGCATCACATTAGATGAAGAAGAAAATGCTAAGCGCGGCTTCGAAAACATCATCACAACCAAGGATTCCAAGGTTAAGGTTCTTGTAATCCCAACCAACGAAGAATTGGCAATCGCAAGAGAAACCGTAGCTTTAGTGTAAGCAAGTGTTAATAGGGCTTATCCATGTGTGGAAAACATGTGGATAAGTCTGTGGATAATTTTTTTAAAACCGTAAAAAAGTTATTGACAAATGTTGCATCAGCAAGTATAATATGTTGGTGTGAGTTTTGATGTGTGTCCTATTTGCTATGGGAACACACGGAAGGGTGGAACATGCTGATATCTTTATCCGAAATTATGAATCTGCCAACCGGTGTACAAAAGAGAACTGCGGTGTATGAACCAAGTACTTTTGTCAGACTCGGTGTCACTTATCCGATTCTTGAAAAAGAAGAGGTTGAGTTAGAAATCGAAAACCTTGGTAGCAGAAAAGTAAAAATAGGGGTCGAGACAAAAGTAATTCTTTCCGTACCGTGTGACAATTGTCTGGCAGAACAGCAGGTGGAAATTCCGGTTTCCTCCGAGGTTGAAATAGACTTTAACCAAAGCGAAGAAGACCGTGTCAACGATTTGAATGAAACAGTGTATATTGACGGATACGATTTAGACGTGGATCGCCTGGTCTACGAAGAAATCTTGCTTGGTTTCCCAATGAAGGTTCTGTGTCAGGAAGACTGTAAAGGAATCTGTAAGGTTTGCGGTGCAAACTTAAATCAGGGAGAATGCGGTTGCGTCCGTACAGAGCCAGATCCAAGAATGTCTGTTATCCGAGATATTTTTAACAACGTTAAGGAGGTGTAATCATGGGAGCTATTTGTCCGAAGAATAAGACTTCCAAGGCAAGAAGAGACAGTCGTAGAGCAAACTGGAAGATGACTGCTCCAAACCTTGTAAAGTGCAGCAAGTGCGGCGAATTAATGATGCCACACAGAGTATGTAAGGCTTGCGGTTCTTA
>JAZSFC010000021.1:0-25488 GCA_045531955.1 Lachnospiraceae bacterium | reverse complement strand
GGCTTAACAATGTTGTCGATATGAGTGATTGGGTAGGAAACACGAGTGTTTTCTGTTACGCTGTCATCAGCGAAATCAATCTTGCCATCCTTATCTACAGTTACGTTCTCAAGAAGAGCGTTTCTCTTGATAGCCTTGTAGATGTCCGGTTCGGATTCAGGATCAAGGTTGATAACCTTTGCGTAGCAACCGCCTTCGTAGTTGAATACACCGTTGTCATCCCAGCCGCGCTCGTCATCACCGATTAAGAGACGCTTAGGGTCTGTGGATAATGTTGTCTTACCTGTACCGGAAAGACCGAAGAAGATAGCGGTGTTTTCACCGTTCATATCTGTGTTAGCGGAGCAGTGCATGGAAGCGATGCCCTTTAATGGCAGGAAGTAGTTCATCATGGAGAAGATACCCTTCTTCATTTCGCCGCCGTACCATGTATTTAAGATAACCTGTTCCTTGCTGGTGATGTTGAATGCAGCAACAGTTTCGGAGTTGAGGCCTAATTCCTTGTAGTTTTCAACCTTAGCCTTGGATGCATTGTATACGATGAAGTCAGGCTCGAAGTTTGCAAGTTCTTCAGCAGATGGCTGGATGAACATGTTCTTTACGAAATGTGCCTGCCAAGCTACTTCCATGATGAAACGAACGGAAAGTCTTGTATCTGCATTTGCACCACAGAAAGCGTCGATTACGAATAATCTCTTGTTGGAAAGTTCCTTAACAGCAAGGTCCTTACAAACTGCCCAAGTGGATTCTGTCATTGGGTGGTTGTCGTTCTTGTACTCGTCTGTTGTCCACCAAACGGTATCTTTGGAGTTTTCATCCATAACGATGTACTTATCCTTAGGGGAACGACCTGTGTAAATACCGGTCATAACGTTAACTGCGCCAAGCTCAGTTACCTGACCAACTTCATAGCCTGTTAAGTCAGCCTTTGTTTCTTCTTCAAATAATACTTCGAAGGAAGGATTGTGTACGATTTCTGTACTGCCAACGATGCCATACTTTGTTAAATCGATGTTTGCCATTTTGCCATATACCTCTTTTCATAATATTTTTAACCGGGCTCCAAAGAAAGTCCAAGGTTACCCATGTTAATTTATCCCATATTATAAAGGAAGGTCGGCAATTCGTCAATATTGAAATTGATAAATTTTTCACCAAATATTGCGGATTAGTAGGTAAGCGAGCCATTCAACATTTCCTTGGCCGTTTCTTCCCGCTGCAGACGGTACACACCATCGGCGCCTTCTAACAGGATAAAGTAAAAATTTTCTTCGCTGCCTTGGGCAAGGAACGGTACACGTCCTTCTGCATCGGTGGTTTCGGCTGCCTGCATAGTTTCAAAGTCAACCAAATCAACACCTTCAAAGGCATAATAACCGGTTAACATTGGAATCCGCCAGGCGAACATATCAATTTGCTGATAAGGCTGCTCCACGGTAACGTCATAGTCGGTTACAGTGAATGGGCGGTCGTCGGAAGGGACGGTTAACTGCTCCAGCAAGGCTGTTTTCATGGCAATGAGCACATCTTCCATGGTCTCACCTTCATCGGCACGATAGAAGATAATATCGTTGCAATAATTCGGAGAAGCGGAGCCGGTTTCCTTGCATTTTAATATCTGCAGCTTTTCGCCGTTGTAGGCATCAAAGTAAGGGTTGCCACCGTTGGTGGTAATGGAGTCGATGCGCCAGCCGTTATCACTGACAAAATCAATGGTACCGCTGCGCCTTACATTAATCAGGCTGTTATTATAGCCCTGGTAGCCAACCCGGACACGGTTGGAATCCACAATGGTGACGTCCGTAAAACGGAAGGAAGCCGGGTCATTACTTGTTCCGACACCAAAGGCCTGTGTGTAGAGTTCCCCGTTTACTTCCGCAAGGTGCGGATAAGCGGATTCCATGCCAAGGTGCTCCTTGCGAAGCTCCTTCGCATAACCCGGGGTACAAACGTTTTCCATGTAATCAATGACGCTTTGCAGAGTCGGGAAGCGTTCATCCGTAACCTTGTAATAGTGGTCCACACCATTGATAGTAACAGATTCTAAAGGCTGATGGGTGTTCATGCCGCAATCTAAACTTCTATAAAACAGTTCATAGGTCATGGTGCGGTAGTTTTCATACAGCTCGGAGAAGATATCCAAATCCAAACCGTCTACATAATTGTGGTAGTAGGTATAGCTGTGATTGCTGACACGCCAGCCTCCGTCGGTATACCGGAAGGTGACAGTGCCGCTTTCTGTCTTATTGGACGGAATACCGATATACGCCTCGTAAGAGAGGGTGCAGGTATTCGGCTCGTTGATGACTAACGGAGAAAAGAGGTAGGATTCCTTAAGTATCACAGCGTCATAGCACCGGGTGTACAGTATGCCGTTATGTTCAGTCACTGTAGGTTCGGTAGTGAAAAGCTTCCAATGCTGATCCCGCAGGTACATGGCAAACTGCGGTGTGCAAATGGTCTCCATGTATTCGAAGACACTTTTCAGGGTAGGGAAGCGCTCATCTGTCACTTTGGTGTAACCGCCGGTGCCGTTAATAGTAACCCAGTCTTCCGAGGAGATAGGGGAGGCAACCTTTAAATTGGTATAGAAAAATTCCTCCTGCATTTCCTGGTAGCGGAAAAACAGCTCACGGATTTGAGTAGTTAGTTCCTCCTGTGTATAAGGTTCCTTTTGGGCACCTTTATAAGCATAGCTGTAATCTAAAAACTGCCCGTCCTTATAATACACGCGCATGATGAAGAAGGTTCCCAAATCCATTTCCTTGCAGACATTGGCTTCGTAGGTGATGATGCCGTCATAAGAATGCCAGCCAATATTATGCCATATGGCAGGGGCGTGGTCCCAGCCAAAATCTGCGCAAAGTTCCTTGGCAAGCTCCTGCATTTTTTCATTGACATAGGTTAAATCGGTCATTTCTCCGGTGGTACTATCATAAACCCAGAGAGAACCATTGCAGCTGCCGTTATTAAAATAAATTTTGTCTTGTATTTTACAAATGTCGCTGAACCAGAAAGCAGAGGCTTTCTGGGCATGGAAATCACCTGCCGGATGTACGGTGTAGGAATTCGGATTTTTCACCGGAATGGTGACATGCAGGATTCCGGCAGGGGCATCCTCTACGCTTGCCGCGGGAACAAATTCCAGGTAGACATTGTTATCCTCTCCATCGTAGAAGGCAGCCAGACACCACCAGGCGGTATTTCCTGCGTATTCTTCCAAGTTGATGGTAAGGTTGTTAAGTACATTTTTACCGCCGGCGGATACAAAAGAGGAAATCGTAAAATTGTAGCCATCCGTTGGGGAAACCGTACTTTTGCTGTGTTCAAATCGGGCATAGCTATCCTTGTCGGAATTGGTATAGTTCATTTCCGGATAATAAAAATCCTGACCCGGAGGCGGGGTTGGCTTGGCGGAGGTATCCGTTGGCTTTGGAGTAGTAGCGGTGCCCGTTGGTGTCGGGGCATCGCCGGTACCTGTCGGAACAGGGGCGATACTTCCGGTTGGTGATGGTGTAACACCGGTAGATCCATCCTCGTCCTTCCGACCGGTGGTAAGGGTAATTACCACAAGCAAAATAATCACAACGGCAGCAATTATCATGCCGATGGTGGTTTTCTTTGATTTCATGATAGCGGTAATCCGCTCTTCAATGGCGTTTTTGCTGAAATGATTGCACAGCGGGGTGCCGTAGTTTTTTCTTTCTTCCATGCCGATAAGTGTTTTGGCATAGTCGGATTTGGTTTCGCCAAAATGCTTTACCACGAGGTCGTCGCAGGAAAGCTCCAAATCCCGGTTGAAAAATACATACATTGCCCAAACAAACGGGTTAAACCAGTGCAGGCAAAGAGCGGCAATCATTACCAGCTTAGCCAGAAGGTCAAAACGGCGGATGTGGGTGAATTCGTGGTACAGCACATAGTCCAATTGGGAAGTATTGCTCCAGTCTGTTTTCTTCGGAAGCAAAATTACCGGACGGAGCAACCCGTAGGTAAGCGGTGCGGAAATTTTATCCGATTGGCGGATGGAAATTTTCCGCTTTAACGGATGCCTGTTCAGCCATTCTGTGGCATAGTCCTCTGTAACCGGCAGTGCCGTACGGAATTCCCTAAGACACTTCAGATAACACATCAGGAAAAATACAGCACAAAGGGATGCGCCCACGGCCCAAAAAACAGGAAGGAGCGGTACAATACAGCTCCAAAAAGCCTGCAAGTCGGTCGGACTGTTACTGGTAGGCTCAGATGGTGCGACGGCATCGGATGGCTCCTGCCCGGAGGTTCCTTCGGAATAGTTTGCATCGGTTTCCGTATCCGGAAGAGGAATGGCATCCACATCAGCATTGTCAATCGGAAGATAGATGGTGCCGCTGTCAGGCTCCACTATAACGACATTATCATCAGAAATTGGGGTATCACCCTGGTTTTTCAGGTAATCCGCATAATTCTCAAAGGGTTCATAAGGATTTGCCGGGTCGGGAATGTAAGGCTCCTGTTCTGTAAACAGAGGTAATTCCTCCGGGACTTCCGGCAGCAGGGAGTAAAGGCTTAGCCCGGAAGAAATTTCAAAGGGTACAAGCAAGCGCACCAAAGCCACCGCCCACAAAATCAGGAAGGCTCTCTTTGGCAGCTTATGTAAGGTAAAGGCGCGGAGAATAAGTATCACCAGAATGATTACCGCACCATAGAAACTCATTTTCAATAAGGTCATAGGAAATCCCCCTTTCTAGTCCAGCTCGTCTACGATGTCTTTCAGCCGTTGAATCTGCTCCTTAGACAGTTTTTTGCGTCCCAGCAGGGCGGCAAATAATTTATCTACGGAACCGTCATACACTTTATTGATAAGCTCGTCAGTTTCTGCTTCCTGCACCTCTTCCTTTGGGATAAGGGCGTGACATAGGAAGTTTGGTTCACTGCGTTTAATGGCTCCCTTCCCGATGCAGCGCTTGATGAGGGTATAAGTGGTGTTCATGTTCCAGCCGGTCTCCTCTTTTAACACATCGGATATGTATTTGGCGGTACAGTCGCCCTCCTCCCAAAGGACGTTCATGATTTTTAATTCGGAATCAAATAGTTTAACGGACATGCAATTCTCCTTTCATTAGGTGCTCTTGTTTTATATTATACACTACTGGAGTAGTTTGCTCTTGCTTCTACACTACCACAGTCGTGTGGAAATGTCAACAAAAAAACAGGTTGACAATGTAGTACACCTATGCTATATTAAAATCGTACTACAAATTAGTACGTCTTGAAATACCTATATAGGAGAGGAAGCTCGCGACTTCCTCGAACATCAAGAACAGATTAGGAGAAAAATTCTCTGCCCGCACAAGCGGGCGGGCATTTTCCTTCGGAAAACAGGGAGAATTATATGAATAACATTGAGCTCACAAAAACAGAATGGTTAGTTTTAGAAAGCCTGTGGGAGGAATCCCCGAAAACGGTAATGCAAATTGTTAAGGACATGCAGGTTCGTGCCGGCTGGGCAAAGAGCACCAGCACCACCATGGTAAAGCGCATGACCGAAAAGGGATTGCTCCGTTGTGAGGAAGGCGAAAAGGCAAGACTGTATTACCCGATGGTCGACCAGGAGGAAGCAACCCATCAGGAAACAGAATCCTTCTTAGACAGAGTATATCAGGGCAGTGTGGGTCTCATGATGAGTGCCATGGTAAAAAGAAACAATTTAACGGCGGAGGATATTGCCAAGCTGCATGCCCTCTTAGACGAGGCAGAGAAGAAGGGAGAAAAATAACATGACGGAGTGGATTTTAACATCGTCGGTGCTTATTTTGCTGGTACTTGCGGTTCGTGGACTGTTTAAAAACAGAATGAAGGCAAAGTCGGTATATGCCCTTTGGCTGATTGTTCTGGTGCGCCTTCTTTGCCCGGTCAACTTTGGCGAGCTGTCCTTTAACCTGCTGTCTTTGGCAGAGGAGGGAAAAGCGCAGGTAGAAGAGCGTTTGGAACTTAAGCAGGAAGTAACTGCATCGGAAGAAACAGGTTATTTTTGGTCGGAAAACGGCAGGGTTATTTATCCGCCGGTGGCTGACGCAGTAACAAATGCACAACCAAATAAGCTGCCTGCCGAAAGTATGCCTGAAGTAAAAACAGGAAGCCCGGCAGTAACAAAAGAGCCATTAGCATTTACCTTTCCTGAATTTTCCTGGGAACAGGCACTTCCGGTGGTTTGGCTGGCCGGTATGATTGGCATGGCCGTTGTCATTTTTGGAGTAAATATTTCCTTTGGAACTACCCTTGGTATGTTTCGGAAGGAGCTTCCTGCCATGGAAAGAAAGGGCAGGGGAAAACAGAAATTGTCCGTATATCTGGCAGACGGGATTTCATCGTCCTGCCTGTACGGAATGGTTCGTCCGTCCATTTATTTAAACAGAACCGGGATGGGAGAACAGGAGAAAACCTATTGCGTGGAGCATGAGTACAGTCATTATCTGCAGGGCGACATGGTGTGGTCCTTGTGCCGCACGGTTTGCCTGATTCTGCATTGGTATAATCCGCTGGTTTGGGTGGCAGTGGCGCTTTCCAAAAAGGATGCGGAGTTGGCTTGCGACGAGCGCACTATTGAGCGCCTGGGCGAGGAAGAACGCTACAACTACGGCCATACTCTGGTAGAGTTGGCAGCAGGTCAGTCAAGGGCAGTGCAGATGTTTGGAATGGCAACCCTCATGGCTTCCGATAAAAAGGAGGTTGTAGAACGGGTGAAGGCGATTACAATGAAGAAAGAAACAAAAATAATAACCGGTTTACTGGTTGCAATTTTAGTAGTAGGCATCGGCTTTTTCGTATTTACCGGAGAGGCAAAGGGAGACCAGGAGAATAACAAAAAAAATGTGCCTGTGGCAACAGAAACCCCTGCTCCGACCATGGACCCTGCGTTGGCAGAGTTCATAGAGAAGAGTAAAGAAGAACGCAGCAGGAATGCGCTTCTTACATATGTATTGGAAACAAACAAATTTCCTGTGGAAGGAAGCGTTTTAGCGACCAAGTTAAATGTGAGAAGTGCAGCCGGCTATGATGCAGACCGTATTGACATTCTTTCAGCAGGAACAATGGTTGTGATTAATGCAGTAGAACAGGATTCGGACGGAAACTACTGGTATGCTGTTTCTTATGAGCAGAAAGACAGCAAGGAAATAAAGAACGGTTATGTGAACAGTGCATATTTGACCGAAGCAGGAGCGGTGAGGGAGACAATTGCGCAGATAAAGGCGACAAATCAGGAGATGGAATTTCCAACGGTGGGAGTTACTACGGATTCCCTTTCTCTGAGACCAGCACCGGGCTATGAGTATGAAAAGCATAATCCGGTAAAGCAGGATACACCGGTCACTATTCTGGCGGCAGAGCAGGACAAGGATGGGAATCTGTGGTATTATGTCGGATATTCCTGGGGAGAGGGCAATAGAACTCGCGGATATGCAGATAGCAGTTATATTATTGTAGGAGAACAGGAGAATGTGATTGCAAACCGTTTCCGGTTATATCAGTCGAAGGACGCAAACAGTGAATACACAGAACTTATCAATGCAGAGCATACTCTTACCGGTGTTGTTTATGGCGGTAATGATTGGTTTTATACGCAAACATGGAATAACCAAACCGGTTGGATCCGATATGGAGATTATGAGTCTTCCGATCAATACATAAGAGAAATGTTGAGAATAACGGACGCAGAATGGCAGTCTGCAAAGGAGCAGAAAGAACAGGCGCTGGTACTTTCTCTGAAGGATGCGATAAATTATCAGGATATTTCTTTTGTGGACCACATCCGTCTGGAATTAAAGCAGGGAGAGGGTTGGAAGCTGGATTTGAACGGAGACGGTAAAGAGGAAAAGCTTTACATTGATGAAAACGGAGTGTTTATTAATGGAGTGAGAACCTTTACGACTACGGATTCCAGCCACGAATATTGGCTTTTGGACATTGATACCACAGATTCCGTTTATGAGCTGTTAAATGGTAACGGAGATTTGTATATTTACAATGGTACGGATATGCAGGCGGTTCGCGGCATTGAAGAAAGGTATTTTCATGAGGATGATGGTGTTAAGGAAACTTTTGTGCGCTATTTCGGTACCTTAGGTGAGTTTAAAAGAATTGATGCGCATACAATTTCCTTTGAAGATTATCGCTCGGAGTGGGGCGGCTTTGCGATAGCAACATATTGCTTGGATGAGCAGCATAACCTGTGCTTAGTGGAGCGAACGTCAGATATTTGGGAGCGCGAAAAGGTGCCATACGCCGGAGAACCATTCCGTCTGTATAAGTATTGTCATGAAGGCAGTGAATATGTAGAGGTTCCTACCGATCCATATAGTTCTTTCTCTGTGTGGAATGATGACGGCTGTAACTGGTTTTATGTGGAAACCAAGGAGTATGGCTCCGGCTGGATTTTATATGGAACGCATGACCGTCTGGACAAGTTCTTACATTCCATGACGAGAACAACAGCAGAAACATGGGAAGAAGGCAGATGGAGCAAAGAATGTAAGAATGGACATTCATATCAGAATCACAAACATCATTAAATATAGTGAAGGGACAGCGGCACGGTTTTTCCGTGCCGCTATTTCTGTGATATCAGGTTTTTACACCGGATTTCTCATCAACTCTTCCAACACATCAAAGGGCAACGGGCCCATCTCCAATAAAAACTCATGGAAGGCATAATCGCTGTATTCTTCTGCCCAGAGCTCCTTTGCCAGGTCCTGTAATTCCATAAATTCCAGGCATCCGACGGCGTATGGAAGATAGGCGCCCGGTTCCGCTACCAGGGTTTGATAAATGAGATTCACAGACTCCTTCGGGAACCCGTAACCGGTTAAGAAGGCAGATAACTGCTCCGGAGTATAACCGTCGTAGTGGATGAAAATATCCGACAGAGCATACAGGCAGAGGGTCGCCACCTGGTCTGCCTGCAAAAAGGAGGTCAGGGCTTCGGAGAAGCCGGCGTATTTGTAGCAGTAGGTTTCCACATAGGAAGCCCAGCCCTCCTCGTAGCCGGTAGGGGAAAGGAGATAGCGCAGCGGATTTGTTTCGCCGGAGAGAACGGCTAATGTCTGATACAGGTGCCCCGGATACCCTTCATGGGCAATGGTCGGAAACAGCTGGTCCGTTTTGTATTTCGGATTTCCGTTGATGTAAATTACATTGGCTTCATAATTATCGATAGGTGGCACCAGATACATGGCGGGGCTTACGTAATCTTCCAGGGATTTTGGTATGTATTTGATGCTGTAGGTTCCGCAGTTGATGTAAGGAAAGTCTTTGGAGGACTTTGTCGTAATATATTCCATAATTCGGGCAGGGTCGGTTTCCGGGTAATCCGGAGCCGATGCGCTTTCGTATATGGCCGGTTCTGCAGTGATTGCCAGTGCCATGGTATTACATCCTTCGGTAATGGCATCCGCCAGCTGCTGCTTGATTTCCTCCATCGGTTTGTTGGTACCGATCAGAACTTTTGCCAACAGGCCGTAATAGTCCCTGCCGTTTTCAAAGTGAGAAAGGCCGTATTCGTTGGTGCCTGTGCCAAGAAGAGCAGTCAGGGCTTCCGCCAGCAAATCATAGGCCGGGAAAACATAAGAGTGAAGGGCGCTTCGGTTTTGCAAAATATATTCTGTTTTTTCGGACAAGGACAAATCTAAGGGTTCCAACCGTTCTTCAAAGGTGGAAATCAGAAAGTGGTGATCCATATCCTTTACAAAATCTTCACACTGAGCGATGATTTCTTTTGCGGTTTCATCCTTCATAAAATAGCCGGCCGCACTTTTTTGCTTCTCAAATTCCGCAATTTCTTTAAAATAGTCCAATACACAAGGTAGCAGATTTAAATAATTTTCCACATCGGTTTTCTCTTCAAAACGGTATTCTGCCAATACAATGGGAAGCTGGGCCTGGTAGCCGGTGGTGGGACCTAGAAGCTCCGACAGATACGGAGAAAAATTATCCTGCATCAGAAGCTCCAGATGGTGTTTCAGGGAAAGGTAGGTAAGCTTTTCTTCTTCATAAAAGGCTTTCGGGTCATAGGTTAGAAGTTGTGCGTACAAATCATCGGCAGTTTCGTCCGGAGTAACCGCGTCTGCCACCGAACCCAGGGTAATGGGATAATCGGAAATGCCGTAATTTTCCGGCCGGGACAGGTGATAGCGCAGGGAAATGGTATCTGTGGTGACCTCCCCTACAAAAATTTGCCGGGTAAACTCCTCAAAGGTGGGCGTAGGGGAAGGAATTCCGGAAACAACGCCGGAATGGTCACCGGTAAGCGGCTGCTTGTCGTTCATGCAACCGGAGAACAGCGGTAAAAACAGTAACAGGCATACAAAGAGCACATAGGGGAGTGTTTTCTTTTTCATAAGCAACGGGTTCCTTTCTTGTCCGAGGACAGGAGTATTTTTCGATAGTATTATGTGTATGAAAAGGAGAGGCGATTATTCCGATGTGAAAGAAATTTTCACCTTTTTTCTACAGGTTAAGAATTCCTTCTTTTTTGCCGAAATACATATCAGATGGAATGAAGGGGCCGCAGGGACGGCAGCCCCGCCTGTTATGAACGGAATCATAATTTACAGGCATTCAGGAGAGATTTCAGAATGAATATGTTAAATGCATTAAACGCATATGGAGTGCAACAAAAGGAATCTACCGCAAAGCCGTTATCCAATCCGGATGCAGCGGCAAAAACGGTGCAGACCTCCTTTGCGGAAGCAATCCAGTATACAGATGAAACCGAGGTAAAGCAGAAGCAGACCTCGGATATTTATTCCAAAAACGGTATGGGTGGCGAGCAGGAAACAAAGGCAGCCAAAGAAGAGGGCACCGAGGCAGAACAGAATCAGGAGCGTCTGGATAACGTGTCCGGCAGAATGACGGAAGAGGATATGGCCAAGCTTCAGAAGGAAGGCTTTTCCGTTGGTGAAATGACGGTGGAGCAGCTAGAGGCAGCCATGGAGCGCATCAAGCTGCAAAAGGAAATGACTGCCATGGCAATGGAAAACCAGGCACAGCAGCTTGCAGATGACAGAGCAGCAATCCTTCAACAGGCAGTGAAGATGCTGGCGGGCAATCCGAAGGCAGAAATGATTGCAGAAAAGCTGTTAAAGGCAAATATTCCGGTAACGCAGGCGAACTTGGAAAAGGTTGCCGTGGCTATGGAAAAGGCTGCCGGCGGAGTGAAATTATCTCCGGAGCAGTGTGAATATATGGTGCGGAACAAGTTGGTTCCAACTTTAGAAAATGTGGCAATGGCAAAGTCGGCGGCACAAACCTACTCTAAGAAGGAGCATCCGTTAACCCAGGAAGCGTGGGCGCAGCTGGAACCAAAGGTAACCCATATGCTGTTCCAGGCCGGTCTTCGTGCCAATAAGGATATGATGAATGCGGCCCAGACCTTTATCAAGAAAGATATCCCGTTAACTGTGGATAACTTAAAGTCCTACAGCCTTCTTGCGGGGATAAAGTTATCCGAAGAGGATGTGCTTACCAAGGCGGTGGACGCCCTTTCCGTAGGACAGGACCCAAAGAATGCAAATCTGTTGTCTTCCACAGCAAAGGAAGTACGCCAGATTTTACATAAGGCAGGCAAGGTTACCGCCCAGGCAGTGGACTATGCGGCAGCCAAGAGAAGTGCGGAGCTTCCGGGAACCGAAGGTGATAAAATCGATTTAACCCTGGGTGATTTAAATGAGGCCCAGGACCTTTTGGACGAGAACAGTCCGGAGGCGGCAAGATATCTGCAGGAGTTTGCAGAAAACGGAGCGGCTCAGGCGGCATCCATCCGGGCAAGACGCCAGCTGGAAGAAATCCGTGCCATGATGACCTACGAGGCAGGCTATCGTCTGGCAAAGGAAGGCATCCGTATTGATACCGTCAGCATGTCCAAGTTAATTGACAATTTAAAAACCTTAGAGAACCGTTTCTTCTCCAGCTTTTTCACCCAGGCAGGTGTGGCTGAAAGTGCGGAAGGAATGGCACTTCTTAGGGATACCAGCCGTAAGCTGGAGGAAATCAAAAATATGCCGGCACCGCTGATTGTGGATACCATGGATACCGGCTCCAAAATAACCTTGAACGAGCTGCATCAGACCGGCATGCAGAATCTGGCGATGCGCCGCTATGCGGAAAGCTTCGAGTCGATTATGACATCTCCGGACAAGCGGTTTGGCGACAACATCCAGAAAGCTTTCGGAAATGTGGACAGTTTGCTGGAAAACATTGGTATGGCAGCAACCTTTGAAAACCGCCGTGCGGTGCGTATGCTGGGCTATAACTCTGTGGAGGTTACTCCGGAAAACGTACGGAAGGTCAGCGAGTATGATGCGAAGCTGCAGGAAGTATTAAAGGAACTGCATCCGGCAGTTACTGTACGTATGATTCGTGACGGTATTAATCCGTTAGAGCAGTCGGTGGATGCACTGTCTGAAAACATTGCAAGAATTAAGCAGGAAGAGGGCATCACCACAGAAGATAATTACAGCATCTTCCTGATTAACTTAGAGCACAAAAAGGAAATTACACCGGAGGAGCGTCAGGCATACATTGACGTATACCGTGCCCTGCATCGTTTGGACGGTTCCGAAGAGCAGGCCATCGGTGGGGTGTATAAGAGCGGCCGCGAACTGACCCTGCAAAATCTCCTTACTGCAATAAAGAGCCAAAATGCTCAGGGTATGGACCATCTGGTAAACAATTATGCTCTAAATAAAAATATAGAAAAAGCCGATAAAATAATCAGTGAGTGTTCCGAACCTACGGCAGAATCCGCAAGGGAAGAATTGATTACCGTACGCACGCTGGCTACGGAAGGTCAGAATGCCACAAGATTCTTAGAGGATTACAACATCCTTTCCACCGTGGAAAACTTAGAAGCAGCTAAGAATTTACTTGCCAACGATATGACCATTTTCAAGGAATGGAAGCGGTTTAAGCTGATGGCAAGCGGTGAAGAACCGGAGCTTCCGGATTTTACCGAGTGTATGGACGATAAGGAAACCATGCAGGCTGCCTATAAGAAGTTTGCGGACGAAGCCGGCTCATTAAAAACAAAAATGATGCAGGATCCGGTGATGACCAAGCAGGATACCAAGTCCATTAAAAAGATGCACGTCGGCGTGCGATTCATGCATCGTTTGTGCAAGCGGGAATATTATCAGATTCCGGTAGATACGGGCACAGAAATTTTAAATATGAATGTTACTATTCTGGAAAAGGGCGAGGAAAAGGCAAAGGTACTGGCAGAAATTCCAACCTTAAACCTTGGCAAAATTTCCTGTGAAGCCACCATCCAGGATAACAAGTTAAAATGTTTCATCAGCAGTGATACTAAGGAAGGTACACAGGCGTTGAAAGACCGGCAGATGAATCTGTTTGCCACATTGGCACAGAATCACATTGAAATCGGTTCCATCTATTACGGCACGGAAGAAGTGAGACCAGACACCTATTCTTACCAGACAGAGGGCATTTACAAAGACGCACAGGGAAGTGAAGTACAGGAAACAGACAACAGCAAGCTTTACCGGATTGCAAAATCCCTGGTAGTGCATGTGCGAAATGCTGATGCGGATGTAGCAATGTACTAAGTACAAGGCGGTTCGCAGGTAAGAAACGAGGAGGCTAAATCCCAATGAGAATTAATCACAACATTCCGGCGTTAAAAACCAACAATATTTTAGGCAAGAATAACCGTGCCATGGAAAAGAGCTTAGAGCGTCTTTCCTCCGGCTATCGTATTAACTGTGCGGCAGATGATGCGGCAGGTCTTGCTATTTCCCAGAAGATGAAGACCCAGATTGCGGGCTTAAACCAGGCATCCAGAAATGCCTCCGACGGTATTTCCGTTATCCAGACGGCAGAAGGTGCTTTAATCGAAGTAGAAGAAATGCTTCAGAGAATGCGTGAGCTTGCGGTTCAGGCATCCAACGGCACATCCACCGATGAAGACCGTTTGCAGCTGCAGGCAGAGGTAGATCAGTTAAAGGACGAAATCAACCGTATTTCCGAAACGACCGAATTCAATACGAAGAAATTACTGGACGGCACCGTAGACCGCCGTTCCTATTCCAGCGACACCAGCGTAGAGTTGATTTCCTTATCCGATGCGGTAAATGTAAGAGAGTATAAATTCATTCCGGGAGACGAGGCAAAGAAGGCCGTGTTAACCGGCGGCAAAATGACCGGAAACACTGTACCGGACACTAAGGACGAATACACCTTAACCATCAATAATCAGGACATTAAAATTCCGAAGGACGCGGATTTAAATACGGTTCTTACCAACTTAAATGCAGTATGCGGCAACATGGGTATCCAGGTGGCATACACCGACGGAACAGAGGATGAAACCGATGCGGGCCTGGGTGGTAAAAAGGTAATCGACCCTGCGGCAGCAGCGGCAAACCCTACCCAGTATTCCCTGTTGTTTGTTACCGATGATTCCGGTAAGGATGCAGAAATTGATATTCATGCCGACCAGGAGCTGGCAACGCTGCTTGGCTTATCCACCTCCGGAGAATATGCCCAGGGTGCAGATTGTACCGTGGAATTAGACAGAAGCGATGAGGGCGGGTTTACCAATACTTCTACCGTTACCATCGATGGTGATTATGTAACCGTAAGAGACCGTGATGATTTTGAAATGGTATTCCGGGTATCCGGCGGAGCAGGAGCGGTAACTCCGGAAAATCCAACCGGTGCGGTTACCGTTACGGTTTTGGATGCGGGCCCGATGACCTTACAGATTGGTGCCAACGAAGGCCAGACCATGGAAGTACGCATCCCAAGAGTAGATGTGGTTACCTTAAATATTGAAGAGGCAAATATCGGAACCCAGGAAGGCGCCATGGCAGCCATTACCCTGTTTAATGATGCGGTAAATGAGGTTTCCACCGTCCGTGCAAAGCTGGGTGCTTATCAGAACCGTTTAGAGCATGCCATCAACAGTCTGGATGTTTCTGCCGAGAACTTAACCGAAGCCCTGTCCCGTATTGAGGATACCGACATGGCAGGCGAAATGGCTACCTATACCCAGTATCAGGTATTGACCCAGGCGGCTACCTCCATGTTAGCACAGGCCAATGAGAGACCACAAAACATCCTGAACTTATTACAAGGATAATATACATTTTCGTTTATAAATTCATGAAAGCTATTTATATTCTGCATGGACACGCTCTCGCTCAATGTAAGACGTAGCAGTACTAAGCTCGAAAACACCTCGCTAAGTACTGACGTCTTCCAACGGTCCTTTGCAGAAGATAAATAGCTTTCATGGATTAACATAGACAACCGGTCTATTATCAATTGAAAAAGGAGGATATTTGCGTATGACACAGGAACAAATTCAGGCATACACCTACCGGGTTTCTCAGGCAAGTCCCTGCGAACTGGTGGTAATTATGTATGATATTATTTTAGATGATGTGAAAAATGCAAGAGCTGCCAAGAATGCCGGAGACGACAAGCAGTATCAGGAAGACCTGGTGCATGCCGGCAAATTTGTAAATGAACTGATGGATTCTCTGGATTTTTCCGAGCCGATTGCGTTCCGTTTGATGAGTTTATATATTTATGTAAATAAGATGCTGGTAAAGGCAAGAGTCAGCAAAAAGTGGGACAGCTTAAATGATGTGGAGCTGGTGATTGAAAAGCTTCGGGCCGGTTTTGACGGCATTAAGAATCAGGATACCAGCGGTCCTGTTATGCAGAACGTGCAGCAGGTATATGCCGGTCTTACCTATGGTAAGGGTACCTTAAACGAAACATATTTGAATGCACAGGATTATAACAGAGGGTTTAACGCATAATGGATAATTTAATTCTTTCTTTTAATGTTGTATTACCGATTTTTTTATGTATTTTATTAGGCTATTTTTTACGGCGCATCCGTATGGTGGACACGCCGTCCTTAAATGTCATGAACAAGCTTTGCTTTAAGGTGTTCCTGCCGATTTATTTGTTCAATAATATTGCAACGACCAATCTGGCAGCGGCCTTTAACGGAAAGCTTTTAGCAACTGCGTATCTGGGCGTTACAGCGCAGTTTATTTTGCTGATGCTTCTGATTCCGCGGCTGGAAAAAGAAAATCCACGGCGTGGTGTTCTCATTCAGGCGATGTTCCGAAGTAATTTTGCCCTGTTCGGACTTCCCCTGGCACTTTCTTTGTGCGGAACGGAAAAAGTAGGTCCAACCTCTATTTTAGTGGGTTTTACCGTACCGTTATTTAATATTCTTGCGGTGGTAAGCTTAGAGAGCTTCCGAGGAGGAAAGCCAAACATTAAAAAGATGGCCAAAGGCATTGCCACCAATCCGTTGATTATTGCGTCATTACTTGGTATTGCGTTTAATTTACTTGGTTTTACACTGCCTGGTGCGGTACAAAAGTCAGTCAACGACCTTGGCGGCGTGGCAACACCGTTATCCTTAGTGGCGCTGGGTGGTTCCTTTACCGTATCCAAAGTGAAAGAATACAAAAAGCAGCTGACCATCGGTGTGCTGGGAAGACTGGTGTTTAGCCCGCTGATTATGGTGTCTGCCGGAATTTTACTGGGCTTCCGTAATGAAATGCTGATTCCGCTTCTGATTATGTCCGGAGCACCAACGGCGGTTTCCTCCTTCCCGATGGCACAGCAGATGGATGGTGACGGTGAACTGGCAGCAGGTCTGGTAGTATTTACTTCAGCGTTGGCAATTTTATCCATGTTCCTGTGGATTTTTGTATTAAAGCAGATTGGAATGATATAATACGTTAGGAGGATAAATCCTCTGCCCGCATAAGCGGGCGGGCATTTTCCTTCGGAAAACAAGGAGGATTGTTATGAAAAATGCAGTTGTATTTATCGGGGAAGAAAACAAGACCAATAATGAGTTGTTCCAGCTGTTAAACTGGAGATTTAAAGTGACGCAGTATAATGATCTGGTAAGCTTTTCCTTTGAGGATTTAAAGGAAGCAGAGCCGGCAGTGTTAATTACGAGTATGGTGGGTAACCGTTTGGATTATCACGATTTATTCGATTATATGGTACGCGAGTGTGCGGAAGTTCCGGTAATTACTATAAGCACCAGGGAGGAAAGTCGTGCATATACCGCATATTATGAAGAACGGCAATTTCACCAGATTCTGCGTCCGATTTTGGGCAAGCGGGTATTGGAAATCTGTCGCAGTGTCATTGCAGGCAGCAGCTATCGAGAGGAAGAAGCGGATACATCCACCGGTGAAAAAGGTCATATCCTTGTGGTAGATGATAATGCCATGGTGCTTAGAAATATTAAGGGTGTTTTAGACGAGAAATACAGTGTAGCGGTAGCTCCGTCCGGGGTACATGCCTTTATTTCCATCGGAAAAAAGATGCCGGATTTAATTTTGCTGGACTACGAAATGCCGGAAATGAACGGAAAGCAGGTTTTGGAGAAACTTCAGGCAGATGAGGAATTAAAGGATATCCCGGTGGTGTTTTTAACCAGTATGGATTCTAAAGAAATTGTCATGAGTTTACTTGCCTTAAAGCCGGCCGGATATTTATTAAAGCCGGTGGACTCTCAAATGTTAAAGGATAAAATTTACGAAATCATCGGAAAGTAGGGGTTGCTATGTATAAAACACAGGCGGCATGTTTGATTTTTATATTGTTTATCGGTGTGATGAATTTTAGTGCCCACAATAAGAAAACCAGATCTTCGGGCTGGTTTTCTGCTCTTTTAGTGTGTACATCTCTTCAGCTGGTTTTTGATATGCTTTCGGTATATACGGTAAATCATTTGGAGACGGTACCGTCGGTGATAAACAGAATTGTTCATGATTTTTATATGGGCTTTATGCTGTCGATTTTCTATCTGGCGTATAAGTATATCGAAACCATGATAGAGGAAGAGCTGGGCCGGCGGATTATGCGCTATAAATTTGCTACAGCGATTCCGTTGATTGTTACTATTCTTGGGGTTGTGTTTTTACCGTTGGATTATTTGGAAGGTAAACGAAGTAACTATTCTTACGGTCCGGCAGCTTATATGACCTATGTAGGTGTGGCGGTGTATGTATTCTTTATTGTCCGGCTGATTATGAAGTGCGGAAAACTGATTCCGGACAAAAAGAGAAAAACCATCCGATATGCGTTATTTAGTGAAATCCCGGTAGGAATTTGTCAGATTATTGTGCCGGATATTTTAATCACATGTCTTGGTATGGTGCTTTTAATTCTTGGTATTTATATGACCACGGAAAACCCGGATGCACTGCTTGCAGAACAGTTGGCAAAGGAAAAACGTCGAGCAGATAATGCCAATGCGGCAAAATCAAACTTCCTTGCCAACATGTCCCATGAAATCAGAACACCAATCACAGCAGTGCTTGGTATGAACGAGCTGATTCTGCGGGAAAGCAAAGAAAAGGAAATTAAACAGTATGCAAGAAATGTGGATGGGGCAGCCAAATCCCTGCTCAGCATCATCAATGATATTTTGGATATTTCCAAAATAGAAGCGGGAAAATTAAAAGTAATTACCGCAGAATATAACGTAGGTTCCGTGCTTCGGGATGTCATTAATATGATAACCTTTAAAGCGAATGTAAAGGAACTTGCGTTTATCGTGCAGGTGGACGAGTCCCTTCCGTCCGGCCTCATGGGGGATGATATCCGGTTGCGCCAGATTCTGGTAAACCTGCTGAATAATGCGGTGAAATACACCCATAAAGGCAGTGTGACACTTAAGGTGACCAGGCTGGATTCCGACGAGGAAAAAGAAGCAAGAATCCGGTTTAGTGTAAAGGATACCGGCATCGGAATTAAAGAAGAGGATTTACAGAAGCTCTGTACACCGTTTGAACGCATTGAAGAAAAGCGAAACCGTAACATTGAGGGTACCGGTCTTGGTATGAGCATTACCAAGCAGCTTTTGGGACTGTTGCACAGTCAGCTGGAGGTGCATAGTGTTTATGGTGAGGGTTCAGAGTTTACGTTTGAATTATGTCAGGAAATTTCGGACAGTACCCCAATCGGACCGATGGAGGAAATGTCCGTGGAAGCCGAGTCCGGGTACCGCAGGAGCTTTGTGGCTCCAAAGGCCAGGATTCTTATGGTAGACGATAACGACTTAAACCGTCGTGTATTTGTGGGTCTTTTGAAGGAAACCCAGATGCAGATTGAGGAAGCATCCGGCGGAAAAGAATGCCTGGAAAAGATTCAAAAGGAAAAATATGATATTATTTTCCTCGACCACATGATGCCGGAAATGGACGGTATGGAAACGCTCCATGCTATGAAAGAGATGGAGGATTACCCTTCTAAGGAGGCATCGGTGGTGATTCTGACCGCCAATGCTATTGTGGGCGCCAAGGAGAAGTATTTAAAAGAAGGCTTTGATGCATTCCTGGCAAAGCCGATAGATTATAAAAAGTTGGAAGCATTGATTGCAGAACTTTTGGACGAATCGTTGATACAGGTGGTTTCTGTAGCAGAGGACACAGAGGCAGAAGCTGCTGCAACAAAGGAAGCGTCCGGCATGGAAGTTAAAGAACAGGCAGAGCTTCCGATGGTGGAGGGCCTGGACTGGAAATTTGCCCGTCAGCATTTCAATAACACAGAGGCTATGCTGGATACAGTACAGTTTTTTGCAGATTCCTTGGAATTGGAGGCAGCAGGATTGTCGGAACTATATGCAGACATTGCTACAGAAGCCGGTCAGAAAGCGTACTGCACCAAGGTCCATAGTATGAAAAACTCTGCGGCAACCATTGGAATTATTCCTCTTGCCGGTATGGCAAAAGTACTGGAGGATGCGGCCAGAAACGGCGATATAGATGTATTGGAGAGAGTGACATCGGTGTTCCTTGCAAGCTGGCGCTCTTACAAGGAGAAGCTTACGGTGATAACCGGGGATGTTTCCGGAGAGAAGAAGGCGGAAGTCAATACGGCAGAAATTGATGCTCTGCTTGTACAGGTCCGTACCGCAGCAGAGGATATGGATATTGATGCTTTGGACGAGCTTTGGAAGCAGCTTTCGCAGTATCAGTACGACGGTGAGCAGCAGAAATTTATGGAGAAGGTACACAAAGCAATTGTAGAATTTGATGTGGACTTTTTGCAACAAGTGTAAAATTGTAAAGGAACCATGTTCGGGAGTGAGCGAAGATGGTTCCTTTTTTGTTAAGGACAATATATGTTTTGTGTGGCGATACTTTTAGTTACCGAGTTCTTCCTTAGCAATAGCCAGCAATTCTTCCTCACCCATAGCGGTAAGCATCTGTACCACCTGACTACCTTCAAATGCGGTGTGGATAACCTGATGAGGTTTTTCTGCCTGTAAGAAGGTTGCTGAATTGCTGCTTTCTGTAACAGTCTTACCCAGCTCTGCACGTACTGCCAGACGGATCTGCTCTTTGGCAGCCTCCAAGTTTTCGTTTTCATTTTCCATGCAGGCAAGGGCAAAATGACAGGAGACCTCCATGATTCCCAGGTTGGTTTGGGATTTAAATGTTTCAATTACATGAAGTGCCGCCCGATAGGTTGCCTTTGTCTTTTCGGTATCTTCGGAATCTGCCCAGAGATTAGCCAGCTGCATCAGGTCGGAAACCAGGGTGAACACCTTGTTCTCGATGGCAGAGGAAAATCTTCCCACGGCTTCGTTGGTTTCTTCCATACCTGCAAGACAGCGGGCGATATTAGCATCGTTTAAGCCGGCAATGTTGCTTTCTTCATAATACTCCTTAGCTTTTTCCCATTCACCTAAAAGCTCATGGCAGTTGGCAAGCTCCTTTTGTGTTTCAAACCATTTTTTGCCGGAACTATCCTTGGATAAGGCATATTTTCTGTGAATTAATTCCATGCACCGGTGTATGTAGTTCTCTTCGCGGTTGTGGATAAACGCGGTATAATATGCATTTGAGGTGCAGGAAACCATATCATACTCATTTGGGTATCTTCGGAGTAGCTCTTCTGCCATGGTAATTGCTTTTTCATCTTCATTTGCCAAAGAGAACTCCTTTACTTCAGCAATTTTTTCTTCCAGCTGTGCCTTTCCGACGGTGTGACCAATCAGTGCATCAATGGACATTTCAAAATAGTCGGCCAAAGCGGCAAGCATGCCAAGCTCAGGTACAGCCACTCCGGTTTCCCATTTGGACACGGAGGCAGTGGATACGCCCATGACTTCGGCAAGCTGTTCCTGCGTTAATCCTTTTTCTCTACGCATTACGCGGATATTTTCTTCTAACATGGTATTCTGGTTCCTTTCGAAGTTTTCTTCAAAGCGGCTTTGTGAGTTTAGTATAGCACAGTGTAAGAAAAAAACCACCAACTAATATTCCTGTTTTTCACAGAATTTATTAACCAGTGGTTGAATTGTTCGGCGTAATATTGAATTAATGTGCCTGTAACTTCAATAGTAATGCTTCCTGAAGTACTTGTGAAAAATTAATATTTTGCGCTAATGCGGCATTATTCAGCCACAGAGGAATGGTTAAAGTTTTTTTGACCGGTCTATCAAAATGCATTTTGGCATGGGCAGTTACATCCACAGAGACCATATTGACAAAGCATTCTCCTACAGGAGAATCCGGGTCCAATTCTTTAGCAACACCCACCGGGTCAATAGCATTGTGTGCGGATGGAGCAGGAATAGTATCTCCGCATTTTTTGCCGGTATAAATATAGCCCGCAAGACAATCAATGGCCATTTCCATGGCTTGTTCTAAAGTGTCTCCACAGGTGGAAAGCCAGTTTAAATCCGGAAAAATGACGGAATATCCCTTTTCTTCTTTGTAAAAGCATGCCGGGTAAATTGTTAACATGAAATCCCTCCTTTAAATGAGTCCTGCTTGTTTCAGGATAGACTTTTCGGTTTAATAGGTAATGTTTTTGTATGAAAGGGAATCGTGACTTTACCGGGTTTTGTCGGATGAATGTATTGGCGGTGAGAACCATTTTGGGATTTGAAAATCCATCCGTCGGCAAAAATCATACGTTCCAGTTCAATAGGTTTCTTTGGCAAATAGTTTTCCTCCTTTGTATTATATTGCGTAATACGTGCAAAGTCAATACGTATTAAAACAACACGTAAGAATAATAATTAAAGACACTCATCTTTGTGTTAATTAGTTGTAGAATTATTGGCAGATACTGCCGCGAATTAAAGATTTAAGAATCTTATATTAATGATATACGCATTGAGAAAATGATGCAAGTAGAAAAAAGAGCAGGAATTTTGTACAGGTTGCACAATTCAACTTGCGTGCGAAAAATTCTCTCCCTATGCGTTATTGCTTCGCGAAAAAAGTATGATAAAATAGAGTTGTTACCAGGGAAAGCAAACAGGAGAACGAGAATGAACATTTCAATGGGAAGAAAAATAAAGGAATTAAGGATAACGAAAGGCCTTTCGCAAAAGCAACTGGCAAGTCATTTGGGAGTCAGCTTCCAGACGGTGAGTAAGTGGGAAAACGATGTGGCAATGCCGGATGTGACGCTGATTCCGGTAATTGCGTACTTTTTTGACGTTTCAACGGATGAACTCTTTGATTATGAAAGATTGAATACGGAGCGGAAAATAGAGGAAATCTGTGCAGAAGCAGCAAGTTTGCGGGAGGATGAACCTGCAAAAGCGGAAGAAATCCTGAGACAGGGATTAAAGCAGTATCCGTCCAATGAAATAATTCTCAACAATTTACTATATACCATGCGGGCGCCGGAGCGGAAGCAGGAAGTTGTGGAAATTTGCAAGTCCATTTTGGAAGTGACCAAACTGGATGATGTGAAATATGATGTGTTGCGTATTTTGGCGGAAACCTATCATGCCATGGGGGAGCAGGCACTGGTAAAGCCAATGCTGGAGCAGATTCCGGAAATTTATTTTTCCAAGGTGGAGCTGGCGGCAAAGTTGTTGGAAGGAGAAGAAGCGTTGGAAGCAGCAATGCTTCAGGCTCTTTTATCAAGGGACGATTTATTAGATATGTTGTCCCGTGCGGCACAATTGTACCATGAACGGGGCGAGGAAGAAAAGGCGGATGATTACGCCGCTTTGACAAGAAAAGTATATGCACTGTTTGAAGACAGAACGGATATGCTGGACTATAACCGTGGCAGGGAGCAGGACTGGCTGAAGGAAACGATTTGGCCGCGACTTGATTTTTATTTATCAGATAAATAGGGGAAAAGAAATGCTGACATTGGAAGAAATACAAGTGATTATGCTGCGGTTTGGTCTGACAGTGCAACATGTTACAAATTTTCATGATACTTCCCATAGTGAAGAAGATCAACGTCTGAATTATATTTTGGATGACAAGTATGTATTGAAAGTTAATTCCACGACAGTAATGTGGGAAGAGCGGCTGCAGGAAATCCGTAGGCTTATTGCACGCTATCAGTCGATTGGAGTTTATTGTCCGAACCTGATTCCTGCATTGGACGGGAAACTGTCTTATCTCTTGCAAAAAGACGGCAGGAAGTACACCTGCTTTGTAGAGGAATATGCGATTTATCCGGTGTTTGCATGGGGCGCGGAGCATGACCGTAAAGAGGTGATTGAACACTTGGGTAGGCTGGCAGCAAAGTATACTGGGGTGGATTTATCGGGAACGAAATCTATGTGGAGTATTATCGATTTGGCTCCGTTGGATGTGGAAATTGACGAAAAGCAGGAAAATACCGACACCTTGGTGGAAGCATTGCAAAAAAACGGGTATGCAGATTTAGCTAAGCAAGTAGATGATTTAAATGATTATTTGCGAAAGAAAATCAAGGAAGTTTTTACTGCGCTGCCCCAGTGTGTGTATCAAGGAGATTTAAACACAACAAACGAATTACACAAGGATGGTCATTTTGTCGGACTAATTGATTTTAATATGGCAGGCACCGATGTGAATATCAATGTTTTCCTGAATGAAACAAACTGGTTCCCGGGGGAAGCGGAATTTGACGGGCTTTCGGTGCCGGAGATTATTTTGAAGCAGGATATGGAGCAAGACGACAACATGGCGGTTATTTTGAAGCATTATACTATGACAGATGTTGAGAAATATGCTTTTCCATATTACAAGCGTATTGTAGACCTGTTTCAATATCCAAATGTGTGCTCCATGGCGGAATGGCTGCAACAAGAGTTACGAAAGGACAAATGTGCGGAGCTGATTAAGATAATGGCGGAAAAGACGTTAGAATAAGCAATATAGTGAAGGACAAGAAAGAGCAGTTCCCGGTATCGGAACTGCTCTTATTTATAGGAATCCTATTCTTATTTTTCATCCAATCTCTTGGTACTTTCTCTGGAAATAAACTTCGCTCTAAGTAACATCTTAGAAAGCCCCACGCCGCGAATCAGACCATCTAACATAAGGACCGCACTCTTGCCCAGGTCGTATCTGTCCTGACGGATGGTGGTGAGTTTTGGTGTCAGCTGACCTGCTACCGGAAGGTCATCGTAACCGATAACACTGACATCATCCGGAACCTTAAGATTTAAGCGGTTTAACTCGGTAATTACGCCGCTGGCAATCATATCGGAAGCGCAGACAATGGCGGTGGCGCCATGTTCTACGAAGGTTGGCACGTGATTTTTTGCACAGTCCGGAACATAGTAACCATAAGCTACCAGATTTTCATCAGGCTCAATGCCGTTTTCTCTCATGTGCTGGTAGAAGGCCTGATTACGTTCTTCGGAAACCATGGAGTTTTTGGAACCGTTTAAGAAAGCGATGCGCTTATGGCCCATGGCAACCAGGTGGTCAACCGCATGACCGATACCTTCGTTACTGTCAGTACCAACATAGCCAACATGACTGTTGTTTGGTATGTAGTTATCTAATAAAACGGTAGGAACGGTGGTTTTGTTTAATTGCTGAATCCAGTCGTCGTGCAGGGTAAAACCAAGCAGGAAAGCACCGGCAAAGCCGTGACGCAGCATGTAACTGTCATATTTTTCTGTGGTCTGCATAGTAAGGTTGGACGGGATAACCGTAACCTCCCAGTTACGGCTGGCAGCGCCTAATTTAAAGCCCATGACGATTTCGTAACCGAACTGGTCGATGGTTTCGTAGTCCATATTGCGGTCCTCGATAAAAACACAGACCTTGGTAGTTGTTTTGGAACGGATTTTTTTGGAGGCATAGCCCATTTCCACAGCGGTATCCAGTACCAGCTGGCGGGTTTCTTCGCTAATGTCGGAAGCACCGTTTAAGCCTTTGGATACGGTGCTGACGGCAATGCCAAGCCGTTCTGCAATGTCTTTGATGGTTGGCATAATATGATTCTCTCTTTCTAATATAAAATATAGTATGTTCTGTCAGGTGTAATCAGGATGTTCTTTTGTATTCCAATATTCTAGCACAAAACCATCGTCTTTTCAACGAAATTTTCGAAAATTTTCTGAAATTAAAATTTTTAGTTGACATCCCGGAAAAAAAGGGGTATTATGAACACATAGAACGAAAATTTACGAAAATTTTCGCGGAAAATATAGAGAAAGGTATGGTAAATACT
>JAZSFC010000034.1:0-52289 GCA_045531955.1 Lachnospiraceae bacterium | reverse complement strand
TACTTCCTTAGCTGCAGACATAATGGTTAAGGTCATATTGGTACCTGTATCACCGTCCGGAACCGGGAAAACGTTTAATTCGTTAATATATTCTTTCTTTGCTTCGATACGCTTTGCACCTGCCAAAAACGCTTTACAAAGCATCTTTGCATCTACTGTAATATTCGCCACGATACTATCCTCCTAATCCGTACGGGTTAATCTATAACGCGGACGCCTTCTACATAGACGCTGATCCGCTCTACCGGAAGACCGGCAAATTCTTCTACTTTGTACTTTACGTTACTGATGAGGTTATCCGTAACCGCCGAAATGCTGACACCGTACGAAACGATGATATGAAGGTCAATGGTTATCTTATTGTCTGCCGTTACCGTAACTTCTACGCCATGGGTCAGACTCTCCCTTTTTAAAAGCTTGGCAAAGCCGTCTTTTACACTAATGGTTGCCATACCGACAATACCAAAACACTCCACTGCGGACGAACCTGCATACTTTGCAATTACATCTTTATCAATTTGAACATTTCCAAGGTTTGTATTCATAATACCACTTGCCATGCTATTCATAGTAATACCTCCGTTTCTGATATTCCCGGCCTTTTATTACGGCCGAAGAAAATGTTTCCAACATAGGAATTTTACCATAACTTAAGCCGAAAAGGAACCTTTTCTTTAAATTTTTTTCTTACTGTCACATATATTATTATCAAACACACCGTTCGGAGCAGCCGTTATGAAACGCCTGATTGGATTTATTTTATTCTGGATTGCCGTAGGAATGATACTGATGCTGTTGATTCGCCACGGTATTCTTGCCCTCTGCATAATCCTGCTCTTCCTGGTATGCGGATATCACCTGTTTTGCAAATAAATTGTTCTGATACGAAGAAAGGGTGTCAGGCAACCGCCGGACACCCGTTTTTAATCAAGCTTTTTTGCTTAATCCATTTTTTGCTGCTTACGCACGCTCTACCTTACCGGATCTTAAGCAGGATGTACATACATACATCTTCTTGCTTCCGCCCTCAGTCTTAACTCTTACGGACTTAACATTGGACTTCCACATCTTATTAGCTCTACCGGAAACCTGGCTTCTGGTAATGCTGATAGTTCTTCCGAATAAAGCACCCTTATCACAAACTGCACATTTAGCCATTTTATTGCACCTCCTTAGGTAATAATTTAAGGCTATGGCCCACAAACAAAATCATTTTAACAGAAAACCTTTCAGAATGCAAGCACAAATTAATTATTTTTTTATTCTTCTAAATCACTGACTACGCTGTCTACCTTTTCCTGCATATCTTTCTTCTCTGTTTTATCCTTCTTGAAGCTGTCAATAAGGTCCGGAACCATATCAAGAACCTTGGTTACCGTATCCTGATTCTTGACATTGACAAGCTTTGCATGACCATCTTTTAAAACCACAACAGAACTTGGTGTAATCTTTCCGCCCAAGCCGCCGCCTGTGCTCATATCTCCGGCCTGCTTTGCCCATGCTCCGGCTCCTACGCCAAAAGATACATCAACCAACGGAAGAATAATGGTACCGTCTTCAAATCTTACGGCATCACCAACTACTGTTTTTGTGGATAAAAATCCGTCCATTCCCTTAAATAATGCTTCTACCGTACTGTCAAATCTGTTGTCTGCCATATTGCTTGCTCCTCCTTACATCACTCTATTTCTTTTAATCCTTTAAACTCTGTAATCAGTTTTCTCAGTTCCTGATTTAAAAATACTTTAACGGCAATGACAAGCAATGTAAATACTTGTATTCTGCCCTTGAGCTCTACATCACATTCCAGCTGCTTCTCCGTAAAATTCGGCCGGATTTCAAGCAGCATACCGGTTCTTGTATAAAGCATGCTCAGTACACCCAGAACTTGTCCCGTGGTGGCCGGATTATCAGCGCCAAACGCTACGTATCCTTTGATTTTTCTCGGGAGAACATGCGTTAGAATCCGCTTCAGTTTCTCCCACACAAAAGAAATTGCCTTCTTTGTCTCCGGCTGTGCCAGAATTCTCTGCACTTCTTCCTTTTGATGAAGAAGCTTCCTGACTTTTTTAACAATATTACCAATAGTTTCTCTTATCTTTTGAATCTTACTCCGGATTTTTTCAAAAAGCCCCTGCTTTTTTTCTTTTGAAGATTGCATTTCTGCCGGTTCCGGTTCTTCCTTTGGTCCGCCTTCCGGCTCTGACCCCTGTTGCTCTTCCACCTTTGGCGTCTCAGATGGCGATTCCAACGGAACAAAAAAATCTTCCTCATCGTCTTCATTTTCCACAGGTTGCAGAGAGTTTTGTTTCTTATCTTTTTTCTTTATTCTCTTAGTTTTCTTCTCTTTCGGAATCTTTTCCTTCTTTGGTTTTTCCGAATCGATTACGGCAAATCCGAATACCCGTAGCTTATAGATAAGTTTCTTACAATACTCTACCGTCACAAGCAGAAGCGGGAACAGAAAGCTTACTTTCGCCTTTACTTTAGTTGCCTTGGGATTGTGTATGATTCTGACACGGTAAAAAACCGGCACAAACAGAACTACTGCCAAAACAAGCAGTATAATACCCAGAACAGACAGCAGGGTAATTCCGATTATTTTTAATATGAGTAATAATACCTGTATCATTCTGTTTTAAAATACTCCTTGCAACAAAGTCCGTCGGTTTCCCGATAGATATCCTCCAGCATGGAAACCACCAGTTCTTCCGCTTCTTCTTTTCCTTTGGCGAGTCCGTATACCAGAAGTTTCTGCTTCTTATAGTACGGAAAGAGAAGTTCTTTGGTAGGCAGAATATCCAGAAGATTGCTGTCGTTGGAAGGCTTGGTGATTAAAAAATAACCATTTACCAGTTTCCCGTTTTCCAGCTTTTTTTGAATTTTTCTGCACTTTTTTTCTGCCTGCTCACCTATGTATAATTTTTCTGACCAAACAATCATGCTCTGTCAACCTCTTCACACATTGATATCATATCAGACTTTGGACGGGAAGTAAAGTTATACCTTAATAGCAGCTGCGGAGCAATTCCACACTGATTTTCTTTTCTTTTTCATCTCTGCAACCATCCAGGGAACTTCTCACATAATTCATAACCTCGGTATGGTTATTGAAAAATACCGGAAGCTCCTTAAGTACTGCGGCCATTACCGCACGGTTTCTGATTCTGGAACCCTGTTCCAGTGCCGCCCGCACATCCACCAGGAAAGCATCCTTTATCTGCTTGAGATAACCTTCCTTTTCCTCCGGAACCGCTTCTGTCAAAGAAGCGTAGGCACTGCTGGAATTCAGGCGCTGTACCGTTAACAAACGCTGATATACCACAGACAGCATCAATTCACCGATTTGCTTTTCCATATTTTCCTTTACATACAAAAGAGAAGCCTCCAAGCCCATGATTTCTTCCGAAATTGCTTCCATTTCGGTTTCTACACCGGCAAATATCTCTTCTGTGTTTACATTTTCTCCGGAAAGAAGCTTCCTTACCATTTCCTGCGGACGGCTGCTTGCCCGTTCTGCAGACAAAGTAAAATACTGCTTCGTAAGCAATACTGTCAACAACGCATTGGCCACTGCCTGAATATCACTTAGGCACTCAGTAGCATTGCGGATATACTCTGTTCCTTCCGCCAGTGCAGCCTTTCGTTCTTCGTACTCTTCCCCGGAAAGTTCTGTAAAGTCCTTGCTTTCAAACATTTTTTTCACTTTATCCAGTTTGGAATAACTTTTTGCCATTCCCTTCGGTGTATACAAACCTGCCGCGCTGCGCAGCATATAATCAAACATTCCGATGCTTTGACTGTCAGATTCACTATAGATGGAAAATGCATTTTCTACAAGTTCCAAAAACTTTCCTTTGGTCATACGTACCGGCAGACAGGATACCATCTCTTTGATATGCTCATTTACCAAAGCCGGCTCCTCTTCTGAGAAAATCCACTGAAGAATTTCCTTTGCCACCGCGTCATTATCCATTGCCGCCGGTTCTTCCATGTTTTCATAGACAGCTTCCAAGCGATTCATAACATACTCGTACAAAATAAACAAATCGGTATATGCAGTCAATATATCCATTTTGGAGATTACCTTTTCACGAAGCTCTGCCAATTCCTTAATGGCCTCTTCATAACCTTCCGGTGAAAAAGAAGAAAGCAAGGTTCTTTTAATAATATCGTATAGCTTTTCCTCCAGTTCTTTCACTGTACGGCCCGGTTTAATCAACCCTTCTGCCTTGGATTCCAAAAGTACGGACAATTCCATGTTCATATTATAATAAGACAGCATACCATAAGCAGATGCCATGCGGTTCATCAGCTCCGGCAATACCTGTTCTGTATTTCTTCCCGCTTTAAGATCTCCTGCTAACTGTCGTGTTGTTCTATCCATTATTGTAACTCCTCCCTATCTTTCCTCTTAGAAAAGTTCTGTCATTTTGCGGACATACCAACTGTTAGGCACCCACAATACCGTGCCTTCCGGAACAAGAATTCCTTCCACCAGACTGATTAGCCCGAATACTCCGCATACAAGAATCATTGCCAGCATTCCCATTTGATATACCGTCTGATTCCGGATTCCTATTGTTGCTGCCAACATTATACATACTATAACACAAACATATCCTCCAGTGCAAACAAGTAATGAAGAAAATTGTGAAAAATCTGATTTATTCTGCCACAGCAGGCAACACAGGAATAATACCCCCAGTACCATCGGCAGAATAAAGCCGGCTGCCGCACTTCCCGCATACAGCGCACTTCTGCTTACCGGTAAAGACGTTATCCGGCAAGACACAGTTCCCCACACATAAGAACGGAACGGCAAAACGCTATAAATAGAAATCAAACCTGCCATCAATGCAAACACTGCAAATATTGCCTGCTCATACACCACCGACTGGGACGGTTTTTCTTTTACCTTACCTGCCGCGGTAATATACTCCACATCAAAAGAAAACTCCATACCCGTTTCCGCAAACATACTGCTTACATATTCCCGGTACTCTTCCAGAGACATCGTCTGCTCTTTTCCCCGCTTTTTCTCATAAGAAGCCAGCGTCTGATAGCCTTTCGCCGTACAGATTTCCTCCATCATGACACCTGCCAGAATATCAGAAAGCAATAAGGCTTCTTTATTCTCTGTTTCATATAATTTTACAATCCGGTTTGTTTTTCCCCTGTTAATATTTTGGGACAAAGACTTATTCAGCACACAAACCGCAGAAAGTTCCCCTGCAGACAAACGCTCGGTCAATTCCGTTTCTTCGCCTTCCACTACTTCATATAAGTCTTTTTGCTTCATTCCGGCAACTATTTTTGCAGACAAGTCACTTTTTTCTTCATCCGCTATTCCGATAACAATTTTACTCTTTTCCTCTTTCACAGAATCCATGCCAACCAGCATAGTCGTCAGAAGAACCATGCTGAACAAAAGTAAAACCGGTGTATAAATTCCGCAAAACATCATTTTGAAAGAGGTTTTTGCAGCCAGATACGCCTCCCGTATCCATTGAATCACGGCTGAACACCTCCCATCACATAGGTAAAGTTCCGGTTTGGCATCCATGCAGCAATCTTTTGGAAACTATCCGGTAAAAATCCCTCCGGAATCAGACTGCCGCCAAGTACTGCAAGGCAAACCAGTATCATACAGCATAAAAACAGATACCGCCCCTCTTTTTTACATAATTGTCCCAGCAGCAAAAACACCGGCAACCACGGAAGAATAAAGAAAAGGCATCCTGCTGTTCTTTCCGGCGCGTCTATCATATACAACCCCCCGGCTACTGCTGCTATCAATAACAACACATACGGAATCCCCACTGCCACCCATATACTACCTGCAGAAATATGCATTGCTTTCAACCGGCCGGACATGCCGTTTTTTCTAAGACCAATCATCTGCAATCCTGCCGGAATCATTACAAACAGCAGCACAAAATAAACCAACGTATACTGATAATGTTCGGTAATCGTTAATGAATCCTGCACCTTTGTTTCCACAAGCTTTTTTTGGAAAAAGCTATCCTTTCCAAGAGCGGTATATATTAAATCCATAGAAATTTCCATGTTGGCCAGATTCAAATCCCATTCGGAAAAATTTTCTTCCCGCATACGCCGGTATAATGCCGTACAATTTTCCTCTACCGCCTCTATATAAGCCTCATATGCTTCCATTACGTGTCTGAGTGCCAATGCTTTCGTAGGGTTTTCCATAGACACCTTTGCAGTAATCGGAAGATTCTCCATTTGAATCATGCTGTCTGCAAAATCTTTAGGAATCACCAGATAAGCATCCAGCTTTCCTTCTTCAAGAGCCTGTTGAAGCCTTTGTTCTTCATCTTCCACAATATCTACATAAGCCAGAAAATCTTTATTGTCCTTGAAGTAATTCATAAGAATCTCCGCGTATTCCGAAGAATCCTCCTTTGCCACTCCCAATACAATTTTAGGATTTTCTGTCATCTGCGGTTCCTGTTTCTTTACATAGCAAAAAGTGCTTATCATTACAATAATAAGCACTAGTATTCCAACCATATTCCGCCTGTTTTTCCACCTTGCAGCAAATACCTGCAGTAACAGCCAGACTGCTCTCATGGATTTACTCCTCCGGTTTGATTTCTGCCCCCGGTACAATACGCCTTACATGTTCATGGGTATATAAATGCTCCGAACAGTATTCAAAATTCCCTTCACATTTTGAACAATAACGGAACTCTAATGTTTCATCATCCAGTTCTGTTTTTCCGCAAATGGAGCACTTATGTCTGGTAATTACAGCCCGCCCCTGATATGTGGCAGCATTGCCTGCATTCTGGGCCTGACGCACCTTCTGACGATATTCCATTTTGCGTTTCTGCTCCTTCGGTGAAACCCTGCGGTAATCCCTGGTAGCAAAGAAAAACACTATAAAATTAAGCAGCGAAGATACCAACATAATCCTGGAAGAGATATCTCCCATTAAAAAGCTATATATCATAATTGCCGCATAGAAAATTCCTAACCACTTTGCTTTAATCGGAATCAGGAAATTGATGCGAAATACCGCATCCGGATAAATTGCTGCAATAGCAAGCAGCATAGACATTTGCAGTTCACTTGTACTTACCTGACGGAACCAATATGCAGGAAGCAGGACTGCCTGCCCGTCCACTACCGTTGTTCCGTACATAGTAAATACATCGTTAGCACCGTTTTCTCCCAGGTATTCAATTATTTCTGCAAATTGAAGCCTTCCGACTCCGTACAAAATAAAGCTTCCGATAACCGTGAACAAAAGCCCTGAAAAAATATACAGATTGAACCTGAATTTGCCCATAGCAAACTGGAGGTTACATCCCAAAATATAATAGCAGTATAGAACAAAAACCATCATCAGCATACCGTAAATACCACTGCCGAATTCACTGCCCGGTACCAATACCCAGGTAAACAGTCTCCAAATTTGTCCATGTAACACTAAATATGGATTTAAATATAAATACTCCACCAACCCCGGCAGAATCATTTGCAGAACATAACCGATACCGCTACAGCCCACCAGTAGCAACGGAAGATTATCCAACGCATATTTTCCGTATTTTTGTTCCATCCGCATTAAAAACTTGCCCATATATTACTCTTTCTGCCTTTCTTACTAACCGATTAAAATACATCTTTTTTATGGAAAATAATTGCTACAATACTTGCAAATAACAATGCAAAACCAAGCACAATATAAAATCCGTAGGGATTGTTTTGCCCCGGAAGCGGCACATTCATGCCGTAAAAGCTGGCAATCATTGTCGGAATGGACATAACAATGGTTACCGTTGCAAGGAACTTCATAACAATATTTAAGTTATTGCTGATAACCGATGCAAAAGTATCTACCATTCCGCTTAAAATGCCATTATAAATATTTGCCATCTCCATTGCCTGCTTATTCTCGATAATTACATCTTCCAGTAAATCCTCATCGTCCGGATAACGCTTTACCTTTTCTGTCTTCATCATTTTTTCAAAAACACCTTCATTGGCACGCAGGGAGGTAGTAAAGTATACCAGACTCTTCTGCAGTTCCAGAAGTTCAAATAATTCTTTGTTCCTCTGGGAAACGTGGAGGCGGTCTTCGATAGATTCACTCTGACGGTTAATGGAGCGGAGTGACTGAAGAAACTGTGTCGCAACACGATAAAAAATCTGCAGAATAAATCTTGTTTTCTTATGGGTGGAAAAGCCTTTTACCCTTCCGGTACGGAGAGGGGCTAATATCTGAGTTTCTACCAGACAGACCGTGATAATATAATCATCCAGATGCACAATGGCAAGCGGCATGGTAATGTAGCGGTCTTTTTCCTGTTTCTCCACCACCTCTTTTTCAATGGAAGGAATATCAACAATCATCAATGTATACTCGTCTTCAATTTCAATACGTGCCCGTTCTTCCGCATCCAGCGCAGCCCGAAGGACATCTTCTTCCACACTGCACATGCTTGCAATCTGGTGAATTTCCGAAGGAGTGGGGTTCGTCATGGAAATCCAACAGTCTTTTTCTACATTTTCAATTTGTTCCAGGTTTCCATCTTTGGTTTTAAAGATTTCAATCATACCCAAACCTCCTTCTTTTTCTTAAATTCTTTAGAAAAGAAAAAGCAGATTATTTCATCTGCCTCTTCTTTTTTTATCATTATAATTTTTTATTGCTTATTCGTCAAATGAATTTTCCCTAAACAACTCATTTTCCTCATTATTTCCCTGTACTTGTACTGTTACCGGCTCTTTTTTTGCCTTCGGATATAATTTAGCCGCTACAAAAAGCAATACAATGCCTACTACGGCAATGCCAACCGTACCTGCTGCAGTCTCCGTTACCTGCTCCGGTATAAGTGATAACACCTCCGCAGAACCGTTTATAAAGGCATGCAATAATATAGATGCCCAAACAGAATGAAAATATTCTGCCGTAAAACCTAAAATCATACCAAGCACAAAAGCATATACACCCTGAATCCAGTTCATATGGTAAATTCCGAATAAAACCGCCTGTAACACATTTGCTGCCATAAACGGCATGATTTTCTGTGCTTTTCGCATGGTTACACCGCGGAACAATAATTCTTCAGCCAGCGGCGCCAAAATTACCGTTACAAACAGGGACAGCCAGATATTTCCTCCGATTAACTGCTCCATCAGCTCAGTATACTGATCTGCCAGTTTCTGTGGTAAAATCGGATAAACTGCACTCAGACACATGGAAATTAAAAACTGCAGGGACAATCCCAGACATGCCATAGCAAGAAGTAATTTTCCGTTTACTACATTTCGTAAAGAAAAATCGGTTGCCGGCTTATGGGCACGATACCACAAAGCACCAATTATCAGAGTAGCTGCCGTTGCAATCGCAGTTATAAGCATAATAACATTGCTGCTGCCCATACTTTCTAACAGATATGCCTGCTGTTCCGCCGCATCCGTTATTCCGAGAGATGCCATTTTCATTCCTGCCACAATGCCATATACAATAGAAAAACCGAAAGAAATGGCAATCTGACAAAACAAAGCTACCAAAATCGGCAAAAAGCAGCCTAAGAATTTTCCGAATTTATTCATTCTTACAATCCTTCCTTATTCATATTTTCGATGGTCTGGATGATATGCTCATGAGCCAGCTTTTCCGCCAGGTCTCCATCCCGCTTTCTCATCGCTTCCAAAATAGCCAGATGTTCTTCGTTAGATTGCAGTGCCCTATTTTCTTTCTGTAAGGACTGCTTGCGGATACGTTCCAAATAATGGTGGAACGTAGTCAACTCATGCTCCAGAATTTTACTTCCGGAAGCACGGTAGATACTTTCATGGAATTTGTTATCCAGTTCCACCAACTGCTCATAATGCTTCTTTTTAACATGGAACTCAGACAAATAAACGATTTCTTCCAGACTTTCAATTTCCTCCTCAGAAATACGTTCACAGGCCCAACGGGCTGCCAGACCTTCCAGATAAGACCGGATAACGTAAATATCCCTGGTATCCTTATCGGAAATACCGGTAACATAAGCTCCCTTATTAGGAATTATCTTTACCAGTCCTTCCAGTTCCAGCTGTCTTAACGCTTCCCGGACCGGAGTACGGCTTACACCGAACTCCGCCCCGATAGTTGCTTCCTTTAATTCTTCATTTTCACTGTATTTTCCGGACAAAATATCCTCCCGGATGCGGTGAAATACTCTTCCACGGAGAGAATACTTGTCGGTTACTTCCTTTTGGACAGTGCTTCTGTCCTTACCCTCTTCCATTTTTACTACCTTTCCTTTTTGAGGTTATTATAAATATTAACAGCACTTAGCAATAGTTTCCATGATGTAGTCGGCAAACTCTGCACTTGTTACACCGGTATCACGACCTGTAACAACATACTTTTTCTCTGTTACGGTACAAATATCCAATGCCTTGTAAAGCTTATCTGCCTGCTCGGTATAACCGATGTGGGCAAGAAGCATTGCGCCTGCACGGATTACGCTGCAAGGATCTGCATACTTGTCTCTACCCTCGGTTACCATACGAGGTGCAGAACCGTGAATTGCTTCGAACATCGCATACTTCTTACCGATGTTTGCACTGCCGGCAGTACCTACACCACCCTGGAATTCTGCTGCTTCGTCTGTAATGATGTCGCCGTACAGGTTTGGAAGAACCAGCACCTGGAAGTCACGTCTTCTCTTTTCATCAATCAGCTTTGCAGTCATAATGTCGATGTACCAGTCATCTGCGGTGATGTCCGGATAATCCTTTGCAATTTCACGGAAAGTATCAAGGAACTTACCGTCGGTAGTCTTGATAATATTTGCCTTAGTAACTGCAGTTACTCTTGTCTTCTTATTTGCCTTTGCATATTCAAATGCTGCACGGATAATTCTTTCACAGCCCTGGCTGGTTACTACGGTAAAATCCACACCAAGGTCTTCGGTTACATGAACGCCCTTACTTCCTACTGCATAAGCACCTTCTGTATTTTCACGGTAGAAGGTCCAGTCAATGCCCTGCTCCGGAATACGTACCGGACGAACGTTAGCAAATAAATCCAGTGCTTTTCTCATAGCAACGTTAGCACTTTCTACGTTTGGCCATGGATCACCCTTTCTAGGTGTAGTTGTAGGTCCCTTTAAAATAACATCACATGCCTTTAACTCTTCTAACACATCCGCAGGAATTGCAGCATTTTCAGCCACTCTTCTTTCAATGGTAAGACCATCGATTACCTTGAATTCTACCTTACCGGACTTTACTTCATCTGCCAGTAAGTACTCTAAAATTCTCTGTGCCTGTGCTGTAATCGCAGGACCGATACCGTCACCGCCACATACGCCAATCTTAATGGTCGGGAGTGCTGCGTAATCTACAAAATCTCCCTGTGCCTTCATTTCTTCTACTCTTTTTAACTGTTCTTCCAGAAGCTTTCCGAACTTTTCCTTTGCTGCTGCAATCTGTGTTGTGTAATCCATTTTTTTATCCTCCAAAAATTTTATATATGTTTTAACTAAGGCGGACTCTTGCGAAAGTAAAACTTTCGCAAGCCGTTTTACTTCGTGAATACTTGGTACGGTAGATGTTCAAACAAGTTTGACATCTGACCATACCAAGTATTCATCTCCGCCTTAGTCGACTATCGGTGGCAGATTGATACCGTGCTTTGCCTGACGAAGCTGGATCTGCTCAGAAAGTTCCTTGTCGGTAATAACGGTAATACGGCCGCCGTCATACTGCTCATCTACCCATTCCTTAAGCTCAACTACCAAAGGATTGTTCTTATCCAGCGCATCGTCCCCCTTTAATTTGAATACGGTGTTCATCCAGTGAGCAATACCTGCTAAGCCGGAGGTATTGGAAACTGCTACTAAAACCGGACGATTCAGGAATTTTTCCGTATCAAAAATGTTATAAATTTCTTCATTCTTAAGTAATCCGTCTGCATGAATACCAGCTCTGGTTACATTAAAGTTTGCACCGCAGAACGGTGTTCTGCTTGGCAGCTTATAACCGATTTCTTTTCTGTAATACTCTACCAGTTCAGTGATAACGGTAGTATCCATGCCGTCCAAGGTTCCCTTTAACTGGGCATATTCAAATACCATTGCCTCCAGCGGTGTGTTACCGGTACGTTCACCGATGCCGAACAGGGAACAGTTAACGCCGCCCGCACCATACAGCCATGCTGTAGTGGAGTTGGTTACTGCTTTGTAGAAGTCGTTATGTCCGTGCCACTCTAACAATTCGGACGGAACACCTGCATGTACATTCAGCGCATAAATAATACCCTGTACGGAACGAGGAATTACGGCACCCGGGAAGTTTACACCATAGCCCATGGTATCACAGGCACGGATTCTGACCGGAATGTTGTATTCCATGCCTAACTTCATCAGTTCAAAACAGAACGGAATAACAAAACCGTGAATATCGGAACGGGTGATATCCTCCAAATGACATCTTGGCGCAATACCTGTTTCCAGACATTCCCTTACAATATTTAAATAGTGCTCCATTGCCTGGGCACGTGTCATCTTCATCTTATAGAAAATGTGATAGTCGGAACAGCTTACCAAAATACCGGTTTCACGGATACCAATCTCTTTTACCAGTTCAAAGTCCTTTTTGCTGGCACGGATCCAGGTACTGCATTCCGGGAATTTATAACCACGTTCCATACACTTATATAACGCATCTCTATCTTTCTTGCTGTAAACAAAAAATTCACTCTGACGGATAATACCGTTTGGCCCACCCAACTTATGCAGGTAATCATAAATGGTTACAATCTGCTCCGGTGTATATGGTGCTCTGGACTGCTGTCCGTCACGGAAGGTAGTATCGGTAATAAAGATATCTTCCGGAAAATTATGAGGCACAATTCTGTCGTTAAACGCAATTTTCGGAATTTCATCATATGGGAACAGATTACGGAACACATTTGGCTCTTTCACGTCTACTAACGGATAAATTTTCTCATCCAAAAACAAAAGATTGTTTTGCGGATTAATATGTACTTTACGATTCTGCATGATTATGTACTCTCCCTTGTATTTTTCACTTTTGCATTATTGTATACAATTATACTCGTATTGTCAATTGCAAACTTCACGAAATTTAGCGAAACTATTTGCCTTTTCGTTTTGTCAGAACATATTCCGCATATTCCCTCGGAATCAAGCCCTTCATCATCATGGCATTCAGATATTCCATTACTGTATTATCCGCTATTTCCGCCCGGATTAGTTCACTTAAAACCTCCAGTACCCTTTCCTTATATTCCTGGGCCGAGTATATTCCGTCATAAAACATTACTTTAGCAACATATATTTCCTGATAATAAACACTTTCCCCCTCGGTCTTTCCGTCATCCAGCACAAACCGGGAAGGTAAAATTTTCAACAGATTTTTGACAGACCCCGACGAACACCAGATTCCGGGAGCCGCAGAATACATATTTTTCCTATGCTCTATACGGTAAGGACTGCTTTCCACTGTATAATACTTTGGTAATAAACCGCCGAAAATTACGCTGACTACCGATTTATCATTTAACTCCGGATATTCTTCCATCGGTCTGGCTGTCATTCCCCTGCGGATATGAATGGTAGTGGATTCGGAAAGTCTGGATTTTAACAATCTCGGTTCCTCCTCCAACACCAAAAAATACAGATATGTTGCATCATTCCACACATAAGCAGGACTCTGTACAATTTTCTCCGCGGAGCACAAGTCAATCAATACCGGGACATGATGCTTTTTCACTTTATATGCCACCATCAATTTTTTCAGTTCTTTTTCACCGTACTTTGCCAACGGATTACTTGTTTCTTCTTTTCCGGAGTTTTCTTTTTCTGTCGATATCCACTCCAAAGCCCCCGGACCTTCTTCCTCATGCTTTTCTTTCTTTTTTTTCGTTTCCTTTTGGGACTGTTTCTTTGACGCTACCGTCACCGTTTTTTCTTCAAATGACGTATTAAATAAAATCAGTCCATCTACAAAAATAATAATAAAGCCTATCATTCCCAGAAAAATATTTCCGAAAATAATCGCCAGCACCTCAAGAACCACTGCGACTGCCAGTATTCCAAACATCAGATACAACTTACCTTTTGTTTTAGTGCTACCGTATTTTAATGTGTTAATCAACTTTTTTGGCATATTACTTCTCCTTATCTCTGGATTTCCCCGTATAAACAGTATATCTGTTTTATCGGTCATTATCAATATTTGGTTTATGTTCTGGTACTTTTTTCTTATCCCTACAACATATAGTACTTTATTTTTCTTTTGCTTTATCGTATAATGTTCATAACGCAAAAGATAGGAAAAAAATACTATGGCACTCATCCGAATGAAAACCCACCATATAAAGAAGGGAATGGTTATAAAGGCAGATGTGTATAACCGTTCCGGTGTTATCCTTGTTCCGGCAGAGACTCCGGTTACCAATGAAGTATTTGAATTGCTGACGAAACATTTTATTGATGAAGTAGTTATCGACTATGTTACGGAACCGGCTCCGGTTACAAACATTAATGCCGAAAAAAAACGCATACGAAATAAAAAGCTTCAGGAGTTTAAACGTACTTATAAAGTAGCCGAAGAAACACTGACACAAAATTTAAAAGATATCGTTTTGAAAGATAAAGAAGTGGATATTCCTGCTCTGTTAAACATTTTACAGACGGTCATTACAAAATCCGATAGCGAACTCAGTCTGTTAGATTTACTCCACAGTATGCAGCAGGAAGCAGATAGTCTGTATGCCCATTCCATTAACGTTTCCCTCTATGCCCAGTTGTTGGCCAGATGGTCCGGTCTGTCTTCCGAAGAAGTCGAACTGGTATCTCTTGCCGGGCTTTTACATGATATCGGACACATGAAATATCCGGATGCAGACTCACTTTCCTTTACCCTACACGACGGTTTGGAAAAAAATTGTCATGAGCAGCATCCAACCCTGGGGTATCGTATCCTGCAGAATAAAAATGTAGACCACCGCATTAAACAGGCCGTTCTTACTCATCATGAACGCTTTGACGAAAGCGGATTCCCGCTGGGAGTCTCTTTTGTCAATATCAATCAGATTACCCGTGTTCTATCCATTGCAGACAGTTATGTCACTCTCATTACGGAGGAAGCCGGACATCCCGCTCTTACTCCGTTTGATGCAATGAAACTGTTGCAGGATACCGATTACAAAAAATATGACTACAAATTCCTCACTACATTTGTTGAACATGTAGCCCTTAATTATGTCCAGCACGAGGTTATGCTGACCGACGGACGTACCGGCACCATTCTAATGATAAATAAAACTGACATTTCAAAACCACTGGTACAAATCGGTAATCTGTTTTTAGATTTAACAAAGCAAAAGGATTTGGCAATAGAAAAAATAATATTATAAGCAAAAAAAAGGAAACAAGACAAACCATACTACATAGTATAGAATTGTAAAACATTTTGGAGGTCCTTCAAATGGGATGCTTTTCTAACTGTGGCGGCAACAGCTGCTGGATCATTATTCTTCTTTTATTATTCTGCGGCAACAATAATGACGGTTGCGGATGTGGTTGCAACAACGGCGGTTTCTTCGGCGGCAATAACTGCAGCTGCCTCTGGATTATCCTCTTACTTCTGTTCTGCGGTTGCGGCGATAATAACAACAACGGCTATGTAACAGCAAATAACGGTTGCGGTTGCAACAACTGCAATCCTTGCAATACCTGCTGCTAATCCGAAAACAGAATAATCTGTTTTCTTAAGGCAACAATATTTCGGGCACCACGAAACCGTGGTGCCTCTTTTATTCTATTTCCAAAATTACATCAAATTCTCTTGCATTATGTCAAAAGAAAGATTATACTGAAACAAATACATTATTACGTTAAAGAGGTAAAATCACATGGCAGGTTCATCCTTTGGAACAATATTAAAAGTAACCACCTTCGGCGAATCTCACGGCATCGGTCTCGGTGCAATATTAGAAGGTTGTCCGGCAGGACTTCCCATCAGCGAAGAAATCATCCAACAATACTTAAATCTTCGCAAGCCGGGTCAAACCAAATATTCCACTCCGCGGAAAGAGCAAGATAGCATCCGCATTCTTTCCGGTATATTCGAAGGAAAAACCACAGGAACACCTATCATGCTTTTAGCAGAAAACGAAACCCAGCGTTCTCAGGATTACTCCGAAATTGCATCCTACTATCGCCCTGGACATGCGGATTATTCCTTTGATGAAAAATACGGGTTCCGTGACTATCGGGGCGGCGGACGCTCCTCCGGCAGAGAAACCCTTGGCCGTGTTGCAGCCGGTGCCATAGCCCTTGAATTCTTAAAAACCCTGGGCATTGAAATCTGCGCTTACACCAAGTCCATCGGCACCGTCTCCTGCCAGAAAAATGACTATATTTCCAATCTGACCGAAGATAACAGGGAAACCGAAACCGTTCTCTTTGACAGAATATCCGACGAAGGTCTGAAAAAGCTCCGTACCGATAAAATGTCCAGCCCTCTCTATATGCCGGATGCAGATGCTTCTCTTTTAGCGGAAGACGCATTAGCTGCTTCTATGGAAAACAAAGATTCCATGGGCGGTATCATAGAATGCGTGGTTTCCGGTATGCCGGCCGGTATCGGCGAACCTGTTTTTGACAAGCTTGACGCCAACCTTGCCAAAGCTATGCTCTCCATCGGTTCCGTCAAAGGGGTTGAACTGGGAGCCGGCTTTGCAGTCGCAGAAAGCCGCGGTTCAGAAAACAACGATGCCTTTGTCCCGGTAAACGGTTGCATCCGCAAGGCAACCAATCATGCCGGCGGAATTCTTGGCGGAATCAGTGACGGAAGCGACATTGTGTTCCGTACCGCAATAAAACCTACCCCATCAATTTTCTCCGAGCAATCTACCGTAAACAAGAGTGGGGATGCTGTTTTCGTAGAAATCAAAGGACGCCACGACCCGGTCATCGTTCCGCGGGCTGTTGTTGTTGTAGAAGCCATGACTGCTCTCACCATCGCAGACGCGCTCCTCGTTAATATGCATTCCAAATTGGATGGTATAACAAAATTTTATACCAAATAGCGTTGTATAACTTATCCATATAATCACAAAAACCCATCGGTTTTGACCGATGGGTTTTTATTTTCTGCTTTTGAACTAAATTAGTCTTCTTCTACGATTTCTGCATCTGCAGCGTTCTTTCTGACAGACTCAATACCGTTTTCGCAGCTTGCCATGGAAGTATAACCTTCGCTGACAGCGATAACCTGTCCATTGGTTGCCTTTAAGCGGAATCTGAATTCGCCAGCCTTATCCTTGTAAATTTCAAACTTAGGATTCTTTGCTTCTGCATAACCGGCAACTGTCTGATCTTCCACATTAGCTACAGGAGCGTTCTTCTGTACACTTGCAATACCGTTCTTGCATGCAGCTGCAGTTGTGTAAACTTCGGAAGTAGCGATAATCTGACCGTTACCTGCCTTTAAATTGAACTTAACACCTGTGTTAGTTTTCTTAACAACAAATTTTCCCATGATAGTAACCTCCCATATGTATTCTTTTGTTTATAGTATTATAGTACAACATTTCCTCCACAATTACAAGAAAAATAAATATGTTTTTTATCAAATATTCCTTGCATATTCCGCGCCGGTCTGATATAATCTAATTGCATAGTATTTTAGATTATTATAACTTGATGTTATATCGAGGAGCAGCCATGGAAACAGAATCCACCTTATCTTCCTATCATATTTTTAATGCCGTGGCAGAAGCAGGCAACCTTTCAAAAGCAGCAAAAACACTGTATATCAGTCAGCCTGCCATCAGCCGTGCGGTAAGCAAACTGGAACAGAGCCTTTCTGTCAAACTGTTTATCCGCGGTTCCCGCGGTGTACACCTTACGGAAGAGGGCAAACTCCTGTATGCTCATACCAAAAGTGCCTTCGACGCTCTCCGTCAAGGAGAAGAAAATATCCGGCGTATCAACAATCTCGGTGCAGGTACACTCCGCATCGGGGTCAGTACTACCCTTTGCAAACATCTTTTTATGCCGCTTCTTCAAAATTTCATTTTGGAGTATCCGCACATTCAGGTTAATATCCAATGTCACTCCACTACTGAAATTATGGAATTGCTGGAAAGTTCCAAAATTGACCTTGGACTCATCAGTGAACCTGCAAGCATGCATAATTTAGAATTTCTCAAAATAACAGAAGTCGAAGACATATTTGTTGCCACGGAAGCTTATTTAAAAAACTTAAAACTCCGTGAGTCGGAAAGCACCTCCGTTTTTCAGTCTCAGACAACAAAAAACCGGCGCTCGGCAGAAAAAAAAGCATCCGGCTCCGCTATGTCATTTTTAAAAAACGGAACCCTGATGCTGTTAAATGACAAAAACATTTCCCGGCTTTATATTGAAGAATATCTCAGCAAAAATCATATTGAAACCGGACAAATACTGGAATTCGACACAATGGACATGCTCATCGACTTTTCCAAAATCGGACTAGGCATAGGTTGCGTCATAAAAAATTTTGTGCAACAGGAATTGGAAAACCATTCTCTCATTGAATTACCGCTCCCGTCTAAACTTAGCAAACGCAACGTCGGACTTGCCTATAACAAAACTATTTTACAATCCGGCTCCGTTCATAAATTTATTGATTTTTACAAAGGAGGTACCCGATGAGCACCGGTACAACATACAAAAGATTAAAAAGACGATTTAAAAAGAAATTATACCACTTTTTATTAGCAGTAAATGAATTTGATTTCGGAAAGCTCCGACCTCTGTGCTACCTGCTTCTCCTCGGCTCCGTTCTTCTTGCCTGGGCAAAGCTTCCAACCAAAGAAACCAACAATCTTTCCGATAAACAAACCGAAGTTGCTGCGGAACTTGCCTCATCCATCCGGACTTCCATGAAGGCAGAAGATATGCCTTCCGTTGACATCGTTGCTTTATTCCTTTCCGAAGAGGATACCGCAGATTCCCTTGCAGCATCCGGCAAAGAAACGTTATACAGCTTTTACCTCACAGGAAACGAGCTTTCCTATTTGGCAGAAGGCGCTATTACTACCGTTTCTAAAGAAAACCGATTATATTTAGACGGCGTAAACTACACTTATCACAAAAACCGTTTGCCTTTTAACCGGGTTACTGCGCTTACCAACGGTTCCGGAGAAGAAATACTTACCGGGCAGCTTTATCACATCATCAGTACAGAAGATATTTTTGCCCTGTTCCATTATATTTCCTACCGTTCCATCGGCATCATGGATATTTATCCAAAGGACGCTTCCGGCGCCCTGCTTTCCGACTATCAGAAAGTTGTCTTTTCCACTGCCGGAACGCCTCTTACCCTGCAGGAAGCAGTTTGCAAATCTTCAGAAGCTCTTGCAGTAAACAACCATACTTCTTCGGTTATTACTATGCAATATGGGTTTAATCTGCTTGATCTTATCAAAGAACCAAACCGGATTACCATCTGCATGATTGCACTGTTTGTCGCATTTTTTGCCCTGCTTTGGTATATCATTCCAAGAATCAACCGTATCCGGGTCTGGTTCCGTATTTATCGAATCCGAAGCAGAAAACGCAGTACACATCATACTCTCTATGAGTTAAAAAAACGTTTTTAAAAGCCCCAAGGCTTTTTGCCATAAAATTCTCGTTACATCCTAAACGCAACAAGACCGCAGAAAAACTTCTGCGGTCTTGTTCTTTTATGAATTTAGCAACAACAGTTGCAAAATAAATTAAACATCAAGCATTCACAACAAAAACTGCTCATACCACCCATAGACCTGCCATAGGTGCTTCCCTGTTGTGTATACCAGGTTTCACCCGCCTGCAACCGGCGCAACAGTTCCTGATATACATAATTGTTAGGCTCTAACTGTACCGCCATCTTCGCATGTTCCTGTGCCGTAATATTGTTTCCGGTACCTGCATTTGCCTGTGCACTATAATAATACCACTTGGCATTACGTTCTGCTGTCGGCACATTGCCAAGCACATTTAACGCTTCCCTGTAATAACCGTTACGCAGATAATTACCTGCCGCCTGCATCAAAGTAGACTCCGTGCTTTCCTGCCGGTACTGCTGACCACCATATCCTCCAAAGCCAAATCCGCCGAAGAAATCTTCAAAACCGCCCTGACCAGTTTGCTGATAAGAGCCCTGACCATAACTGCCGCTTTGTCCGTAATTGCCATAGGAGCTTCTGCTGCCGCCATGCTCCTTTTCATCCACAATTTGCTGGTATGCCGCCTGTATTTCCTTAAACTTAGCCTCCGCCTGTTCTTTATTCGGATTATTTATATTGGCATCCGGATGATACATCCGGCTCAGCTTACGATATGCTTTTTTCACTTCATCCATACCGGCAGTTTCCGGAACTCCCAGTATCTGATACGGATTTCTCATTCTTTTTCTTCCTTTTCTCTCTTCGCCTTGATTTTCTCAAATTTGCCCCAAATACCAGCATACAGGATATTTCTTAAAATTTCAAGGTTTTCTACCAGCGGAAGACGTTCAAAACATTCTGCCGCACTGGCAGCCATCAGATTAAGACTGTGTTCTGCCAATTCTTCGTTTTTTATGAAGCCTTTACTAAGTAAAAACGGATTATAATTTCCACGCTTATTATCCTTCTCCATATCCTCATAAGCATCCATCAGGTAAATAAATTTACCCAGATAAAAGCCCAGGCCGCGCAAATCCTTTTGCCACTCATCTTCCTTCCAGCAAAACAATTCCGCCAGCATTTCACCGGTTAATCCTGCTGCCACATCCAGATTTGCTTCCCGTTTTTCTTCACAGGCATGCACTTTTTCGATATATTCCTCTACTGCTCTGGCCTGTCTTGGATATTCTTTTGCAATACGCGTTCTGACGCCCTTTAACACACCTGCCGCCATAGCAGCCGCCACATTATGGTCATCCGTCCAGTCATCCAGAAGATTATCATAACAAAGCAACAGATTCATCTTGGCAGCATAGAGAAAAGCCTCACTTTTTACATACGTCTGCGGCTTCACCGGATGCACCGCGCAACGACTTTCCCCTTCTTCCTTTTTGCAATCATACAAATCATCCAAGAGCATTGCCAAAAACGTCATATCATAAGATACCGTCATTCTTGCCTTAGTGCCGGCCACTTCTTTTAGCGCATGACACAAACCGCAATAACATGCATGATAGTAATTCCATTCTTTAATTTTCAGCTCTTCTTTATTGACAATTACATATCCAAACATCGCTTTTCAACCTTATCTGCTGTTCTTAATAAATTCCGTGCCGCACCGCTGACAACGGATGGCAACCTTTCCTTTTCCTCTTGGTATTCTGATTTTTTGTTTACACTGCGGACATTTATATATGTGATGTGTTTTGCTCTGCTGAATATATGACTTCTGTTTTTTGAAAAAATCTTTCACTTTATTCACATAACGGTAATAGGTGCAATTTTCCTGATACCGCTTTTGCACATTTTTGGAAAACATACGAAAATATCCCCACACCAGCAGCAATAGGGCAAGCGTATTAAAAACACTTCCTGCCACAAACCAGGACAACAACAGACACGCCACCGCGGTCCACATCAAAAACTGACCCAGACCGTCCATACCGTATCTTCCGTACATAAAACGCTGTAATCTTTCCCTAAATCTCATACCAATTATTCCTCCATATAGCATAACCCGATTATATACTGCTAATCATATACTGTTTTTTTCCATAATTCAATGAAAGAACGATTAAAATCATTAAAAATTTATGAAAGGGAGCTGCTATACTGCAGCTCCCTGTTTTTATTCCCAGTCGGAATAATCAATATACAGTAACGGGTCTACCGATACTCCGTTTACCCATAAGCCAAAATGCAAATGCGGTCCGGAAGAATATCCGGTAGTTCCCGCTTCCATGATTTCTTCTCCTCGTTCCACATACTGACCTTCTTTTACATATACTTTATAAGCATGTAAATACCTGGTCACAACACCATTACCATGGTCGATATATATGTAATTACCTCCGGATTTAGAATATCCGGTTTCAATTACCACACCGGCAAGTGCTGCAACTACACCTCGATCTGCGCGGGCCAGATTACCCACACCGATATCAATGCCCTGATGGAAGGTAGATGCACCCTTTACAGGAGCACTTCTGTAGCCATAATCGGAGGTAATTCTTCCGGAATTCGGTACCGGCCATAACATATTACCGATATCCTGATTAAATTTCAGCGCATCTGTGGCCTGCTTCCGAAGCTCTTCTTCGCGTTTTTTACGGGCTTCTTCTTCCGCAATTTTACGGAGTTCTTCCTCCCGGCGTTTACGCTCTTCTTCCTCTTTCCGCTTGCGCTCTTCTTCCAAGCGGCGGAGACGCTCTTCCTCTTCCTTGCGCTTGCGTTCTTCTTCAGCGATTCGTTCTGCCTCTAAACGCTCCAGTTCTTCGATATCTGCCCCCATGGTGACAATTTCATCCCAATAGTTAAACAGCATTTCTTCATCCACACCGATGGATGCCGCCAAAGCTTCCAGTTCTGCAGCCTTCGCCTGAATTACTTCTTCTAACTGCACCAGTTCAAATTCCCGGGTTTCCTTCAAAGCATTTAACTCTTCCAGCCGAGCAATCAAAAGCGCTTCCGTATTTTGCACCTGCAATTTTGTAGCATTATAACGTTCTAACAAACCGTTATCATACTCCGTAATAGCCGCACGGTACTCCATTTCGTTTAACATATCCGTTAACGAACCTTGTCCAAACAGAACATCCAAAAAATTTGTTTCTCCGTTTTCATAGAGATACTTGATACGTTTTTTCATGGTGTCATACTGTTCTGCTTCCTGGGCTTTTACCTGGGCAAGCATTGTCTGCGTTTCTGCAAGCAGCTCTTCCTGGGTTGCAATTTCCGCATCCAGTTCATCAATACTGTACATTAACTCCATGTACTGCTTGTCCATGTTTTCAATGTACGCATTCATGTCGTCTTTTTGCTGCTTTAACTCTTCTACTTTTTTCTCCAGCTCAGCCCGTTCTTTTTCCATTTGTTCTTTTTTTGCCTTTGCAGCATCAATTTCATCCTGATAGGACTCTGTGGTATCTGCATTAGCTACAAAAGAATGTCCGAAAAAAAAGCCAACACTAAGAAAAAGGCATATACAAAATGTTACTAAGAATTTTTTTCGCATGTAACCTTCCTCATGTACTTAAAAATCATATATATGGTATCCTAAGTAGTATTATACCCCAGAAATATGGCATATTCAAGGCAAAACATAAAGTTGATTTTTCCTTAACTAATCAGTATACTATACATAAAAATGTACTTCATTATAATAATTACAGGAGCTTTTTACTATGTCAAACAGAGAAAATTTTTTCAAACAGGTTGCTGCTTTTTTCGATTCCGGTGTTATAAGAGAAATATACGGTAACGAACGTATTTCTTTGATTAATGTCGCAAACAGTCTTTATGTAGGAACTAATTACTATAGAGGTAAAGGCAATGGCAATTACCTTGGACTCATTTTGGGAGTAGATCAATTAAGAAACACCATTACGAACAATAACTACATCTCAGAATTTATATCTCATGCATCAAAAAAAACTTTAAAACAAGTCATAATAGAATTTAACGATAGCACGTTGGCTACCATGAAAAGTATTAAAGAGCGTACCGATAATGAGGGACCAACAGAATACATAGATTTTGAGTTCGAAAAGGAAATTTCCAAATTAAAATAAAAGGAGCAGAGACCTCGAACCCCTGCGCATCGACGGGACAGTCGAATAAAGGAAAATGCATCCGCATTTTCCTTCCAACCTCCGCCAAACACTGCATTTACCGATAGTTTACGAGGAGGTTGCCGGGCGTGTTACTTCCTATCCGTCTCTTGCTCCGGAAAGCAAAAAAGGACGATACCTTTCGGTATCATCCTTTTTGTTTTCAGAGCGCGAGACGGGGCGCACGAGGTCCGGGGGACCTCGGTCCTGCGCGGACCGGAGCGGAGCGGAGACTCAGAACCCATGCATGTTGCATGGGTTCGTGAGCACTCGTGCTCACAAAAAAATAAGAGTTGGTTTTCCAACCAACTCTCATTTTTTTCCAGAGCGCGAGACGGGACTCGAACCCGCGGCCTCGACCTTGGCAAGGTCGCGCTCCACCAACTGAGCCACTCGCGCATATGCTGTTCTGCTGAACACAAGTGATATAATACACTATGATTTCAATTCTGTCAACAACTTTTTTCAAAATTTTAAAAATAATTTTAAAATAGTAACGCCGGAGCTTACACTCCGGCGCTATCAGCATTTTATGTAATTTTAGAATAAATCTTCGTACATAGACTGCGCATTTACCTTGGTATAATCACCATTTTTCTTGTATGCAGATGCGGTATAGGAAGCTTTTTCTGCAGAATGATTAGTTAACTGGCTTGCCTTGTATACCATTTTTTCTGCAAAACTCTGTCTTCCGCTAAACAATGCGGTTTTTGTAGATGCATTTGCATCCTTCCACTTTGCTTCGTCTAAAGAAAGCTGATTATTCTCACCGATGCTAATGCCCAGCTCATTTAACAAGCCTGCACTCTTACTGGTGATATTGGTCATCCAAACTGCATTCCGTAACATACCTTTGTTATTTACATCGTCAACCGTATCGATTACAGAATTGTAAGCAGAGATGAAATCCTTTACAGCCTTTAAGCTCTTTTCTTTGCCTGCATCGGAAGTGTCGGAAAAATCCACTTTAGATAAATTCTTCGCCGCACTCTTTAAAGAACTGGCATTACTGCCTGCCAACTGACGGTTTGCTGTTTCCTTCTGCATAGCTTCGGTAGCACTGTCACCGCCATTCATCTTTTTATAATATGCGCTGAGCAGTTTGCCATAGGAGCCACTGCGGATGGAATTATACTCCGTTGCCAAATTGGTTAAACCACCGCCGGAAGACTCATTTGTCTTTGGCAGGGAATTAAACAGGCTGGCGTAGTCTGTTGTATTATACTTATTTAAATAACTTGTGTCGATAGAATTACTCATAAGAAGACTCCTTTCCTCTCATAAATATTTATGTATTCTACATCCTTGTAACAAATATAGGGTAGAATAAGACAACTTTACAATCTTATTCTACCCTATATTTCGACATTTTGCAAGCAAAACTTTAGGACTGAGGTCCTATGCCGGTTTTATTTTACTTCAATCTTAGTCATACCGCCCATATATGGCTGTAATGCCACCGGAATATTTACACTACCGTCAGCATTTAAGTTGTTCTCAAGGAACGCAATGAGCATTCTCGGAGGTGCAACTACAGTATTGTTTAAAGTATGTGCAAAGTACTTGCCGTTTTCGCCGTTTACACGGATTTTTAAACGTCTTGCCTGAGCATCACCAAGATTGGAACAGCTGCCTACTTCAAAGTACTTCTGCTGTCTTGGGGACCATGCCTCAACGTCGATGGACTTTACCTTAAGGTCTGCCAGGTCACCGGAACAGCACTCTAAAGTACGAACCGGAATATCTAAGGAACGGAATAAATCTACGGTATTCTGCCATAACTTATCAAACCACTGTGGGCTCTCTTCCGGCTTACATACTACAATCATTTCCTGCTTTTCAAACTGATGGATACGGTAAACACCACGTTCTTCAATACCATGGGCACCCTTTTCCTTACGGAAGCATGGAGAGTAGCTGGTAAGAGTCTGCGGAAGCTGTTCCTCCGGAAGGATAGTGTCAATGAACTTACCAATCATGGAGTGCTCACTGGTACCGATTAAGAATAAATCTTCGCCCTCAATCTTATACATCATGGCTTCCATTTCTGCAAAGCTCATAACACCGGTAACAACTTCACTACGAATCATAAACGGTGGAATGCAGTAGGTGAAACCACGGTTAATCATGAAGTCTCTTGCGTAGGAAATTACTGCAGAATGAAGTCTTGCGATATCACCCATCAGGTAATAGAAACCGTTGCCGGCTACCTTTCTTGCACTGTCAAGGTCGATACCGTTGAACTTTTCCATAATTTCTGTATGGTATGGAATTTCAAAGTCAGGAACCACAGGTTCACCGTACTTCTGAACTTCTACGTTTTCGCTGTCATCCTTACCGATAGGTACACTTGGGTCGATGATGTTTGGAATCACCATCATAATCTTCTTTACCTTTTCGCCAAGCTCTGCTTCTTTTGCTTCTAACTCTTCCAGGCGTGTTGCAAAGTCATTTACCTTCTGCTTTGCAGCTTCTGCTTCTTCCTTTAAGCCCTTGCCCATTAACGCACCGATTTCCTTGGAAATCTTCTTACGCTCTGCACGGAGGTTATCTGCCTCCTGCTGGGTCTTTCTTGCTTCTGCGTCCAGTTCGATAACTTCATCCACTAACGGAAGCTTGTTGTCCTGAAACTTGTTTCTGATGTTCTGCTTTACGATTTCCGGATTCTCTCTTAAAAATTTTAAGTCTAACATCTGTTAATCCTCCTTGTTTTCCGAAGGAAAATGCCCGCCCGCTGATTGCGGGCAGAGGATTTATCCTCCTTTTTTTTACAATATTAAAACGCGGGACACTACGTCCCTACGCTGAAGGGACGGAATGCTCCGCGTTGCCACCCAACTTGCAATAAAAGCATATTACAGCTCCCCTGCATAAGTAAAATGCAAGTTGCAAAGCAACGATGTACGACGTAGTCGGACAATTTTACGAATGCTTGGGGAGAAGTGAACGATACTTTCATCATTGCCACCTCGTAACGTATGATAAAGGATACGACCCTTGGGCTTTCACCCTGATGTGCAAAGCTTTTAGCTTTGCCCGGAAAGTGGAAAGATATCGTGTAACCACCGGTTTGCACCAACCACCGGCTCTCTGAAAGCTTTCGGATATCGAAGTTTTCCTTACCATCAAAATATATGAATGTAGTATACTCCAAAAACGTAAATTTATCAAGCAAAACTTTTCGAAGTGCTTATACCCGCTTTACACAAAAGAGGCAGCCCATTTGGACTGCCTCCTGCTTATGTATTACTTGTCTTTCTTGTTTTCTTCTACAACCTTCGCCTGAACATCGGATGGAGCTGCTTCATAACGATTGAATTCGTAGGAGTAAACGCCCATACCTGTTGTCATGGAACGAAGATCGGTGGAGTAACCGTATACTTCGGACATAGGAATTTCGGCAACGATTTCCTGTTTATTATTTGGCAATGGATTCATGCCGTATACACGACCGCGGCGACGGTTTAAATCACCCATAACATCACCGGTATACTTTTCAGGAACTACAACCTTCATGGTTGCAATAGGCTCAAGAAGAATTGGTGTTGCATTTAAGATACCTTCCTTAAATGCCTGGCAGGTAGCTGTCTTGAAGGCCATTTCGGAGGAGTCTACGTCGTGGTAGGAACCGCCGGTAAGGGTAGCCTTGATACCAACTACAGGATAGCCTGCTAAAGGTCCTTCTGTTACACTGTCTGCGATACCCTTTTCAACTGCAGGGAAGAAGTTCTTTGGAACCGCACCACCGAATACGCTTTCATGGAATTCGAATGCTTCTTCCATGTTGCCGGATGGCTCGAAGTCGATGATAACGTGACCGTACTGACCATGTCCGCCGGACTGCTTCTTATACTTGTGCTCTGCGGTAACTTTCTTACGGATAGTTTCGCGGTAAGCTACACGCGGCTTAGAAAGTTCCATTTCAACCTTATAGCGCGCAGCCATTCTGCTTGCGGAAATTTCAAGATGCTGTTCGCCGATACCGTAGATAAGAGTCTGACGGTTTTCAGGGTCCGTAACAACCTTTAAGGTCTGGTCTTCTTCCATCATACGGGAAAGAGCCTGGGATAACTTATCTTCATCACCCTTGTTCTTTGCACTGTATGCGCGATATTCGTAAGGGATGGATGTCTTTGGTGGGTCGTAAACAACCGGAGTATCCTTTACGGTAAGGGAATCGCCGGTAAGGGTGCTGTCGAGCTTAGCGATGGCACCGATATCACCTGCATATAATTCCTTAACTTCGATGGTGTCTTTACCACGGATAACGTAAAGTCTGGTAACCTTTTCGTCGCATTCTCTGTTAGGGTTATACACAGTTTCATTTGCCTTCATAACACCGGAACAAACCTTAATAAGAGAGAACTTACCAAGGAATGGGTCTGCGATGGTCTTAAATACCTTTGCAGTCATTGGCTTGTTTGCGTCGTAATCTGCCGCGAAGGTGCCTTCTGTCTTAGTGTTCATACCAACCAGGACACACTTGTTTGGAGATGGGAAGTAAATGTCGATAGCCTGCATAACCTGCATAGTACCCTGAGCATTTAAACCGGAACCGCAAAGAACCGGAACGATGCTGCAGTCGGTAACGCTGCTACGGAGTGCGGAAGAAATTTCGGTTACGGTGAATTCTTCGCCGCCGAAGTACTTATCCATGAGCTCTTCGCTGGTTTCTGCCACTGCTTCCATTAAGATTTCTCTGTACTTTTCTACATATTCCATCGAATAATCCGGAATCGGACATTCGTTATAGTCGCTTAACTTAGTGAACTTACGTCCTGCCATCTTAACTACGTTAACATAGCCCACAAACTTTTCATTCTCACGGATTGGGGAATGGAAAGGTGCAATACGCTTGCCATAAATTTCTGTAAGGTCTTCTACAACCTGACGGAAGCTGGCATTATCATCATCCATATCTGTTACGAAGAACATACGAGGGATGTTATATCTTTCGCAAAGGTCCCATGCCTTTCGGGTTCCGACTTCAATACCCTTCTTAGCGGAAATAACAATAAGAGCTGCGTCGCAGGCACTGATTGCCTCTTCTACTTCACCAACAAAATCAAAGTAACCCGGAGTGTCTAAGAAATTGATTTTTGTTTCTTCCCAAATCACAGGTACTACCGATGTGCTGATAGAGAAACCACGCTTAATTTCTTCACGATCGTAATCGGAAATGGTGTTACCTTCTTCTACCTTACCCTGACGGTTTGTCAACCCTGTTGTATAAGCACATGCCTCAACAAAGGTGGTCTTACCTGCGCCGCCGTGCCCCAAAACGGCAACATTCCTGATTTTCTCATACTTGTAAACGTCCATAGTCTGTAACCTCCAGTACATTATTTCTGTCGTTTTGCTTCTCCCAAAACCACTAAACATATTGTACTAAATTTTCTGCCATTTTGCAATTATTTTTTGTGAATTTTTCGTATTTTTCATCAATTAGCTGAAACATGTTAAAAAGATAACAAAAGAGAAAGGCACTTATCTTATTTATAAGCCAAGATAATGTGCCCATTAAAAATTCTAATTTAATATTTTCTCATACGCCACTCTTTTGTTCTCCGCACATCCTTCGTTGGACAAATAAATGATGCCGCATTCTTCAAAGCCCTGCTTTTTCAAGAAGCTTCGCATCGGAATGTTTCCTTCGTGGGTATCAATGCGGACACTGCCGTAACCTGCCTGTTTTGTCAGTTCCACGGCGTATTCTATCATTTTAGCTGCATACCCGGCGCGCTTTGCCTGCTTTTTTACCGCGATACGGTGAACCACACCGTAATTTCCGTTAGTTTTCCATTCTCCCTCGTAAATCTTAGCATAGTCCGGTTCCGGTGCAGTAAAAATTGCCGCTGTAGCCACAATTTCTCCATCCTCCACATACACATGACTGATTCCTTCTGCAATGTCCTTTGCAAAGGAAGTTTCATTGGGATAACCGTTCTGCCACTGGGAAATGCCAAGCAGCTTCATGCCTGCCTGGGCATCACGGATAATATTCATAATTTCCGGAATATCTTCCGGTGTTGTTTTGCGAATCATACTTTTGCATTCTCCTCTTTATCACAATACAGCATTTTAATTAAAACAACCGCAACTGCTCAAATGTTTCTTTTTCCTCAAATAAGTGCATATATTCAAAACACTTTTCCACATCAAACACAATGCCGTTTTCCTGACAAAATTTCTTTGACATGCGCATCAGCTTTGCATTGTTTGGACTGCTCACCTCATACTCATTGCCGTACACCCTCTGGTATTCCCATTTCAAACGCGGAAATTCTTCGTCCAGCTTCTTGTAGAAATATTCCCGATTGCCTTCCCTAAGCGTCAGTCCCATGCCAAAGCAAATGATTCCCCACACCTTGGCTTCCTTGCAGTAATTTAAAATACCTTTGATATTCTCTTCTGTATCGTTAATAAAAGGCAGAATTGGTGACATCCATACCACCGTCGGGATACCGTTATCCCGCATAATATTCAGAACTTCCGCCCTCTCCTTTGTGGTGGAAACATTTGGTTCTATTTTGCGGCACAAGTCCTCATCGTAGGTGGTTAGAGTCATCTGTACTACAACTTTTGTTTTCTCATTGATACGTTTTAAAATATCCAAATCCCGTAAAATTCTTGCAGACTTGGTCTGGATGGCAACGCCAAATCCATAGCGTTCAATAAGCTCCAAGCACTTTCTGGTATGTAATAATTCTTCCTCGATATGCATATACGGGTCACACATGGAGCCAGTGCCGATCATGCACTTTTTCCGCTTGTTTTTCAGAGTCTGTTCCAACAAATCCACGGCATTTACTTTAACTTCGATATCTTCAAAGTCGTGGTTCATCTGATAACAAACACTTCGGGAGTCACAATAAATGCAGCCGTGGGTACAGCCCCGGTATAAATTCATGCCGTTTGAAGCAGATAAAATTCCTTTTGCGTTAACGTAGTGCATGGTGTGGCTCCTTTCTTTTGTTATTTCGCATTTAGTTTAAAGTGTCCAGGAATTCTTTCAATGCTTCCCAATTATTTATGGTCAATACTTCTTCATGCGGCTCATATTTCATATCAATGGCACCGATGTACCACACAGGAAACAGACCTGCATTCGTTGCTCCAACAATATCGCACTGATACTGGTCTCCTACATACCACACATCCTCCGGCTGTAATTCAGCCTTTTCCAGCGCCAGCTCAAAAATCCGCTTATTTGGCTTCCGGTACATATATTCACTGGTTGCCATAATAAACTCAAAGTCATTTTCCGGGAGGCACCGGTTGATTCGTTCTTCCACCACTGCTCCGCAGTAGGAAATGTTGCTGATAACGCCGGTGCGGATTCCTTTTCCCTTTAAATACTTTAGAAATTCCGCCATTCCTTCCGTTGCAGTTCCCGGCGTAGCCGCATTCCAGAACACCCGGTCAATTTCCTCCGGAGTGAGGGACAACTCAATCCCCTAGGATTCGTAAAGATATCTGGTAAACATATAATTCGGGACTTCAATCTGAAACAAATGCTTTTTTTCCGGGTCAAACCGTCCCATCTCCTGATTTAACATAGTAGCATAGGCCTGAACCTCTTCGGCAGACTTACCGTACTTGTTCTTTGTGGCGTACTTTAAAACCGCTTCGGTTCCCCGCACTCCGTTAAACCGTTCTTCATTTACCAGTGTCTGACCGTAATCAAACAAAATCATCTTTGGTTTTTTCATAGTCATTGTCTCCCGGAAAAATTAGTAATTCACATAGTTTCATTATAGCAGACTTTCCTTTTTTTACAATGGCTTTGTGTAGAGAATGGCCTGTGAAGCATAGGCATATCGCTTCGCGACATGCCTATGCTTCACAGGCGGACTCAGATTGTTCCGCCACCACTTTTTAGCCCTGCAGATTGTTAGAAAAAATGTACAGGACCATGCCACAAGACTCCGGATTGCACAGGTTTTACATAAGGCAGGAATAAGAGAGCGCGGAGCCGACTGTTTGAAGCGGGAGGGAGTAAATGTTTAAACAGGGATATCAAGCAAAATGTGCGAAGCACTTTTAGAAAAAGAGAAGGCGCATCTCTGGAAAATCGCTTTTCCGAGAGTGCGCCTCATCTTTTTCTAAAGCTGCGTCCTACGGACGCTTTGCTTGACATCCCTTATATAATTTTCATCCTCCCGACCGCAAGTTTCGGGCCGCGCTCTCTTGTTAATGACTGCCGGTAAAGCCTGTGCAATCCGGCAAGTCTTTCGAGCATGGGAGCTGTGTTTTTTCTGACAACTGCAGGGCGATTAGTGGTGGAACAATCTGAGTCCTGTGAAACACATGGTCATTCCGTACTTGTTACATGTCTCGATTACGTTGTCATCTCTTACAGAGCCACCCGGCTGTGCAATGTACTTAACGCCGGACTTCTTAGCACGTTCGATGTTGTCACCGAATGGGAAGAATGCATCGGAACCAAGAGCAACGTCCTGCATACCGTCTAACCAAGCTCTCTTTTCTTCGCGGGTGAATACAGGAGGCTTTTCTGCAAAAATAGTCTGCCACTTGCCTTCTTCTAAAACATCCATGTACTCGTCACCGATGTATAAGTCGATGGAGTTATCTCTGTCGGCACGACCAATGGTATCCAGGAACTTAAGGTTAAGAACCTGCGGAGCCTGACGGAGATACCAGTTGTCTGCCTTCTGGCCTGCAAGACGTGTACAATGGATTCTGGACTGCTGTCCCGCACCGATACCGATAGCCTGACCGCCCTTTGCATAACAAACGGAGTTGGACTGTGTATACTTTAAAGTAATTAAAGAGATGATAAGGTCAATCTTTGCGGATTCCGGAAGATCCTTGGTTTCGGTAACAATGTTGCCAAGGAAATCGTCGTCGATAACCAGTTCGTTTCTGCCCTGCTCGAAGGTAATACCGAATACTTCCTTGCGCTCTACAGGGTTTGGCTTGTAGGATGGGTCAATCTGGATAACTGCGTATCCGCCCTTCTTCTTTGCCTTTAAGATTTCTAATGCTTCCGGCTCATAGCCAGGAGCGATAACACCGTCGGAAACTTCTCTCTTGATGAGCTTTGCGGTTGCTACGTCACAAACGTCGGAAAGGGAAATGAAATCACCAAAGGAGGACATTCTGTCTGCGCCTCTTGCTCGTGCATAAGCGCTTGCCAGTGGAGTTAATTCGCCCATATCTGCTACCCAGTAAATCTGCTTTTCCACTTCTGTTAAAGGAAGACCTACTGCTGCACCTGCAGGGGAAACATGCTTGAAGGATGTAGCTGCAGGAAGGCCGGTTGCCTTCTTTAATTCGCTAACTAACTGCCAGCCGTTGAATGCATCTAAAAAGTTGATGTAGCCAGGCTTACCGTTTAATACGGTGATTGGCAGGTCGCCGTTTTCCATGTAAATTCTACTTGGCTTCTGATTTGGATTACAGCCATACTTTAATTCTAATTCGTTCATAGTGAAATCCTCTTTCTTTTCAATTTTTACCTATGTAACTGATTTTACTTGTTCTTGTTGTAAATCTTGGAAGTTGCTTCGCCTGTTGCGATATCGATATAACGAACAAACAGGGAAACCTTGTTGTCTTCATTTAAGCTGTTCCAGATCATATCACCGAAGGTGTCCATGTCACCGGAAATAGCAACTGCCTTAGGCTCGCCTTCAAAGCTTGGAAGCGGATTGCCGTCGCACTTATAAGTGTGAATGAAACGGCCTTCGCCAGCCTTAGGATTTGTATATGCAAATGTAAAACGGTTACAGCAGGACGGATCACCATTGTTGCTCTTTAAGATGGACATTGCATAGTTATAGGAACCGTTTTCTACATGCATGATACCGGAAATTCTTGGGGTATAGTTTGGAGCATCCGGCTCAAACTCTCTGGTACGCAGAGCCTGTTCGAATGTCATCTGCTTATCCATAAGTTCGAAAATTGTGTCGGTCTGGTCACCGTTGGTTACGATGGTCTTGTTACCAAGCACACGAACCGGTGCATAAATAATGAGACTTGGGTCAACCAGCTTGGATGGGTCAAATGCCTGGGTACGGATACCTGCGCCGTCTTCTACAAATACACGGTTACGGCTGTTTTCGCTTCTTCCCATGATGAAATAAGCGGTTACGGCGTACTTTCCGTCTTCAGACTTACCGATGACAATACCTCTGCCCGGGTATGCATTCTGCTTTAATTCCTGTTCCAATGATAATAATTCCATTGTGATCCTCCTAATGTTCGTAATTTTCTAAAGTTACCCTTTAATGGTAGCATTTTAGTTAACTTTTGGCAATCGTTTTCTCTAAAAAAATAAAGAGGTAATTCATAAGCAAAACTTATAAATTACCTCTTTTCTGTTTTAATAAAACATGTCCTCAATAGCTAAGTCCTTACGGACGGATAAATCAATAAATGCTCCGCCATCCACCATAATCAATGGTCTTGCCGGCTCTTTTTTGCTTGGCATAACAATTTTACCGCGCTGACCGTCACTCAGTAATACCTCATACTGGATAAAGTTCTGCACCACATGTTCGATAAAGCATACCAGCAGTTCTGTATCGTACTTAATATAACCGGTATCAAACATATGACACATAGCCTGCAACGGTTTCATTCCGTCAAGCCCGTCTTCCTTCATAGTAAGTGTGGCAAAAGCATCTGCAATAGCTACCACTCTGGAAACATAATTCAGGCTCTTATAAGACAGCTGATTTGGAAATCCGCTTAAATCCATTCTTTCATGATGTGTTAAAATTGCCTGCTTTAAACGCACATCCACATCCATGTCTTTTACCAGATTATAGCTGTGTACCATATGATTAAAGCCACATTTATTTTCAAACTCACCATGCAGGGAGATATTCTTTTCTCCCTCCTTGAAGCAGACAATTAAGCCGATATCATGTAAAGCTCCGGCAATTCCTGCCATTTCCACCTCATCTGCAGTTAAATCTGCCCATTTTGCCAGCAATTGTGCATACAGGGACACATTGATGCAGTGTTCGTAAATATCTTCCGAAGCACGGTTCATCTTCTTATACAGCATTTGGAATAGATTCACATTATTATCTGCTTTATCCACCACGGTAGCAACAATTTCAAGCAACTGGTAAATATCTACCTCCTGATGGGCAAGTAACTGATCGAAGAAAAGCTTTATTTCCTCTACCGCAGCCTGAAATACATCCTCAAAGGTATCCTGTTTGCGTTCTCTTTCCTCTAAGTAATCAATCATGCCGAGAGCATCATCGAGAATTCCGAAATCCTCCATAGAGAGCTCCGGTTCATCGGATTCTTCTCCTACCATAACCTCCATAATGGAATGTCTGGCCAACAAATTTAACACATCGTTCGTAACTATTGTTTTTGCAGGCACAATAACTACACCAATACTGTTATGTACATCTGCGGAAATCAACATGCCTTCATCCAGTTGTTCAATCGTTACTTTTCTCTCTATCATGGTACCCTCCTGCATATGTTGGAATAGCTTAAGGATTATCTGACACTTTACACCTATTATGCCTATTATACCTCATATTCACACAAAATGAAAGTATTTTCTTTATTTTTCGAGAAAAAAGTTTACACAAAACTGTAATTAATATAATTTTGGCAATTTATCCAGGGTTATAGCATATTCTGCCCGGAATTGCTTCCGATATGCTTCCGCTGTATTATAGGTTTCTTCCAGTACAAAACCGCCGCTCCACATCATGAACCATAGCCAGTCTGCTTCCTCTTTTTCCATTGCCTCCACATCCGGAATGACTCCGATTTCTCCAATGGCAAACATTTTGTTATCGGTAATTTTCTTTAAATTATCTAACTGCGGTTTCATTGCGGTATGCTGATGTGCCGGCGGATAATGGTCAGAGGTAACAATGTCACAGTAGTCGTCTCCCACATAGCCTTCCTTGCGCGGATTATTCCACACCCAAATCAGGTTGTCCAGATGCTTTTCTTTGGTATAATAGTCAAACATCAGACGGTAAAGCTTTCTGGCAACATCCATACCTTTTACGCCCCACCAGAACCAATCGCCCTCTGCTTCATGGAACGGACGCCATAAAATCGGGATGTTTTTATCTGCAAAGCCTTTTAAATGCTCTGCCATGACATCCATGTCATGATAAAACGCCGCACGCTCCGGTGTGCCTTCTATAAGTACCTGTGTTGCATCAAACGCGGTATTTCTGGAATAAAACGCCTTATCCACGCCACCGATTGGAGAATACCAATGCCAGGTAAAGGTAAGAAGTCCTCCTTTTTCTGCCCATTCATAGGCCTGCTGCAGGGTTCCTTCGTTTTCCCGAAGTTCCTTTAAACACACTTCATCGCAGGATTCCCAGTTGATATTCGGAGAATATGCCAACAGTTCAAACCCGCAAAGTGCCGGAAGTTTACCGGTGACTTTTTCAATATACTTTAGTTCTTCCTGTTCTCTTGTTAAGGTGTGCATTCCGGTGATAATACCTTTTCCCCGGATAGTTTCCAAATATTCCAATACTGCCTTTGCTTCTTTTGTTGCGTTCGGATTTACCGGCTGAATCATAATTTTTCTCTCCTTGTATCTGAATTTTTTATGAACTCTTTTTCTTTATGCCAAGCATAGCTTATCTTTCTGCTTCTTGCAAGTAACTAAATGCTTAACTTTTGCTTAATTTTACTTTATTGACTTTTTGTTTAAGTGTAGTATGATAATAGTTGTTAACAAAATGAACTATCTGCTATAAAGGAGATACTCTATGACTAATTATAAACATACTATCCAGTACTACGAAACCGATAAAATGGGAATCACCCACCACTCCAATTATATCCGCTTCATGGAAGAAGCCCGCATTCACTTTTTGAAAGAAGCCGGCTGGCCGTATGACAAACTGGAAGAAGAAGGTGTCATCTCTCCGGTAGTTGCTGTTACCTGCGATTATAAAAAAACCACCACGTTTCCGGATGAACTGGAAATTGCCGTGGCGGTTCTTGATGTTTCTCCTGTAAAATTTAAACTTGGGTATACAATGACAGTTAGTGATAAAGTGGTTTGTACTGCCACCAGTACCCACTGTCTGTTAAGCAAGGAAGGCCGTCCAATCAGCATTCCGAAGCAGTATCCGAGATTTTACGACATGCTGATGAAAGCAAAGGCATTGTAGATTATTCTTCCTTCTGATACTCTAAAATATCACCGGGCTGGCAGCTCAGTGCTTCGCAAATTGCTTCCAATGTAGAAAAGCGAATGGCACTGACCTTGCCGGTCTTTATTTTTGATAAATTCACGTTGGCAATGCCAACCTTTTCGGATAATTCATTTAAGGACATTTTGCGGTCTGCCATGACACGGTCCAGTCTTAAAATAATCGGCATGATTTTTTCATCCTTTCTTATAAAGTTTCGTCAGCCTGCTGCTGTAACTGCTCACCATAGCGGAATACATAAGATAACATGATAACCAGTACACCAACCAAGACGTTACCCAGACCGATTTCGCCATTAATCATGACTTTTCCGATATTTTCGGATAAAAACAGTTCCGAAATATCGTACATATAAAATGCCAGATTAGAGCCGATAACCTCTATGAGATCAATAATAATTCCGCTTACAATAATTGTGATACCAAGTTTCTTAATGTTAGTACTTACCGTTCCGTCAAACGGCTGGCCGGCAGTCATCGGTACCAATACTTTACGAAGCACTTTAATCAAATAGCAGGTAACCGCAATAGCAATCAAAGCCATTACCAAGGTGGTTCCCATTTCTATTGCCATAAAGGAATTATCCACAATCTGAGGCTCTGCAAATATCAGCTCCACGTCACCAAACGAAACCGAGGTAAGCTCTGCCGGCGGTAACTGGCCAAGTGCCCCTGCTATCAGGCAGATACCTACACCAACAAAAATAATTATGCCGCCAACCTGCAAAATTTTGTACACTACCTTTAAAATCGTATCTACTGTTTTGGATGTTTTCATAAGCTTTTCCATATGTTTTCCTCCTAAAATTTCTCTCCATTGTTCTGTAACGTAAAAATCCTACTGCAAAGAGCCCGTCGTGCACTACGCTCTCCTTACAGTAGGAATCATATCATCAATATTTATGTTTGTCAACTAGTTTTTAATGTTTATCGTTAAATATTTTACTTTTATAGCTTCTTTACCAATTTTTTCATCGTAGTGGCATCCGATTTTGTTGCAGTACTTTCACCATAGCGGATACCACGGTACACCTCTGTAATTTGTTCCGCTTCTTCCGGCTTTGCCGTCGTTCTGGTATTATATTTCTCCATGATTTGTGCGGTTGTATCGGATTTTTCCAAAGGATGTTCACCGGTTTCTGCTTTTTTCATAAATTCGCAGTATTGCTGACGGACTTCTTTCTCCGGGTCAAAAAAGAAACGTTTTGTCTTTTTCTTTGGTTCTTCTTCCTCCGGTAAATCTTCACGTTCCACATCCAAGGCCACTACCCGGGAATGTTTGGCAGATTTTCCAATCAGGGCAATCAAAATAATGACTCCGATGATGATTCCGACACAAATGAAAACTTCCGTCATATCGGCTTCTTCTACATCACCGGTCATCTCACTGATCATTTCCTGCCAGGCATTTCCTTCCACGAATTTTTCTGCAGGTTCCTCCTGGCTCATTTCCTCGTAAAAGCCTTCCATCTCTTTTCCCCAGTCAATCTGTACCTGGGGAGTCACTTTTAATATACCGGCGATAAAACTAAACACAGTATTAGTAAAAAACAGCACCACCTTATTTGCTGCCGGAACAATCAAACGGAGCATCAGGGTTTGCAAAAGATTCGTTACTGTTACTAAAATGCACACAGCAAAAAACAACAGCGTCTGTAAAATTTGAAACTTTTCAAACTGCTTTTCACTGTCTCCGGTTGCCCGGTGTCTTGCCGCCTGCAGTGTCATAACTCCCGCCGCAAGAAAAATCAGCAGATACGGAATGGCCATATTGGCAGCGGCTGTCCCCGCCTCTACATTAAAACAGAAAAAAATCACAGGGAGAATCAGGGCAATTACAAAGCCCTTAAATTTCTCCATAAAATGATAATAGTAAATGAGATAGGTTTCCTGCTTTATCATGAAAACAAAGTAAGCCCACAATAAAATCACTTCCGCCCGTCCTACCATTGTATTTTCCAACAGCAGGGTAACTGCCGGAATGACCGCAGCAATAATGGCACATATTTTTCCGTTATACTGCATTCTTCCGGAAATCGCCAGCACCAATGCAGCTATTAAAAACACGCCGTAAGACAGCGGATTTGTTTCATAACCGATGGCATAGCAAAAGAAGAAAGCAGCATAGGCATAAAATACACTGATATCAAATACGGTTTTATAAAATATGCCCATCATACCGTCTGCTCCTCCCTCTGATGTAACGTTTCTTTGTATACTTCTTCAAAATCTTCTCCGTAAACGCAGTGGATTTCCACTCCGTACCGGCGTTTTAACTGCGCTATCAATTTCTCGTTTTCCTCTTCCCTACGGTGACAAATGTAGACAAAACTCTTCTCCTGGGAAAAGCTTCGAAACGCATAGGATAACAATTCTTCCGTATCACACATGGACGCATTGGATGCCATTCCAAGCACCTCTAAAATCTTGGTAATACTGCTGCCACCGGTACCTCCGCTCTGAATCACGTTTACCCCATGCACATCCATTGTGGCGTAGTAAGCATTGGTAATCAGACGATAACCGGTTTTTCTTTGCTCAAATTCTTCACAAACCGAACGTGTCAAAGCAAAAAGCGCTTCTTCCTGAAGAAAATAGTGGTCGAAATCACCTTTATAACTTACATCAAAAATCAAATCCACCATCGTTTCCCTGGTGTGGTCAAATTCCCGGACGGTTAATTGATTTCTCCTGGCACTCATCGGAAAACTGATGGCACGTAAAGGTTCCTTTCCGGTGTAATCACGGTAGCCCTTAATCAGAATCGGATCCTCGTACAAGAAACTGTTGATAGAAATTTCACCCATAACATCGCTCAATACCTGTTCCAAACGCTTGTCCTGCAGGCGTATCGGATACACCACCACGCTATGATTGAAATCAACCCGTTTTGTCAATTCTTTGATTCCAAGAAAATCCCCGATTTTAACTTTGGCATAGGTAAACCGGATGACTCCCCTTTTATGAGCTACCGCCCGGATGTTTCTTCTCAGACGCTGTCTCTTTTTCATAAACAGGACACTCCGATGAAAGTTATACCCTTTTTCGTTCGTCAGTTCCATTTGCGTCCTATCTAAAAGCTCCACCTCTTCCGGAATCGCCTCTTCTACAAACAAATACGGAATATTGAACCTGGAACGGTTTTCTATTGTTGTTTTCAGAAGAAACATATCCTCCTGCTCCACGCTTTTTACGGACGGCTCCATGCGGTACTGCACATCATCCACGGAGCGCCGGAGGGATTTTACTTCTGCAATGATTGCAACTAAAATTACAATCAGTAAAAGTGCTATCATACTTTATTTTTCCTCCGTCGGCACCGCTACTTCGTTTAAAACCTTCTCAAAGGTAGAACTTCCTTCGCTCTGCTTAAACACACCGCGATAGGTTAACCGGTGAGCAAGAACAGACGGCGCCAGTTCCTTAACATCCTCCGGAAGCACATAATTTCTGCCCCTCATTGCCGCCAGCACCTGGGATGCTTCATATAATGCCATGGCACCACGAGTGGATGCGCCAATCAGGATATCCCCGTGATTTCTGGTTTTCTCAATAATATCCATCATATAATCTGCCACAACATCACTGACGGTAATTTCATGATATGATTTCTTTAACTCTGAAATCTCTGCCTCGGTTACTACACAGTCCAGCTCCCCAAGCAGCTCTGCAGTACTCTTTCTTGCCATAACGCTAAGCTCGTCCTTACGGTTCATATAGCCTAAAGAAAGACGCATAAAGAAACGGTCCATCTGCGCTTCCGGCAGCGGAAAGGTTCCCTGGGACTCCAGAGGATTCTGGGTAGCTGCCACCATAAAGGTTTCCGGCAAAGTATGGGTGGTTCCGTCGATGGAAACCTGTCCTTCGGCCATAGCCTCCAACAGTGCAGACTGGGTTCTTGGTGTGGCGCGGTTAATTTCATCCGCCAAAACCACATTGGTGAATACCGGGCCCTTCCGAAGCTCAAATTCTCCTGTTTTCATGTTATAAAAATTGATACCGGTTACATCGGACGGCATAACGTCCGGCGTAAACTGCAATCGCTTAAAATCCCCGCCTACGGATTTTGCAAATGCGCGGAATAATACGGTTTTACCGGTTCCCGGTACGTCTTCTAAAAGTACATGACCTCCGCACAGGAAACTTACTGCAATTTTTTCCATGGCATCTTCCTTGCCAAGAATCACCTTGGAACAATTCTCTGTTATTTTTTTCTTAAATTCTACGAATTTTGCTGCTTCCATATGTACCTCTTTCCCTCTAAACGTCTCTTTTTCATATATTTGCACTTTTCTTTGTGCCACATTTGAAATTGTACTATGAAGCCCTGCTTTTGTCCATGAAAAAAGCCTGAATCATACAAAATTCAGGCTTAAATGTCAATATAACCGTTATGTTTTATGTGAGGACTACGGAATATAATTATCCAGCCAGGTCTGCATTTCTTCGGTAATCGGGTAATACGCTTTTGATCCGCCGGCATAAAACCAGCCGTCTTCCGGATACCATTTCAGATAAAATTTCAAGCCTTCGGCAGTGGTAATCCCTAGTACCCGTTCCGACTCTACGAATGCCCGGTATTCTTCCTCTGACATTTCATCAGTTACCAGCTTTTTAAAATCCTCCCGCCCAAAACTAGGGGATTCCATCGTCATGGTAGCATGATAAAAGCTGACCAGCGCTTCCTGATTTACAACTTCCGTAAGGACAGTTCCTTCCTCCGCACTGTTCACCTCGGCCACTGATGTAATGTATTCCTCCGATTTCACGCCATATACCCGGTACAGGTTAGATATCGGGCTATGGTCATTATAGTCACCGACGGTCAGGCCGTTGGAATATAATCCCGCCATATACTCTTCACCGTCACGAATAACATACACCGCCCGGTTGGATAACGCAGGGGCATATTGATAAAGTTCTATATCGGTATCTAATACCGTTTCTTCATAACCGTTTTCTGTTTTAATCAGATTACCCATGGAACGACCGCAATCTTCCGAGGTCATAACATCCGGAATTCCCGCGGCATTCAGGTAGTTTAAATCATTGCTGACGTTAAACAGGGCGCCATTATAAGCCAGCACTGTTTTGACCGGGCCTCCCGGGGTTGGGGTGGGTACACCCAGTGCGATGCTGCTGTTCATGTCACCTTTTTTAGCAAATGCTCCGCTCATCGCAAGACTTGCACCAAACACCACCAGGCAGAAGCAGGCTGCCATACTGCCCCATTTCACAAGGCGTGGTATGATATTTTTCTTAAACTTAAAGTTTTCTGCCTCTTCGATAAATTCCTCCCGGATATCAGAAATGGCATCATACAGCTTTTCGTTTTTCATAAAACCACTCCTTTCTCCTCCAGGAACGACTTCAGCTTTCTTCGAAGACGCAGCATCCGCTGGGTCATCTGGGTTGAACTGACGCCGCATTTCTTCGCCAACTCACGTACTTCCTCCCCGTACCAGTACCGACGTACAAATAAGACTCTGTCCTCCTGTTTTAAGCCGGCAAGCCAGGTATTTATGTACCCTGAGAGTTCTTTGGCTTCTATTTCCTGCTCGATGCTCTCTGCCCCCGGAACGCACTCTCCAAGCTCCGACAACATCACTTCCAAACCATTAAACCGCTTCTTGGCATGCAAGGCACGATATTTGCTGATAGCGAAATTGCGGACAATTCTTCCAAGAAATGCCTTAAAAGAATCCGGTTTTGTCGGCGGAATCTGATTCCATGCCGTATGATAAGTGTCGTTGACACACTCCTCTGCGTCCTCCCGCACAGTTACCACATTCATGGCAATCCGAAGACAGAAGGTTCCGTATTTTTTTGCGGTTTCCGTAAGGGCCGATTCATCCCGTCGGAAATATAATTCAATGATTTGGTTATCTTCCATGACTTCTCCCTTTGCAACCAATACTACTTTTTTACTCCTCAATTTTAGTATTATCAAATACTTTCAGACCGAACAACTTAACCGTAGTTCCGGTTTTCAAGCTTTCTCCTGCTTCTTCCGTGTAACCCATCTGGTTCCAGTCTTTCACCTCGTAAATGCCGACAATGCTGCGGTACACCTTAGAACCACCGTCTTTAAGTCGAAGGCGGATTGGGAACAGAAGGAGGATGCCGATGATGATTGCTATTATGACAACAAGTTTTTTCTTCATAAGAAAACCTTCCTTTCAGGGCATGTATTTTGTGCCTTTCATAAAATAAGACGCAAAAAAGAGAAAAATGTTGTTTTTATTTGTATCAAAAATGAAGAAATTTATTAACCTCAGTATACCGTCTCTGGAATAAAAAAGAAAGTCCAAACCATAAGGAAATGGACTTAATGTTTTATCATTATTATATTGAACAATCGTCGCAGATGTGATACAATGTGTGCAGCAACCGTGATACGAGGTGGTAGCTTCCCAAACTAGAAATAGACGGGAGGTGGTGTGCATGATGACTACATTTGAAGCAGTATCTTTAATGTTAACTCTTTGTATGTTACTTGTCACGCTGCTTGCCTACATAGATAGGATTTACAAGCGAAAATAAATAAACCCACCTATGTACTTGACCGGTCGTAGGTGAGTTTATTACTAACTTAAATACGAGAGGCTAACCACTTTTTGGGCGGTTGCTCCATTTCTAGTTAGAGTATAACATAATATTTTGAAATATACAACATTATTTTACTCCAAAATTCTCACTCGGAATATCTATCCCCAGCAGTTTTCCAAAGCCTAGTGCCCATCTAACAAAATTGTAGGACACAGAAGTAATCATATTACCTGAAATAATATAACCTTCCTCAAAATTTCTTCTTTATTGACACCTGCAAGGAAAGACTTACCTTTTAATAATCCGGCTTTAACCAGTAGGATTGGAGCAATAGAAATAGCGCCTATTATTTCTTTCCCAGATAAAGCCAAAATTTCCAACGCTACACTAATCTCAAAGTTGCAAAATGAATCATAAATAAGTACTGCAGTCTTTTTTTGCATCACTTTATTTCCTCCAACCGGTATTCCTTGCCCTCAGCACCGTACAATCGTCCTTTAAAACCTCACGAATAATCCGCTCCTCTAAGGCACATCTTCTCTCAAAATGGGCAATCATATCATCCAGGCCTTCGAACCCATGCACCTTGCCACAGGGTGATTCCTGCAGATATTTTAACATCAGCGGATACCAAAGTTCCACTCCGTTTTCATCGGTGCGCTCCGCTTTGATTTGCAAAATATTTTCCCTGATATTACTGGATTGTAAATATAACATTTGAAAGCCTTTTGGTTTTAAAATTGCGTATGCTTCCCGATAAAAATCTACGATGTCCTGCTCCGGCATTTGATAATACAGCATCATATCTTCCATGCTATTTTGAAAAAAAGAGCATTCAAACAAATTCTTGCTACCCGGTTCCAGCGCCCGGTAGCGGGTCATAATAATGTCACAGAACTGTTCAAACGGTACACGGGCATTATAAATCTCGAAAGATTCCATCCACTCGTAAAACTCCCGCATATCGGCAAGGATTCTGGTATATGCAACAATGTAACGGTCGTCCTCCCGTTTTGTAAACTGCTTAATTTCCCGCTCCACATGAGGATACTTTTTCAATGCCTCTTCATACTGTTCCTTTGTCATATAACTGCACCAGGCCAGCTCCACCGGGGAAACATCCCCCTCATAATACGCTGTATACTCCGGATATTTTTGTGACAGGTTGCGGAGCAGCGTACTTTTGCCGCTGCCCTGCAAACCCTCAATAAAAATGTGATTTTTCATACTTCAATCTCCTTGTTTAAAAAATAACAGTTTCTTTTTACAACTCCCCTTCAAACAATCTGAGTCCGTTTTCCGTCAACTCATACACCGTATCTGCCACTTCTTTGATGTATTTTCTGTCATGGGAGATAGTAAGAATGGTTCCTCCAAAGCCCTGTAACATGTTACGGATCACCGGACCGGACAGCGGCGAAAAGTTTCTGGTTGGTTCATCTAAAATAAGGACATCACTGCCGGACATGCTCATTTTTAGGAGCAAAAGCTTTGCCTTCTGTCCACCGGATAAATCCCCTATTTTGTGAAGCATTTCATCCGGGGTATACTTCATGCTGCCAAGGTAGGTACGGATGCGGGAAATCTCCTCCTTGTCGCCGGTTTCCGATAAGAATTCCACAGGTGTTAAATCAAAGCTTAATAATTCTTCATAGTTTTGCGGCATATAGGAAGCTTTTATATCCTTGCGCACCAATACTTCCTCTGCAATCTTTCGAAGGAGCGTTGTCTTACCACAGCCGTTTCTGCCGATAATACACACTTTTTCCGGTCCTTTCACACGCAGAAAGATATCCTTTGCCAGCACCCGGTCTTCTATGGTAAGCTGTGGCAATTCATATTCCAATACCGTCTTACCGGCCGGCATGCTTGCTTTCTCTCCAAACTTTATAAAGATAGCATCCTCCGTTTCCGGAATCTCCGTCATGTTTTCAAATTCTATTTCAAACCGGGCTTCGTATGCCTTGATGCGGTGCATGGACTTTTTTAGCAACCGGCCGCCGGAAGGGTCCTGACGGGAAATCACATTTTGGGCATGCTCCACCTTTTGCTGAATCTGACGGAATTTTTCCTGCTGTTTTTCATACTCCGCACGTTCTTTTTTCGCCACCTGCTCCTGATGGGCAAGTCCGGAAATTCTACGTTCTACATAATCCCGATAACCAGCCTTTTCTACCGTATATTTACACTCTTGTTTCCGTTTTAACTGTTCCAAATGCACAATCTTATTCGCTGTGTTTTCCAGCAGGGTTTCATCATGGGAAATATACAACACAGGAATCTTTGCACCATTGATAAAATTCTCCAACCAGCGCAGGGATTCAATATCCAGATCATTGGACGGTTCATCCAACAACAGCACATCCGGTTGCAACAGCATCAGTCGTGCCAGCTGCAATTTAATCTTTTCTCCGCCGGACAGCTCACCCATTTTCTGCTCAGCATAAAACAAATCTACTTTCAGATTCAATTTTCTGGCTGCCTCGGTAAGTTCCTGGGGAGTCAGTTCAAAGAATAAGGGCAGTTCGCACATAAATTCATATATACTCTTCTCTTTTTCCTCCGGTTTCAGTTCCTGGGCAAGATATCCGATTACACTGTTGTTTCGAATTATTTCACCGGAAAAATCCACGTAATTATCTACCAGTTCTTCATCATAAATCAGTTTTAGCAGGGTAGACTTTCCGTTGCCCTCCTCCCCGATGATGGCACATTTATCACCATCATTTAATATTAAATTAAATTTATCTAACAGGATACGATTGTCCTTTTTATGTGTTATTGTTAAATTTTTTACCTGTAACATATGCATCACTCCTTACCTCGACGTAAAGAAAAAGGAACTACCTGTTGCCAAGTAATTCCGAATCATGTATCACACATCCATATAGCACAAGAACTGCGCGCACCGCTCTTGTACTCCCAACTTTTATGCATAAGAAAAAGAGGTTACTGATGAGATACATAACCCACTTTTGGCAAACAGAACTAAACGTCATTCCAAAGAAATCACGCCGAATTAAACCTAAATTCTCTGTTTCACAAAAGTCGATTATTTTCTCATCTTTTCACCCCTTTCTAAATTATCAAATTTATTATATCAATAAGGGAGGGATTTGTCAAATCCCTCCCAAAACAGGCTATTCCTCTTTTGTAATTGTCATGCCGCACACACCCATGGCAGAGGTCACCTCTACCCGGTAGCCTTTACCGTTAGAGGCTGCATAGGAAAAAATAACAATACCGAAGGTCTCTGTATCTTCGCTTTCCACATCCTTGGTAAAGCCCTTGTCCTTCAGTTCCTCCACGTAGTCACGAAGATCTTCAAGTTCAACACCGATAAAGGCAACATTGAAGCCATATTCATCAGTGGAGGCTGCAGTTAATCCAAACGGAGGCTTTGGTACCTGCTTCGTATAATCGTTGCTCGGCCAGTCGCCGCCCAGCTGCCCGGTGCTACCGTCCTCATTTGTAACCACCCAGGTGCCATCCTCGTTCTGGGTTATTTCGGAACCATCAGCATCCACATAGGTGGTAGAACCATCGGAATTGGTCTTGATGTCAACCCCCTCCTCCTTCAGTTCATCCTTCACCTGCTGTTGCAAATCCGCCGGAAGCTCGTCAAAATCCATGCCGCCGAAAATACCTTCGCTGAGGTCGCCGGTCTGGTCGTCCTCCATGCCGTTGAGCAGGTTACTAACCCAGCTCTGCACGTCCTCTGTGGAGAACTCCGTGGAATCTTCACCGTCCTTTTCATCCTTATCTTTTTTGTCGCCCTTATCCTTCTTGTCGTCCTTGTCGCTATCTTCGGTGAACAGACCCACGATGGTATTTACATCTTCTTCGGAAATATCCAGTCCGCAGCCTGCCGCACCAAAGACGAGCACTGCTGCCAAAGTGCACACTAAAAATTTTCTCATAGATTTTCCTCCTCTCTTCTTTAGGAAGGTCCCTTTCCGGGACCCTCCCCTGTTTGATTTATTGTTCCTTTTTTCCTTTTTTCTTGCGCTTACCAAGCAGAATCAACACCAGTACCAGCACAATCAGCACTGCTGCACCGATACCCACAAGGGCAATCGGAAAATCCTTTGCAGGAGCGTCGGTGTCCTTATCTTCCTCGTCCTCATTCGGTGCATCCGTTGGTGCAGGTGTCTTCGTCGGCTCCACTGTTGGTTCCGGCTCTTCCGTTGGTACTGCGGACGGTTCCGGTGCCTCAGTTGGTTTTGTAGCTTCGGTAGGTGTCGGGTTTGGGTCCGGGTCTGTGGTGCCCTGGCCTTCGCTGCCCTGGGTGCCGGAGGTTTCGTAAATGTTCTCATTTACCTCAATCATCTTTACAATGTCTGTACCCTCCACCGCAATGGTGATGGTGGTTGGCATAGTACGGATGCTGTTAAAGGTTAAGGTAATGTTGCCCGCCGCATCCGGTTCGCTCATGCCCACAAGCTCAAGAGAATACGGATGGGACAGTTCTACGGAAATCTTTGCAGTAGCCGCCGCATCGGCAGGAGCCACATTAAACTGATAGGTAAACTGTGTATTTGCATCTGCAGTAACTGCTTCTTCACCGGCAATTGCGGTTACTTCGGTTTCCAATGCAAGACTTACCGTCTGTGGTACTTCCATCATGGTTCCGACATAGTTTACTGCCTCTGCTGCCACGGTAAGATTAGCCGGAGTGCCACCCGCGTAAAGCACCTTAAACTGTGTTGCCAGCGGTTCGCCGTTTTCATACGCTTCCTTCACGTTCATGCCGGAAACTTCGGTAACAACAGCGTCGCCGTCCAAAAGAAGCTTCTCTGCGGTAAGCTCATATACCTTCATGTACTGGGAAAATTCCACAACGGCATAGCCTTCGTATAAGTGGATATTTTTCACGGTTGGCGCCGAAAGACTGATAAGTCCTAAGTTCACATCCGTCTGCGGAGGCGGAACCGGAAGCCAGTCGCTCTCCACGGTCTGATAGCCTTCCTTCTCTACAACAACCTTCCACTGGCCTGCCGGAACATCCCAGGCATATTCGCCGGTTTTTCCGGTTACCTGCGGGTTAATCTGCCGGTATTCCGCCGCATTCCACTGCACGGCCTCTCCCGACTCGTTTTGGTAGTAAACCGTGGCCGTGGCCCCTTCCACCGGATTGTCTAAGACTGCCTCGTAAACAATGCCGGACGGGTCAATAATCCAGCGCGGATGGAAATCCGTCAGACGGAGCAGTGCGTTTTCAAAGAACGCATTCAGATAAGCATTCATCAGGGCTACAATGCCTGCCACCGCAAGACCTGCCATAAGCGGCACGCCGCCCGGTAACAGTGCCATGCCAAGACCAAGCACCGCAATACCGTAGCGCATGGCGCCGGTGATAACGGCTGCCATCATTACCTGATCTAACGCTGCCATACGGGCTTCCTTATCTGCCGCACTTAAGTTGGAGTTTCTTACTGCTGCCATGGCTTCTGCCACGCTTAAGATGGTACCGCCGACAGAAATAGTTTCCGTCACCAGACCGTAGGCCGAAAATACGGCACCGGCTGTACTGGAAGCGGAACCAAGCAATGTAGTGCTTACATTGGTTTCGATCTGATCTGGGAATTCATCCGCAGGACTTGTAAACCGGTAAGAGTTGGAACCCATGTCATAGTCCACATAGCCCTCACTGCTGCCACTACCTGTAGCAAAACGCACGGTGGAGGCTAAGGAGCCGCTCTTGCTTTCCGTCATATAATAATTGATATACTGAATAGAACCGTCATCCCCGTAAACCTTTTCGTAGGAGCTGTCTGCTTCCAACTCTGCCTGGGTTATCTTTACATCCTTTGTGGACTTCATGTAGTAGGAAAATACGGTCTTTTCGTCATTATCCAGCGTTACATCATACTCCAGCTCACCAAAGCCCTCTGCGTCCATGGTATCCTTATGCACATCGGCAACGGCATTCTGCCACATGGCAGGAAGGTCTGAATTACTGCTTCCGCCAGTGGACGAAAGCGAATCAGTTGCCGTAAAATTATCCATGATAGAGTTTGCAAGCTCGCTGTCCACGGTTTCCGGAAGCGATTCCAGCGTATAATCCACGTAGATTTCCTCTAACGGAATATCCTTTGGAAGACTTCCGGTTTTCATGGTTCCGTCCTCGTTTCTTCCCGGCTGGTTATCAAAACCGATATACAGGTCAAAGTCCGGTACCACAAACCGTTTTTGCGCAGAAGTTAAGGTATCATAAAACGCTTTGTCCACTACCGTCAGACTGTCTTCATACGCGGAAGACGCATCGCCGTATCCGGTTCCTTCGAAGACGACGCCACCGCCGCCTGCGAAAATAATGCCGTTATACTCAGAATTTATATAAATATCCTTCACATAGTCCGCATTATCCAGCGTAATCTCAAATCCATAGCCGTTCTGATGCCAGGTACCTATGCCAAACATGCCGCCTTCCACATCTGCCACATATTTATTACCTTCATGGTACATCACCATTTCGGTAACCTTCAGTACCTTTTCGGAGCAGATGACTTCAAATTCCTTGGTGGATTCCTTTTCGCCGTCTACCATAATAAAAGCACTGACCGAATGGATTTCACTGCTCTGTTCCTTCAAGTGCACCCTTGCCTCCCAGCGTCCGCTGTCGTAGGCTACTGCACTGCCGATGGCGGCACCGTTGTCCATAACGGTAACGCGGGAGCCCGGTACTGCCATACCCTGAACAATAATTTCACTGCATTCCACAGTGCCCGGAACCTGGATGGTAACGTATTCCATGGCACTGTCCACGCCGCCAAGGTATTCCTCATACTCCGTATTCATATATTCAAACCGCATGGTGGCGGAGGAGCTGATTCTGCCGTACTTTTCCGGAGAACCGGAGAAAGTAAGCTCGCCATTGATATTGTTTACACGAATCGACATAACGGTTTCGGAAATCCGGATGGCCGCATAAACCTGCTGCTGGATACCGTTTTCCCGGATGCTTTCCGGATGCATGGTAAAGCCCTCAGGAATGGTAATGTCAATCCACGCGACTTCCTCCACCATAGGGTCACCAAAATCATACTCCGCATATTCCGGCTTCAACTGATATTTCAGACGGAAATTCACCAGACCGTCCGAGGTAATATCGCTGGTTAAAATCATGTATGCGGTGTTATCATAATCTATCCACCGGGATGCCAGCTCGCTCTCCGGCGGCATGGTAACATCCGTAGTGGTAATCTGACCGTCTGCAATGGTAACCGTTCTTCTTACAAAGTCCACGCCCTCGGTCATGCCGGTGGATTCGTAAGCGTCCGCGGTTTCCTTAATCCAGTTTTTGATTTTGCCCTGAAGCACAATCATGGTATAATCCCCGGCATACAGGTGACCGCTTTCGTAGCCGGTACCGTCTTCCTTTGCGCCTACGGATTCTACCAGTTTGCCCTCTGCATCATAGAAGGACACGGTGTAGTCGGTGTAGGCGGTAATCTGACCTGCCGCCTTACCGTTCTGTACGGTTGTAAGTGCCACAGTGGCATTTTTCTTTTCATCTAAGGAAACGGTGGTAACCAGGTCGGCACACTCACCCTTTAGGTGGGTAAGCTTTACGGTAACTACGGAGTAGTTTGCCATTTCCTCGCCGTTCTCTGCACTTCTGCCCTCCGGAAGCAGGATGTAATCGCCTGCAGAGAAAGCCGGGAATTCGTATTCCGCGGTAGTGTTTTCTCCAAGATAAACGGTTACTTCATATTTCTTTAATTCGTCCTCTGTAACGGTTCCATCCAGCAATTTTTTGGTAAGGTCCACGCTGATGGTGTTTTCGCCGCAGAGGTAAATCAGTTCATGATAAATGGCATGTTCCGCCACGGTGGTGCCTGCATCACAAAGAACCACAACATTTTCGTTGGCAACAAATGCCCTGTAGCCGATGGTTTCCGGATTCACGCCGTTTGCCGCAATCATGCTGAGATTCTTACAGCCGTAAAACGCATAGGAGCCGATTTCCGTAAGTCCTGTTGGCAGGGTAACGCTTGTCAGGTACTGCTGGTCTTCTGCCGCCTCTTCACCGATTTTGGTTACTGTTTCCGGAAGTACCAGCTCGGTTATCTGCTTTGCCTTTGGCACCGCAATGAGGATGGTTTGGTCTGCGTTATATAAAACACCGTCGATGGAGGAGAAGTTGGTTCCAACGGAATCCACCACGCCTGCCTCGTTGATTACGAAAATATCCTGCAAATTCTCATACCCATAGATTGCTTTAGGAACATCGGCACAGCCTGCCGGTACATATACCGTGGTAAGGTTTTTACTATAAGTAAATATGTTCCAACCGATGTTTTCCCCAGAAAGAGCTTCCGACAGGGTAATGCTTGTCAGGTTATCACAGTAGGAAAACGCTCCGGAGCCGGAAATGGTTTTCACGTTCTTTCCAAGAGTTACGCTTGTTAAGCTGTCACATTCCCGAAATGCTTCCGCCTGTATTTCCTCCAGGCTGTCCGGCATGATGATTTCCGTCAAGGTCTTTACTTCTTTGAACGCCGCACTGCCAACCACCTTGGTTCCGTCCAAAATGGTATAGGTGGTAACTTCCTTTGCCTTCGGGAACATAATAAGCATCTGACGTCCTTCCTCGTCATAGCCGTACAGTACGCCGTCTGCCGAGAAATAGGTGGTGTTTCCTTCCGATACTGCAAAATTGGTTACCGAAGGGTGCTCCACCAGCTCCCTTGGGATATAGGTGCAGCCTTCCGGTACGTATACCGTGGTAAGCTTT
>JAZSFC010000020.1:0-133860 GCA_045531955.1 Lachnospiraceae bacterium | reverse complement strand
TTTGGTTTTCTGAAAGCAATTATGGACAACCTTTATAACGTAGATGAAAATCTGACATTGACCTTTGACCAGCTTTTTGGAACTTTTACAGAGGTGTATTGGAATCTGGTATTAAAGCATGGAATCAGACAACAGCCTGTTAGTGAGCGCTCAAATGGTACATATTTGGAGCAAGCATTAAATTTAACAGCGGTGAAATATACAATAACACCGGAGATTCCTTTTGAAAGTATTTCTGATGAAGCCAAGATAGAGGTCTGCAAGAGGATTAAGAGCAAATGCAAAGTAAATGTTGTAGGTGCTTTGTTCGGTGATACAAAAGGGATTTTCTATTCGTTTTCCAGAAAAGAAGAATGGCTGCAAATCAATCCACAGATGTATCAATTTATTTGCAAACATAAGTTAGCCATTGAAAAGCTGAATTATTATGAGTGGGCGAAGTATCTTGAAAAGATAAATGATGACTCTGTAATGGATCATCTACTTACAAAAATTGATAAGAGTTCTGAAAGAGAAAACCTTTCTATTTATCGAAGGGTTCTATTTGAAGAATTTGAAAATGAAAGCTGCTTTTATTGTGGTAAGAAACTATCGAATAATGGGCAAAAAGTACATGTAGATCACTTTGTTCCAAGAGCATTTATCAAAGACGATAAGATGTGGAATTTGGTACTAGCGTGTCCGACTTGTAATTTGCAAAAGAATGATAAACTTGCATCAATCATTTATTTGGAAAAATTGTTGGACAGAAACAAGAAGATTGTTTTAGTAAATGAAAAAGCAAAGGACATGGGTACTTACAGTGCACAAAATCTTAGGGCAGTTTATTATTGGGCGAAGATAAATGGTTATGATACTATTTGGCAGCCGAAAAAAATGAAAGAGGTGTAATGATGGGAAAATTAGTGAGGGATAGAATTCCAGAAATTATAAAAAACGATGGTAAAACTCCGATTATTGAAATCCTATCAAATGACGACTATTTGAAAGAACTTGATAAGAAGTTAAACGAAGAGGTAGCGGAGTATCAAGCTGATAAGTCTATTGAAGAGATGGCAGATGTTCTTGAGGTACTATTTGCAATATGTGAAGGTAGAGGATATACCGTGGAAGAATTAATGCAAGTAAGAGAATCTAAGCGAGAAAAACGAGGCGGGTTTAAGGATAAAATTTATTGGGTTGGAAATGAGGAGTAATTAACCTGAGAAAGTATTTCGGAAAGGAGTAATGGTTATGGAACAGCAATTCAGAACAGCAATTGACAAATTTTTAGATAGTTATGTAGAAGCTAAAAAAGAAACTTTTGCGGGTCATCCGTTTGGAGTATTTGTGAGAAATGAAATTCCAAATGTGCTGTATAATACAAAGTTGATAAATCCGGATGAATATTTGATAACTGGAAGTGTGGGACAAGGGAACTGGGCAATGATTCCTTGGATTTGTATTTTTGATCGTAGCGTAACAACGAGTGCTACAAAGGGAGTATATATCGTTTACTTACTTTCAAAGGATGGAGAATCCTTGTATCTTTCTTTTAATCAGGGGTGTACAGATATAAGAAACAATCATTCAAAAAAAGAAACAATACAGATTATGCATGATAATGCAACTAGAATACGAGAAAAAATTGATGGTAGAGGTTTTTCGTCAGATAAGATTTTTCTGGGAGATTCTCTAACGGAATTGGGAGAATTGTATCAGGAAGGGATGATTTTTTATAAAAAATACAAACGTGGTGAAGTTCCGACTGAAGAAGAACTTCAAAATGATTTACGGAATATGATGCATATTTATAAAGATTATGTACATAGTGAAGATGATAATAAATGGTGGCCTTCGCAGGAGGAATATCCTTTAAACTTAACTAAAGATGATTGGAAAAAATATATTCTTGAAGTTGAACTTCCAAATCATTCGTCCCCGATGAAAATGTTGAAAGGCATGATGGAATTGGGCGGTGAGGCAAGTTGCAAACAGCTATCGGATATTTATGGTGGTCATCCATCTGCTTATTCCGGATGTGCAATGAATCTTGGGCGAAGAGTAAAGAAGCGTTTTGGCTTAAAGGCGTGCATGGACGGCGACCAAGAACGTTATTTTCCAATTCCGTTTGTGGGAAAGTATAGAGGTGGAAGCCAAGACAATTATTTATATCGTATTAGAACTGAATTGCATGAGGCGCTTAAGGAAATTGACTTATCCGGTATCGATCCGAATTATGAAAGAGGTGAGGAACAGTTGTCTACAAAGGAAATTTTACAACGCATCAATACATATATTGAAGCCAAGGGCTTCTCATTTGACGAAGGTTTGATAGAGAATTATTACCTCAGCCTTAAATCAAAACCATTTGTAATATTAGCGGGTACAAGCGGAACTGGTAAGACTAGGTTGGTTAGATTGTTCGCAGAGGCAATCGGTGCAACGGCAGAAAATGGCAGATATAAGCTAGTATCTGTGAGACCGGATTGGTCTGATTCCTCTGATTTGTTTGGACATGTAAATTTGAATGATAAATTTATTCCTGGAGCAATTATTGATTTCGTGAAAGATGCGCAAGATCATCCGGAGGTTCCTTATTTTCTTTGTCTTGATGAGATGAATCTGGCAAGAGTCGAATACTATTTTAGCGATATTTTGTCCGTAATTGAAACGCGGGAATTAAAAGATGGAAGAGTAGTTACAGACCCGCTCGTCTTAGAAAATGCATATGGAATAGATGAGGAAGCAGCGAAGAAGTATGGTACATTGATAATCCCAGAAAATTTGTATATTGTAGGAACCGTTAATATGGATGAAACGACATTTCCGTTCAGTAGAAAAGTATTGGATCGTGCAAATACGATTGAATTTTCCACAGTGGACTTTTTGTCTGTGCCTGCCGTTCCATTCAATGAAGTACAGCCAATGAATTTGGGAAATGATTTCATAAAAGCAGACTACATATTTTTCAGTCAGTGTGCAAGCGAAGAAATATATGTTAATGAGTTATGTGTAGAACTTCAGGAGATTAACAAGGTTCTTGAAAAAGCAAATGCACATGTAGGTTATCGTGTGCGTGATGAGATAGTATTTTATATGCTTAATAATAAAAATGCGGAATTACTTAACAGAAATGAAGCATTTGATAACGAAATTATGCAGAAAATCTTACCTAGAATCCAGGGAAGTAGTGCAGCTGTAAAGAACATGCTTTGTGAGCTATTTAAGCGTTGTGCCGGAGAGTATGAAAGTTACCAGACAGAAAGCGATGATATAAGTTCTAAGATGTTTAAAGCAGCACAGAAATCAGATTGTAAGTATAGAAAGAGTGCAGAAAAGATTGCTTTTATGGTAAGGAGATTCGAAGAGGATGGATTCACAGCATATTGGCTCTAATGAATTACTTTATATTCGAACTGAAAAAGTCAATGTGACCATTAAGGGAAAAGCAACACATCCAAATTTTCAAGGAATAGAATATTCAGAGGGAGATTCGTCCTTAAAGATTCATTGTAGTGATGAATTTGAATTAACATTGTGTGATGGTGAGGTTCCAAAGTTTTCAATGATAAATGGTGGAATTTATACCGGCGAATATTCCATAATGCCGATGTTCTATGAACAGCAGCAATATGAAATTCTTATTGAAGGTAACGATGAACACAAGATTGCATTTTGGCATGACAATATTAATGTTCGTAATAAAGTAACTCGTGCAAGTAGAAATCATGAAATTTTATCAGGTGTCATTAACTTTGGAAATGAAATCGGTTATTCCGATTTGGTAATCCAAGTAGATGGCTCTAATTACTTGCGCCTAATTTTAGAAGTGTTTCCAACTAAAATCGATTATAAAGAAGATTATAAACACATTGTAGAAGATGTTACAAAGGAAGTCTACAACGTGGTATTTGACTTCTTAAAAAAGACTTATTTAGGCTATCAGCAGAGTGATAGAGTAAATAGCAGTCCGGTAGAATTTTTTGCAGTTATAAATAAGATTTATAAGGACTTTTTATGCGCAGCAGATATTATTATGTCGCAGCCTCATCATGTATTGGAGACTACTCACGAGGTTATGCCAAGTCATAAGGTTAAGAAAACAGATGCAAGAACCATTCGCTGGATTGAAAAACATCCAGACCAGGCAAAAAAGGTGGATGGACGCATTCTTGTCGAACGCGCTTTGAGTGTAAAAAGACAGGTCACATATAATACAAAAGAAAATCAATTGACCAAGCATATTTTGCAATCTACAGCAAGAAAATTGGAAACTTTCAAAAAGAATTATATGCGACTTCAGAGAAAAGAAGATCAGGCGGTAATTGATAAAATTGACTCCATGACTATGGAGCTAAATCGTCGTTGTAATACGACATTTCTTGCGGAAGTAAATGCAAAAGAAGCGTCTTCCGGTATGTCATTAGTCTTTTCTATGGCACCCGGATACAGGGATTTGTACAAGTATTATCTTATGCTGTTAAGAGGATTATCAATTACCGGTGATGTGTTTAACATTTCAGTAAAAGATTTGGCTTTATTATACGAATATTGGTGCTTCATTAAACTGAACAGTATGATGAAGGATAAATACCAGTTGATATCACAGGACATTGTAAAAGTACAAGGAAACGGATTATTTGTATCATTGGTAAAAGGTGCATCGTCCAGCGTAAAATATCGTAATCCGGAAAATGGAGAAGTAATTACGCTGTCGTATAATCCTAAAACAGGGCATGTTCCGACAGTGGCGCAGAAGCCGGATAATGTGCTTTCCCTTGAGAAAAAGACTGTTAATAGAGAAGGTAAGAAGGTTAAGTATGAATATGTATTTGATGCGAAGTATCGTGTGAATCCGGCATTAGAGGGAACAGATTACTACGCTTCTATTTCTCATAAACCGGGACCAGAAGTAGATGATATTAATACTATGCACAGATACCGCGATGCGATTGTGTATCAAAACGGAGCTGAGCCATTTGAGAGAACAATGTTCGGAGCATACGTGTTATTCCCATATTCAAATGAAGAAGAGTATCGTACACATAAGTTTTTTGAGAGTATTGACAAAGTTAACATCGGTGGTTTGCCATTCTTACCATCTGCAACCGGTATGGTGAAGGATATGTTGGATGCACTGATATCAGATTCTCCGGATTCTGCATTTGAGCGTGCTACATTACCAAGAGGAATTGAGGACAAACTGGCAAAAACTGATTGGAAGCGAAGAGAGGTATTAGTAGGTGCATTACGAAACAAGAGCCAATTAGAAACATGCTTAAAGCATAAGTTTTATCATATTCCTGCGGCTCGAATCATTGAATCTGATTTACCTATTCATTACGTGGCAATTTATCAATCTATCAATCTTTTCGGAAAAGAAGCCGGTATTCGATACTATGGTGAAGTCATCAGATGTAGCTTGGTAAAAAGAAGTGAAATTAGGGAAATACCAAAGAATTCCGACGAATTGTATTATCGTTTCGAAATCAAAGAATGGAAAGAAATGAATGTTCCTCTTGTGGCTAAGGAGGTAAGGGATTTTCCGTTCTTTACAAATATGTTCTTATTACAGCATTGCTCAGAGGTTCCGGATTTGCGGATTAAGACAGCGGAAGAGTACCGTTTGTATACAGAACTTAAGCGCTTGTCTCAGGATTCTGCAGTTAATGATGAAGAGAACACGAATGGTTTCATGTACAATGATAAAATGATTGTATTAGAAAACGGAAATATCCAGGTGATTGCTTCTGACAGAATTGTGGAGCAGGTAACAGTGGAATCTTTTTCAAGAAAACCGAGTGCAGTGTTTAGTAAACTAAAGGATTGGTTGTAGAAAATACAGTTTTAGAGTAAAAAAGAGAGAAGTGAAAACTTCTCTCCTACATATAGGCAGGCATCGAACCCAACCTATATGCAAACATATTATAGCAAATTTGAGAGGAAAGTGCAAGAGTATGCCAAGAGTTAACGAAAAAGGTAAAAGATTTCAATTTTTAATAGCAAGATTAGATGAGGCACGAAAAAAAGATTACTACATAGAAGCGATGGCAATAACGTATGCTTTAATGGAGGAGAGAACATATTCTCTATTAGATAAACTGGGTATTCCTTATAGGAATAAGGATAAATTGTTTCAGTGTTTAACATATCTGAAAAACAGTATTATTAGTAAAACCTTAGCAATTGTTCCTACAAAAGTGTCGGTTGACGAATTGACGAATTATTTGCAGGTTGAGTTAATTGATTCAAATTTAATTGACGATATTCAAGCATGGAGAAACACAAGAAATGATGTTATTCATGATTTAGCAAAGACAACGATTGAATATTCGGCGTTAAAAACTCCATGCGACAATGGAAGCGAGTATTTCAGAAAATATACAGCATGTATTATGAAAGTTAAAAAGATGTTATGAGTGAAGATTTTTATTTATTAGTAACTAATATTTTGTATGGAATAAAGAAAGGAATTATCAATGCACACCATCCACGTCGTAGCCGCCATAATTAAATCAAACAACCGCATCTTCGCCACCCAACGTGCCCACGGCTCCTTTGCCGGTGGCTGGGAATTCCCGGGCGGAAAAATTGAACCGGGGGAAACACCGGAAGAAGCACTTGTCCGTGAAATCCGCGAGGAACTGAACACAGAAATTGCAGTGGGAGACCTGGTTGAAACCGTAGAATACGATTATCCAACCTTTCATCTTTCCATGAGATGCTACTGGTGCAGCGTGGTGTCCGGTGAGCTGGAACTTAAGGAACATGCGGCGGCCAGATGGCTGTCCAAGGAAGAACTCTTCGATGTGGAGTGGCTTCCGGCAGACATCGAACTAATTAAAAAGATACAGGAGGAACTTCCACCATGGACAAAAGAATAGGAGCACAGTATTTTACATTAAGAGAGTTTATCCAGACAGTTGAAGATTTCGAGGAAACCTGCCGTAAGGTCAGCGAGATGGGATACAAAATCGTGCAGATTTCCGGTACGCCGCTGAAAGCGTCCGACATGAAGCCTATCCTTGACAAGTACGGGTTAGAGGTAATGCTCACCCACCGGTCGTGGAAGGATTTCAGGGAAAACCTGGAGGATGTTATCGAGTATAACAAGACCCTGGGCAGTGAGCTTTGCGGCCTGGGTATGATGCCGTTTGAAATTGCCGAAACAAGCGAGAGTGTAACTGAGTTTATCCGGGAGGCAAATGCCATTGCAAAAAGACTCCGCGCGGAGGGCCTGTATTTTGGATATCATAATCATGCCTTTGAGTTTTCCAAGCTTGACGGCAAGTATGTCATGGACCGTCTGGTGGAGGAAACCGACCCGGAGGAATTTAAGCTGATTGTGGATGTGTACTGGCTTTGGGTAGGCGGAGTGATTCCGGAAGAGTTTATCAAAAAGCACGGCAACCGCATCATGGCAATTCATTTCAAGGATTTAAGAGTGAATCCGAACAATACCACGGAAATGGCCGAAATCGGTGTCGGAAACTTAAATTGGGATGCCATCATTGCAGCCTGTGAGGAGTCCGGTGCTAAGTGGGCCTTTGTAGAGCAGGATACCTGCCGCACCGATCCGTTTGAGTGCATGAAGACCAGTTATGAGTTTTTGGTGGGGAAAGGGTTTAATTAAGAAAATGGAGCAGGTGCTATGTGTGGCAGATATTATGTAGATGATGAAACGGCAAAGGAAATCGAAAAAATTGTCCGCAGCGTGGATGAGCAGCTGAAAAAAGAAGCGGCAAGGGACATCCATCCGACGGAGTGTGCGCCGGTACTGGTGGCATCCGGGGGTGATTTGCGCTGTGAGGTAAAACGCTGGGGTATGCCGGGTTTTATGGACAAGCAGCTGGTAATCAATGCCAGAAGCGAATCCGCCATGGACAAAAAGATGTTTTGCGAGGCGGTAGAGCACAGGCGGCTGGTGATTCCTGCGGCAGGCTTCTACGAGTGGAACAGGCAGAAAGAAAAGAGTACCTTTACCAGAAAAGACAGCCCGGTTCTTTACATGGCCGGTATCTACAGCAAGTATGAGGACGGAGACCGGTTTGTGATTCTCACCACGGCAGCCAATGAATCCATGGAACCGGTACATGACCGGATGCCGCTGATTCTGGAAAAAGAGGAAATTCTGCCCTGGCTGACGGAAGGCAGCAAAACCGGGGAGTTTCTTGGCAAAGTGCCGTGTCAGTTAAACCGCACAACCGAATTCGAACAATTAACGTTATTTTAACAGTGGGAGGAGATGAGAAATCATCTCCTTTTTGTATTTTGTGGAAATTGGAATGTTCGGGGTTGCGCTTCGGGAAATTGTTTGCTATAATTAGCCTCACAGGAGGCAAACAAATGTTCGATAGAATCATATATCACATAGATGTCAACAGCGCCTTTCTTTCCTGGGAGGCGGTCTACCGGCTGCATCACAAAGGGGGAAAGGTGGACCTTCGGGAGCAGGTGTCCGCCGTGGGTGGCGACGTCACCATGCGGCACGGCATTATTCTGGCTAAGTCCATCCCGGCCAAGCAGTACAATATCAAAACCGGGGAATCTTTGGCAGAGGCAAAGCAAAAGTGTCCGGACCTCATTATTGTGCCGCCCAATTATAATTTGTATGAGCAGTGCTCGGCAGCGTTTATGGGGATACTGCGGGAATATTCGGACGTGGTGGAGCAGTACAGCATTGACGAAGCCTTTGTGGATATGACGGCCACCTGCCATTTGTTCGGCACTCCGGAAGAAACGGCTCATATCATCAAAAACCGCATCCGGGAGGAGCTTGGGTTTACGGTCAACATCGGCATTTCCACCAACAAGCTGCTGGCAAAAATGGCAAGCGATTTTAAGAAGCCGGACCGGGTCCACACCTTATATCCCCATGAGATGGAAAGAAAAATGTGGCCGCTGGCGGTGTCGGATTTGTTCTTTATCGGCCGTGCCACCGCAAAGAAATTATTTACCATGGGCATCCGCACCATCGGGGAGCTGGCAGGCAGTGACCCGGCGTGGCTGCGCACCATTTTAAAAAAGCAGGGCGAAGTCATCTGGGGCTTTGCCAACGGAATCGATGTAAGTCCGGTCCTGTCCACACCGCCGGCCAATAAAGGGTATGGCAACAGTACCACCACTCCCTTTGACGTGGTGGATGCAGATACCGCTAAAACGGTGCTGTTGTCCCTTTCGGAAACCTTGGGAAACCGCCTCAGAAAGGACGATGTGCGCATCACGGTCATAGCGGTGGGCATCCGCTTTACGGACCTTACCTACTGCTCTCATCAAAAGGTGATAACCACACCAACCAACATCACCGGGGAAATCCACAAGGCGGCAAGCGAGTTGTTTGATGAGCTGTGGAACGGCAGGCCCATCCGGCATTTGGGCATTCACACCAGTCGTGTACAGGAGAACGACCTGATGCGGCAGCTTACCATATTTGATGAAATTGACTATGAAAAACTAATGGCGGTGGACCGCACGGTGGATGCCATCCGCGACCGGTTCGGCAACGATTCCGTCATGCGGGCGGTGTTTGCGCCAAAGACCGGTCCACACCGCGCCGAAAGCGGTCCCGCAAGGCCCGCGTTGGACCACATGAGCGGCGGCATCTCCCGGGAAAAACGGGAAGTGGATTACAGTAAAATTAAGATAGAATAACACATTAGTATTGGCAGAAAGGGGTGCAGGTCATGGGAACCTTCGGCATAGGAACAAACAATCAACAGCCAAATTCCGGCGCTGTAACGGGCGAGCAAATTGAAATTGCGGTGCAGAGCTGGTCCACCTGTTCCGGCAAGACCACGCCCCTCATGTTTAAGGTAAAAGACGAAGATGCGGAAATCCACACCATCCGCCAAATTCAGGTGTTGTCCCAAGAAAAGAAAAACTACGCGGGCATTCCGTCGGTGGAATATGACTGCCTCATTACGCTGCTGGGCAAACAGTTTCCGGCAATGCTCATCCACTTTCTGACGGAGGAAAAGTGGGTGCTGAAATATAAATGACAATTTAATTTCTTTATGCTAAAATAGAAGCAGTAAATCACAGGAAAAACGAGGTTCTGTTATGCTTACCATCTACCATTACAACAGCCCCGTCGGCATTTTGGAAATCAAAGAAGAAAACGGATATATCATCGGGGTACGTCTGCTTACGGAGCAAGAGGAGATTGCAGGGGCAGAACTCCAACCACCTGCAACTTTGCTGTTACAGCAGGCTCACGCCCAGCTTACCGAATACTTCGCGGGAGAACGCACCGGTTTTACCCTGCCAATTAAATATCCTTTCGGCACGCCCTTTCAGCACTCTGTTTGGAACGCCCTGCGGGATATCCCTTACGGCGAAACCAGAAGCTATGAGGACATCGCCGTTGCCATCGGCAACCCCAAAGCGGTCCGTGCCATCGGTCAGGCTAACACAAGAAATCCGATTCTGCTTCTTGTGCCGTGTCACCGGGTCATCAACAAGAACGGTACCATCGGGGGCTTTGGATGCGGCGTAGAGGTGAAACAAAAGCTTTTAGAACTTGAAGGAGTAAATATCAAATGAACGACTTATTACAACTCATGCTTAAACGTCGCAGCATCCGCAAATATACCGGAGAATCCATTCCGGAAGACAAAATAAAACTTATTCTGCAGGCGGGGCTTGCCTCTGCCACCAGCAAAAACCGCAAGCCATGGGAGTTTGTAGTGGTGCAGGAAAAAGAAACGCTGAAGGCTCTTGCAAAGTGCCGGACAGGCGCTGCAAAAATGTTAGAAAATGCCGGCTGTGCCATTGTGGTATTTGGGGATACTTCCGTCACCCCGGATGTGTGGGTGGAGGATTGCTCCATTGCCATGAGCAACATGCATCTGATGGCAGATGCCCTTGGATTTGGCAGCTGTTGGATTCAGGGACGGTGCCGTGAAGCAGAGAACGGGCAGTCCACAGAAAGCTTCTGCCGGGAGCTGCTTGGGGTGCCGGAAAATTATGCACTGGAAGCCATTCTTTCCGTGGGTGTGCCGACGGAGCGTCCAAGCGGGTATGCTGAGGTAGATTTGAAGATGGAGAAAGTGCATTGGGAAAGGTTTTAATAAACGGAATTTTTAAACTAAAAGTTTAATGACTTTTTGAAAAAGTTGTGTTATAATATAAATCTAGGTACAATCGTGTTTGGGATGGAAGAGATATTTACAGGAGGTACAAACTTATGGAACCAATGTATTTGTCAATTCAGCAAAAGGAAACAGGAAAACAAATTAAGAAACTGCTCACAGAAAATGGTTATACCGTAAAGGATGTGCAGAGCGCCATGGGATTTGAAAACCCGCAGGCAATCTACAAATGGATTTCCGGCAAATCCTTACCGAGCTTAGACAATTTTGTAATCTTAAGCAGATTACTACATACAAGTATTGAAGATATCCTCGTCGTTGCCGGGGATATTGTTCGTTCCATAGGAAAATTTTTAAACTGCCGGTTCAATGACAAATCATGTGCGAGGTGGTAAGATAATAGCAGAACTTAGAAAACAAAAGAAACGGAGGAAATTCAGAATGAAGACAATGACATCGGCATATGCGAATAAGCTGCTTAGGAGCTTAGAGGAAGATAAGGCCTTTTGGGCGAATAAGGAAGAAGCATCCAGCACATATGTGGTAGCAATTAATGAGGAACCGGTTGTGCCGGAATATGATTATGCAGAAGTTGCAGCCACAATTGCAGAATTGGATGAAAAAATCGCAATTATCAAGCATGCGCTCAATGTAGCAAATGCTACTGCCAAGGTTCCGGTGGGAGATGTGGAAATGAGCATTGATACCATCCTCATCAAGATGGCGCAGCTGAATAAGAGAAAATCTGTGCTCGATATGATGCGCAAGCAGCTCCCAAAGGCAAGAGTGGAGCAAAACGCTTACATGTCCAGAAATTCAGTTCCGGAATATAGATACATCAATTATGACCTGGAATTGATAAAGAAGGAGTATGAGTGCGTTTCTACGAAAATTATGGAAATGCAAATGGCGCTGGATAAGTACAATCAAACGGTACAGTTTGAAGTAGATATCTAAAGCGTTTTTCCGTACAAGGCTTCCAATGATTATGGGATCAGGAAGTTACTGTTCAAGGTTAAGGTATATCTGTTATCGGTTATTTATTATCGGTTTATGTTCAATGTAAGACTAATTGCGGATGAAAATTTCTTGCCTTGTAGAAAACCTGCTTCATTGAAGCGTGCGGAGGTTCGGTTTTAAGCACAGGCTGCGGAAGGTCTTAGGACCTTCCGCAGTTTTTTTAATTATAAAAGGAGAGTATTTGCAGTGAAATAACAAAGATGCCGGAGGAAGTTTTGCCGTCCAAGTTATAGTAATTTATGCCAAGATATGGTAAGATAGGTTAAAAGTATAACTGTTTGGAAACAGTGATAAATCCTAGAAAAACCAAGATATACGGAGGTATACCAAGATATGCAGGATAAAATAAAAGTGCTCATGGTTTGTCATGGAAATATCTGCCGCAGCACAATGGCCGAGTCCGTCCTCACCTACATGGTAAAGCAGCGTCACATCGACCACTTATTTGAAATCTATTCTGCGGCCACCAGCCGCGAGGAAATCGGCAACGGGCCTCATTACGGTACCGTAAGCAAGCTGCGTCAGAAAAACATCCCTGTGGTGCCTCATCGGGCAGTGCAGATGACAAAGGCAGACTATGACTATTATGATTATCTTATCGGCATGGATTCTGCCAATATCCGCAATATGAACCGCATTGCCGAGGGTGACCCGGATGGCAAAATTTATAAACTGTTGTGCTTTGCGGGTTATGAAACAAATCATCAGCTGGCAGCAGGACGGGATGTGGCAGACCCGTGGTACACCGGTGATTTTGAGGCAACTTATCAGGATGTGATAGCAGGTTGCAAAGGGTTCTTGCAATTTTTGAAAGAAGAAGGTAAACTGTAAACAGATTCTTTATGAACAAAAAGGAGAACGTGTTTTATGCGGGAAATTTACTTGGCAGGGGGTTGCTACTGGGGCGTCGAAAAGTATATCGGAAACATTAAGGGAGTTCTGGAAACCACGGTTGGTTTTGCCAATGGCGATACGGAGCATCCTACCTATGAGCAGGTACGTTATCACAACACGGGGCATGCGGAAACGGTAAAGGTGGTTTATGATGAAGAACAACTGCCTTTGTCTGCGTTGTTAAACCTGTTTTATCTGATTATCGATCCGACTTCCGTGGACAAGCAGGGTGAGGATGAAGGTCATCAGTACCGCACCGGTATTTATTTTACGGAGAGTGAGGATGAGGCGGTAATCCGTGCATCTTTGCAGCAGTTGGAAGAAAAATTGAATCAGGAAAGTGCAGACGGCACGCAAGTAAAGCTGGCTATAGAAGCCTGTCCGCTGGAACATTTTTACGATGCGGAGGAATATCATCAAAAGTATCTGGATAAAAATCCGGGTGGGTATTGTCATGTGCCGATTGCGCAGATACAGTGGGTGAAAACCATTGACCCGATGGAATACAGATATTGTGTAAGAAAAGGAGAAGCAAAATAATGCGTTTAGGCGGAGCGGTATTTTATAACGGGAAAGACCCGGAAGAGTATGCCTTGGCCCATGTGGCAAAGGGGTTTAAAGCAGCAGTCTGTCCGTGGTGGTTACCGGCAGATAAGCCGGAAGAAATTGAAGCCTTTAAATCGGCAATGAAAAAGCATGACATCCGCATTGCGGAGGTGGGTGCCTGGTGCAATCCGTTGGACCCGAATCCGGAGACTGCGGAAAAAAATATTCAGTACATGATAGAGCGTCTGCGGCTGGCGGAAGCATTAGAGGCAGACACCTGCGTGAACATTTTAGGTTCGAAAAGCGGAGTTCATTGGGACGGTCCTTGTAAGGAAGGCTACAGTGAAGAATTTTTCAAGGAATCCGTGGCGGTGATGCAACGGGTCATTGACGCGGTAAATCCTACTCATACCAGACTTTCCTTCGAAATGATGCCGTTCTATTTTCTGGATGGACCGGAAGAGTATTTACGGTTTTTGGATGCAATTGACCGGCCTGCCACCGGCGTACATTTAGACATTTGCAATACCATGAACAATCCTCGCAGACTTTATAATAACACGGAATTTATCTGTCACACTTTTGAACTGCTTCGGGACCGGATTGTTACCCTGCATTTGAAGGATATCCGTCTGAAGCCGAATTCCGGTGTGGCAGAGTTTGAGGAAGTGTTGATTGGTGAGGGAAACATCGATTATCTTACCTTGCTGGCAGAAATCAAAAAACTGCCGGCGGATATTCCTGCCATGTTAGAACATCTGGAAACAGAGGAGGAATATGACCGCGCGGCAGCAGCTGTGCGTAAGTTTGAAGCCATGCTGTAAAGCGCATGGCAACAGGAATAGGATTAGTAAGTTAAGATTCCGTCATGAGGGAAGCAGCTTCCTTGCCGCCTAACGTCAGGTGAGTAGGGAGGTCTGCTTCTTTTTGATTTGCTGAAATCTTCCGGAACTGGCCCGGGGTGCATCCGTTGTATTGGCGGAACTGACGGCAGAAGTGTTCGACGTTGTTGTAGCCGCAGTCCTCCGCAATTTCGCGGATAGGAGTCATGGTATATTTTAACCGGTCTTTGGCACGGTACAGGCGGCGTTGAATGACGTCATCCATGCAGGAGATGCCGAACATCTGCTTATACAGGGTTTGCAATCGGCTGGTACTGAGGTGAAGCTCCTCAGCCATTTGGGTAATGTTCCACGGCGCCTGAGGGCGGTTGCAAATATTTTTGTGTAATTGAACCAGGGCCTGTGTGTGCGCTCCCAACACTTCTTCTGCGGCTGTTTCGTGCAGCTTGGAAAACAGAACCCACAACAAGTGGGAAATGGTGGTTTCGCTGTTAGCGGAGGTAAAGGAAGACTCCCAGGTTAAAAGCTTAAACAGGTTGTGGCAGTATTCCGGGTCCCGTACGGGAAACGGTGTATTTTTAATTGGAAACTGTTCCACAAAGGATTCGTCCGAACGGAATCGGATCCAGTCGTTACGGTATTCTTCGCCTTTTGCCCGGTAATAAATGCGACTGCCCGGGGTATAAAGTATAGCAGTATTTGCAGGAACAGCCTGCAATTCGTTTTCTATTAAGAGTTCTGCCTGTGAGGTAATTAACAGCAACAAGTAACAGTCAAAACCGGATGGAATATCATAACAAAATTCTACGGGATGCACTGCGCTGTAGCCTATAAAATCAATTTCGTTCATAAGTAGTCTCCTGAATAGCTGATGTTGAAAAAATAACAATAAAAGGATATATCAATTTGTTACAAGTATAAATCATTGGAAGCGGTAAGTCAATGCGTTACTATAGAAAAGAAGAGGTTTCACCTAAATTTAGTGAGGAGGTTTCCGCTATGAAAAGAACAATAAATATTTGTCCGGAGAACCGGGTAAAATTCCATAACGGTGTAGACTTCTGTATCGGTACCGGCCGCATGGGTCTGGCTTTGCAGAAGGAGTATCAGGAGCAGTTAAAGCTGGTGCAGGACATCATCGGATTTAAGCATATCAGAGGTCATGGTCTGTTTTGCGATGACATGGCAATTTATCAGGAATCCGTGATGGATGGGGAAAGAGTCGTAGAATACAATTTCACTTACCTGGACATGGTAATGGATAGCTATAAAAGTCTTGGGTTAAAGCCGTTTATCGAGCTGGGCTTTATGCCGTACAAGATGGCAAGCGGTACCCAGACCATCTTTTACTGGAAGGGCAACACCACACCGCCAAAGTCTTATGACGATTGGAGAGCATTGGTGCAGGCAACCCTCCGTCATTTAATGGACCGCTATGGGGCCGAAGAAGTAGTTACCTGGCCGGTGGAGGTTTGGAATGAGCCGAATCTGGGCGGTTTCTGGGAAAAGGCGGACATGCAGGAATACTTCCGCCTGTTCAAGGAATCTTTTGAGGCAGTAAAAGAGGTGGACAGCCGGTTCCGCGTGGGTGGTCCTGCAGTTTGCGGCGGTAGCGACCGTATCTGGATTAAGGCCTTTATGGAGTTTTGTCAGGAGAATAAAATTCCGGTGGATTTTGTAACACGTCATCATTATGCAACCAAGTTCCCGGACAATGTTGGCCATTACGGATATGCGGAGCTTTTAGATCCGGAAAACCCGGAGGATGGTTTTGCCGACCTGCATTCCACCAGGGAAATCATTGACAGCTTCCCGGAATACAAGGGATTAGAAATACATATCACAGAGTTTAATACGTCCTATATCCCGAATTGTCCGCTGCATGACACCAATCAGAATGCAGCCTATATTGCCCATCAGTTATCCCGCCTCGGCGATGATAACGAGTCCTATTCCTATTGGACCTTTGGAGATATTTTTGAAGAGCGTGGCGTTCCGTTTACACCGTTCCACGGCGGCTTCGGTTTAGTGGCAAACGGTTGTATTCCAAAGCCTACTTTCTGGACCTTTGCTTTTTACAAGCAGTTAAAGGACAAGGCAGCGGTTTGCGTTTATCGTGATGACAACTGTGTAATTATGAAAACAGAAGACGGGGAATATCGTGGTATTTGCTGGAACATGACCCTGCAAAGAAGCGGACGCAGTGTGGAATTAAACTTCAATTTTGATGCGGAAACAAAGAACTACTTCCTGCTTACCAAGAGCGTAGATGAAAAGGGCACCAATCCGTTAAAGGTGTGGCATGACCTGGGCGAGCCGGCGAATTTAAGCGCAGAGCAGACAAAGCTTCTTCAGATGGCGGCACAGCCAAGAGTAAGCTCCGAACTGAAATTTGCTTCCTACGGAAAGCTGGATGTAAGCTTTACCTTGGAAGAAAATGCAGTAGTTTACTTTGAACTTGCACCACGGAAAGAAACCGTGGACCGCGGCTATTCTTATGACCGTACCATGCAGTTTCCTGCTAAGAATCCGTTAACCAGACTGGATTATCCGGATGTGGATGTCATCCGCGTAGAGGACACCTACTACATGGTAAGTACCACTATGTACTTCATGCCGGGTTGTGAAATTTTACGTTCCTATGATTTGGTTCACTGGGAGCATGCGGCGTTTGTGTATGACCGCCTCGACAGTACACCGGCACAGTGCCTGAAGGAAGGCAATGCCTATGGTAAGGGCATGTGGGCAGCAAGCTTACGTTATCACAACGGAAAATTTTATGTATGTTTCGTAGCAAACGATACAGGAAAAACGTATCTCTACACGGCAGATAAGGTGGAAGGCCCATGGGAGAAGCGTACCATTGAGGGCTTCTATCATGACTGTTCCTTACTGTTTGATGACGATGGAAGAAATTATATTGTATACGGCAACCGCACGGTTTATCTGACAGAGCTGAATGAGGATTTGAGCGCTCCAAAGGAAGGCGGTTTACACCGGGTAGTAGTACAGGATACCAAAGAAGCTCTTCTTGGCTACGAAGGTGCACATTTTTATAAAATCAATGGCAAGTACTATCTGTTCTTCATTCATTCCTTAGCAACAGAATGGAAGCGTACGGAAGCCTGCTTTGTAGCAGATTCGTTAGACGGGGAATTTGTAGGCGGCGATGTATTAAATGACGATATGGGCTACTGCAATTCCGGTGTTGCCCAGGGTGGTATCGTAGACACGCCGGACGGAAAATGGTATGCGGTTTTATTCCAGGACAGAGGTGCTGTGGGAAGAATTCCGGTGCTTGTTCCGATGACCTGGGAAAACGATTATCCGGTACTCGGGGTACATGGCAGAGTGCCGCTTGATTTTGAAGTAACCTCCACCCGCCCGGATTATACATATGAGCCATTGGTAGGCAGTGATGATTTTAAGTTTGAAGCAGGGCTTTCTGCCGAGGAAGAGGCAAGAAAGTACGGTTCCTTCGGCTATAAGAGTTTCTGGCAGTTTAACCATGAGCCGGAGCTTAACCTGGTACATTGCGATGAAGAACAGGGTGTGCTCTGGTTAGAAACAGACTCTCTTTGCGATAGCCTCGTGAAAGCAAGAAATACTCTGACCCAGCGCATGCTGTATCCGGGCTGTGCCGCAGAAGTAACCTTAGATTTCAGTAAGATGAAAGATGGTGACTATGCAGGTCTTTGTATTTTGCAGAGCTGTTATGCTTTTGCAGCGGTGACTAAGAGAGACGGTAAGACTTATCTGGTAATGCAGAATAAAGAAGCTGCAAAGCCGGGCATGACAGACTACAATCCGGACGATTTGGTAAAGGAATGGGAAGCAGTGGAACTGGAAGGTGAGACCGTAACCTTAAAGGCTATTGCTGACTTCACTAACATGAAGGACACCGCTAAGTTCCTGTACAAGAAGGGTTGGGGATATAATAAGATTGGTACCGACCATAAGATGTACTTTAAGTTAGACCACTTCACCGGTTGCCGCTTTGGATTATTTATGTATTCCACCAAGGAATCCGGCGGTCAGGCAGGTTTCAGCAATTTTGTTTATAAGGAGAGATAGAAAGACATGCTTAGAAGAGGCTTGAAAAAAACAATGATGCTGGCAGCAGCGGCTATGTTGATGGCAACGGTAGGTTGCGGAAATAAGCAGGAAACAGAGCCGACACCGGTACCGACGGTTACTATTGCTCCAACGGAAGCTGCAGCACCTACCGCAACACCTGAACCAACGGCAACGCCTGCTCCAACCAACACACCAACTCCTACCGTAGCACCGGAAGATGCTTCCTTAAAGGATATGTGCAGTAAATTTTTCACGTTTGGTGTAGGCATTAACGGTAGTACGTTAGATAATTTAACTCTTCATTCCGAAGAATACATGGCGCTGGTAAAACAGCATTTCAACAGCGTAACATTATCCAACCTGATGAAAAGCTGCTATATCTTAAAACAGAACGAGAGTATTCAAAATGCTAAGGATGGTGATGGGGCGCCGGTGCTTACTTATGAAAGCATCGACCCGACCTTACAGTGGTGCATGGATAACGGCGTTGGCATGAGAGGTCATACGTTGGTGTGGCACACCCAGGCCCCGGACTGGTTTTTCAGGGAAGGATATACCAATGACGGCGCATATGTGGATAAAGAGACTATGCTGTTCCGTATGGAAAGCTATATTAAGCAGTTGATGACCCACGTGCAGGAGAATTTCCCTGGTGTAGTATATTGCTGGGATGTAGTAAATGAAGCAGTAGACCCGGGCAGTGCAGACCCAAATACAAACTTTGGCTGTCGTACCATGCATGGAGAGGGTGAAGCAAATCCATGGTATATCACGATTGGTCCTGAGTATGTGGAAATGGCGTTTACCTATGCCAGAAAATATGCGGCTGAGGGGGTAAAACTGTTCTATAACGATTTCAATACCTATCAAAGCGATAAGTGCCAGTATATTTATAACCTGTGTAAAGACTTGAAGGACAAGGGCCTCATTGACGGCATCGGCATGCAAGGATACTGGGGAATCGATTATCCTAGTGTTTCCACAATTGGCAGTGCACTGTTTAAGTTTTCGGAGTTGGATTTGGAGATTCATATTACGGAGCTTTCCATCGGTGTGGATGAAGAGACGCCGGAACAGTTTGAAGAGCAGGCAAAGGCTTACGGAAATATCTTCTTTATGCTTAGAAATAAGGATTTAGAAGGCGGCGGTACCGCGAATATTACGAATGTTACGGTGTTTGGACTGATTGACCATTACCAGCCAAACGATACTACCAATGCACGGTTGTTTGATAGTAACTATCAGCCAAAACCGGCGTATTACAAAGTGTATAACATGTTTAAAAGCATGTACAAATAGGAGAATAATTCACCATAAACGGAAAATGCCGTACCTGAAAGTTTCAGGTACGGTTTTTTGATTGTAGCTAGGAAGAAAGTACAAATTTATGAAAACGCTTTCATTTTCGAAAATAGTATGTTATAATGAATAAAAAATGTATAAAAATACAGGAGAGGGGCGGGAAAATGAATATTAATGAACCGATACAACTGGTAGTAAATGAAGTGAAAAAAGCAGTAACAGGTAAGGATGACTGCATATATAAAGTTTTTGCCGCAATTTTAGCAGGCGGACATATTTTAATTGAGGACGTGCCGGGAGTTGGTAAAACCACGCTCGCTACGGCTTTTTCCAAGGCACTTTCCCTGGAAAACCATCGTATGCAGTTCACTCCGGATGTTATGCCGGCTGATATTTTAGGTTTTAACATGTTCCGGAAAGAAACCGGAGATTTTGTATATTATCCGGGCGCGATTATGTGTAACCTGTTTTTGGCGGATGAAATTAACCGTACTTCTCCAAAGACCCAGTCTGCTCTTTTGGAAGTAATGGAAGAAGGCTGTGTTACCATCGACAGTGAAACAAAAAAAGTACCGGATCCCTTTATTGTAATGGCAACCCAAAATCCAAAGGGAAGCTCCGGAACCCAGTTACTGCCGGAATCCCAGCTGGACCGTTTTATGATTTGTATGAGCATGGGTTATCCGGAATTAAAGGATGAAGTGGAAATTTTAAAGGGAAAGAGTACCTCTGATTTAAAGCAGGTAAATGCGGCGCTCTCTCTGGAACAACTGACTGCCATGAAAGAAAGGGTAGAAGAGGTTTATGTCAGTGACCGCCTGTATTCTTATGTGGCAAGTCTTGCTCAGGCTACAAGAGAACATCAGTATATTGAGCTGGGTCTTAGTCCCCGCGGCTCCATTGCCTGCGTGCGCATGATGAAAGCCTGGGCATATTTAAAGGGCCGGGACTATGTGCTTCCGGAGGATGTAGCAGAAGTGTTCCTGGATGTAGCAAAACACCGTATTGTGTTAAATACAAAGGCAAGAGTAGCAAGGGTATCTGCAGCCGGCGTGTTGCAGGAGATTTTGGCAAAAGTGAAGCAACCGACATCATATATGAGGAAAGAGTAAACCGTGATAAGTATTTGGAATTATCTGCTGATAATGGGCGTAACTGTATATATTGCGTTTATGTATAAAAGCACTGCAATGATGCTGCTTTTCTTTATGGAAGCAGTATTATTTGTGGTGGCTTTTTTTAGTATGATCATCCGGTGCTTTAAAATCCGCGGCTATATCGAAGTGCCGGTAGGCATTGCGGAACGGGGACGGGAAAGCCTGGTAAAGCTGGTGATTACAAACCGTTGTCTGCTTCCGCTAAACCGTTTGCAGGCGCTGGTAGTAGTGAATGATGTGATGCGGGGAAGAAAAAAACGATACCATATGACGCTGCCGGCAGTGACGAGAGGGGAAAGTGAATATATCCGCTCTGTTTCCTTTTATGATACGGGAAATTATGAGATTTATTTGCGGAAACTGAGAATTTATGATATTACCGGTGTGCTGTCCTGGAATATCCGGATAAAAAAGCAGGGCATTGTTCAGGTGATGCCGGAGCTTCATGATGTACCGGTACGTCTTACCCAGGCGACCAAAAACTTTTACGGTGAGGCAGATGTGTATGACGAAAATCAGCCGGGATACGATAAAAGTGAGTTGTTCCAGGTGAGGGAATACCGGGCCGGAGACCGTTTGCAGAACGTGCACTGGAAGCTTACTGCAAAGCAGGATGAACTGATAGTAAAAGAGTATTCTCTTCCGAAGGCATGTCCGGTCATTTTATTTTTGTCCTATCGTCCGGGTAGGAAAAAGCAGCAGTTATATTTTTTGGAAACTGTGGCAAGCCTTTCCTTTTCCATTATGGATGCCGGATGCCCTCATTATGTGGTCTGGTACGATAATGCATCTTCGGATGTAGTGCGTATCCGGGTGGATGATGAGGAAAGTCTGTTTTATATGATCGGTGTACTGATGAGAGTGCAATGGGTGCGCTGCAGGGAAGATATCAAACAAAGATACAAGGACAAGTACCGGCAGGAACCTTATGTGTGGGCACTGACGGTGGACGAAAAATTGCAGCTTTATAAAGAAAAGGAATTACTGGTGAAGTATTCGGGAAGAAAACTTAGCTCTTCCCTGGGACAAATAGAGTTGTTATTGTAAATTTTGGTAAATGGGAGCAAAAGAATGAAGTTGCGGAGAGGATTGCAGTGGAAAAATGCTGCGGATTTGCAATGGAATAGGGAAAACTTCGTGGAAATACTGGTGGCAGTAGGTGCGGCAGTTGTTTTTGACCTGCTCTGTGCATTGTTGTTTTTATATTCTTCCCGGCATATGGTGGGAATGGTATATGAATTGCCGGAACAAAGCCCTGCCTATATTTTGCGGGCAGCAGGACTGGTGCTGTTGTTTAGTGTTGTGTTTGAAATAACGGTGCATTTAAAAAAAATTCCGGCGAGTCTGATTCGTCTGGGAGTATTTTTGGCAGGTATCTGGTTCACCGTCCGTTATGTATTCCGGGAAGAAGTATTAGAGCGGTTGGTGTCCGGCTTTTGGAATGTGGCCCATGCTTACCTGGAAGCTTGGAATGTATATTTTGAAAGTGACTGGTTTTGCCCGGAAGGAAGCTCGGAGTATGCCGGCTTTTTCCTTGAAACTGCGCTTTTAACAGCGATACTTTTTTGCTTCTTTTTGGGAAAAGCCGCCGGAAGAAATATTGTTATGACTGTGATTCCGCTACTGTTGCTTTCGGCAGGACTTCTGATGGGAATCAATCCATCGGAACAAGGAGTCATGTTGATGGCAATAGGAATTCTGGTTTCCGTAAATCAAGGAGAAACCAGTCCGGATTTTAAATCTTCGGAGGATAAAAAGAGAAAGCGTGGGTGGTTTGCGCGGTTTGGCTGGGGAATTCCGGTTCTGTTGTCTGTTTTGGTTTGCCTTGTGATTTCTGCAGCAGGAAAAGCATCTGCGGAAAAAGCAGTAACGGAATATGCCGGAAAAGCGGAGGACGTTGTTCTGGCCACAGCAAATTCCGTGGCGGACTGGAAAATATGGCGTATGGTAGAAGATCCGGGCGGTGTGGAAAAAAAGATAGAAGGTATGCTTGGCATCACGGATTATAATTATGAGCAGCTGAGTAACCGCAGTCCGGTATTTGAAGATATTCCGGTCCTTCTGGTTACGATGGATGAAAAGCCTTTGACAACTATGTATTTGAAAGGCTTTTATGCAGATGTGTACGAGAACGGCATTTGGGAACGGAACACAGCCGGCTTGGAAGAATTTTGCAGGGCAGAGGACGTTGCACCGGATGTTTTTGCAGAACAGCTGGGTACGCTGGGCATTGGAAAAATCAAAAAGAGATATAACGTAAAACACTTGTCGCTGCACCACACCGGTGCAACTTTTAACATAGAGTATTGTAATCCGGATACGATAAAGGCCTATCTTCCGTATTTCATGGAGGAATCCCTGGATGGTGTATATGCGGAGGAAGAGGGCAATTACAAGAAGCGGTTAAGCACGGAAGAAATCTCCGGTACATTGTGGATTTACGGGGGAACCTATGACACCCGTTTAAGAAACTTTGCCCAGGGTATTCCGTATGACTGGGAACCGGGATACGAAGCTTATGTGGTAGAGCAGTATCTGACCGTTCCGGAGAATATGACCAATGTAAAAAAGATAGCAGCAGAGCTTGCAACTGAGGATTTGAACCGCACAAGCCTCGGCGAGGTGGAATCGGAAAATGAGGAGCGGCTTGCAAAAGCCTATTTTGTAGCCGACTGGATGGGAAGAAATACTACTTACAGTCAGGACTTGCCAAGACTTCCTTGGGGTGAGGACCCGATAGAATTCTTCCTTGGTAGCAGCAGAACCGGTTACTGTATGCACTATGCCAGTGCTTCCGTAATGATTTTAAGGGAACTCGGTGTGCCGGCAAGGTATGCCTCCGGTTATGTGGTTTCAAGAAACTCTTTTGAGGAAGACGGTAAGAACTTTACGGCAGAAATTTTGGATAATCAGGCTCATGCCTGGGCAGAGGTGTATTTGGACGGCATCGGTTGGGTTCCGGTGGAAGTAACCTCCGGTTATAGTACGTTACTTCCAACACCTACTCCGACACCGGCTCCAACCAACACACCTACCCCGACACCAACGCCGACCAATACCCCAACTCCTACGCCAACCAACACACCGACACCGGTTCCGACTATGGCACCGGAGGAGACGCTGATACCGTCGCCTACGGATGGTGCAGAGTTCCCGGATGAAACACCGGGCATGACACCGGTTCCTACAGGAAACGGAGAACTCCCGGCGATATCGCCGACCATTGTTCCGGGTGCAGTTGCTACCCCAACGCCTACCCCTACTCCGACACCGACGCCGATGGTGGATATATCGGAACTTGGTAATCAAGTGAATGAGTCCGGCATTGAAGGAGTAAAGGGCGAGGGAGAAGCAGAAGAAATCCTTCCGGAACAGGAAATTCCATCGGGAATGGAGCAAAACAGTTGGAAAAAAACTATACTCAGAAGTTTGCTGATTATAGTTATAATTATTGTTATTTTGCTGGTTTTGTTATCTCCGGCTACATTGGTTGATAACTTCTTCCGCTTAGAAAAGATTTCTCACCGACGCATCGTAAAAGAGAAAAAGCGAAGGGGAAATGCGAGAGCGATTAAAATGCTGAACCGGGCGGTTTACCGGAAATTGTGTTTTAGCGGTATGGTAAAGAAAGGCTGTACCGACGCAGAATTAGAAGCTGCCCTGAAGGAGAATTTCTCTGTGGTATGGCCGGAAGAATGGGAACGTTATATGGATATTGTAAAGGCGGCAGAATTTTCACTGAGAGAATTTACAGACGAAGAAGTAGAATTCTGTTACAAGATTTATCGGGACGTGATATACTAGCTCCTCACAATTAAAAAAGCGCAACGCAAAATAAAAAATCGGTATTTCCTAAGCAACGACCTCGGGACCGCAAAGCGGTAGCCGGGGAGTGCGCGGAAATACCGATTTCTTTATATTAGTGATCGTGAACTGCTTCACCAGCCTCGGATGGCTTAACCAGGAAGAGGCTTACAAGTAAAGAAATAGCATACAGTGCTAAAGTTGCATATAATACATACTGGTAACCGGTTGGGTTTACTGTGTTGCCGTCAATCACAACTTCTTCACCAAAGTGCTTTACAATTAAGGCTGCCATCTGGTTACCAACCAGACCTGCAAAGCCCCATGCGGATAAAGTGATACCGTGGATGGCACTGATGCTGCCCATTCCGTAATGGTCGGAAAGAAGGGTTGGTACGTTGGAGAAACCGCCGCCGTAGCCTGCGTTTACCATGAAGATAAGAGCAAGCACAAGTACGATGGCAAGAATGTTACCATTGCCGTTGGAGATACCGCCGGTAACTATAACCAGTGCAGTAAGGGCGATGGAAATGATGAAAATCATCTTATAAACAGTGTTTCTGTCCTTCATCTTGTCTGCCCAGGCGGAGAAACCAAGACGTCCGCCTGCATTGAAGATAGCGGAAACAGTGGAAATGATACCAACAGCGCCTGCAAGACCAAGGCATTTAATAATCATCTTTTCCTGAGAAATAAGAGCAAGTCCGCAGGTAATATTTAAGAAGAACATTAACCAGATACCAACGTAGTTGCTGATTGGTCTTGTTTTAAGTACCTGCATGATGCTTGGCTTAGCATCCTTACCCTGTGGCTCGTGCCAGCCTTCCGGCTTTTTAAGAAGTAAGTGGCCAAGGAACATAAGTACAAAGTAAGAACCTGCTAAGATGTAGAACATCTTGAAGATACCGCCTTCTCCGAGATTTGCAAGCATGGACTGCATGATTGGGCTTGCGATAGCCTTTGCAGCACCGAAACCTGCTACGGCAAGGCCGGTAGCAAGACCCTTACGGTCGGAGAACCAAAGCATGAGAGTCTTAACCGGGGAAAGATAACCGGTACCGAGACCGATACCCATGATAAGACCGTAACATAAGTAAATACCAAGCAAAGCTACGATGCTGCCCGGATTTTTACCGCCGTACCAGATGAAGAAACCGGTACCGGCCATACCGCCTGCAAAGCAGATGGTTGCGATTAAAGAGGACTTGTGGATGTCCTTTTCTACTACATTACCTAAAAATGCTGCGGACATACCTAAGAAGAAGATTGCAAAGCTGAATGCCCATTCGGTGGCCCCCTTAGTGTGTCCGATGTAGTCAGCGATTTCCTGACTGAAAATGGACCAGCAGTATACGGTACCGATACTGCAGTGGAGTAAGAGTGCCGGAATGGCTGCTCTGAACCACTTGTTGTTCTTTAAGTTTTTCATTTTTTCTCTCTCACTTTCTTAATTAGAAATATAAAAGTATAAGTAAATAAACATCCTGCTCATTATACACCCATGTGTAAGCGTTTTCAAGTGGCAAATGTGAAAAAATTATCAATATATTTTGGGGCGAATTTTGTTAATTGTGACATAACAAGTGTCGTATAAAAAATCACAAACTAGTATGGTAACCTAGGATAAGAATATGGTGGTTATCAGATATAATATGCAGATGCTAGAGGACGCAAAATATAAAGTGAATTGAAGCGTATCACAAGTTCGTTATGTGCCTTTTTTTGTTGACATGACTACAAGTATGTCTTATAATAAGTTTATAAGGATGTAGTAGAAAAGAGCTTTTAAAATAGCAGAAAGGAAAAAAGATGATTCTTAAGTACATGTTATCTGACACAGAAGCAGAAATCATGGAGGTCTTGTGGGAAAAGAAAGAATTTATAAAAACTCATGATTTATTAGATTTATTTAATGAAAGGGGGAAGAACTGGAAAAGGCAGACTTTAAATACTTTTTTAATCCGACTGGAGGAAATGAATTTGGTTACCCGTGACCGTTCCGTAGTTAAGGCTTCCGGTACCAGAGCCGAATATCAAAGACTGCAGAGCCGTGAAATTCTAGATGGTCTGTATGGTGGAGATATGGGAAGCTTTTGTATGGCACTGGCAGGAAAAGAATATATTTCTGAAGAAGATAAAAAAGAGCTACAGGTATTATTTAAGAAGATGTTGACAGAATAAGCATTGGACACGGACAAGGAGTAAGGAACTTGAGGTACATTTTTACTATGTCGTTTGCAGGCAGTTTGCTATTATTGCTTTATTGTATTACAAACAATAAAATAGTAAAGCTTTTTTCCTATAAATTGCAGGATATATTGCTAAAGGGTGTGTTATTCTATTATTTGGTTCCGTTGGTTTTTCTGGAGCCATTGTATCGGGAAGTCATATACCGTTTACACATTCCTTCACGACTGGTTTCCGCTGGTGTTTATGAGAATATTTATTATTATGGCGATGTAGATGGAGAAATCCGGTTTAATGAATCATATAAGCTGCAAATCGGGATTTTTCTGGTATGGTTTTTAATTGCATTAGTAATACTTCTTGTTCGGATTTACAAGTATTTAAAGAGAAAAAAAGGCTTGTTGAGTACTGCCAGCCAAATTACGGAAGGTGTGGTGTTTGAGCTTTTGGAAAAGGTACGGATGGAACAGAATATTAAGAGGAAGATTCGGTTGTATGATATGCAAACACCAGCATTTACCATGGGAGTGTTACAGCCTATAATATGCTTTGACAGTAGTATGAGTATTGGTGAACTCGAAATGACCTTCCGACATGAATGTGGGCATATACGGAGATGGGATGTGTTCACCAGACAGTGTGTAAGTCTGGCAGTAAATATTCACTGGTTTAATCCGTTGATATATCTGTTGCCCCAAAAAGCAGAGCGTATTTTTGAAATTTGTTGTGATGAAGCAGTAATCAGGAATGCAGATAAAGCAAGCAGGGCGGAATATGCCCAAATGATTTTAGAACAGACAATGGCAGTGGTAAAGTCTTCGTTGTTTTACAGCGCACTATCAGAAAATGCAAAAGTAATGGAAGAAAGGATAAAAATTATTATGAAACCAAGGACAAGAACAAAACTTCAAACAGCACTGGCAGTACTGCTGCTCGGAATTGTATTTTTTGCGGATTCCTGGACGGTACTCGCATATCCGGATGCAAAAAGAATAAAATTGAATTCTTGGGAAGACTTTGATGCGGATGAAGAATTTATTTTTGTGGAGGATGGGGCAGAAGGTCCTTATGACTCACTGGAATATGAGGTTTTATACGAAAGTCAGTTTATAGATGAAGAAGGCAACATTTATCCAATATATGAAGGGGATGTGAGTGTGGCAGCGGGTCATACCCATACTTGGGTAACAGGGAAACGACAAAAGCATGTGATCAATTCCGATGGCAGTTGTACGATATATATTTATGCTGCACAGAGATGCTCTGATTGCGGGGCTATTGAACAGGGAGAGCTGATTAGTACAACAAATTATTATGTTTGTCCTCACTAAGCTGATAAGATTCAGATAATTCTTAACAGTTTTTAAACAGTAAAAATGTGGGATAAATCTTGACATGGAAGTTGGCCTGTTGTAAAATATGATTACAACACTGTAATCATATTTTACAAAAAGGAGGAAATTAGTTATGAAGAAACTGAAGCTGTTTGCTTGTCTTGCTATGGCAATGACTTTGTTGTGGCACAGTACCAGTACTGTATATGCAGCAGGACACGTGGCTGGATGTTTAGCGGAAGATAAAATAATAATGTGTGGTGCGTGGGTATCTAATGCAAGTGCAGGAACACATACATGGTTAGACATGGAAAGTGGCGATACAATAGTATGTAGCAAAACTAGGGAAATCCATTTACATACAATTAAATGTGCAAATTCTTCTTGTGGTGCTGTCTTATCAACTAATTCAGCAAGAGCATGTATAGAAATTCATACTGCCAGTATTTGTCCTACAAAAACCGGTTTGTGTCAGTACTAAAAATAGATGAAAAATAAAAAATCACAGGCTGATGAAATGTTTGCCTGTGATTTTTTTTGAAGGAGGGAAAAATGAAAAAAATTAGTAAGTTTCTTCTTGTTTTGTTAATGAGTTTATTGCTATCTGCTTGTAATAAAAATGATATATCAGAAAGTAAAGTAATCAAGGAAAATAATTCAGACGAAATTTCCGCATTAGGACCAACGATTACTTCGATTCCTACTCCTGCGTTGGAAGTAATTGCTGAAGAATACTTGGCCGCATTAGAAACTGTAAATTGGACAGAGTTTAATCAATATGTAGACGAGAAAGCTTCCATCAGGAATTCTAATTTGTTAAATTATGGATATTTGACTTATGATGAAAAGGGAAATATTTATTTTACGGATGAGCGTGCTGGAGGCATCTATGTTAGTGATTGTAAGGGAGAAAATAAACAGCTATTGTCGGAAGATAAAGGAACCATGTTACAAATTGAAGGGGAGTGGCTGTATTATAATAGTGCGGTATGTGGCATAGACAGAATTAATATTGCAACGGGCGAAAGAGAACATCTATATGAGTCAAAGTGTGGTGAGTTTACTATAGTTGATGAAGGGCTGTTTATCAATACTCCGGACGGTTTGATGTTACTTGATTTGGAGGACAATGTAACAGAGGTGGTTCTGAAGCGGGAGGAAATCGGATTTACACAGATGTCCTCCGGTATCAGTAAAGATTCTTTCCTTTGCAATGCGTATCTGAGTTATTCTCTTGTTGGAAATGCAGAGTTGCTTTGGAAGGGGTATTTGGTAAATTTTGATGGCGAAAAATTAAGACTTATTAATCAAAGAGGCGTTTTCCCTTTGGTGGCAGGAAGTTACATCAGTGTAGTTGATGCATCAACTGACAGTCGTGTGGTTTGGAATTTGGAAACGAAGGAGGTTACAGACTTAAACGCGCAAACTGGTCAGACTGTGGTCAGTGATGGACAGTCTGTTTATTACAAAAAAATAATGCATGGGGATGCTAAAGAAGGAGAGGCAATCCCGGATAAGATGAATACTTTTATTTTTAAGTGGGATGGAGAAGAATTAGAATTATTGTGGCAGATAGATACAGATAATTTGTATTATATGTTTTTGACTCCAAAGGCATTATATTGTCTTCCGCAGATAAATATAGATGGTAAATACGGATATCATCTTTTATATTATGATTTAGAGACCGGCGAAACCGGACAGATATATTAAGAAATAAGCAGTTGTTAAGAATAATTTCTAACAGCATATTTGTTATATAAGGAATAGGTGAGATATGAAGCTGCATTACAAAAAATACAGATTTATGGCAACGGTGTCATTGCTTTGCTTGCTGCTTGCAGGTTGTTCAAAGCCGCTGGAGGAAGAAAAAGAAAAGAAAGATAAAACCATTTCTGAAATTTCCATTCCGGGGCTTTTGGGAAACTGTATTGGCGAATCCGGAGAGTATTACTATTATACCGTTAGTGGCGAGTCCACCATTTATCAGTGTACCATGGATGGTACATCGGTGACGCAGTTTTCTGTGGCAGCGGATAACGGCAAACTAAATATGCAGGGCTTTTACGGAGAACAGCCTGCGGATGCTGCCGATTTAAGCGGACTCTGTATCTACAGGGACACGTTGTACTGCTATCGGGGCTTAAAAGGCACTTTAATGTCGGTGGATATCAATACTGGGGAAAGTCAGTTACTGGGTATTCAGGAGACAAACGGTATTGCTAAAATGGAGGCAGGAGAAAATTCAGTGCTGCTGCTCGCTTTTGGTGATGTGGGGAAACTGCTGTATGTGTATCATACGGATAGCGGCATGATGGAGCGTGTGCCGGTGGATAATCCGGTACAGATTGCGTTCGCCGGGGAGGATGCATATTGGATTAATTTGCAGGACCAGACAGGGGAATATTGTTTCCAGGAGTACCGTGCGGATACCGGAGTATTGTCGGAAAAGTATCGCAGTAATTTTACCTATGAATTGTCGGATATGACCTGTTCCAGGGAAACAGGACTTCTTTATGGGCGTTTATACAGCATTCAATATGTGTGCTTTGACCCGAGGAACCCAAAGGCTGCCTCTCGATTTGCCGCACAGGAGGTTTACAATACTCCGTCATATTTACAGGCGGCAGGAGGCAGGCTGTACATACAGGACAGAGAACAGGAAAAAATATATCATTTTGACCCGTCTGCCTTTGTTAACCAAAACGAGCCCCTAAAAGGTTATATTACCAGTGAGTTTTCTGTTACGGACTGGGCGGGTTACAACATCGAATTAGAGGTGATTTCCTGGGAGGAGCTGGCCCTGAAGGTGCTGGCAGAGGACCGGGATTACGATTTTGTTGTCATGACCACTGATTTGGCGGAGACCACGGCCCTTCGGGACGCCATGGCCTATCTACCGATTCCGGAGGAAACCATTGCAGCCTACTGGACGGATTGCTGGCCATGCGTGCGGGAAGGAGCCTCCTATAACGACGATATCTGGATGCTGCCGTTGGAATTATATGCCAGAGGCTTGGTGTATAATGAGCAAAATCTGGCGAAGTATGAGATGTCTATCGGGGATATTCAAACGATGGCGGATTTGTGTGCGGCAGCAAAGACATTACACAGTGCGGGTGAAACCGGCTGGTATAATCTGCAGCCAATGCAGAACCATTTGCTGCAAGAGTATTTGTGGAGAGCAAAGCAGGGGGATACTGTTAATTTTGACACACCGGAATTTCGTGCGATGATGGAATTTATCAGAGAAGAGTATAAAAGCAACAGTAGTACCGGTTATCGGAATTCCAGCATTCAGTTTAATACGTGGAATATGATATATGATGAGAACAGTCCACTGACCTATGCAGAGCAGGTGAATCTGGAATATCAGCGGCAAGCAGCCCGGGTTTATCTAGATGAGGTAGATGGTTACAGCTGGGACTATGAAAAGTATGTGGGTGCTGAGGGCGTCCGGGTATGTACCGCACTGGGAATGTCCGAGGAAGAGCAACCGGTGCAGGTGAATGCTACTTTATTGATTTTGAATCCGAATACCGAAAACAAAGAGGAAGTGTTGGAATTTGTAGCGGACATGTCCGAGACCTGCATTGCCAACCCGGAAACCTATCTATCGTCGGATCTGGAGTGCTACTCTACGGATACGGTAGTGCAGGATGTGTGTGGATTATATCGTAATGGCGAGATGGTATTCGGCATGCCAGACGGACTGTTTACAAGCTATTATCGCTATGTTGTGGGACAGGACCTGGACAAAGAAGAGGTCATTAAAGAACTGAACCGCGTGGTTAATATGTATTACGGAGAATAAGGGGGCGGCGGTCATTAAACGGAAAGCTTTTTCTGGATTGAAATTTTTTACGAAATTGAAATTGTGCATCCTGCCTGCGGCGGCAGGACTGCTGTTATTTTATTTTCTGCCCTTTTTGAAAGTGATTTATTATTCTTTTTTGAAGGGACAGTACCAGAAGGAATTTGTCTGGCTGAAGAACTACAAAGCCGTACTGACTAATCAGTATTTTCAACTGGCGTGCAGTAATACCCTGAAACTGATTGCCATTTGTGTACCGCTGTTTTTGCTATTTTCCATCCTGATTTCCCTGTTCAGCCTGAATGGTGGAAGGGTGGGACGAATGGTGCGGAAACTTTCCGTTTTGCCGTTGCTTCTGCCGTCAGTCAGCGTGGTAGCAGCCTTTCTGCTGATATTTGAACAGGTAGAATCTCCACTGCCCATTTACAGTATCTTTTTGTGGAAGTACATCGGCATGGGTGTGGTGATTCTGGTGGCGGCTTTTTCTTCCGTGGAGCCGAAGATTTATGAGGCAGCCCGAATGGACGGGGCGGGACCGGTGGCCATGCATGCCTGCATTACCCTGCCTGTCTGCTCAAAGCCCATACAGTTTACTATGATTTTGGGCATGGTGTACTGCTTCCGAACTTTCAGGGAAAGTTACCTGTATTATGGGGCAAATTATCCGCCGGATTACAGTTATACTTTGCAATATTACATGAACAACCAGTTTCTGAAGCTGAATTATCAGTCCATGGCGGCGGCTTCGGTGGTGATTACACTGTTGCTGGCAGGCTTTATTGCTTTGTGCGGAATGAAACGGCGGGGGAAAGAAGTATGAGAAGAGTAGGGAAAGTTTTGATAGCTTTTTTTCAATTTTTAATAGCTGTCTGCCTGTTGCTGCCGGTGGTACTTACCATTACAAAAGCAACTTATGCAGATTTTTTTATCGTGTTAGTAGAGGAGTTCTGGTTTTACCCGAAGTTCTGGTTCTCCTTAGCTGTTGCGGTGGCCATCGGTGTGGGTGCGGTGGTGGTGGCAGTGCTGGCAGCAATGGGATTAAAGTTTGGCAGAGTAAAGCATGTAAAAAGCATCTTGTTTGTGCTTTTGTTACTCATGCTGATGCCTTTGCAGACCACACTTTTGCCAAATTATATCGGGCTTCGGGACTTGTTTTTACTGGACAAGCCGGGAGCACTGATTCTTCCAATGCTTTCCTCGCCCTTCGCTATTTACCTCATGTATCAGTATATGGACTCTGTACCTTACGAGGGCTTTGAAGCGGCGCGCATGGAAACAGGTTCCGTGTTTCGCATCCTGGGCTTCGTAATTCTGCCCCAGACACGGGCCTGCATTGCGGCAGTGTTCGTGTTCATGTTTGCGGAGGGCTTTAATATAGTAGAGCAGCCGTTGTATTTTGTGAAGAAAGAAACATTAAAGCCTTTGTCCGTACTGGCGGAAAGTCTTACCTCGGCAGACAGCCATTTGATTTTTGCAGTGGGTATTCTTTGCATGATACCGATGCTTCTTCTGTACGGTTTCTATGAGGAGGAATTGACGGAGGGGCTGGGGCATTTGAAGGCGTAGAGAAAGGCAATAGCTGAATGAAGAAGAAGGTTATGCGAAAAAACGTATTATGTGCGCTGACGGCGTTGTTCTTCGGACTGATGCTGTTTGGCACGCTGTTTCATCAAAAGATAGACAGAATGTTCCGGGAAAATGTGTCGGTGGTAAGTCCGCAGTCATACCAGGAAGAGGTTATGCAAACCTGGGAAGTGAATGGGAAAAAACGTGAAATTATCACCACAGGAACTTATTTTCTGATTCCGAAAGAGGCGGTGCAGAACAACATGGTGTATGTGCTGGAAACAATGGAGGTGCCTTACGGCAGCTATGAAGTGGTGCGGCTTAAGAGCGTGGAGATTGCCGGAGAAGTGGATGGCTATGTTAAGATTAAGAATGGTCTGTTGGCAGAGGATAAAGTAGTTGTGGTGTTTGGCGAGAATCTGGAGGATGGAATGCGAGTGGTGGAAGATAAATAATATATATCTTTGACAAGGCTAGAAGGTGTTTGGTTATGCAGTTTAGGAATGTAACACATTATAATATAGCATTGTTTCTAACGTGCACAAAATGAATTTGAGCAAAGAATGAGATTTGCAATTATAATGATTAGAATGATTGAGGATATGCAGATAAATTTGAACTTAAAATAGAAAATTTCTTGAAACGTTACAAAAAAAGGGAGAGAAACATGATAGAATAAATCTTATAAAACTTAATTAGTTTATAACAAACAGGGGCCATGATTTAAATGACTAGTGATATAAATAATAAATGTGGCATAGTGGAAAATTTTCATGTTAGGAGGATTTATGGATAATTTAATTGTTTTTGATGAGAAACTTTCAACATATAATTTTTATAATGACATATTAGGTAAATTTTTAGAGATTTACAAATCACAAGTAGATGTTCAACCGGTACTAGATTTGAGAGGAACTAAATATATATCACCAGCAGCAATTCCTGTTTTATTATCTTTTGGTGATTATCTTAGAAAATTGTATAAGCATCCCATAGATATATTAGTTAAAGAGGATTCCGATTTGCTTAACTTTATGATTTGTAGTAGATTTGTAAGCATATGTAAGCAATTGCATATTTTTAATTTTGATGAAACAGTATTAGAGAGCTGGAGATATAAAGAATTAAGAGATTTGCATAAAATATCATTTACGAATACAAAATATGCGGATGCGGACAAGATTGAAGATTTAGTTCAACGAAGGAATTTTATATTTGATTGTCTATTTGATAGAACGAAAGTAATATATGAAAATATATTAAGCGATACAAATCAATTACCCAAAAGTGTCATTGATACAACAATAAGTTCAATTGCAGAAATTGAAACCAATGCGATAATATATAGTCAATCCTATTCGTTTACATATGTGGCATCAGATAGATTCGGAACAAATATAAGTGTGGCGGATTCTGGAATTGGATTTGAGAAGTCGTTTGAAAAAGCTGGACGTGAGTTGTTTACACTTGTTGGCTCTGATAATATAGATCTGAAATTTCGTAATTATTTGGTGATTATGAACGCATTAAATTATTCATATCAAAAACATCTTAAGGAAGAACGAGAAGACTTATGGAGCTTAAAAAACAATGTAGTAAATAATAATGGTATACTAAAGATACAGTATAGGAACACACAGGTAATTTTCTCTTGTAACAGATGTAAGTATTGTACAAAAAATGAAAATAAAAAAGATATATCTGCTTGTGTAAAATGCTTATTAGAGAGATACAGTGAGGATTCATATTCACCGATAAAGCTTTTTAATGTTGGATTTCAAGGGGTCAGGATTGAAATCACAATAAATAGAGGAGAGTAAGAGATGCTATATTCAATACTTAACGATGAAAGTACCTATTATATCAATATACATGCGGAGTGTGCCTTGGGTACAGGTATAAATAATTTTATGGAAGAAGATGAAGAAGATAAAAAAAGTGCTTCTCGTCAGCAACAAGGAATTTATTGCAAAAAAGCAAATGCTAATATATTTAGTAATATTTACGGATATCCTTACGAAGACAAAAATCTTTGCATTAATTTTGCAAGGATTGATGATATTTCTAGTAATAATATAATTACGTTTGTAAGTTTTATAAAAAGACAGTTTTGTGCTCATAAAAGAAATGTTTATCTACTAAATTTGCATAGAGATATTTTTAATAAGATGTATTTAGGTGAAAAGATTAGCATGTTGAAGGAAGATGTTAATATGGTATCGATTATGCTTGGAACATCGAGGCGAGTATTGACATATTCTGAGTTGACGAAGAAATCTATGGAGATTTTCGAAAATAAATTAACAAAAAGTATCATAGATTGTACAGTTGACTTGACACATGACGATGAGCAACATACCTCAGTTCCTGTCTATTTATCTAAATATATTAATGTAAAAGACCTAGCTGAAAGTAATCCTAGATTTTTTAGGTTCGGGGTTTATTGTTTAGGTATGAAATTAATAGAACAGAATATTTTATCGCAGGATTATACAAGAAACGTGGATATGTGTTTGTTTTTTCATACAATGAATGGAGGTTTCATATCTACACAACTTGCACAGTTGTTTAATATTGATATGATTTATCTTGATCATTTAGGACCTATGGAAAACGTACATAGAAAACATTTTGAGAAAAGTATCTGGGATAATAAAAATTATGTGATAGTTTCTGATGTAATATGTTTAGGTGGAGAAGTTGGTCGTGCCAGGACAATAATTGAATATTTTGGTGGGAAAGTAAGTGCAGAATTATGCGTTGTAGATATTAAGACAATATACAGAAGACCCCAAAATAGAATTTCATTATATACAATATCGAAAGAGCAGAACTTGATTGGCTATCAAATAAAAACAGATTTATGTGATATATGTGAGAAGGAGAATGGTTGTGACAAATAATAGTGCAATTTTATTTATTTCAGATATTCATTATACAGATAATAAAAGTAAATCGCAATTATGTAAGGATAATAAGAATGAGTATTATCAAAAATGGGAAAATTTTTTGCTGAATTTGGAACAAAAAGAAAAAATAAAATTTAAATATCTGGTTATCACAGGAGATATTGTAGATAAGGCACAAAAAAAGGAGTATGCAGATATTTTAGATATTTTACAGAAGCTATGTGCAACTTTGAAAATAGACAAAAAGAATATATTGTTGTTGCCAGGAAATCATGACATTAATCGGGCTAAGTTGGATAATTACTGTGATGAAAATGGAATAGATGCTAAAAAAGCCTCAAGTTTGTATGAGATAAAATTGGAAAATTTCATTTCATTTTACAAAGAATTTTATCAAATAGAAGAATTTGATGTCAAGAGAGCAGTTTTAAATCACATAAACATTACAGAAGCAGAGGTTGTAATTGTAGGAGTAAATTCTCTAGTTAAGGAAAGTCATTTAGAGACAGATCATATAGGATATATAGATGTGCCAAAATTAAGGGATGAGCTTGAGAAACTTATACAACAAGGAAATAAGAATATATATGTAGCGACACATCATAGTTTTACGAATACGGGAAATAGGGAATTGGCAACATTAGAAAATGCAGAAGTGGTAAAGGAAACGTTACATTTATTAGGAATAAATACTTTTATATATGGACATCATCATACTTCTGAAAGTAAATTGGATGTAATAGGGGATGCTGGAGAGACTCATAGATATATTGAAATTGGAAGCTTGGGAAAAGTACTATCAAATGATAATGGGACGTCATATGTTAACCGTTTTTCTTTGGCGATTTGTAAAAAAGATGAATTTGACTTACATGATTACGCATATATGGCCGAAAACTGGGAGGAAGTTAGTGGTTCAAAATATGTACATAAATTGCCTATTGCGCAATCCGATATAAAAGGGAGTACAGAAAATGCAGGTGAATTGCCGCTTGTGACTGAGGGGGAACAAAAATCAGAAATCAGATTAGCTGATAAAGATGTTGTAATTTGCGAAAAATCAGATTTTTTGATTGAACATTTAAAAAAAGATTCTAATTATCGAGAAGGACATTTTCATTGGCAGAAGGGAAAGAAAACCTTAGGGTGGATTAATATTGCCGCATTCTTGGGTAATACAGAAATTCTATTTGATATTAAACAATGCATTATGGAGATGTATAATCAGAATTTTAACGATGTTCAAGTAGTTCTAGGATACGGAATGGAGGGGAATATTATTGGGAGCAGTTTATTGGATTGTTGGATTGCGAACAATGTGATATACCATTCTTATCCTTCTGTACATAAGGGCGATGAACATATTAAATTGGAAAAAGCTTTGTGGAATGAATATAGTGATTTTCAGAAAGTGTTATTAATATGTGATATAATGCCTACTTTTAATTATATAAACGAAATAATAAATTCTAATGATAAATTAAAGAAATGCACAGACTTTTATGTGCTATCATTATTTTGTAATAGAAATTTAATAAACAGTGAATCTACGTCTAATCCAGAGGGAAAAATAAATATTTCTAGATTTTCGCTCGCAGAGGTGAATATTCAATTATGTGAATTAGATGAAAAAGACTGTATAGTTTGTAAGGAAAAGTTAAAGAAAATATATACATTATAATAGAATTTTAAACAAGTTTTTTTAGCAAGATGTCACTACTACACTAAAATGAAAGAGGGTGTGTGAGAAAAACTCTGTAAATACTAATCTTCTATGATAATGTCAGGTCGGAAGGCGCTGTTTCAGTGCTTTCTGACCTTGCTTTATATATAACAGTACTTTTCGAACATGTCAAGCGCGGCCGAGAAATCCCGGCTGTCTGAATACGGATTTTTACGCCCTATTCCAGAAGACGTCCTTTATACATGATACTCAGTTCCACGTAAACCTGGCCCCAGTTCCGTACCGGCATGCTACATTTCTTGGTCGCCTCGAACGTGGATAAGCACAGGGCTTTCAGCAGGGCACTGGCACTCGGAAAGACGTTCCGTTGACAGTTCAGCTTGCGATAGGTCGCATTGAGACTTTCGATAGCATTCGTGATATAAATAATCTTACGTACCTCTGCAAAAAACTTGAAGATTGGAGAAATAACATCCCAGTTCTGTTTCCGGCTTTTCATTGAATTCGGATATTTTTTCGTTCATTTTTCTGTTACCCGTTCCAGGGCTTTTAATGCCTTTTTTTCTGTAGCAGAGTGGTAGATGGTCTTTAAATCTGTTGCAAACTGCTTGCAGTTTTTATCTGCCACATACTGCAGTGTATTCCTTACCTGATGAACAATGCGACGCTGGTATTCTGTCTGTGGATAAGCTGCTGTAATGGCTTTTTTGATACCGGTTAAGCCATTGGCACAAAGAATCAATATGTCCTTTACTCTATGGTTCTTCAGTTCATTCAGAACAGAGAGCCAGTACTTGGAACTTTCGTTTTCTCCTACTTCAATGGTCAGAACTTCTTTACGTCCTTCTAGATTAATTCCAAGAATTACATAAGTAGCCAGCTTCCAAATGATGCCATTGTCCCGCACGGAATAATGAATGGCGTCAATAAAGAGAACCGGGTATACTTCGGATAATGGACGATTCTGCCAGTCTTCAATCTGTGGCAGGATTTTATATGTTACATCAGAAATAAATCTTTTGGATGCTTCAAAGCCATAGATACCTTTCAGAGTATTCGAAGTCTGCCTTGTAGTCATTACTTTGGCATACATGTAGAAATAATCTTTTGATTGATGTCGGAAATGTCTTTCTGACGCTTTTTAACGACCTGTGGCTCAAAGGTGGAGCGTCGATCCTGTGGAATATCAATCGCCATGCTTACATAACTGCTGTTTACCTGCTTGGATTTATAACCATTACGGTAATCACCGCTGTCAGAACGTTCCGATTTACTGTAACCAAGATGCTCATCCATCTCAGCTTCTATCATTTCCTTGATGGTTCCGCCAAGCAGATCCTTGAGACATCATGGATATCCTGTGCAGACTCGATGTCATATTCCTCCAGAAGATGCCGGTTGATGTTTCGTTTTCCTTCTGTCATTTGTACTTTGTGTATGGGTTCCCTTTCTCTTGCCATAATTATAGGCCTCCTTAGATAAAATTATTTTATCACAGAAGACCTTTAAGCTAAATATTTAATTTACAGAAAAAATTTCATACACTCATGAAAGAGAACAGATGCTCCCGCATACTAGGATATGAAGCAGAATCTAGTATGGGGAAGCACTTGGTGTTCCGAAAAGGGTTATTCACAGTCTATATCATCAAAGATTACAGGGACAATATGTTTGAATTCTTTTAATAATTCACAGGCAATTTCTCGCATTTGAGGATGTGCTCTCTTTGATGTTCTGAGTTTAAAAAAGTGGCGCCATTCTCTTAAATTCATAGAAACAACAATTTCTGTTTTTAAACTATTAGGTAAAATGCTTCTAGCCTCTTCTGGACGTGCGCCCATTTCAATCAGTTTATTATATGTTTCTTCGATGCGGCTCATAGATTCTAACCATAATTGATATTCAGTGCTGTCTTCATTCCAAAAAAGTGGTTTGATAACAGTTAGTTCTTTGCCGAATTTATCTTTGCTATAATTGCAATATCTAGTACTTTCCTGGCTGAAACTAGCTATTCGGTGACGAACTATTTCATGACTAACCCCTCTGTCACAGATAATCCGAACAGAGACTTTTTCGTGTTCTATTACTGATTCATGTCCAGATTTAATTATATTTGCTACAAACTTCTCTGCAGAATCATCAGTGATGTTTGCTTCGCTTTTATAGCACACACGACCTATTTCCTCAATCTTTTTTAGCATTTCCCGCCCGTTAATGTCGTCGACTATTTTGTATTCAGGTTTAATTACTCGCATTCCTATATCCTCCTTTAATTATTTGTAATTTGGAATGTTAATATAAAATATATTGTAATGTTTCGAATTATGTAATAAAAAAATTATTACTTGTCATACATACAGTTATCTATGAGATTACGTTAAAAGAAAGCGATTGCCTATAGCTTTATAGATTGTTTCCAATATTTCTTTGGATAATACCAAATTTTTTTCTATTTTTGTTTGGAGTTGCGATACATATGCTTTTATTGAATGTACCATAAACCTCAAAACGGCTTCTGATTTTTTATCATCTAAAAAATGAATACAATTACTTATAATTATTTTATTTAGAATTTTATACTTATTTTATCATAGTCTTCTCCATTCAGCAATTCCAAGTTTATAGAAAAGCAATATTTAATATATCTGATTATTTGTAATAACAGAGGTAATTAGAGTATTTGGAGAGATATTCATCAAAATTTAGATATCACAGAGCATATATGGAAGATAGTAAATATATTGTAGCTATTCTAATTATTTTTTAATGAAAACTATATTGCATTATAGAATAGCTTGTGGTAAGATATACACATCAAAACAAAATATTCATGAAAAAGGAGGGAAATATATTGAACGCACAATTTAAAAAGGGTGCCCTGGAGCTTTGCGTATTGTCCCAGCTAAAACATGCGGACCGTTACGGATATCAGCTGACAGACGCGGTATCGCAGGAAATGGCAATAGCACCGGGAACGCTTTATTTGGTGCTGAAGCGTCTGAAGGAAGAGGCTTTGGTGGAAACCTATCTGGTGGAATCGGATGAAGGACCGGCAAGAAAATATTATCATTTAACAGAAGAAGGAAGAACGCGTCAACAACTGCTGGCGCAGGAATGGAACGAGTTTGTAGCAGCGGTGGGCCGCTTGGTAGAAGCAGAGTAAGAAGGGAGAAATAATAATGAAAAAAGAAGAGTATATGGGTGCTTTACAGAGTGCATTAAGTGATTTTGATGAGGAACTGGTACAGGAAATTGTCAGTGATTATGAAGAACGTTTCCGCGTCGGCCTGGAAAATGGTAAAACAGAGGAGCAGGTAATTGCAGAGCTGGGCAGCATTAAAGACCTGGCAGATGAGCTTCGTGAAATGCAGCAGGGCGCCGGAAACGGTTTTCAGACAGCAGAAAGCAGCACAAGCAGCGGAGAACAGGGGAAGGAAGGCGATAGCTTCCGGGGAGCCTCCCAGTCCGGTACCTATTTTCAGGAAAAATCTTTTGCCGAGTCCTTTGATGCTGCCATGAAAAAATTTGGTAAGGTTTTTGATACTGTCATGAAGGAAGCCGGCAAGGTAATTGAAGATGCAGCGGAAAAGATGGAGTATCACTTTGAAGAGGCGAAGAAGAACCATTATTATACTTATAATGGGGATGGTTCCTACACTTATGAGGGTAGCGAAAAGGATGCGGAAGGAGAACCGAATGTGGAGCAGTCCGGAGAGGGCGTGGAAGGTTGTCGCAGAGTCGTTTTGGATGCTGATTTTGCAGATGTGACGTTCCGTTCCACCCAGGATGCCCAGCCACGAGCAGTCTGCCACTATTATTCCCACAAAACAGCGATGCTGTATCCGTTTTATGCAAAGCAGGAGGGAGATACCTTCTATGTAGGAGTACGCCGCAACCAGGAAACAGAAAAGAAAAGCGGATTCTTCCAGTTCAGCATGTCCCCGTCGATTGAAATTGAAATATTTCTCCCGGCAGGTGTAGTACTGGTGGAAGCCGGCAGTAGCAGCGGCGATATGGAATTGAACGAGATAACACCGGTAGAGTTGGCCCTACATACTAAGAGTGGCGATATTAACGCCAATTATCTGGTGTGTGACCGTATAAGCGCAGAATCTATGAGCGGAGATGTGCATTTAGTGAAAACCATTTCAAAAAATGTTACGGTAGCTACAAAGAGCGGAGACTGCCGGGTGGACCGACTGGAAGGTGTGGATGGTGTAGGAACCCTGGTAGTAAGAACAGCCAGCGGTGACGCAGATATAAAGTGTGTACAGGCCGCAACCGTGGAAATCGGTACTGCCAGCGGTGATATTTCTGCAGATGCCATTCAGGGAGCTCATGCGAAGCTCGGTACTGCCAGTGGTGATATTGATGTCAACGATTGCCACGGTGATTCTTTGGAAGCAAATACCGCCAGTGGTGATATTAGTATAAAGGCAGATTACAAAAAGTACAGTGTAAAGTCCCAAAGCGGTGAGGTTTCTGTAGAAAGCCGTCATGATGCGGATATAGTTGCAAACAGTACCTCCGGCGATGTGGAAATCCGCATCATAGAAGCCCTGGAAACTTATCAGGTATCGATGCACAGTGTGTCCGGCGATAGTACTACTTATGGACAGACAAAGTCTGAGAGTACGGTACCGACAAAAACAATTGAAGCAAAAACTATCTCCGGTGATATAAATGTAAGATTTTTATAGTGTTATAAGACTTGTTTTTCTTGAAGTCTCCTATTATAATAGAGTAAATTGGGTAAATTTGATTCTATTATAGTGGGAGGCTTTTTTATGGTTAAACATATTATTTTGTGGCAATTAAAAGAGGAACTTCAAGGTGCCGAAAAAGAAGCGGTGAAAGCAGGAATTAAGGCAGGTTTGGAAGGGCTTGCAGGACAAATTCCGGGATTAATCGACATCAAAGTACAAACGGAATGTCTGGCAAGTTCCAATGCAGATGTGATGCTTGATTCTACATTTGTAGACGAAAACGCGCTTAAGACTTATGCGAGTCATCCGGCGCATGTGAAAGTGGCAGATAATCAGGTCCGTCCATTTACAAAAACAAGATCCTGCATGGATTTTGAAGTATAAACATAGCAAAAAATGTCGAATACGAGAGACGTAGAATACGTTCAGAAAAATCGACAGAAAAGAGGAGAATAATGAAGTATAAAAAAATTCAAATTTTATTGGTAACCTTTGGTGTATTAATGCTGGCAGCCTGCGGAAAACAGCAGAACACGGAAAATGCAGTGCCAAATGCGGTTACAGCAACTGTTGCACCAACAGCAACTTCCACACCAACCCCGACACCGGCTCCAACCACGGAAGAACTGTTTGATGCTTTTACCGAGCAGCTGTTTTTAGACGAAATTAAACTGAACACCATCAATTTGCATTATACCCTGGCGCATCCGGAAAATTTTGGTATTACGGAGTATGAGCCAAGCTTGGGTTCCTTCGATATAGAAGAAATGAAGCAGTCGTATGGGGAGATGCAGAAATTAAAAGAAGAGATAGCAGCCTTCAATTACGAGGAATTAACGAAAGAACAGCAGTTTACATACGATATTATGATGGATTATATCGATACAGAGCTTTCAGTACAGGACTTAATTCTGTATACGGAAGTGCTTGGCCCGGTAACCGGTTATCAGGCACAGCTGCCGGTACTTTTAGCGGAGTATAAATTCCGCACAGTACAGGATGTAGAGGACTATCTTGCCCTGGTGGCGTTGGTGGATGAGATGTTTGCGGAACTGGTGGAATTTGAGCAGGCGAAGTCAGAAGCCGGCCTGTTTATGTCTGATTACGCGGCAGAGGAAATTATTGACCAGTGCCGTCAGTTCATCGAAACACCGGAAGATAACTATATGCTGGATGTTTTTGAGACGGAAATCAATGCGGTTGAAGGACTGTCAGACGCGGAAAAGCAGACTTATATTGCTAGAAATAAGGAATTGATTACGACAGAGCTGGTGAATGCATATCAGATACTGATAGACGGTTTAGAGGCATTAAAGGGAACGGGAAAAAATGAAAAGGGTCTCTACTATTTTGAAGATGGTATCCGATATTATGAATATTTGGTACGAAGCATGACCGGTTCTGCAAAAACAGTAGATGCACTGATGGAAGATACTGACCGTTACGTTTATAATTCTTTGCTTTCCATGCAGCAGATTATGCAGAAGAATCCTAACGTAATTAATGAGTGGGATACTTATTCTTTCTGCGAAACAGAACCGGACAAAATTCTGGAAGACTTAATTGTAAAAATCAAAGAGGACTTCCCGGAATTACCGGAAGCAAAATACACAATAAAATATGTACACCCGTCTATGGAAGAGCATATGAGTCCGGCATTTTATTTGACACCGCCGATTGATGATACGGTAAATAATACGATTTATATTAATAAGTCCCAGGTAAGTCAGGATTTATATACTACGATGGCTCATGAAGGTTATCCGGGACATTTGTATCAAAATGTATATACAACATCAAAGAATTTGCCGATTGTCCGTAATCTGTTTTCCTGTCAGGGTTATTCGGAAGGCTGGGCAACCTATGTGGAGTATTATGCATATAATCTCGGCGGCCTGAACAATGATTTGGCAAAAGTACTGATGCTAAACGGTTCTGCCAGTCTTGGTATTTCCGCGTATGTGGATATGGGTGTTCATTACAAGGGTTGGGGAGTAAACGAAGTAAGCCAGTATTTAAGCTTCTACGGACTGCAGGGAGCGGCACAGGATATCTTTGAATATGTTGTGGAAGAACCTGCAAATTACTTGAGTTATTTCATTGGCTACAGAGAATTTATCAATTTGCGGGACGTGGCAAAAGTATACTGGGGTGATAACTTTACATTAAAGAAGTTCCACGAAGTTGTGTTGTCCCTTGGCCCTGCGCCGTTTGACCTGCTGATGGAAGAAATCATTGAATACAAATAGAGACAAGCGGGCGGATAGTTTGCTCCGCAAAACAAGGAGGATTCACAATGGATATGAATTATCTTGTCCAAAGGCGGATTAATGCACGAAAGAAATATCGCAGGAAGGTGGCAATTACCATTGCATTGAGCGTACTTTTGCTGATATTAATTATCGTTGGACTGATAAAGGTAATTATGGATGAAAAGAAGGAAGAGAAAAACGCGGAGGATGCAATTCCGGCTGTGACGGCGACTGTGTCCCCGGAAGTTTCTACCAATGTACCGGACAACAATACAGTAACAGGAAACAACGAAAGCAGTGCTTCTGTTAACAGAGGTGGCGAAACAGAGGAAAGCACCCCTATGCCTACGGTAGTTCCGGCGGTAAATGCTACTGCAATTCCTACCGCTACTCCAAGTCCGACACCGGTACCGGAGAAAGTGATTGCTTTGGACGCAGGACACGGCGGTGAAGATTTAGGAAGTACCCGACAGGGATTGTATGAAAAAGATGCTAATTTAGCAATTGCATTATTTTTGAAAAAAGAATTGGAAGAGGCCGGATATGCGGTATTTATGGTACGTGACGGCGATTTCTATGTGGAAAATGAGGAACGCCCGGTTCTGGCGTCACACAATGGAGCCTCTTTATATGTCAGTATCCATCTAAATTCCATAGAGGGTGATAATGATGCCACGCAGGGCGCTGAGGTCTGGTATGCTGATATGCGGGATGACGGAAGTGAAACCTTAGCCCAGTATATTGCAGATGAATTAACCAAGGTGGTGGATACCAGAAACCGCGGTATTAAGCTCAGTAATAAATTGACGGTATTACGGCACTGTACAGTTCCGGCATGTTTGGTGGAATGCGGATTTATCACTTCCGAAACGGAACGTGCAAAGCTTTTTGATCCGGAGTACCAGAAAAAGGTTGCTGAGGGAATCTGTAACGGAATTCAGAAATTTTTGCCGCTGGAGTAAAGATATCTTAGGTTTTCTTTATTTTTCTAGTAACTCCGGGCGTATGTTTATCTTTGTCAGACACGCTCTCGCTACCATCGAAACGTAGCCTCACTAGGTTCGAAAATACCTCACCAAGTGAGGACGTTTCTCCAGGGTCTGACGCCGATAAACATGCGCCCGGAGTTATGTAAAGTTGAAGAAACCTAAAATATCAAATTACTGACAATGGCAAGTGGTATAATCACTTTATATCGGATGCTATATGTCACTAAAAAATATACAGGAGACAAGAATATGTCAGGTGTTATCAGTAAAATCAAAACAGACTACGGTCATACGATTTATGCCAGTTATGTGGGGTACATAACACAGGCAATCGTAAATAATTTTGTACCGTTGTTGTTTTTAACGTTTCAGTCACAGTATGGAATTTCCTTGGAAATGCTGGGACTTTTGGTAACGATTAATTTCGGTGTGCAGTTATTTGTGGATTTTATTGCGGCAAAATTTATCGATAAAATCGGGTATCGTATTGCCATTGTGGCGGCACATATATTTGGCGGCTTAGGCTTGATTGGTCTGGCTGTGTTTCCTGAGATTTTGCCGCCGTATGCAGGCATTGTTGTGGCAATTATTTTCTACGCCATCGGCGGCGGAATCCTTGAGGTGCTGGTAAGCCCGATTGTGGAGGCATGTCCAACTACCAAGAAGGAAGCTGCAATGAGTCTGCTTCATTCCTTTTACTGCTGGGGCCATGTATTTGTTGTTCTGGCAAGTACATTGTTCTTTACCTTAGCAGGTATCGAAAATTGGAAGTGGATGGCAATTCTCTGGGCTATTGTACCTTTTGCAAATGCAGTGTATTTCAGTCTTGTTCCTTTGGCACCACCGGTAGAAGAAGGCAAGGGCATGACAATAACAGAACTGTTTAAAAACAAGACCTTTTGGATTTTGTTTTTACTGATGATTTGTTCCGGAGCTTCCGAGCAGGGTATGAGCCAGTGGGCATCTGCTTTTGCGGAATCCGGGTTAAAGGTGTCGAAAACTGTGGGCGATTTGGCAGGTCCGTGCTTGTTTGCGGTGCTGATGGGTACCTCTCGCGCGCTGTACGCCAAATTAAGCGACAAAATCAGTTTAAAGGCAGCGATGGTGGGCTCCGGTTGTTTGTGCGTTGTATGCTACCTTTTAGCAGCTTTTGCACCACATCCGGTACTTGGTCTTATCGGTTGTGCTGTGTGCGGATTTTCCGTAGGTATTATGTGGCCGGGTACCTTCAGCCTTGCTTCTAATTCCCTGCCGGCAGGCGGAACAGCCATGTTTGCTTTTTTAGCGTTAGCAGGCGACCTTGGCTGCGGCTCCGGTCCAACCATTGTAGGTGCGGTGGCAGAACGGTTTGGGGATGATTTGAAGATAGGCGTGTTAAGCGCCATTGTGTTTCCGATATTGTTAGTGATAGTGAATTTAATGTTAAGAAATAATAAAAAAGCGGCTTGAGAACAGCCGCTTTTCTTACGCCTCTTTATAGGCCTTTAATATCATTTCTTTTGCCCGTTTTCCGTCTTCCTTGGTGAGCGCAGGCACACCCTCCAACGGATACGGGATTCCAAGATTCTTATACTTTACCGTGCCCATCTGGTGGAACGGTAAAACCTCTAATCCTACTACATTTTTAAACTGTTTCATCAGCTTACCCAGATTCTTTAGCTGTTCCGGCGTGTCGGTAATCTCCGGTACCAGTACATGACGGACAACCATCGGAATTTTCTTTTCGGCTAAAAGCATTGCAAAGGCGAGAGGGGCATCGTTATACATGCCGGTGAGCTTTTTATGCTCCTCGCGGTCGCTGTGCTTAAAATCAAGAAGAACCAGGTCGGTATATTGGAGAAGTGTCTCAAAATCTTCCCGGCGGGCTTCGGTGTAGGTGGCAGCAGACGTGTCAAGGCAGGTGTGGATGCCCTGTTCCTTGGCTTTTTTAAACAGCGTGGTTAAAAAGTCAAGCTGCATCAGTGGTTCGCCGCCGCTGGCAGTGATGCCGCCTTTTTTATAAAAGCTGATGTTTTTCTGATAGCCTGCCAGAAGCTCATCCACCGTCATTTCTGTGCCGCCCTGTGGTGTCCAGGTGTCGGGATTATGGCAGAATAAACAACGAAACGGGCATCCCTGGAAAAATACCACATATCGGATGCCCGGTCCATCTACAGTTCCAAATGTTTCGACAGAGTGTATTGCTCCGGAATTACATTCCTTCATGGAAAGTTCTGGAGATAACTTCGTCCTGCTGCTCCTTTGTTAACTTGTTGAAGTTAACTGCGTATCCGGATACACGGATAGTGAGCTGAGGATACTTCTCAGGATGTGCCTGAGCATCTAATAAAGTTTCCTTTGTAAATACGTTTACATTTAAGTGATGACCACCCTTTTCAACATATGCATCCAGCATGTTTACTAAGTTATCGATCTGATTTTCGCTAACGGACATAATAGTTTCCTCCTTTATTTTTTGTCTATATCCACACCAAACACAACATGTTGTCTGGTGTGGAATTATATTATACTAGATATTGTTTAATAAGTCAAGCTGGAGCATGACTAGTCAAGCTTCATGCCATCAACATCGAGGGCATCGCCTGCAAAAAATACATCATCATCCTTACCAAGTGCATTCGGAATGATGGAGAAGGTATTGGAGATACCATCCTGTGCATACTTGAACGGAAGCTTGGATACGGAGCTTAAGGAAGCAATAGCACCATTCTTATCACGGTTGTGCATTGGGTTAGCACCAGGAGCGAATGGTTCGCCGGCCTTTCTGCCATCCGGAGTAGAACCGGTATTCTTACCGTATACTACGTTGGAAGTGATAGTAAGGATGGAAGTGGTTGGGATACCGCCGCGGTAGGTGTGGACGCCGCCAACATAACCCATGAAGGTGCTTACTAAGTCATAAGCAAGATCATCTACACGGTCATCATCGTTACCGTACTTAGGGAAATCGCCTTCTACTTCGTAGTCAACAACAATACCGTTCTCATCACGGATTGTCTTAACCTTTGCATACTTGATAGCGGATAAGGAGTCAGCTACTACGGAAAGACCTGCAATACCGGTTGCGAACCAACGGGTTACGTTCTTATCGTGTAATGCCATCTGTAATCTTTCGTAGCAGTACTTATCATGCATGTAGTGGATGATGTTTAAGGTGTTTACATATACCTTAGCTAACCACCACATCATATCCTTGTAACGATCCCAAACTTCATCGAAGTCAAGGTATTCGGAAGTGATTGGACGGAACTTAGGACCAACCTGCTTCTTGGAAACTTCATCCACACCACCGTTGATAGCGTAGAGGAGACACTTAGCAAGGTTAGCACGAGCACCGAAGAACTGCATTTCCTTACCTACTCTCATGGAGGATACGCAGCAAGCGATAGCGTAGTCATCACCGTGAGTTACTCTCATTAAGTCATCGTTCTCATACTGGATGGAAGAGGAGATAACGGAAGTCTTAGCACAGAACTTCTTGAAGTTTTCAGGAAGTCTTGTGGACCATAATACGGTAAGGTTTGGTTCCGGAGCGGTACCTAAGTTAATTAAAGTATGAAGGAAACGGTAGGACATCTTTGTTACAAGTGTACGGCCGTCGATACCCATACCACCGATGGATTCAGTTACCCATGTTGGGTCACCGGAGAACAGTGCATTGTACTCAGGAGTTCTTGCGAACTTAACAAGACGAAGCTTCATTACGAAGTGGTCTACAAATTCCTGAATCTGCTCTTCTGTGAAAGTACCGTTTGCAAGGTCACGCTGAGCATAGATGTCAAGGAAGGTGGAAGTACGTCCGAGGGACATAGCTGCACCGTTCTGCTCCTTAACTGCTGCAAGGTAACCGAAGTAAGTCCACTGAATAGCTTCCTGTACGTTCTGCGCCGGTCTGGAAATATCAAAACCGTAGATGTTACCAAGTTCCTTTAATTCTTCTAACGCACGAATCTGTTCGGATAATTCTTCACGGTTTCTTGTAACGTCAGAGTACATTGTCTTACGTGTGGTAGCCTTCTGCTGCTGCTTGTCAGCGATAAGACGGTCTACACCGTAAAGAGCTACACGACGGTAGTCGCCGATGATACGTCCGCGGCCGTAAGCATCCGGAAGACCGGTGATGATGTGGCTGGAACGGCAGGCACGCATTTCAGGTGTGTAAGCATCGAATACACCTGCGTTATGTGTCTTTCTGTGCTTTGTATAGAACTCTACGATAGTAGGGTCTACAGTGTAGCCGTTGTCTTCGCAAGCTTTAACTGCCATACGGATACCGCCGTTTGGCTGAAGTGCACGCTTAAATGGCTTATCTGTCTGGAAACCAACGATAGTTTCCTTATCTTTATTTAAATAGCCAGGACCATGGGAAGTGATAGTAGAGATGATGTGGGTATCCATATCAAGGACACCGCCCTTTGCCAGCTCTTCCTTAGTTAATTCCATTACCTGTGCCCATAAATCCTTTGTATTCTGGGTTGCATCACATAAGAAGGAATCATCACCTTCGTATGGAGTGTAGTTCTTCTGGATGAAATCACGAACGTTAATTTCTTTTACCCAGATACCACTGTTAAAATTGTTCCACTCTTCTCTCATCTTTGAGTACTCCTTTCTTTATACACGTGTTTTCCACGCTAATTAAGGTCGGGTTTTATACTCGACTCATTTAAACCACAGACTATGATAGCACTTACATTACTCTTTTGTCAATGTAGGAAAGATAGAATAAGTTAAATTTTTGACAAATTTCTTGTGAAAGTTGCACAACCGGTTCCTACCTATTTATTAAATGAATTTTTTAATATAGTATGGTCAAAACAGAAGTGAAACATACCAAGAAAATTAGATTTTTATTAATTTGCAAATAAGTATTGACAAGAATAGTTGTCAATGATATGATTTTTGACAAGGAAAGTTGTCAAAGCAGAAAGAGAGAAAAGAAAAGCAGAAAGGAGTCGGAATCAGTGCCATTAAAGAACAAATTAAAAGAACATCGGGCTATTCTGGGTGTCAACCAACAGGAAATGGGAAAACTTGCCGGAGTGTCCCGACAGACAATCAGCCAGATAGAAAGAGGAGACTATTCTCCGTCGGTAACCCTGGCCTTGAAGCTTGCAAAATTGTGCAATGTGACGGTAGAAGATATTTTTGAATACGAGGAGGATGACAATGAGTAATGAAAAACTGAATGAATTGACAGAAAAACAGCAGGAGAACAGAAAAGAAGATAAAAAGGCATTTGGCAAGTTTGTCATTGCCTTAGCCGTAGCTTTTGCGGTAGGCATCGGAGTTGGTGTCGGCAGTGCATTTTTAGGAGATATAATGGAAAATGAATCCGTGAAAGAAGCTTTTGTAAATATCATGCAAAGTGTGGCAATCTATGGAGGATATATATATACTACGGTATTACTTATTGCCTGCATTGTGTTATATAAGAAAAGCCGCAAAGAATATATTACATGGGATGAGGAAGACGAAGAGGTTTTGGAAGGGATGGAAACAAAAATTTCTTACGTTATCTGGTTTTCTAATCTGATTATGTTCGGTTCTTACTTTTTCTTTGCCACAGGAGTATGGGCTTCGGATTTAGTTGAAATAAAGGGTGCTTTGGTGCAGGATGCAACAGGTTTCTGGTTGTCTCTCGGCGCAGTGTTTTTACATATGGTGTATGCTTTGATTGTATCCTGCATTATCCAGCAGAAAGCTGTGAATTTGACGAAGGAAATCAATCCGGAAAAAAGAGGCAGTATTTACGATACAAAGTTCCAGGATAAATGGCTGGCAAACTGTGATGAGGCGGAACGTTTTGCAGTATACAAATGTTCTTTCAAAACGTTTAAAGTCATGCAGCTGACCGGAATGGTGCTCTGGGTAATTTGTCTGATCGGGCAGATGATTTTCGGAACCGGCGTATTCGCCACAATTGTTGTTACAGTATTTATGATAATTCAGATCTCAGTATACAGCGTGCAGGGTATTTATTTTGCCAAGCATCCGTCTGAGGTGATGAAATAAGGGATTTGCCTAACAAGGCAGAAGGAGGATTAACATGTTAGAGGTAAAGAATTTGACAAAGCAGTATGGGGAAAAGGTGGTTGTGGATGATCTCAGCTTTTCCATCAACGAGCCGGGGGTGTATGCCCTGCTCGGAACAAATGGTGCGGGTAAAACCACATCTATCCGTATGATTCTCGGCATGCTTGCCAAAAACGGCGGTGAGGTGTTATGGAACGGAAAGCCGTTTAATGCATCGGAAATGAACGTAGGTTATTTAGCGGAGGAGCGCGGTTTGTATCCGAAGTATTCCCTGCTTGACCAGTTATTGTACTTTGCATCTTTAAAGAAGGTGCCAAAAAAACTGGCCATGGAGCGAATCAAGTATTGGGCAGAACGCCTGCAGGTGGAGGAGTATATTTTCCCGCCAAAGACAGTAAAAGGGAAAGCAGCCAAAGCAAACCGTGCGGACCAGTTATCCAAAGGTAACCAGCAGAAGATTCAGTTAATGGCAGCGCTGATTTCCGAACCGGAATTTTTGATTTTAGATGAACCCCTCAGTGGTCTTGATCCGGTAAATACCGATTTATTTAAAGGAATTATCCGCGAAGAAATTGCCAAGAACAAGTACTTAATTATGTCCAGTCATCAGATGCCTACCATTGAAGAATTCTGTACCGACATTACAATTATGAACCGCGGTCAGGCTGTGCTTCAGGGTAATCTGAACACTATCAAAAAGGGATATGGTCGTGTGAATCTCTTTGTAAAGAGTGACTCCGAAATTGCACCGTATATTCAGAAGTTTGGTATTCAGATTGTTGCAAAAATGCCGAGTGAATATCACTTAAAGGTAACGGATGAGCGTCAGGCAAGAGAATTTTTAGCCAGCATGATGCAGGATAATGTTCCGCTTGTTAAGTTTGAACTCAGAGAACCATCCCTGCATGAAATCTTTGTGGAAAAGGTGGGCGACGATAATGAAGAAAGATAATCTCCGCGGCTGGAAGGATGTCTTTACTTTTACATTGGTCCAGACGCTAAAAAGCAAGACTTACATAGTGACATTAATTATTATGATGGCGATTGCCATGATTTCCATGCCATTGATGAATACATTTTTATTAAACGGAGTGGAAGAAGGTCCGGAAAAAAGTGCGGTAGAAAAGGTATATCTTTACAATATGACACTTTATCGCAATCTGGATTTGGAAAATGAGTTAACAGAAGCTTATCAGCACATTGTGTTTGAAGATACCGTAGGTGATACTGCCGCTTTAGAAACAAAAATTCAGGAAGAAGAAACCAATTCCGTGATTCTGTTTCTGGTGGAAGATGAGCAGAACTGCTATATTCAGTTTTTGCGTTCTCCGGATGGCGATGTAACGAATTATGAGTTACAGATGTTAGGACAGTATGTGCAGAATGCGTATACTAAGGCAAAAATTAAGCTGCTTGGTCTTACAGAGGAGCAGATGACCTTTTTTGAAACCAGTGTGGTTGCATCTTCAAGTATTGTGGATACGGAAAGTGCGGTGGTTTTGGAGGACACTTCCATAACTCAAATGGAATACTGGTTTATTTACGGCATGATGTTTATTGTATTGATGATTTGTGTTATGGCATCCAGCCAGGTAGCAAGCTCTATTGTACAGGAAAAATCTTCTAAGGTAATTGAATATCTGCTGACGTCCATCCGTCCGTTAGCTGTAATTGTAGGAAAAGTACTTGCGATGTTAGTAGTAGTAATGATTCAAATGATTGCTTTAGTATTGTCAGGTTTTGTTTCTACAAAGCTCGGAACATTGATTACCGGAGAAAGCAGTAATGCAATTACACAGTTTATGACTCCGGAAATGTTGGAAAGCCTGAATTTTGGTAACATTGTGCTTGGCTTGGTTGTTGCGGGGGCAGGTCTTGTATTATATGCAACTTTAGCCGGACTTTGTGGTGCTACGGCAAGCCGTATGGAGGAAGCAAGCGAGAGTTTGTCCCTGCTTACTATTTTATCGTTGGTAGGTTTTTACATTGGATTTGGTGCTGCCGGAACTCTAATGGCAACCGGTGACAATGCATTTGTTACATTTGCACTGATTTTTCCGTTGTCTTCTTCTTTCTTGCTTCCGGCTGCTTTGTTAGTAGGAAAGGCAAATTTCTGGATAGCGCTTATTGCAATTGTTGTATTGGCTCTTTCGATTGTCCTGATGTTCAAGTTTGTAGCTAAAGTATATGAGGGACTGATTTTACATAACGGCTCCAGGTTGAAGTTTAAGGAAGTTCTTGCTATTGCAAAAAACGAAAAATCAAAAAAAGTAAAGAAAGGGGAAAATGCATAATGAATAAATTTAAAGGCTGGAAAAACGTATTTTCCTTTAATTATAAGCAAAACGCAGGCTCCAAGGGCTATATTTTTGTAACGGCATTAGTGGCAATTGTAATTATCGCGGCGGCGGTAATTATCAGTTTGATTGCTGCGCAGCCGGAAGAAAAAGAGGAAACATCTGAAGCAGAACTTTGTCCGGTAGAAATTGCATATGTGCTGGATTTAGCAGAGATGGGGACACTGCAGTTTGAAGAATGGATTCCACAGCTGTCTGAGGAGTATTTTGCAGGTCTTAATCTGGTTCAGGTAAGCAATATGACAAAGGAAGAACTGCAGGCAGAAGCGGCCAGGGAAGAATCCGGTTTGGCTGTTGGTGTTGTAATTGAGAGGATAGAAAACAATATTGAGGTGACTGCGGTTGTACCGTCAACATCAGAAGAAATTGCATTGGGTGATGGTCAGGATGTGGCTGATTTGGTGGCAATTGCAGTGGAACGGGCAAGATTTTTGCAAAGTGGTTTAAGCGAATTACAATTTTCGCAAATCAATAAACAGGTGGTTATCAGTGTATCAGATGCAGGAGAAGAAACCAATGTAGTAGTGTACCTGATTCAGTACCTTGCACCAGCGATATTTGGTTTGGTGCTCTATTTCCTGCTGATTATGTATGGCCAGAGCATAAATCAAAGTGTTTCTGTAGAAAAGACATCTAAACTGGTGGAAACATTGCTTACGTCCCTTCATCCGTATGCATTACTTACAGGAAAAGTATTTGCTATTGTAGCAACTGCTATGCAGCAGTTCTTCATTTGGGTGGCGGCTTTAGTCATCGGAATTTTTGTTGGCGGAAAGGTTTCAGAGTATATGTATCCGGGAACGGAAAGCGGATTAAGTGCAGTGATAGAGTTTATGCGTACCAATATCGGTGAAAGCGCATTTTCTCCTGTGGCTGTAGTATTGGCAATTGTTACTTTTTGTTGCGGTGTTCTGTTTTATTGCGTGCTTTCCGGTATGGCAGGAAGTATGGTCAGTCGTCCGGAAGAAGCTGCCAACACCCAGAGCATTTTTACTCTTCCGATTGTCATCAGCTGGATTGTGTGCTATTTTGGTACTTTAATGGAAAAGGAAAGTCTGCTGGTGGTAGCAAGAAACATTCCGTTCACCATTCCATTTTGTGTGCCTGTAGACCTGCTTACCGGTGCCATTGGTATCGGACAGGGAATTTTATCTACCGGAATTTTGCTGGTATTCTCTTTACTGGTAATTATGTTATCCGGAAGAATTTATAAAGGTTTGGTTCTGTATACCGGCGAAAAAGTGACGTTAAAGAATGTGGTTGGTATCTTGAAAAACAAAAACTGATTTTTCTTTGGAAAAATGCATAAAATCCGGTGGAATATTGATGAAAAATTAGTAAAATAACGAATTGACGAGAAACGCCCGCAGTGGTACAATTTGCACCGTTGCGGGTGTTTTTATATGCAAGGGAGAGAATAAACCGCATATATTGAGAATAATTTGTTATGTCATACCGATAGGGAGATTGGAGAAAATGAGACAACAGGTCGTAAGAGTGGTAAAAGATCAGCCGGTGCTGTGTGTGGCAATTGTAGCCATGTTGGTAACATGTGTATTTGTTCCGGTAGACGGACAATACTTGGACTATTTCAATTTACAGACACTGGCCACCTTGTTTTGTACATTGGCGGTAGTGAGTGCATTTGGTCACATTCATGTATTTGAAATTTTGAGCAAGAGTATAATTTTAAAATTGGCTAATCTTCGGAGTGCGGTAATTGCATTGGTGTTTATTACTTTTGTCGGTTCCATGGTATTAGCCAACGATATGGCCCTTCTTACATTCCTTCCGTTGGGATATTTTGTGTTACATAAAACCGACAACAAACAGGTAATGGCATTCACCTTCATTATGCAGAATATTGCAGCAAATCTTGGCGGCATGCTGACCCCGTTTGGTAATCCACAGAATTTATATTTGTATGCCCACTATCAGATTGGAACTGTGGAGTTTATGCAGATTATGTTTCCAAGCTTTTTTATGGCAACCCTGTTGATTCTTGCTATTTGCTTATTTGTAAAAAAGACACCTCTGACTTTAAAAAGAGATGAGGGTTATGTGCTGGATAAGCAGAGAACCTTTATTTATTCCGCCTTATTTATTTTCAGTATTTTAATTGTGTTCCGTGTAGTTCCGTATGCTCTCGGAACTGCAGTTGTAGTGTTGGCGCTGTTATTTTTAGATAAGGCAGCCTTGAAGGAAGTTAACTATCCGTTACTGTTAACCTTCTGTGTGTTCTTTGTATTTAGCGGAAATGCAGCAAGAATCCCGGCAGTCAATGAATTGTTTTCCACACTGCTTCCGAAGAATACCTTACTGTTTGGTATTTTGTCCTGTCAGTGTATCAGTAACGTGCCTAGTGCTGTGCTGTTATCCCACTTTACCATGGATTATGCAAGCCTGCTTCCTGCAGTGAATATCGGGGGCCTTGGTACTCCGATTGCTTCTCTGGCAAGTTTAATTACGTTAACTGAGTTTAAGAAGCGTCAGCCGGAGAACTTAGGTAAGTATGTGGCTCTGTTTACGGGATTGAATGTACTGTTTTTAGTGGTATTGTATTTGACGCAGAGTAATATATAAAGTGATAAATGAAACGGAGTACCTGCGATTTTGCAGTGTACTCCGTTTTTTTATGCTTTCTTAAGCTCTTCAAAGAACTCCACCAGATATTTATAATACCGGAAGGCCTCCTCGTGGCTTTCAGAATCGTGATGCAGCTGCACAATAATATCCCGCTGGCATTTCGGTTCGGAAATTGGCAGCAGTGTCATGCCGCTGCCTTCGTGTGTCTCCCAGGTATGCTCCGGCCAGAAACCTACACCGATGCTGGCACCAATCAGGTTTTTTACTGCTGAAGCATTGTCGCTTTCGAAAACTACATTTGGCTTAAAGCCGGCATGCAGACAGAAGCGGTCACAAATGGAACGCAGGCCCTTAGTGCCGGCCAGGGAAATAAAGCTTTTACCAGCCATTTCATTTAGCGTAATGGTTTCTCTTTGGGCATATTCCGAAGTCTTTGGCACCGCCAGAAAAATTTCCTCGGAGAAAATATAGAAGCTATCTTTGGAGACCAGGGGCTGTTGGAAAAATTCCCTGGTAAAAATGGTGATGTCGGCACCTTCGGTTTCTACATTTTGCACAATTTGAAACCGTACTTCCGGATGCTCCTTCTGATAGCGGATGATGGTGTCAGTAATAAGGGTGGATGCTGCCAGTACGTTGATTTTCAACATTTTTTTGCGGTCGCCGGTAAGGGTCTGAATTTCTTCCGGGATTTCGTTTAGTGTTTTTAACAAAGGTTCTATTTTTCTTTGCAGATATTTTCCGCATTCTGTCAGAACAATATTTCTCCCATTTGTTTTAAAGAGTTTGACATTCAGTTCTTTTTCCAGTCGGCGAATGCTCTGGGTTAAGGAGGGCTGGGCGATATTTAACTGCTCGGCAGTGCGGGTAACGTGCTGATTCTGGGCCAGGGCGTAAAAATATTTTAATTGTGTAATTTCCAAAATGTTGACACTCCTTTCTTGATAAATTCATTTGATTTCATAAAAATAATAGCTTTTTTACTATATAATTTAAACTAAGTTCTATGATTTTTATTCTGTAATGAAAAAAACATAGGATGAAACCTATTGAAACTAATTAAATGATATATTAGACTTTTTCTTTTGTCAAGCATATAATACAGGGCAAGAGGAGGCCACTCGAGTACCAAAAAACAGATAGTTTAAGGAGAAAATCGAGATGAAAGCGAAAAAGCAGTATACATTTTTGAATAAACTGGCGAAGGGAAATGGAATTGTTCTGTGGGGGTCTACCTCTCTGGCGGAGCAACCGGTCAATGAATTATTACAAGGGTTTCATACTTCCCAAAATATTTATAATCGCAGCATAGCCGGTCTGCGTCTTAAGGAGGCGGAGACGGTGTTGGAACAGTGTGTGATGGAACTTTCTCCATCTCGGGTGATCATCAATCTGGGGGAAGAAGATTTGCTGGTTTCTGATGACGTTGCACAAATGATAGAGCAGTATCGCTGGATTTTGTATAAAATTCATGTAAGCCTTCCTCATTGTCAGCTGGTGGTAACTACGGTGCCGGGCAGGGGAGAGGTCTGCGACTGCTTTAATGAGGAGTTGAAAAAACTGGCTAAGGAATTTGGCTGCACCTTTTATCGGATTCCGGCTGTTTCTACGGAGGAAGAGTTCCTTCCAACTTTCCTGGGCGCAGTAAAGCTTGCTCTGTATGACAGCAATCTTGGTTATTCTGATATTGCCACAAGAGCAGTGTTTGATTTGATGATGCAATAGACTTAGAATTTGGAGGATGAAATGATGAGTTCGATGTTAGAAGCAACCATGTTAATCTGTTTTGGTCTTTCCTGGCCAATCAACACCATGAAGGCATATAAGGCCCGTTCCGCAAAGAATATGAGCCTGCCCTTTATTTTGCTGATTATTTTCGGTTATGTGGCCGGAATTAGTGCCAAGCTTTTGGTGAATCAGACCAACTATGTACTGGTGGTATACTTTATCAATCTGGTGGTGGTAACACTGAATCTGATGGTGTATTTCAGAAACAAGCGGCTGGATGCAGGGAAAATTTGTGAGATAGTGCAAACGGAATTGTTATAAAGTAGTTTAACAGTATGTAAAAAGCGGATGCTTTGATTATCCAATCGTAATTGGACAATCAAAGCATCCGCTTGTGTATTGCAATCTGTAATGTGGTGGCTTTACAACGTCGCCTTCTGACCCTTAGCACCGCGTTTTCTGTTTCTTACTTTCTTTGCGGAATATTCTTTTCCGCGGTAAGTAAAGAATTCATCATACGGGCCGACGCTGGTAGCGTAAACGACAAAGTCGTTCTTGTCCAGGGAAATGGCCTTAACACCACGGCTGACTTTCTTAAGTTCCGGAACTTCCTCCAGTGGGAATCCGAGAGATAATCCTGCATTGGTATAAAGGATAACCTTTTGTGTGCAGGAAAGAACGTCCATGGCGGAGAGCTGGGATAAGCCAACGACTAAGTCGCCGTCTTCTAACTTGGTGGTAGTAACCACACTGCGGTTGGTGTCAAATTCGATACCGGATACCAGCTTAATGTAACCGGACTTGGTTACAAAGAGCAGCTGGGATTCAAACAGGTCTTCAAAGCCCATATAAGCAATGATGTCTTCCTTACCTACCTTGCATAAGGTGTGGATAAGCACGCCCTTGTCCTTTGGTCTGCCCTTCGGAATAGCGGAAGCTTTAACCTGATACATGTTACCTTCGGCAGTGAAGACACAGAGCTTATCGGTATTCTTCATCTTGACGGTGTTCGGGAAGTCTTTTAAGGCTTCTTCGCCCTGCTTTGCAATAATGGAAGCTTCACAGGATTTGGTGTAGCCGAATTTATCAATGAGTATGTAAATGTCTTCAATCTTTTCTTCTACCACATAGTTGTGGGAAACAACCTGGCTGATTTCGGTACGGCGAGGCTGGTCAAACTTTTTACGGAATTCCTGCAACTGCTTCTTGATTACCTTATGGAGCTCCTTGACGGAACCCAGCACTTTTTTATAGGTTTCAATATTTTTAAGGAGAGTGTCGTTTTCTTCATGCAGTTTCATCAGTTCCAGACCGATTAACTTGCTAAGAGGCATTGCAAGGATAGCATCTGCCTGACGCTCTGTAAAATCCAGAGTAGTTGCTTGTTTTTTGGAAGCCTCGGATTTGAACTTAATGTCGGTAATGTCGCCGGTCATTAAGCAACCCTTCGCCTGTTTTACAGAGGTACTGCCACGTAAAATTTCGATGATTAAGTCGATGATATCGGTGGCGCGGATTAAACCTCCGACGATTTCCAAACGGTCGTTGGCCTTGTTTAACATATGCTGGTATTCTTTGGTATAGAGAATTTCCTGGAATTCCACGAATTCTGCCAGCATGGATTTTAAGTTAAATACTATCGGCTGCTGATCCTTTACCGCCAGCATGTTGACGGAGTAAGTATCCTCCAGACCGGTTTTCTTATACAAACCGTTAAGCAGGTTGTCTGCATCACGGTCCTTCTTTACTTCAATTACAATGCGGACATCCTTGGAGGATTCGTCCCTGACATCGTTAATTTCTTCAAAGACCTTTTCCTTCATTAAATCCACGATAGTTTCCACCAGACGGGTTTTATTACCTGCACTGGTGTACGGGATTTCGGTAATGACGATGTTTTTCTTGCCGTAATCGCCGTTTTCAATGTGGGCCTTGGCGCGGACTTTCAGTTTTCCTTCGCCGGTGGCATAGAGGGCAGGAAGCACCTCGGCATTGGTAATCATGCCGCCGGTCGGAAAGTCAGGTCCCGGAATATAGGTCATCAGTTCTTCCAAGGAAATATCAGGGTTATCAATAAAGGCAATGGCGCCGTCGATGACTTCTCCCGGATTATGCGGCGGAATATTGGTTACCATACCTACCGCAATACCGGTGGTACCGTTGATAAGCAGGTTTGGAAGCATGGCCGGAAGAACGGTCGGCTCTTTTTCACTGTTATCAAAGTTTGGTATAAAGTCAACCAAACCTTTTTCCAAATGGTCCAGCATGGTCATGGCACCTTCGGAAAGTCTTGCCTCGGTGTATCGCATGGCAGCAGCCGGGTCACCGTCTAAGGAACCGAAGTTTCCGTGACCATCAATGAGCGGAATGGAAAGGGAAAAGTCCTCGGACATGTGCACCAGGGCATCATAAATGGAAGAGTCACCGTGAGGGTGGTATTTACCCATGGTATCACCGACAATACGGGCGCTCTTTCTGTGCGGCTTTTTCGGGTCCAGACCGAGCTCGGTCATGGCATATAAGATTCTTCGCTGAACCGGCTTTAAACCGTCTCTTACATCCGGCAGGGCACGGTCTACGATAACGCTGACCGCATAGTCACGGAAGGAGGTTTTCATCTCCTCTGCAAAATCCAGCTGAATCAGGTTTTCTGTTACTGTAGTTTTCATTATGGTTCTCCTTTAAGGCAAGGTTTAAGTTTCTATTTTGAACATACAATTATGTGCGCAAATTCGGTTTCGTACTGAGTTACTATTTTCATGGTTGATAAACTGATTAAAGTAATTATGGTATCAAGTTTATCTGGATATATGATTATTTTTCGGGTTCCCATATCGATAGAATCATTCCAAAATGTGAAAGGTTTTCCTTGGCTCTTTCTATTGTTTTTGGTGAAATATCTATTCCTGTCAGTTTTAAACAATAAGGAGCTACTTTTGCAGCAATTCGGCCGGTACCTATTCCTATTTCCAGAACTTTTTTTCAGGTGAAAGGCACATGGAATCTAAAAATATTTGCCCATCCCACTTACTCATGTATTCTTGCAAAATGGGTGAATCACGAAACGGGTCGTTATTCTCTTCAATCAGTTGGTCGTAATGGTCGATAACATTCATCTTGTTCTCCGAAAACTTTATATGGGACGTTAGACACTGTAAATTTCACAATTCTTCGCAGATTTGCGTGGCATCGGATTTTGGCGAACAGGACCATGACGGAGCAACTATAGATTTTTAAGCATTTTGCATATAACCAGGGACTTCACGACAAGGATGTCGGGAAGAGGTCCGGCTGAGCCATGGAAGGCGAATCCGGACCGGTCGCGTCACTGTGAATAATTCTACTTGCAAAATGTTAAAAAATCATAGTTGCGTAGGCGGTCATGGAGCCAAAATCCGATACCTGCAAATCCCGAAAAATGTGAAATCACACATCTAACTTTGCGTATTTTGCTTCTTCTACAATAAAGGCACGTCTCGGTGGAACCGCACTGCCCATGAGCAGGGAGGTTACTTCATCGGCTTCTACGGTGTCGGAAATGGAAACCTGGGCTAAAACACGGGTTTCCGGATTTAGTGTGGTTTCCCAAAGCTGGTCGGCATCCATTTCGCCAAGACCTTTATAACGCTGGAGTGCAAGAATTTTGTGTCCTTCCTTACGGAATTTTTCCAGCTCGAAATCGTTGAACAGATATCTGGACTGTTTAGATTTCTTTGTTTTTCCGTTTGTTTCGTAATCTACTTTATAGAGAGGTGGCATTCCGCGGAATACTTTTCCCTCCATGATAAGCTCCGGCATAAAGCGGTAGAAGAAGGTAAGTAACAGGGTACTGATATGTGCACCGTCTACATCCGCATCGGTCAGGATAATAATTTTATGATAACGTAATTTGGAAATATCGAAATCGTCGCCAATGCCGCATCCGAAGGAAGCAATCATGGTCTTGATTTCGTTATTCACTAAGATTTTTTCCAAAGCAGCCTTTTCTACATTTAGGATTTTACCGCGCAGAGGAAGAACAGCCTGGGTTTTACGGTTTCTTGCGGTTTTTACAGTGCCGCCGGCGGAATCACCTTCGACGATGTAAATTTCGCATTCTTCCGGTTTTTTAGACGAGCAGGAGGCCAGTTTACTTCTGGTATCCACATCATTTAGCTGCTTTAAGATGGCATTTCTTGCTTTGTCACCTGCTTTACGTGCATTGTAGGACTTCATGGTGTTTTCTAAGATGGCACGAAGCTCTTCAATGTTTTTATCAAAGTATCGGGTAACCTCCGCCGCAAAGACGTCGTCTACGGCACTTTTAGCATCGGTATTACCGAGCTTGGTTTTTGTTTGACCTTCAAACTGAGGGTCCGGATGTTTGATGGAAACAATGGCAATAAGACCGTTACGGATATCTTTACCGTCGAAGTTTTCATCCTTTTCCTTTAAAATGCCGAGTTCGCGGGCATATTTATTCATAATGCGGGTTAAAGCGTTTTTAAAACCGGTAACCAGGGTGCCGCCGTCTACTACGTTGATGCGGTTACAGTAGGAGTTAATCTGTTCCTGGTAGGTGTTAGTGTAAGTAAATGCTACTTCTACTTCAATATCACCGCTGGAGCCTTCTACATAAACAGGTTCCGGAAGGAGAAGTTTGACATTTTCCGCATCCTTCATAGAGGTTTTGGTAATATGGGAAACGAAACTTTTAATACCCTCTTCCTCATAGAAGACGGTTTCGGTTCCGTTCTTTTCATCTTTGAAATTCAGGGTCAGCCCCTTATTCAGGTAAGCAGATTCTTTTAAACGCTTTGCAATGATATCCGGTTTAAATTCCACGGTTTCAAAAATGGTTGGGTCCGGATAGAATACTACTTTTGTTCCGGTATCTGCTTTGGTACATTTTCCGACTACCGGGAGCAGACCTTTTTCCAGTTCGGTGGTAGGATGTCCGCCGTTTTCGTAGGTGTCGCGGTAGATTTTACCGTCTTTACGGACCTCTACCAGCATTTTGGTGGAAAGTGCATTCACTACGGAAGCACCAACACCGTGCAGACCGCCGGATACTTTATAGACGCTGCTGCTGAATTTGCCGCCGGCATGCAGAATCGTATAAACCACGCGGACGGTAGGAATGCCTTTGGTTGGATGGATGTCCACCGGAACACCGCGGCCGTGGTCGGTAATGGAAATTCCGCCGTCCTTTTGAAGTACAATGTCAATGCGGTTACAAAAGCCCGCCAGATGTTCATCAATACCGTTATCTAATATTTCCCAGATCAGGTGGTGAAGACCACGGGAACCGGTACTTCCGATGTACATACCCGGACGTTTCCGCACCGCCTCCAAACCTTCCAATACTACAATCTGGCTACCAGTATATTGTTCCATTTATATTTCTCCTTACTCCATACTTTTTTACTTGTCAGATTTGTTTCACTAACCTTTAGTATAGCACATTTTTAAAGGATTTTTCAATAGCATGGAGGAGGAAAAAGTGTAGAATTTTCCGTGGGTTTCTGCTTGCATAATATGGGAAAGAAAGATATAATGTGATATAATGGATAAAATAGGCGGAAAGGCGGCAAAAATTTGAAAAAGCTGTTACGTAAAATAAAAAACAAAGGGAAAAAAGCGTTAAATGAAATAAAGGTATTTAAACCTGCCAATTATGGCAGAGCCAGATATTTTTGGTATCGCGACCATTTAAAACTGGAAGAAAAGAGTATTTTATTAGAGTCTGCACAGGGAAAGTGGCCTGCAGATAATATTGCTGCGTTATTAAAAGAATTTGCAACAAATCCGGCATATCAGGAGTATATGCTATGGCTGTCCGTCGGAAAAGAAGCGGAAGAAGGCCGGGCAGAATATCTGAAAGTGCAAAACCTGGATAAGCGGGTGAAGCTGGTTGTTATTGATACGGCAAAATATTACAAAGTGCTGGCAACCGCAAAGTATCTGATTACAGAAGACAGTTTTATTTACATTTATACCAAAAGACAGGGACAGGTGTTGTTGAATACTTGGAATGAAACTCCGCTTGCCTGTCTGGGAAAAGAAAAAAAACTGGACTGTGCTTTACTTGGAAATGAGCAAAAAGGATTTTATGATGCAGATTACCTGTTATGTTCCAATGAGTTTACCAAACAATGCTTTTTGGAAGACTATATGTTAGCAAACTTTGCAAAAACAAAGTTTTTACTGGGTGGCTATCCGAGAAATGAAGTTTTTTTTAAGGATGTACTTCGTAGGCAAATCAGGGAAAAGTTTGGTCTGGAACAAAAACAGGTGATTGCTTATGCCCCAGCTTGGAGAAAAAACACACCGGAAGCAGGTAAAAAGGTCAGAAGTGAAGAATTCATGGCATATTTGTCGGAATGGGATGCATCACTTACGGATTCCCAAATTGTATATGTGAAGCAATATCATACGAACCGGTTGAGTCTTGATTTTTCCGGATTCCGGCATATTCATCCGTTTCCGGAAAACTGTGGGATGTATGAGTTTCTGGCTGCCGCTGACATGCTGGTAACGGATTACTCCGGTGTGATGTTTGACTATGCTTTGACCGGAAGAAAAATCGTATTGTTTGTTCCTGACAAAGAATATTTCGAACAGACGAGAGGGATTCATTTCTCACTTGATGAACTGCCGTTCCCACAGGTGAGCACAGTAAGAGACCTGGTGGCAGAAATCGGTTCCCAAAAGAACTATGACGATTCCGAATTACGGGAAAAGTACTGTGCCTATGAAAAAGAAAACATGGCAGAGCTTCTCTGCAGACGTTTTATTTTTAATGAACGGACAGAGGAAATTCCGGAGCAGGAAGTACCTTATAACGGTAAGAAAAATGTACTCATCTACATGGGCGGATTTGAGAAAAACGGATTAACAACGGCAGGAGTGAATCTGTTAAATACTCTGGACCGTGAAAAAAATAATTATGCGGTAATTTACTGCTTCAACAGCGTAAAGGACCGTCAGGAAAGTGTAAATGTTCTGCCGGATAAGGTGGCACGCATCGGTTTCTATCATTTCCGTGCGCTGACTTTTGCGGAACAGATTCCGTATATGATATGGAGAGGAGTACGGAATCTTCCGTATTCTTTTGTGGCAAACGTTATGGAGAAGCTGTCTGTACGCGGTGCAGCACGCCTGATGGGAGGCTGCCGTGTGGACACGGTTGTGCAGTTTACCGGTTATAATGATGAAATGATTGGTATCATGGAGCATATGCCGTGTAATCGCGTAATATATGTGCATAATGATATGGAGCAGGAAATTAAGCACCGTGCCAATGCCAATAAAGGTTTACTTAGTCATGCTTACCATGCCTATGACCATGTGGCGGTAGTAACGGAGGATGTTATGCCTCCGGCGCAGAGGATAGCAGACTGTAACAAAGAAAAAGATGCGAAGGAAGCGCATCTTACCTGGTGCAAAAATGTACTTGACCATAACCGCATCCGGAGAATGGGTGCGGAACCGCTGCTTTTTGATGACAATACGGTAATTAATCATCCGGAAGAACAGCTTCGGGCATTACTTTCTGCGGGAAAGAAGATTTTTGTATCTGTTGGACGTTATTCTGTGGAGAAAGGTCATGAGCGTTTGATTAAAGCTTTTGAGAACCTGCACAAGGAACAACCGGATACCGCTTTACTTATTATCGGCGGACACGGAGTTTTATGGAATGCCACCGTGAAACAGGCAGAAGAATCCTCCTGTCCGGATGCGATTTATCTGGTGCGGTTTATGTCCAACCCGTTCCCGCTGTTAAAGCAGTGCGATTATTTTGTATTATCCTCCCTTTATGAGGGATTCGGTCTTGTACTGGTGGAAGCAGATGTTCTCGGCGTGCCGTGCTTTTCCACGGATATCGTAGGACCGCGCCGATTTATGAAGAAATATGGCGGTCTTTTGGTGGAAGACAGTGAGCAGGGGATTCTTTCCGGTATGCGTTTGTGCATGGAAGGAAAAATTCCGGAGAAACTGGACATTGATTATGATCAGTATAACAGAGAAGCGATAGAACAGTTCGAGTCTGTGATATAGTTGAGAAAGAAAGGAAGAAGCAGGTTGATGAAAATTGTGCGCAGAGTAAAAAAGACAATCAGCAAGCTGAATAAATGGTCGGAAAACTTTACGCAACAGGGTATTGTCCGGTCCTGGTATTTTTGGTATCGGGAAAGAATGACCTTAAAAAAGAACTGGGTGCTTTTGGAGTCAGCAAAGGGTGACTGGCCGGGCGATAATATAGAAGTTGTACTGAAAGAATTGGCTTCCAATCCGATGTACAAGTCCTTTCGTCTGTTTCTTTCCGGGGATACTACAACAGTAGAAGGGCGAAAACAATATCTTTCGGACAATAATCTGGCAGACAGGGTGACCTGTTTAACCATTGATACGAAAGAATATTATAAGATATTGGCAACTGCAAAATATTTAATGAACGATGACAGCTTTATTTATTTCTTTACCAAGCGTTCCGGGCAGGAGTATCTCAACCTTTGGCACGGTACACCGCTTATGACGTTGGGGAAAAAGAAAAAACACGACCATGCGGTTATCGGCAATGAACAGAAAAATTTCTTTGACGCGGATTATATACTTTGCCCGAATGACTTTACGGCAGAATGTTTTTTGGATGACTATATGCTCACCAATTTTGCCAAGGGGAAACTGCTCATGGCAGGATATCCAAGAAATGAAATCCTGCAGCGTCCGGAATTGTACGACGGTGTCCGTAAACGTCTCGGAATAGGAGAAAAGCAGGTGATTGCCTATCTTCCGACCTGGAGAAATAATACCAAGGAACAGACAAAGCAAATCCGTACAGAAAATTTAAAATTGTTATTAAAGCAGTGGGATGAGGCCTTATCGGAGCAGCAGGTGGTATATATGAACCAGCACCCGATTAATCCGCTGCCCATTGATTTTTCCGAATATACACATATCAAGCCTTTTCCTAAGGGTAGTATTTATGAAAACCTGATGGCAGCAGACGTACTGGTAACGGACTATTCCAGTGTGATGTTTGACTATCTGCTGACAGGAAAAAAGATAATTTTATTTACGCATGACAGGGAGTATTACGAAGCAGTCCGGGGACTTCATATGGAACTTTCCGAATTGCCGTTTCCGAAAGCGGAAACCGTGGCAGAGTTGATGGTAGAACTGGAACAGCCAAAAGATTATGAAGATGCGGTATTAAAGCAACAGTTTTGTCCGTATGATGTTCCGGGTGTGGCAAAAGCCTTGTGCAGAAAATTCCTTTTGAAAGAAGACAGCTCCCTGATTAGGGAAAGAGAAATTCCTTACAACGGCAAAAAGAATGTGCTGCTGTATGTAGGAACCTTTGGGAAAAACGGGCTGACAGCTTCGGCGGTCAATCTGCTAAATAACTTAGACTTGTCCAAGCATAACTATGCAGTGATTTATTATATGGGAGATATGAAGTCCCATCCGGAGTTTATCCGGGTGGTGCCGGAGCAGGTGGCAAGGTACGGAATCTATTTTTACCGTTGTCTTACTTTTTTAGAGAAAGTAAGGTATATGCTTTGGCGTGAATTTGACAAGGTGCCGTTTTGGATGACAAAAAGGGCAATTACCAAAATGTCCCGGAGAGAATCGGCAAGACTGTTTGGAAGCCTTAGGCTGGATACTGTGATTCAGTTTGCGGGCTACGATGACGAAATGACCGGCGCCATGGAACAGACTCCTTGCAACCGGATTATCTATGTCCACAGTGATATGGAGCAGGAAATTAAGGTCCGGAAAAATGCAGACCGGGAGTTCTTAAAAAAAATGTATAACTCTTACGACAGTGTTGCAGTGGTAACGGAGGGAATGCTGGCACCGACCCGTAGAATTGCCGGAAATGAACAGGCGAATCTGGTACTTTGCAATAATGTAATTGATTATAAAACCATAGAAGAGCGGGGAAAGGAACTGCTGGTATTTGATGAGGATACGGTATGCCGGCCATCGGAGGAGGCATTGCGGGAGGTACTTGCCACAAAGAAAAAGAAGTTTGTGACGGTAGGCCGGTTCTCGGCAGAAAAGGGTCATAAGCGTTTGATTTCCGCCTTTGAATCGTTGTACAAAGAGTATCCGGATACCTGCCTGATTATTATAGGAGGGCATGGGGATTTGTGGGATACCACAGTAAAACAGGTAAAGAATTCTTCCTGTCCGGAAGCAATTTTTTTGGTACGTTTTATGTCCAATCCGTATCCGCTCATGAAGCAGTGTGATTATTTTGCATTCTCCTCTCTTTATGAAGGATTTGGCTTAGTGTTGGCAGAGGCTGACATTTTGGGACTGCCTTGTTTTTCGCCGGACTTGCCGGGGCCACGAGGCTTTATGCATAGCTATGGAGGCCTTTTGGTAGAAAACAGTGAGGACGGTATTTTGTCCGGTATGAAAGCATGTATGCAGGGAACGGTACCGGAACAACTTACGGTAAAGTATGAACAATACAACCGCACAGCGGTGGAACAATTTGAATCCATGCTGTAAATTTATGATAAAAGAAACAGAAGGGAATACATCAACCATGGGAATAAAACAAAAGCTGGCGAATTTAAAAAAGAATTACCGGAAGCTGTCCGGAAAGATTGAACGTGGGCTGGTAGGTAAAAAGCAATATGTATATTACCTGGAGCACTGCCCGGTAAAAGAAAAGACGGTTCTTTTGGAATCCCAGCTGGGTGGTTCCTTGGGAGGCAATATATTTGCGATTTTAAAGGAACTGTGTGAGAATCCGGATTATGCGGGGTATCAACTGTATCTTTCCTGTAAAAAAGAACAGATGGAAAGCAGAAGGGCTTTTTTGGCAGGTTACGGCCTTGCGGAAAGAACAAAGCTGCTGTCTGTTAGTAGTAAGGAATATTTTAAGGTGCTGGCAACGGCAAAATACTTAATTAATGATAATACCTTTGTGCATGTGTTTATCAAGCGTCCGGAACAGATTTATTTCAATACATGGCACGGAACCCCGTTTAAAACCCTGGGAAGAAAAATCAAAAAGGATTATGCCGGTATCGGTAATGCCCAGCACACCATGTTTACGGCGGATTATCTGTTGTATCCGAATGAATTTACCATGGAACATATGCTGGAAGATTATATGATTCCAAGCTGGGGCAGCGCAAAAATTCTGCTGTCCGGCTATCCAAGAACTTCAGTTTTCCTGACCAAGGGACGCAGGGATGAAATCCGGAAGGAATGCGGTATCGAACATATGGAGGTATACGCATATCTTCCAACCTGGCGCGGTATTGTGGGCAAGGTAACCAGCAAGCAGCAAAACGAAAGACTGTACCGTTATTTGGAAGAGCTGGATACAAAGCTGGCCGACAACCAGAGAGTGTACGTAAAGTTGCATCCGGTCAGTGTAAAGGATATGGATTTGAGCGCACTGAAAAAAGTGGTTCCTTTTCCGGCAGAAAAATATGATACTTATGAATTTTTAAATGCAACCGATGGATTGATTACGGATTATTCCAGTATTTTCTTTGATTATGCGGTAACCCGTAAAAAGATTATTTTGTTTGCCTATGATAAAGAAGAGTATATTGCAGACCGGGGCTTTTACTTTTCCATGGATGAACTGCCATTTCCGCAGACAGCAACGGTGGATGAACTGTTAGCCTGCATGAATGCTCCGAAATCCTACGACGATGAAGCCTTTATACAGAAATTCTGCAAGTATGAGCATGCGGATGTCACCAATGCCTTGCTTCGCCGGGTATTTTTCGGAGAGGCAAGCAGCCTGATTGAGGAACGTGAACTGCAGGATAATAAGAAGAAAAACGTAGTGTTTTATCTGGGAGCAATAAAAGACAATAAAATTACCAGAGCGGCTATGGAATTTTTCCAAACCGCGGATTTTGAAAAACATAACTATATGGTGATTTTTAAAATCGAGGATCTGAAAAAGAATCAGGAACGTTTACTTCCGCTTCCGGAAGCGGTAACCCATTTCGGACACTATGACAATATCAGCTTGAGCTTGTGGGATATGTTTCTTTACAAGCTTTGGAGAGATAAAAAGCTGTTACCGTACGGTTTGGTAAAGAGAATTATCGAAAAGAAAGCCAAGTTTGAGTCACAGCGTATTTTCGGAGGCTGCCGTGTGGATGAAGTGGTGCAGTTTACCGGCTATTCCGTGGATATGATTGCTGCCTTGCAGGCGATGCCGTGCAGAAGAATTATCTTTGCCCATAACGATATGGAAAAAGCAACTAAGGGTAAAAACGGGATGGACAGAAAACTGTTGGCGGATGCCTACCGTACCTATGATGTGGTAGCGGTTACGGAAGAAGAACATTTGGCAGCAGTAAAAAATATTGCGGGAGAAAAGGTTAATATAGCAATGGTGCAGAGCGTTGCTGAGTATCAGGGGCTTTTGTAATATAGCCAATCAGAATATAAGGAGGCATATAATATGAAAAAAGTAATTACTTACGGAACCTATGATTTGCTTCATATGGGACACATTAATTTATTGCGTCGTGCAAGGGAACTGGGAGACTATTTGTTGGTGGTACTCTCCACCGATGAGTTCAATGCCATTAAGCATAAAACTGCATATCACAGCTATGAAGACAGAAAAGGAATTTTAGAGGCAATCCGCTATGTGGATGAAGTGATTCCGGAAACCTGTTGGGAGCAGAAAGTATCCGATGTGGTGGACAATCAGATTGATGTATTTGTAATGGGAGATGACTGGGCAGGCCAGTTTGATTTCTTAAAAGAGTATTGCGAAGTGGTATACCTGCCAAGAACCGATGGTATTTCCACTACAAAAATTAAGAACGATTTACATAAGTAAAAAGGAGAGAAACTCATGGCAGAAGAAATTAGCCAAGTGCTGCAGTTACAACAAAAATATACGGAATTCTATTCCCTTCCGGTAGATAAGCATTGTGTTTTACTGGAATCGCAGCAGGGAAAGAGATTCAGCTACAGCATGCAGGCACTGGCAAAAGTGTTTGCACGGCTGCCGGAGTTTCAGGATTATACAGTCTATGTGGTCTGTACACCGGAAACAGAGACGGACAGGAAGGACTTTTTGCGTTTTATCGGAGTGCCGAAGGCGCAGACGGTGCTCTATGCTACAGAGGAATATAACCGCTTGCTGGCTACGGCAGGGGTGCTGATTAATGAGAATTCCTTTCAGCATCATTTTATTAAAAAAGAAGAGCAGATATATATCCGTGTATGGAACGGTGTTCCGATGAGAGCAGGAGGCCGATATTCCGAATCCGATTATGTGGGAATCGGTAACGCGCAGAGAAATTTATGGTGTGCGGATTATTTGGTATGCCCAAATGAATTTACCATGCAGCAGCTGGCAGAAAACTATATGCTTTCTAATATGGCAACAAACAAGGTGCTGTATGCCGGCCGTTTTCAAAACGAAGTGCTCTTTGATGAAAAGGGAACTCAGGAACGTCGTAAAAAGCTTGGATTGGAAGACAAGCAGGTTTTTGTGTATGTGCCAATCCTGAAAGGCGAAGCAGAAAGTGCGGAATTAAAAAGGAGCGAAGAACTTCTTTGGGATACGTTACAGCGTTTAAATAGCAATCTTTCGGAGTCACAGGTTCTGGTTGTATCTGCACCGTACCGGTTACGGGAAGAGTATGCATACGCTGCTTTGGAACATATCCGTTTTATGCCGAGAAGCTGTGGTGTAATTCAGATGCTTGCTATGGCAGACTGTTTCGTAACAGACGGATCTGACCTGATTTTTGATTTCGCGGCTACAAGAAAGAAGATAGTGCTTTTTTCTCATGATCAGGAAGATATGGAGCAGTATTACAGTCTGCATGGAAAACTGCCGTTTCCGAAAGTGTCATCTGTGGAGGAACTGGCAGCAGAACTGAATACAGAGAAAAATTATGACGATGAAGATTTTTATACCAAGTACAGCCAATATAATAAACCGGATACGGCGGAGCAGGTTCTCCGTCATGCAGTATTAAAAGAAGCGGTGCCGGAGCTTGCCGAAAGCAATCTGCCGGATAACGGAAAGAAAAATATACTGATTTATCCGGGACCGCTTTTTAAGAACGGAATCACTTCGTCCATTTTAAGTCTCTTGGAACATTTGGACCGGGAGAAATATAATTATATATTGTTTTTCCGTACGGAACAGGTGCGCCAGGTGGCAGAAACCTTAAAAGAGCTTCCGGAGGGAGTTTTCTATTACGGATACACCAACGTGGAGGCGGTGTATGGCGAAGAAAAAGAAATTTTCGCCGGATGGCAGAATGAGCCGGACTATCCGTATGAAAAAGCAAAGCCGGTATTATACCGCCGGATGCAGAGGGAAAAAGACCGTCTGCTTTCCTTCCTGCGGGTAGATGCGGTGATTCATTACGAGGGTTACGGCAGAGACTTATTGATTTTATTTGAGCTTATGCCTTGTAAAAAAATAATTTATCTGCATAACAATATGCTTTTGGAAGTGGAGAAGAAAGGAATCCGTCCGGAACCGCTGTGTCATGCGTATCATACCTTTGATACAATAGCGTTGGTTGCGGAATGGCAGCGTCCGGTGGCGGAACAGATGGTAGCCATGGACGGCGGAACTCCTGCAGAGGCGAATATTGTGCTGGCAAAGAATGTGATACCTTATGAGCAGGTAGTAAAGCGTTCGAAAGAAGAACTGAAATTAGATGAAAAAACCGAATTGAACGTAACGGAAGAAGCTTTACGCAAACTGCTTTCTTCCGATAAAAAAATATTTGTAACCATCGGACGTTTTCTTCCGGAAAAAGGACATGCCAGACTGATTTCGGCATTTGAAAAGGTGCATGCAGACTATCCGGACACGGGACTTGTGATTCTTGGCGGATATGGTCCGTTGTATGAAGAAACCGCGGAGCTGGCATCCGGGTCTACGGCGTCAGATGCGATTGTTATTATGAAGTATTTGTCCAATCCGTATGCACTGTTGGCGGCTTGCGACTATTTTGTACTATCTTCTTATTACGAAGGTCTTCCGGTAGTGTTAACAGAAGCGGATATTGTAGGCCTCCCATGTGTGTCTACCGATATTCCGGGACCGAGAAAATGGATGGAACAGTATGGCGGCTTGCTTACCGAAGACAGTGAGCAGGGAGTGATGGATGGTATGTACCGGTGTCTGCAGGGACAGGCTCCGAAACGATTTACATTGGATTATTCAGAGTACAACAAGGAGGCCGTTGCCCAGTTTGAGGCAATGCTTCCGGAAAGGTAGAACCAACATGTTTGACAGGCTTTTGCAGAAAAAAGAATTAAAGCGGAATGCTGCGATAGTGCAGGAAAATAAAGCCGGAAAGGCACCGAATTTTTATCACAGGCAGAACTATGCCTGGTATCGGGAGCACTTGAAGATTGACGCTAAGATGATTTTACTGGAGGCGCTGGATGGTGCGCATCCCACTGGTAATGTGGCAGCGCTGATCAAGGAATTGAATGACAATCCGGCATTCGGAGCGTTCAAACTTTATTTGTCCGGGAGGACGGATGTATATCAGACCCGGCTGGATTATGTAAAAAGTCTGCAGTTAGACCGTGTAACTGTAGTAATCAGTGATACGGATGAGTATTATAAAATTCTTGCTTCTGCAAAGTACCTGATTACGGAAACCAGCTTTTCACAAATCTTTATTAAACGTCCGGAACAGGTGTATTTTAATACCTGGCATGGTACACCGCTAAAAACATTGGGAAAGAAAATCAAAAATGACCATGCGATGTTAGGTAATCTGCAGAAAAATTTCTTTGAAGCGGATTATCTGTTGTACCCGAATGAGTTTACCATGAATTGCATGGTAGAAGATTATATGCTGAAGAATTTCTGTAAAGCAGAGATTTTACTTTCCGGCTATCCGAGAAACCAGGTGTTCCATAATAAGGTCAGACGGGACGAGGTGCGGAAGGAATGCGGATTTGCGGAGGACATGCAGTGCATCGGCTTTATGCCGACCTGGCGCGGAGCCATGAGTAATGTAAATGGTGTGGGCCAAAATGAGCAGCTGTGCGCATATTTTGATGAACTGGACCGGATGCTTACAGAGAAACAAACCATGTTTGTAAAACTGCATTATATGAACGCTGCTGGTATTGATTTATCAAAGTATACACGTATCAAACCGTTTCCGTTGGAATATGACGGATATGAATTTTTAAATGCCATGGATGTGTTGGTAACGGATTATTCCAGCGTGTTCTTTGACTATGCCATTACCGGGCAAAAGGTAGTACTGTTTACCTATGATTTAGAAGAATATACCAGAGACCGAGGCTTTTACCTTTCCCTGGATGAGTTGCCGTTCCCGAAGGTACAGACTTTGGAGGAACTGGTGAAGGAGATTGCACGTCCGAAGGAATATGACGATACGGCATTTTTAGAGCGGTTCTGCCCATACGAAAAGCCGGGAGTAACGGAAGCTTTGCTTCGTAAGGTGATTTTTGAGGAAGAAAGCCCGTTGTATGAACAACGTCCGGTTCCGGATAACGGAAAGAAAAATGTTTTACTTTATATCGGCGGGTTTGCTAAAAATGAACTGACAGCTGCGGCAGTGAAGTTGCTGCATGCAGTGGATCGGACAAAATATAATTATGCGGTGGTATTTCCGATGGAAGATATCAGAAAGCGTCAGAGCGACATTGATGTCCTGCCGCCTGATGTGGACTATCATGGCTTTTATCAGTGGCGCAGTGCCACTCCTTCTGAATTTGTGGACTATATGGCATGGAAGGCAAACGGAAAGGTTTCTTATGAAAAGATAAGACCGCTGATGCAAAAAATCTGTGCCAGAGACCGTGCCCGGATGTTCGGACCATGCCGTTTAGACGGAGTGGTGCAGTTCTCCGGCTATTATGATGAAGTAACAGCTGCCTTTGAACAGCTGCCGTGTAAGCGGAGTCTCCATATTTACCGGGATATGGCAGAGGTATGTAAAGATAAAAAGAATATGGATGAAGCCTTTTATGGGGACATGTACAACTGCTATGATGCAGTCATGGCAGCCTCGGAGGATGTATTGGAGCCGATTAAAACATTGGCAAGGAAGTATCATCCAAAGAAAAAGGATGCTTCCAATCCGGTAGTATGCCATGAAATCGTAGACAAAGCAGGGGTGTTGTTAAAAGCATCAAAGGAACTTTCCATGGAAGGTGTTTCGGTGAATGCCTGCCGGGAGCGGTTTTACGATGCCTTAGAGAACAAACAGCTGAAAAAATTTGTTTCTGTGGGGGGCTTTTCCAAGGAGAAAGGATACGAGCGGTTAATTAGCGCCTTTGAACGGGTACATGCAGATGCACCGGATACCTGTTTGTTTATTCTTGGCGAAACCGGCACCATGTTTTCGGAACTGTCTGAAAAACTTCGCGGAAGGTCTTGCGAAAATGCAGTATTTCTGGTAAAAAATATGGGTAATCCTTATCCTCTTATAAAAGAATGTGATTATTATGTATCTGCGGCCTTTTATGAAGGATTGGGGACAAATCTTGCGGATGCGGATATTCTGGGGCTTTCTTGCGTAGCAACGGATGTACCGGGAAATCATACGTTTATGCAGCTCGCCGGTGGATATCTTGCGGAAAACAGTGCGGCAGGCGTGGAAAAAGCACTGCGCGACTGTCTGGAAGGAAAAGTGGCAAAAAAACTGGCTGTAGATTATGAGCAGTACAACAGAGAGGCAGTTGCTCAGTTTGAGTCTCTGTTGCCGTAATATATAAGAAGGAGAATAACCAAATGAAAAAATCTTTTTTAACAAAGGAACAAATTGCTGAGGTAGTAAAGAAATATCCTACTCCGTTTCATATTTATGATGAAAAGGGTATTCGTGAAAATGCCAGAAATATGGCAAAGGCATTTTCCTGGAATAAAGGATTTAAGGAGTATTTTGCAGTAAAGGCAACCCCAAATCCTTATATCATGCAGGTATTAAAAGAAGAGGGCTGCGGTTTCGACTGTTCCTCTCTGACAGAGCTGATGATGTCGGAAGCGGTAGGTTCCACGGGAACCGAGATTATGTTTTCTTCCAATGCCACGCCGGCGGAAGAGTTCGTGAAGGCAAAAGAGCTTGGTGCAATCATCAATCTGGATGACTTTACACATATTGCATTTTTAGAAAAGGTGGCAGGACTTCCAAAGAGAATCTGCTGCCGTTACAATCCGGGCGGCGTATATGAAGTAAGCAACGGTATTATGGATAATCCGGGGGATGCTAAGTATGGTATGACCAAGGAACAGATGATAGAAGGTTATAAGATTTTAAAGAGCAAGGGTGTAGAGGAATTCGGTATCCATTCCTTCCTTTGCAGCAACACCGTAACCAATGACTATTATCCGATGTTAGCCAGAACCCTGTTTGAACTGGCAGTAGAATTAAAGGAAAAGACCGGTGCCAATATTACCTTTATCAATTTATCCGGTGGTGTTGGTATCCCATATCGTCCGGAACAGCAGGCAAATGATATCTTTGTTATCGGTGAAGGGGTAAGAAAAGCTTATGAAGAAATTTTAGTTCCTGCCGGTATGGGTGATGTAGCTATTTTTACGGAGCTCGGACGCTTTATGCTGGCTCCTTACGGACAGGTAGTGGCTACCGCTGTACACGAAAAGCACATTTATAAAGAGTATATCGGTCTGGATGCCTGCGCAGTTAATCTGATGCGTCCTGCCATGTATGGTGCGTATCATCATATCACAATTCCGGGCAAGGAGGACCTGCCATGTGATCACAAATATGATGTGACAGGCTCCCTTTGCGAAAATAACGATAAGTTTGCCATTGACCGAATGCTGCCAAAAATTGATATAGGTGACTATGTGGTAATCCACGATACCGGTGCCCACGGTTTTTCCATGGGTTATAACTATAACGGAAAGCTTCGTTCCGCAGAACTTTTATTAAAAGAAAACGGTGAAGTTCAGATGATCCGCCGTGCAGAAACCCCTGCAGATTACTTTGCTACATTTGATTTCACAAATTTTTTCAAGTAGGCTAAAGTATTTTGATTAATGCTCCGATATTTAGTATGTAAGCATTAAGAACAAAACCAGATTTTGTTCACAGGTTTAAGAATAGGATGGTGAGAAAAATGCGTATTGATGCTATGTCGGAAATTACCCAGCTGTATCAGTTAAACAGCACAAGAAAAACGACAGAGAAGCCAAAGAGCTACTCTAAAGATTCTGTCGAAATTTCTTCCTTCGGCAGAGACCTTCAGATCGCAAAGCAGGCAGTTGCCCAGGCAGAGGATGTCCGCACCGAGAAAATCCAGGAATTAAAAACCAGTATGGAAAACGGCACTTACAATGTACCAATGTCCGCACTGGCAGACAAGTTACTGAATGGATTTACTTTATAAGAGGCGGGGATTAGCGCTATGGCAAGCTTAATGCAAGAACTGATAGCCACTCTCCGCAAGGAGCAGGAGGCATATCAGGAGCTGCTGCCGGTAGTGGAAAAAAAGACTCAGGCAATTATCGCCAATGACCTGAAACAGGTTCAGGAAATTACCGAATTTGAGCAGTCTGCTATCGGAAAAATCAGCGGTTTGGAACAAAAGCGTGCTGAAATTATGAACAACATCGGGGTGGTGTTAAACAAAAAGGTCCCGGATCTGACCTTGCCCAACCTGATTCAGTTGTTAGACCGTCAGCCGCAGGAGCAACAGACATTGGCAGAAATTCACACGGAGTTGAAAACGTTATTAAAACGTTTGTCAGAAGTGAATGGCCACAACAGAAATCTAATCGAACAGTCGCTAGAAATGATTTCATATAATATGAATCTGCTCCAGAGTACAAGGATCGTACCTGGAAATAATTATACAAGGAATGCGGGTCAATGGGATATGACCGCTTCTCAGACAGGGATGTTTGATGCAAAGCAGTAAACGCGATATTTGCAGGGACAGCTCTGTCTGATTCTCGTTTTAGGGAAAAAGAAGAGAAAGAAAGGAGGATTGTGTTATGGGCTTAATGGGTAGTTTATATACCGGAGTTTCCGGATTACAGGTCAGTCAGCGTGGTTTAAACACTACGGCACACAATCTCTCCAATTTGGAAACAGAGGGCTATGTCCGTCAGCAAACTCTGCAGACAGACTCCTTCTACACGAATATCGGAACCAATCATGTTTCTTATCTGCAAATCGGTCATGGTGCAGCAGCAGCGGCCATCACCCAGGTGAGAGACAATTTTTTAGATAAATCCTATCGTCAGGAACTGGGTAGACAAAAATTTTATGAAGCCCAGTATGAATGTGCTACCGAAATGGAAGAAATTTTGGGTGAAACGGAAGGCGTTGCTTTCCAGGATTCTGTGGAAGACCTTTGGATAGCGATGCAGGAACTTTGTAAGGAGCCGGACAGTATTGTAACCCGTTCCAGCTTCATTCAAACGGCGGTCAGCTTCATTGAACGTGCAGAAACCGTATATACCCAGATAAAAGAGTATCAGTTAAGCTTAAATTCTAATATCAGGAATACGGTAGACCGTATCAATGAAATTGCAGATGAAATTAAACGCTTAAACGGCGAAATACAAAAATATGAAGCCAGTGGCATGGAGCATGCCAATGACTTCCGTGATCAGAGAAATCTTTTGCTGGATGAATTAGGCGGTTTGGGAGATATTTCATATAAAGAACATGCCAACGGCGTGGTAACCGTACTTTTTGAAAATCAGATGCTGGTTTCCGAGGACATTGTTTATAAAATGGACACCAGACTGTTAGAGAATGATACCGGAATGATTGAACCTTATTGGCCGTCTTTCGGTGATGTACCGGTATATAATTTTAATCCGCTGCCAAGTTCTGAAGCAAATACAGATTTGGGTTCTTTAAAGGGATTATTGCTGGTGCGCGGTGACAAGGTCGGTAAACATACCCATATACCAAAGGAACCGGACAAGGCGGATTATACCGATGAATCCGGGTACTTTTATAAGGACGATTATGAAGAGGCTTATCGGGAATATGAAAAGGAAGTAGAAATTTTCAATATGGAAATTGAAGCTTCTGCCATTGTATGTGTCCAGGCGGAATTTGACCAGCTGATTCACGGAATCGTTACCACGATTAATGATATTCTTTGTCCGAATAAAGAAGTAATCACTTCTGAGGGCGAAAAGATTCTTATCTTTGATGAAGAAAATGCACCGGTTGGTATGGATGAATACAATACGCCGGGTGAAGCGTTATTCAACCGTAAATCCATGGAACGCTACGAAAAAACCACAGCAATCATTGAGGTGGACGGAGTATTCCAGGAGGTGGAGGTATGGAAGTACAATGAAGAAGATGCCTCCAATAACTATAGCTTGTTTACTCTTGGTGAAATTGAAGTGAATCCGAATATTATGAAGGATCCATCCCTGATTCCGCTGTCTTCTAATGACGGAACCGGAGATTATGCAGTAGAAATTTGTAATGAACTTATGTCGGAATGGCAGGAGCCGTTTTCTACATTAACACCAAATGAATACAAAGCTCACAATTTTAACGAATATTATACAGAGATGATTGGTGCGTTGGCAACCAGAGGTGAAAAGTTCCGTAATATTTACCAGGGTCAGGAAACACTGGTAAACAGCGTGGATAATCAAAGATTATCGGTTACAGCGGTTTCTTCCGATGAGGAACTGACCAACATGATCCGCTTCCAGCAGGCATACAATGCATCAGCAAGATACATTAACGTAGTCAGTCAGATGTTAGAGCATCTGTTGAACTCTCTCGGATAAACAGTTAGGAGAATAAATTCTCTGCCCGCGGTCAGCGGGCGGGCATTTTGCTCCGCAAAACGAAGGAGAATTTTATGGCAAATACATTTTTTGGCCTGAATATCGGAACTACCGGTTTATATGCAGCCAAATCCGGTTTGAATATTACGGCCCATAATGTTGCGAATATTGAAACAGAAGGCTATTCCAGACAGGTAATTAAACAGTCTGCGGATACGCCGCTGTCTACCAACAACCGCTACGGAATGTTGGGAAGCGGTGTTGCAATTAATGAGATTACGCAGATGCGCAGCCAGTATTATGATGAAAAATACCGCTCTAACAATGCTTTACTTGGTATGTACGACACCAGAAGCTATTTCATGAATGAGGTACAGTCTTATTTGAATGAAATTGAACTGGAGGGTTTTACCACTACCTTCGACAGTATGTATGATTCCCTGCAGGAACTTGCCAAGGATCCTGCAAATTTAACGGTCAGAACCCAGGTGTCTAACTATGCCATGAGCATGTGTGAATACTTTAATTCCTTGTCTACCAGTCTTGATCAGGTACAGACAGAGTGTAATTATGAGGTGAAAAACCAGGTATCCAGAATCAATTCTCTGGCTACCCAGGTGGCAACCTTAACAAAGCAGATTAACACAGTGGAAATTGGCGGAGAAAATGCCAATGACCTTCGTGACCAAAGAGCAAATCTCATTGACGAATTATCTGAAATTGTCAATGTTACCGTAACGGAACGGGAAATCGGCACCGTTGGTATGACGGAATATATTGTCCGTCTGGACGGACAGGTTTTAGTGGACAATTACGAAGCAAGAAGTCTGGAAGTAATTCCGAGAACTGAAAATATGAGCCAGTGTGATGTGGATGGCTTATATGATGTTTACTGGGATAACGGAGAAAAACTGAATGCAGAAAGCGCTACTCTGAAAGGAACATTAAAAGCGTTATTTGAAGTAAGAGACGGCAACAATAAAGAAAACCTTCAGGGATATGCGGAAGAAGTAGATGACGGTGCTACGGAAGTTACAATTATCAATACTAATATTAACAACCTGAAGGATTTAAATATTCCTCCGGAAGGAAAAATTACAATCGGAAACGGTGAATATGCGTACACCTCTTTTACGGTAACAGCCAATGAGGATGGTACCTACAGTTATACATTTCAACTGAAGGATGAAGCAAGACGTCAATATCCGGAAGGAACAAAGGTTTCCATCGGTACAACCATGGATTACAAGGGAATTCCGTATTATCATGCCCAGTTAAATGAGTTTATCCGCGTATTTGCGCAGGAGTTTAATGAGGTGCATGCTTCCGGCCAGAACTTAAACGGGGATACCGGAGTGAATTTCTTTGCAGCAATAAATCCTATGACAGCCGAACAGTACAATTTAAACAGTTTCGGAGCAAAGGGAGAAGAAAACGTGACGATGTCCGATTTTGATTCCGACCCGCTGCAAACGGAGGTCCCGTATTATATGGTGACTGCAGCTAATTTTACGGTAAATGAAACTGTTCAAATGAACCCGCATACAATTTCTGCGGCATCAGATATTACAAACGGCATCGGAAATGCCGATATAGCTAATAAGCTTCTTGCTTTAAAGAGCGATGTGTCTATGTTTAAACAGGGTGATCCGGCGGCATTTTTACAGACTTTGGTTGGTGAGGTCGGTGTAGATACCAAAGCTTCACTGAATTTTGCGGAAAGTCAGGAAAACATTGTACAGGCGGTTACCAGCCAGCGGTTGTCAGTTGCCGGTGTAGACATTGATGAAGAAGCAATGAATCTTGCAAAGTACCAGGAGGCATATAATCTTGCTGCTAAGGTAATTGCAGTTATGAGCGAAACGTATGATACACTTATCAATACTGTTCAGTAACAGGCTGATATGGAGGACAGGATATGCGTATTACTAACAAAATGATGACGAATAATGCGCTCTATAACATCAACAATAATAAAAATTTGTTGAGTAATTTAGAACAGCAATATTCCAGCGGTAAAAAAATTACAAAGCCTTCGGATGATCCGATTGTAGCTGTGCGTGCGTTAAAATTCCGTACGAACTTATCGGAACTGAACCAGTACTACGAGAAGAATATTCCGGATGCACTGGCATGGATGGATGTTACCGAAAGTGCTTTGAATACGGTGAACGGTATTATTACTTCCATGAATACCTACTGTAATCAGGGGGCAAATGATTACCCGACAGCAGAAGACCGTAATGCAATTGCCACCAATTTAGAGCAATTGCGCGGACAGCTGTATCAGGAGGGTAATACCAACTATGCGGGCCGTTATGTGTTTAGCGGATACAAAACAGACACCAGTCTGGTATTTAATGAGGCAACAACAAATCTGAAATATGAAATTACTGAACCGTTAGAGCCGGAAAGTATTGACCGTATTTCAAAGATTGTGAATGAAGTGGATATTAAAGAATACGACCCGGATAATCCGGCAGCGTGGGATTCTACTGTACCGTCCAAGATAGAAGCGTATCGTATGAAGCTTTCTTATACCGGAGTAGAGGATGATTCCATCAGGTTTTCCTATACTACTAAAGAAGGTAATGAAGTGACATTGGATGGAACAGAAAACAGAACCCCGATGATTGTGACTAAATCTGTTTTGGATGACGGGGCATATGAACCGGCAGAAGGAACGGTTCACTTTATACCGGAAACCGGTGAACTGATTCTTGCAAAAGATATGTATGAAACTTTGCGTACTGCGACGGATATTAAGGCAGAATATGTAAAGGATGAGTTTGATATCAATGACCTTCGCCCGGAACATTACTTTGATTGTACCGTAACCGATACTGCAGATCCTGCAAAAGAGCCGGTGACTTATACAAAGCAGGACCAGCCAATCCAATATGAAGTAAACTTTAACCAGAAGCTTACCATCAATACTCAGGGTTCGGAAGCATTTACCACCGGCATCTGCCGTATGATTGATGAAATTATCAATGCGGTAAATGATGTAAAGGCAGTGGAAGATTCCATGGCGGAAGTTGATAAAATGCTGGAGGATGCTTCCATTTCCGACGCACAGCGTAAAAAGCTGGGAGAAATTAAGGAACAGTTAAAATCGGAATTTACATTAAAAACTGCGGTAATGACAGAAGCGTTCCAACGAGGCATTACCACAACGGAAAAAGAGCAGGAAGTATTAAATGTGGCAACTGCAGATTTGGGCGGACGCTATAAAAGACTTCAACTGACGGAGAGCAGGCTTTCTGACCAGCAAGTTGACTTTGAAGATTTGCTTTCCAAAAATGAGGATGCAGATTTGGTAGATACCATTATTAAATATTCTGCAGCGGAAACGGTATATAATTCTTCTCTTTCCGCAGCATCAAAACTTGTACAGACGTCCCTGTTGGATTTCTTATAAAAAGTTTTTAGAGGAGCAAAACAAAAGGAGGATTATCATGTTAGTTAAAACAAGATATTTTGGTGAAATTGATGTGGATGACCAGAAAATTATTACTTTTGACAATGGTCTTATCGGATTTGAGTATCTGAAAAAGTTTACCTTGATTTACAACAACGAATCGGAGAGCAGCGGTACTGTAACCTGGTTGCAGAGTTTAGATGAGCCGATGGTGGCTTTCCCGGCCCTTAGTCCGTTTTATGTAATGACCGACTATAATCCAATCGTAGAAGACGAAGTGTTAACCAAGCTTGGGGAACTTACGGAGGAAAATACCGCTATTTTCCTGACACTTACCGTGCCGTCCGACATTACGAAGATGACCACCAATTTAAAGGCTCCGATTATTATTAATGCGGATACCAAGAAAGGATGTCAGGTAATTGCGGAAAATCCGGAATATGTGGTGAAGTATAATATTTATGATGTCATCCAAAAAATGAAGGAAAATAAGGAGGTGTAGGCCGATGTTAGCATTGTCCAGAAAAGCAAATGAATCCATCGTGGTGGGTCATGATGTGGAAATCACTATCCTGGAAGTAAAAGGTGACCAGGTGAAAATCGGCATTAACGCACCAAAATCTGTACCGATTTATCGTAAAGAGATCTACGTTCAGATTCAGGAAGCAAATAAGGAAGCTGTAGCAGGCGGTGCTTCCCTGGAGGATTTAAAGAAGGTATTTTAAAAAAATGGGAGAGATGGAGACATCTCTCTCTTTTTTTGCAAAAAAGTATTAAGGAATCCTTTAATTCATCCGATATATTAAGCAAGAGAATGTTGTTTTATCAAAGAGGGAACTTTGATACATGCAGTAAACGAAAGAAAACGTTTAGTGGATGGGTTCAGTCATGGAAAGGCAAGGTGGAAAATATGGCATTGGAATCAATTGGTGCAACCAGTAGCAGAAATTATGTTGATGTGGTGAAGAACGTAAATAAAGTACCACAGACGCAGGTGAAAGCAGCAGAGGAAACAGTAAAGAAACCGGATACTGCAGCAGTAATGACTGCAGCCGTATCTGCAGACCCAAAGAATGTCGAAAATCAGGGCAAAAAGGAAGAAGAAGTTGCTTCCAGCAAGATTAAAGACGCAGTGGATAAAGTGAATCAGAAAATTGTTCCAAGCAAAACAAGATGTGAATTTTCTTATCATGAAGATACCAACCGTATCTCCATCAAGGTAATTGATCAGACAACAGAGGAAACAATTAAGGAAATTCCTGCAGAGGAAACCTTGGACATGCTTGCCAGAATTTGGGAGTTTTCCGGACTTTTGGTAGACGAAAGAAGATAAAATGCTTTAAGAAACAGCACAAGGAAGTAGTTAAAATCAAGGAGGATAGCCGGAAAGTATTTTTCGGCAGAAGGTGAGGAAAAAATGGGAATTGGATTATCCGGTATGATTTCTGGTCTGGATACCGACAGCATTGTAAAGGCAATGGTGTCCGGACAACAGTTGAAGGCAACAAAAATTGAAAACAAAATTACATTAAACAAGTGGACAAACGATGCGTGGTCCGGTTTGAATACTAAAATTTATTCTTTTTATACAAAGTTTGCATCGAAGCTTCGTTTGCAGAGTTCTTACATGACAAGAACCGCAAAAAGCTCTGATGAAAGTGCAGTTACCGCAACAGCAGGTTCTTCTGCAGCAGTAGGTACCCACACATTGGAAATTCATAAGCTGGCCAGCTCCCAATATGTAACCGGAGCCCAGTTAACTAATTCCGAGGGTGGAAAAGCAAACTATTCCAAAACTTCTAAATTAAGCGAACTTGGTGTAAAAGCAGGTGCTACACTTACTATTGGTACTGAAAACGGGAAAAAAGAGGTTAGCTTTACGGTAGAAAGTGATAGTACCATTAATGACTTTTTGGAAGCATGTAAGGATGCTGGAGTAAATGCAAATTTCGATACAAACCAGCAGAGATTTTTCATCAGTTCCCAGGAAAGCGGAGCAGAGCATGCATTTACGTTATCTGCAGACGGAAAAACAGTAACCGGTATGGATGAGGTTACCAAGCGTGTTGCTCTGGATTATTTGGACAAGGCTGAAAAGGCACTATATGATTCTGCAGTAAAGACGCTTTCCAAGGCTGCAATGGAAAATCCGGATGATATTGATAAAGCAGTGGAAGCGGTGAAAAAGGATGACTTTGACATTAATAAGGCTTCTGAACTGGAAAAGGCAGTATATGATTTAACTACCATCGCTAAAGACAGCCGTGCAGAAAAAATGGCGGACGAAGCTGCAGAAGTGGACGGACTGTCAAAGGAAGAGGCTGCAAAGAGAAAAGCCGATATTCAGAAACTGATGCAGGATACCAGCGTTGCAATTGCGGATATTGATACAACAAAGTATAGTGCGGCAGAAATCGAAGCAATTTCCGATGCCAGAACAACACTGACTAATGTGGAAGGTAATATTCATAAATATATGACCAGATTGGCTGCGGAAGAGTGGGGCGATGACGCGGCTGCAGCAAGTCTTGAAGCAATGGGCTTGGGCAGCCAAAGAACAGAAATTGCAGCATCCGATGCAGAATTTGTTTTAGATGGTGCGATAATGACCGAATCCTCCAACAGCTTTACCGTAAACGGAATCACCTTAAATCTTTCCAAGACGACGGAAAACAAGGATGTTCCGAATACTTATGATGCGGTACAGATTACGGTAGGTAGGGACAGTGATTCTACTTACAATCTGGTGAAGGAAGCATTAACGGAATACAATAAGCTCATTGAAGAAATGAACAAACTGTACAATGCAGATTCTGCAAGAGGTTATGACCCGTTAACCGACGAGCAAAAAGAGCAGATGACAGAAGATGATATCAAAAACTGGGAAGACAAAATTAAAGGCTCCCTGTTACGTCGCGATAATACATTGGGAACTCTTCTCTCCAGTATGAGAACAGCCCTTTCTGCTACCTATAAAGATGAAGAAACCGGAAAGAGTTTTTCCTTATCCTCTTACGGTATCGTAACCGGTAATTATACCGAAAACGGTAAATTACATATTTACGGCGATGAGGACGATGCGACCTACGCAACTTACACCGACCGTTTGAAAAAGGCATTGGAAGAAGATCCGGACCAGGTAATGGAAACACTGACACATGTATTCGGTAAGTTATATGAAACCATGACGGAAAAGTGTGCAAAGACCGAAATCAGCAGTGCATTAACCTTCTATAATGACAAGCAGTATAACAAGTTATTAAAGGGTTATGAAAAAGATCTCGATACCATGGAAGACAGAATCAAAGAAATGGAAGATAAGTATTACAAGCAGTTTACTGCAATGGAAACCGCAATGAGTAAGCTGCAGAGCCAGCAGAATTCTCTGGCATCCTTATTAGGACAGACAGTACAGCAGTAAATTATTAAATAGGATTTGGAGGTAATTGGCATGGCAGTTTATAATGCAGCAACACTTTATCAGGGAACAAAGGTAAATACAGCATCCCCTGCAGAACTCACCTTAATGTTATATGAGGGAGCAATCAAGTTTTGTAATATTGGTCTTCTTGGATTTGAAAACAAGGACTATGAAAAGGTAAACAACAATATTATTCGGGTACAGAATATCATTACAGAGCTTCGTGCTACATTGGATTTTAAGTATCCGACAGCAAAGGATTTTGATGTGGTTTATGAGTATATCAGCAATCTGCTGGTACAGGCTAATATCAAAAAGGATCCGGAGTTTTTGAATCAGGCACTGGATCAGGTACGTGAAATGAGAGACCTGTGGAAGGAAATCATGAAACAGAATCATATGTACGTGCGTTAGTCAAACAGTATCATAAGCGGGCTGTTGCAGCAAGACTGCGGCAGCCCTGTTGTGCATACAAGAGAAAGAAGAGAGGCATTTCGTATGGCAGAAACAAAAGGAATTACGTACATCCGAATGATGTTAGATATACTGAGTAAGAAAGAGAGTAGTTTAAAGGGACTTCTGGATTTGACAACCGAACAGGAAAATTTATTAAAAGGGGAAGAATTTGACGAAGATGGTTTTAACGGGTTAATGAAGAAAAAAAGTGACCAGCTTCGCAAACTGGAAGAGTATGATGAAGGCTTCCAGGCAATTTATAACAGAGTTGCCGAAGAACTGCAAAACGATAAAGAAGAATATAAAGAACAAATTCTGGAAATGCAGCGGCTGATTACCGAAATTACGGATTTGAGCGTAAAGCTTACGGCTTTGGAAGAAAAGAACAAAACAACGCTAGAAGTATTGTTCCGTGAAAAACGGCAGAATATCCGCCAATTTAAGGTCAGCAAACAGACTGCAGATAAATATTATAAAAACATGATTGGTATGCAGACAGGGGCATCCTATTTTATGGATCAGAAAAAATAGGAGAAACGGAGGCAGAAATGAAAAAATACAAAATCGGAAAACTTATTGTGTCGGGATTACTGTTTGTTATGCTGCTGGCGGGGGCATTCCGTTTGACGGCATCTGCAGACGAAATTCCGGCAGCAAACATAGAGGTAGATTACGTAAACGAGACAGTAACCGTAGAAACCGATGAAGATGAAATTATCTATTTTACGGAAGTATATAATAAAGATGTAAACCGATGGGACGAGTGTGAGGTTAGAAACGGCAAGGCGGTTTTTGACATTTCCTGGATTGTAAGCAACAAAACAGTCCGTCTGTATATTTGCGGTGATAAAAATAAGGACGTTGTTTCGGTAGATATTACATGGGAAGAAAATTTTGACGTGGAATTTGTTGGCACATTGCTTACGACGGATATTACAGAGGCTTTTGAGTGGAAACAGGTTTATGCGGGATATCCGAACTTCACGGAAGACACCGGCTATTTTATCTTTACAATAGAAGAAAACGGCAGGGATATGTCGTATTTTGATTTGGAAAATATCCAGTGGCGTAAAGGTGATGACGGTGTATGGAGAGATTACGACGAACTGGATTTGCGGGAAATGAATATCCGCGGAATCAGTTTGGAATTCCGTGTTGTGGCAGACAATACCGATCAGGCCAGGGCAAGTTCTACAGCAAAGATTTCTGTTTCGAAACTGATGTCTGCGCCTGCGATTATTGTGAATGCCAATACTATGACGCTGGGAATCAAAAACGGCATGGAGTTTTCCTTTGATAAGGAAAATTGGATTATGGTGCCGGAATATAATAAAAAGTTTGGTACAGAAGACTATTTGGTGGACGAAAGCACCAGGGAATCTGCCATTGAAACAATTTATACCAATGTAAGACTTTCTACATTACTAATGCAGGAAATCTTAAAGACACAGGCACCGGATTTCACTATGAATACTCCGATGAATAAGGATAATCTGGAAGATTTCAATACAAAGAACGGAAATGTTTTTGAATTGACGGATGAGGGTGTAGTTGTTTATGTACGCGAACTGGGTGATGCCCGTAAAGCTGCATCTAAAATTTCGGAAATTCTGATTCCGTATGCACCGGAGGATATGGCAATTGCAGATGCAAAAGCATTGGAATTCTCCTATGGGGAATCTAAGACCAATACCGGTGGTATTGTAGTAGAGAATAAATCGGAATATCGTTATCAGGTTGGAGTTATTACTGCAGAAGAATGGGAAAAAATCGGAGATGCTCAGGATGATATCAATCTGGCAAGCATGAAATGGACCAGTATCAAAGCAGGTAAAATGCTAAAAATTTCTAATAAAAAGGTACCGAAGGGTTCCTATCTGGTATTCCGAATTGCTGCAGAGGACGGACAGTTGCCGTCTACCTACCGCATTTATGGTCCGATGGAATATAACGAGCTTACTTACGCAGGTATAGCACCGGGTAAAAAAGCAGCGGGTGAAACCTTAGAAGCGGTAGTCAGCACTAATTTTACCAAGAAGGCTGACGGCACCTATGATGGTTTGACTTTCCAGTGGCAGAGAAGTGCCAATAAGCTGGGACCGGAAGAAGAGTGGGAAGACATTCCGGGAGCAACAAAACCGGTCTATGAACTTACCAATGATGATGCTACAAAATATGTACGAGTTGTTGTTACAAACAGGGTGGAAATCAGTGGTGTTCAGAAGGAAATTGTTATGAAAACCGATCCGGAAGGACCAATTGCTTATGTAATGCCGGAGGAAGAAAAGAAACCGGAAGGAAATTAGTTAATAAAACACGCAACGGAGATAAAAATGGCCAGTATCAGCGTTTGTATGATCGTAAAAAATGAAGAAGCAGTTTTGGCACGTTGTCTGGATTCATTGCGGGAAATTGCAGATGAAATTGTAATCGTGGACACCGGTTCCACAGACCGCACAAAAGAAATCGCATCAAACTACACAAGTAGAATATATGATTTTGCGTGGATTCATGACTTTGCGGCAGCAAGAAATTTCGCCTTTTCCAAGGCAACGAAGGACTATATTTATTCCGCAGATGCCGATGAGGTCTTGGAAGAAACTGACCGTCAGAAGTTTTTGCAGTTAAAGCAAGCGCTGCTTCCGGAAATAGAAATCGTGGAAATGATTTATGTAAATCCGGAAGATTGTAACATGGTTTACAATTATATAAAGGAGCCAAGACCAAAATTATTTAAGCGGTTACGGGAATTTAGATGGATTGACCCGATTCATGAAACGGTAGCGTTATATCCGTTGGTTTACAGCAGTGACATAGAAATACAGCACCGTCCTCAGAGTATGCATTCCGGCAGGGATTTCGAAGAGATGCAGCGGGAACTGAAAAAAACAGGATATTTATCAGAACGCTTATATAGTATGTATGCCAAGGAACTGTTTATTTCCGGAACTAAGGCAGATTTTGAAGCGGCGGCTTCGTGGTTTGAGCAACGAACATCACAGGCGACTACGACTGAAGCACGAACGGAAGCAATTTGCGTTTTGGCAAAGTATTATGCTATGGAACAGAAGCAGGAGCAGTTGCTTTCCGTGATTTTAAATGAGGTTGCACTAAATCCTGCTCCGGCAGCAGAATTGTTCTATTTGTTGGGAGAGTATTATGAAGCTCTTGATAAATTAGAGGAAGCAATACTCTGGTATAAGAAAGCAGCATTGGAAGCAGAATGTTATGTCTGCGTCCGGTATGGCGGAGAAACAGCACTCCGGCAGGCAATTCGGTTGCTAAATCAGCTGGAGCTAAAAGAAGAGGCTTTGCGGCTGGAACATATGCTGGAATAGCAGGCATGTGACGGGAGGTAATCAGGGATGACAGCAGAAATAAAGAAATTATTCCAAACCAATGTAGAATTACTGGATATTGTAGACAAAGCAGTGGTGTATTTCAGAGAGCAGGAATATCAGGAAGCTTTGGAGTTGATGCCGGATGTTTCTGAGAAAATGCGTCATGTAATAGATGGTATTATCGGCGATAAAGAATATTTTGAACTGGTATCGACGGATTCCCTGATGGAAATGCTGGAAGGAATTCTGGAGGCAAGTCATGCGGAAGACTATGTGTTACTGGCGGATTTGCTGGAATTACAGCTGAGTACCTTGATTTGCAATGTACAGGAACTGATTATGAAGAAAGAGGATTATGCCTTTTTCTCAGAAACAATGTATCAGGAACAATGTGCTGCCATGACAGAAAAATTACGGGCCGGTGGTACAGAAAATCCGGAACGTTTATTTGAAACACCGTTAAATCCGGAAGAATTATTGGAACAGGGCTATCGCGTGGAAGTAACTTCCTGCGGTTTGATGACGGTAGCGATGGGAACCGACCGTGGCTCGGTATATTTGCATTCTAATCATAAGGTTGGATTGGAAGCATTTTTTACAGCCCGGAGCTTTGCAAAACAGGATGCGGATACCTATTTGATAAAAGGGTTTGGCTTAGGCTACCACGTGGCAGAACTGGCAAAGCAGAAGCCGGAAGCCAAGATAGATGTATATGAGAACAACGGTCAGATTTTAAAACTGGCCTGTGCGTTTTCGCCATTGAAAAAACTTTTGGAAAACGGACGGATTTCCATTTGTTATGACGAAGATGGTGCCGCATGGCATGGGCGTGTGGAAAATCTGCAGGAACGTGAGGCGGTATGTTTACATATGCCGTCTGTACAGGCACAGAGTGCATTGTTCACTCTTCGTAAATAGCGTTTTGAAATGAAAAGTTCCCTCTGCTTTGTGTATGAGCAATGCAGAGGGATTATTTTTATAAAAAAGAGGAAATTTGTGAATTTTACTTAAATTTTAGAAGGAAGCTATTGATTTTCCAAGGAACTTCCCAGTATAATACATTATGCGAAAGAATATAATTCGGAGCAAATCCGAAAATACTATAGAAAGAAATTGCCTGGAGGAATACTATGAGTGACAATAATCGCAATTCGATGAATAACCGGAATACCGGCGGAAATAACGGGAATAGCGGTGGGGATGATAACAACCGCAAAAATACAAATAAAATGTCCCTGCTGATATCCATGATTTCTGCCCTGATAATGATTATCGGGTTTATGTGGGTAATGAACGACATGGAGAGTAAGTCTACAGAAGAGATTACCTATAATGAGTTTATACAGTATTTGGAAGAGGATAAGATTGCACGGGTAGAAGTAAATGCAGATAACGGAAGACTTTTGATTTTTCCAAAGAATCAGCCATATGAAAACAGTGGTTTGTTTGGAATGACCTTTACCTATTACACCGGTCTTTTAGAAGACGGTAACCTTTTACAACAGCGCTTGGAAGAGGCAGAAGTAGAATATATTCGTGTGGTGGAGGATACCTCATCGGTAATTTTAAGCCTTTTGGTAAATATTGGTTTCCCTCTGCTGATGTTTATCTTACTGTCCTTCTCCCTGACACGTATGATGGGAAAAGCCGGCGGCATGATGGGTGTCGGGAAGAGCACGGCCAAGGTATATGTGGAAAAGGAAACCGGTGTTACTTTTAAGGATGTAGCCGGTCAGGAAGAGGCAAAGGACTCCATCCGTGAATTGGTAGATTTTCTTCACAATCCGCAAAAGTATGCGGAAATTGGTGCAAAATTACCAAAAGGCGCCTTGCTGGTAGGTCCTCCGGGTACCGGTAAAACCCTGCTTGCCAAGGCGGTGGCAGGTGAAGCCAAGGTTCCGTTTTTCTCTCTGTCCGGTTCTGATTTTGTGGAAATGTACGTAGGCGTGGGTGCATCCCGTGTCCGCGATTTATTTAAGCAGGCTCAGGCAATGGCACCGTGTATTATTTTCATTGATGAAATCGATGCTATTGGTAAGAGCAGAGATTCCCGTTACGGCGGCAATGACGAACGTGAACAGACATTAAATCAGTTATTAGCGGAAATGGATGGTTTTGATACTTCTAAGGGTATCGTTATTTTGGCGGCGACCAACCGCCCGGAGGTACTGGATAAGGCACTCCTTCGTCCGGGACGTTTTGACCGCCGCGTGATTGTGGATAAGCCGGATTTAAAGGGTCGTTTGGAAGTATTAAAGGTACATGCCAAAAATGTATTACTGCATGATTCTGTAGACCTGGAAGCTATTGCTTTGGCAACTTCCGGTGCGGTGGGTTCCGATCTTGCCAATATGATTAATGAAGCTGCTATTTTAGCGGTAAAGTGCGGCAGAAAATACGTTACCCAGGAAGATTTATTTGAATCTGTGGAAGTAGTAATCGCCGGTAAAGAAAAGAAAGACCGCATTTTAAGTAAAGAAGAAAAAAGGGTGGTGGCTTATCATGAGGTAGGTCATGCCATGATTAGTATGTTAAAGAAGGAATCCTCCGAACCGGTGCAGAAAATTACCATAGTACCGCGTACCATGGGGTCCCTTGGTTATGTATTACAGGCTCCGGAGGAAGAAAAGTATCTCATGACCAAGGATGAGATGATTACAAGAATTGTTACCTTCTGTGCCGGCCGTGCATCTGAAGAAATTTTCTTTGGGCAGATTACTACCGGTGCTGCCAATGATATTGAGCAGGCTACCCGCATTGCCAGAGCAATGATTACCCGTTACGGTATGTCCGATACCTTTGGCATGGTTGGGCTGGAAACGGTGGAAAACCAGTATTTAGACGGCAGGGCAGTAATGCAGTGCGGTGACGAAACGGCTGCCGAGGTAGACCGGGAACTCAGAGCTCTGATGAAAGAGTGCTACAAGCAGGCGAAGGCTCTGTTGGAAGAAAATCAGCATGTAGTGAAGGAAATCGCAGAATTCCTGTGTGAAAAGGAAAGTATCACCGGTAAGGAATTTGTGGAAATTTATAATAGAGTAACCGGTAAAGATGATGTGGCAGACGAAGAAAAAGCATCAGAAGAAGAACAAGCTGCAGAGGTAACACTGGATCAGCCGAAGATTGATGTTCTGCTTGATGAGCAAATTATTATCGCAGGCGATACTTCAAATGAGGAAAACAATGTTTAATATCGAAGAAGAATTGCGTAAACTCCCGGATAAACCGGGAGTTTATCTCATGCATGACAAAAATGATACAATTATATATGTGGGAAAAGCGGTGGTGTTAAAGAACCGGGTGCGGCAATATTTCCAAAGCAGCCGGGGAAAATCACCAAAAATTCAACGTATGGTGGAGCAGATTTCCTGGTTTGAGTACATTGTAGTGGATTCGGAAATGGAAGCTCTGATTTTGGAGTGCAATCTGATTAAGGAGCATCAGCCGAAGTACAACACCATGCTAAAGGATGACAAGCACTATCCGTACATACGGGTAACGGTAAATGAAGAGTATCCGCGGATTATGCTTGCCAGAGAACGGAAGAAGGATAAAGCAAAGTATTTTGGCCCGTATACCAGTGCACAGGCGGTTCATGATTCCATTGATTTACTGAAGAAAACCTATTTTATCCGTAGTTGCAATAAGGTTTTACCTAGAGATACGGGAAAAGAACGCCCGTGCTTATATTATCACATGGGCCAATGCAAGGCTCCGTGTCAAGGATATATTTCCAAGGAAGAATACCGGGAAAATATCGGGCAGGTAGAAGAGTTTTTAAACGGGAACTATACGCTGATTACCAAGCGCCTGGAGCAGCAGATGATGAAATTCTCTGAAGAAATGGAATTTGAAAAGGCAGCGGAGTACCGGGACTTACTGTTTAGTGTAAAGCGTCTGGCAGAAAAACAGAAGGCAGATGATGATATGAGTGTGGAACGGGATATTATTGCCTTTGCCACAGCGGGAGATGAGGCGGTAGCCCAGGTGTTTTTTGTCAGAAACGGTAAAATGGTAGGCAGGGAGCATTTCTATCTTACAGGTGTAGAAAGCGAAGAGAGAAGTACTGTCATGGCCAATTTCATAAAACAGTTCTATTCCGGAACACCTCATGTTCCCAAGGAACTACTGCTGTCGAATGATACGGATGACCTGGAACTTTTGGAAAGCTGGTTAACGGCAAAAAGAGGGAAAAAGGTCCGCATTGTTATTCCGAAAAAAGGTTCCAAGGAACGCTTGGTGGAATTGGCGGAGAAAAATGCTTCCTTTGTGCTTCAGAAAGATTCCGAACGGATTGCTGAGCAGGAAAAGAGGACAAAGGGCGCATTGAAAGAAATTGCAGGATGGCTGGAAATGGAAAATCTGCACCGTATCGAGGCTTTTGACATTTCCAACACCAGTGGTTTTGAAAATGTTGCTTCCATGGTAGTGTTTGAAGGGGGTAAACCCAAGAAGGCAGATTACCGCAAGTTTAAAACAAAAACCATTGCGGGTCCGGATGACTATGCCAGCATGAAGGAAGTGTTAACCAGACGTTTCGAGCATGCAAAACGGGAATTGCAGGAATTACAGGAAACTTACAAAACAGACAGTAAGGAAGCAGTAGCAGAAATGGGAAGCTTTACCAGACTTCCGGATTTGATTCTGATGGATGGTGGCCGTGGTCAGGTAAATATTGCCCTGGAAGTATTGGCAGAGCAGAAATTGTCGATTCCTGTGTGCGGTATGGTAAAGGATGATAATCATAGAACCAGAGGTTTGTACTATAATAATATAGAAATACCGATTGATACAAGGAGCGAAGGATTTCATCTGATTACAAGAATTCAGGATGAAACCCACCGTTTTGCCATTGAGTATCACCGCTCTCTCAGAGGAAAGGCCCAGACACGTTCCGTTTTGGATGACATTCCGGACGTGGGAGGTGCCAGAAGAAGAACCTTGATGAAGCATTACGGTTCTTTAGAAGCGCTGAAACAGGCAGAAGTAGAGGAACTGGCAAAACTGCCTTCTATGAATATACGGGCAGCACAGGCAGTATATGATTTCCTTCATTCTAAAGAAGAATAGTTTTTCCTCGTTGCAGTTCCAAGGTGGTTGTGATAAAATAAAGATTAATTATGTAAAATAAAAAGGAGAACCCACATGTATACCGTAGAATTAACAAAGCTGGTAGAAAAGATGAAGCTTGTAAACCTTACGCCGGAGATTGATATTACACCGATTCTGTTATCTCAGCCGGAAGTAAACCGTCCTGCCCTGCAGCTGGCCGGATTTTTTGATTACTTCAATTATGACCGTGTGCAGATTATTGGTAATGTGGAATATGCTTATATGGAAAAAATGGAAGCAGACCATGGCAGCGGTATTATGAGAAAACTCATGAGCCACAAGATTCCTTGTATTGTATTCTGTCGTAACCTTCCGGTTCGCGAAGAGTTATTAAAGCTGGCGGTGGAATATAATGTTCCGATTTTCCAAACAGCAAAATCCACTTCCGATTTTATGGGTGAAGTAATCCGCTGGTTAAAGGTAGAACTGGCACCGCGTATTTCCATTCATGGTGTATTGGTTGATGTATACGGTGAAGGTATTCTTATTACCGGTGAAAGCGGTATCGGTAAGAGTGAGGCTGCGTTGGAGTTAATCAAGAGAGGACACCGTCTGGTATCCGATGACGTAGTAGAAATTAAGAAGGTATCCGATGATACGTTAATCGGTTCCGCTCCGGACATTACCAGACATTTCATTGAACTTCGCGGCATAGGTATAGTAGATGTTAAGGCATTGTTTGGTGTAGAAAGTGTAAAGAATACCCAGTCTATCGACCTGGTAATCCGTTTGGAAGAGTGGGACAGAAATAAGGAATATGACCGTATGGGTCTGCAGGATCAGTATACCGAGTTCCTCGGTAACAAGGTAGTGTGCCATGACCTTCCGATCCGTCCGGGACGTAACCTTGCTATTATCTGTGAATCTGCAGCGGTTAATTACCGTCAGAAGAAGATGGGATATAATGCGGCACAGGAATTGTATAACCGTGTAACAAGTAACTTGATGAAGAAAAACTAAGAGTTTGTAGATTATATAGGGAGAAAAATCATGGAAAATTACGTATTTGGTATTGATGTTGGCGGAACCACCGTAAAATGCGGATTATTTACCGCAGAAGGTACCGTACTTGATAAATGGGAAATCAGAACAAATAAGGAAAACAGCGGCGCTTCCATTTTGGGAGATATTGCAAATACCATTAATGCTAAGCTTGCGGAAAAGAAAATTGATAAGTCCGCAGTGCTTGGTGTAGGTATTGGTGTGCCGGGACCGGTAAAGGGTGACGGAACCGTTCTTAAGTGTGTAAACCTTGGCTGGGGTATCTTTAATGTAAATGAAGAAATGAGCAAGTTAGTAGGTCTTCCGGTGGCAGCAGGTAATGATGCAAATGTGGCGGCTCTCGGCGAAATGTGGAAGGGCGGCGGCCAGGGATATCAGGATGTTGTAATGATTACACTCGGTACCGGTGTTGGCGGAGGAATTATTTTAGACGGTAAAATCTGGGCAGGCAGCAATGGCGCCGGCGGTGAACTGGGCCATATGATTGTCAATCCGGAAGAAACCGATGTGTGCGGCTGTGGCGGTCACGGTCATCTGGAGCAGTATGCTTCTGCAACCGGTATTGTACGCATGGCGAAAAAGGAACTGGCAGCAAGCGATGTTCCTACCACTCTCAGAAAATATGAAAACTTATATGCAAAGAATATTTTTGATGAAGCAAAGGCTGGAGATGCTGTGGCAGCTGCTTTGGTAGATAAGCTTTGTGCTATTTTGGCAGGTGCACTTACGCATGTGGCAGCAACGGTGGACCCACAGGTATTTGTTATCGGCGGTGGTGTGTCCAAGGCAGGAGAGATTCTTACCGAGGGCTTAAAGAAGCACTACAACCAAAATCTGCTTTCAGCGCTGTATAATAAGGAATTTTGCCTTGCAACTTTAGGAAATGATGCGGGAATTTTCGGTAGTGCAAAAATGATTTTAGACCAGGTAACTGCAAAATAGGGGTGTTTTGGGGGACTTTGCTGTAAAACAAGGAGAATTATTATGGGGAATACAACCAATAAAGAAATAATGCTTCGGAAACTGCAGGAATTTTTGGGTGCAGACCACGTATTTCCTGAAGAGCCGATGTCAAAACATATCACCTTTCGTGTGGGAGGGCCTGCAGAGTGGTTTGTTCAGGTGGATACGGTGGAACAGTTAACGCAGGTAATCGCTCTTTGTAAAGAGCAGGCAGAACCGTATTATATCATTGGCAATGGCAGTGATTTACTGGTTTCCGATGCAGGAGTCCGGGGTGTTATTATTCGACTGACCGGGGAATTTGCAGAAATCAATGCGAAAGAATCCGTTAATTTGGGTGTCTGCGATGTATGTGCGGGAGCCGGTGTTATGCTGGCTACGTTATCTTTGCGTGCAGGTAAAAAAGGCTTCACCGGGTTGGAATTTGCAAACGGAATTCCGGGTACGGTCGGCGGCGCGGTGTTAATGAATGCCGGAGCCTACGGCGGAGAAATCAAGGATACCATTGTGGCCGCGGATGTTATGACAAAAGATGGTGAAATACGTCGACTGGATAAAGAGGAATTACAGCTGTCTTATCGTCACAGTGCGATGATGGAGAGCGGCGATATTGTATTAAGAGCATATTTTAAGCTTACGGTGCGTCCGAAGCTTCAGATTTTCGCAACCATGGAGTCCTACCGTAAGGCAAGACAGGAAAAGCAACCGCTGGAATATCCAAGTGCCGGCAGTACTTTCAAACGCCCGGAAGGATATTTTGCAGGCAAACTAATTCAGGATGCGGGGCTGTCCGGATACAAAGTGGGCGGCGCCATGGTAAGTACAAAGCATGCAGGTTTTGTTATTAATGCAGGCGGTGCAACCGCTGCAGATGTGTACGAACTGATTCAGCATATCAAAAAGACAGTAAAAGAGAAATTCCAGGTAGAATTGGAACCGGAAGTACGTTTTCTTGGGGAGTTTTAAGAATACATAGTCCGGTTTGGGAGAAAATACTATGAGATTTGTAATTGTTACCGGTATGTCCGGTGCAGGAAAATCATCAACTTTAAAAATGTTGGAGGATGCGGGATATTTCTGTGTAGATAATCTTCCGGTGCCTTTAATATCCAAGTTTGCAAAGTTGCTCTTCCAGGAGCACGGGCAATATGATAAGGTTGCTATCGGTGTAGACATTCGAAGCGGTCAAAACCTGGAAGAATTAGAGCCATTTTTGGAGCAAATGAAGGAAAAACGGCAACCTTATGAAATACTGTATTTGGATTCTTCCGATGAAGTATTGATTAAACGTTATAAAGAAACAAGAAGAACTCATCCGCTGACGGGGTCCGGACGTGTAGAAAGCGGGATTGCCCAGGAACGGGAACGAACTGCTTTTTTGAAACAGCAGGCGGATTATATTTTAGATACCAGTCAGCTGCTGGTAAGGGAATTAAAGGCGCAGATTGACAAAATATTTGTGGAAAATGCAGGTTTCCGAAATTTTATGATTACTGTGCTTTCTTTTGGATTTAAATATGGAATACCGGCAGATGCAGACTTAGTGTTTGATGTGCGTTTTTTGGCAAATCCGTATTATGTACCGGAACTGAAGTATAAAACCGGAAATGAAAAAGAAGTGCAGGACTATGTCATGCAGACGGAAACTGCAGGAATGTTTTTGAATAAATTGGAAGATATGTTAAAGTTCCTGATTCCGAATTATATCAATGAGGGAAAGAACCAACTGGTGGTGGCAATCGGATGTACAGGCGGAAAACACCGGTCGGTTACTCTGGCAAATGCAATAACCAAAAGGTTAGGAAATCTGGAATATGGTATAAAAGTGGAACACCGGGATATAGGAAAGGATACTGCAAATGTCGTTCTCAGGAGAAGTGAAGAAGGAACTGTGTGAGCAGATTTCCCCTGCCAGACACTGTAAATTGGCAGAAATTTCGGCAATAATTGCGTTTTGTGGAAAATTAGTGGTTGACAAAGACCAGACACTTATCTTAAAATTGCAAACGGAAAGCACCATCCTGACTAAAAAAATATTTCTGTTGCTGAAGCAGGTATTCCGGGTAAGTGCAGAGCTTACCACCAAATCGGTATCTGCAAAGAAAAACATGTATGAACTGACCCTTCCTGCAGAAGAGACTTCTCTTGTACGGGAGGCATGTAAGCTGACAGCGATAGAAGAAAAAGGTGGATGTCTGTTGGTGGCGGAACCAACTATTGTAACAAAGAGTTGCTGTAAACGAAGTTTTATCCGGGGAGCATTTTTAGCAGCAGGTTCGGTTTCCAACCCAAATAAGGCATACCATTTTGAGATTGTAGTCGGTCAGAAGCAGAATGGTGAACTACTATGCGAAGTAATGCGTTCGTTTGATATTGATGCAAAAATGATTGCAAGGAAGTACCATTATGTGGTATATGTAAAAGAAGGGTCTCAGATTGTTGATTTGCTCAACATCATGGAGGCTCATGTTGCGTTAATGGAATTTGAAAATGTGCGTATTCTCAAAGATATGCGGAATACAATTAATCGTAAGGTAAATTGTGAGGCTGCGAATATCAACAAGACTGTAAAAGCGGCATCAAGGCAGGTAGAAGATATTCTCTATATCAGGGATACGGTCGGACTTGCCACACTGGCAGAGGGATTAGAGGAAATCGCTTTGCTGCGGATTGAGTATCCCGAGGCTTCCTTAAAGGAGCTGGGAGAGATGCTTCATCCACCTGTAGGAAAATCCGGAGTGAATCACCGGCTAAAAAAACTTGGTGAAATTGCAGAAGGATTGAGAACAAGGTCTATTTAGTGACGTGAGGATAAATCCTCTGCCCGCAATCAGCGGGCGGGCATTTTCCTTACGGATACAACAGAAAACAAGTTTTCTGATTGTCTGGAAACAAGGAGGATTAAAATGGTAACAAAGGAACTGGTAATGAAGGATTTCACTCGTATGGATGCAAGCCCTGCGGCTATGTTAGTGCAGCTGGCGAGTAAATTTGATAGCAGCGTATATGTGGATCAGGCAGAGAAGCGTACGAATGCGAAAAGCATTATGGGCGTAATGATCCTGAATTTCGCCGCCGGAACTAAGGCAACAGTTACAGTAGACGGCCCGGATGAGGCAGCAGCTCTTGCTGAGCTTGCACAGTTTTTAGAAGCATAACCAGAACATAAAAACCTTCCGGTGCCATAAGCGCCGGAGGGTTTTTAAAGTTTGAAAGCACTTTCAAACAATTAGGGAGAGGAAAACACTATGAATTTCACGCATTTGCATGTGCATACAGAATACAGTCTCTTGGACGGTTCTGCCAAAATAAATGAAATTGTTGCCCGGGCAAAAGAACTGGGCATGGACAGTCTTGCCATTACAGACCATGGTGTTATGTATGGTGTGATTGATTTTTATCGTGCCTGCAAAAGAGAAGGAATCCGTCCGGTTCTTGGCTGTGAAGTTTATGTGGCTCCGGGCTCCCGTTTCCATAAAGAAGGCGGTGTGACCGATGAACGTTATTATCATCTGGTTCTGCTTGCCGAAAATGATATAGGCTATTCCAACCTGATGAAAATCGTATCCAAAGGATTTACAGAGGGTTATTATTATAAACCCCGTGTGGATTACGAAGTATTGCAACAGTACCACGAGGGAATTATTGCATTGTCTGCCTGCTTAGCGGGTGAAGTGGCAATGAATTTAAAGAGAGGCTTTTATGAAGAGGGTAAGGCGGCGGCATTGCGCCTGCAGGAAATTTTTGGCGTGGGGAATTTCTTCTTGGAATTACAGGACCACGGTATTCCGGAACAGCAGACGGTAAATTCTTCCCTGCTCCGCATGCACCAGGAAACAGGTATTGACCTGGTGGCCACCAACGACGTGCACTATATTTATGATACTGACGTGGAGGCTCATGATATTCTGTTATGTATCCAGACACAGAAAAAGGTGCAGGATGAAGACCGTATGCGTTATGACGGCGGTCAGTATTATTTGAAGTCCATCGAAGAGATGGAAAAGGTGTTTCCGTATGCGAAGGAGGCATTGGAGAACACTCATAAGATTGCCGAACGATGCAATGTTACCATTGAATTCGGTAACTATAAGCTGCCGCATTATGATGTTCCGGAGGGATTTGACGCCTGGACCTATTTGCAGCATTTATGTGCAGAAGGCATGAAACGCCGTTACCCGGTAATTACAGAAGAATTGCAGGCACGTCTGGATTACGAGCTTGGTGTTATCCATAAGATGGGCTTTGACGATTATTATTTGATTGTATGGGATTTCATTAAATATGCAAAAGACCACGATATTCCGGTTGGCCCGGGACGAGGCAGCGGTGCGGCAAGTATTGCAGCCTATTCCCTTGGTATTACTGATATTGATCCAATCCGTTATCAGCTCCTGTTTGAGCGTTTCTTAAATCCGGAGCGTGTTTCCATGCCTGATTTCGATATTGATTTCTGTTTTGAACGGAGACAGGAAGTTATCGATTATGTAGTGGAAAAATACGGACAGGACCGGGTAGTGCAGATTGTTACCTTTGGTACCATGGCAGCCCGGGGCGTTATCCGTGATGTTGGACGTGCTCTCGATTATCCTTATGCTTTATGTGACCAGGTGGCAAAACTGGTACCGATGGAGCTGGGAATTACCATTGAAAAAGCATTAAAGAGCAGTCCGGAATTCAGGCAGCTTTATGAAAGTGATGAAAAGATAACCTATTTAATTGATATGGCAAAGCGTTTGGAAGGTTTACCTCGAAATACCTCCATGCACGCAGCGGGCGTGGTTATTGCCAATGCACCGGCGGATGTATATGTGCCGTTATCCCGGGGTTCTAACGATGCCATTACCACCCAGTTTACCATGACAACCTTGGAAGAACTGGGATTACTCAAAATGGATTTCTTGGGCCTACGTACCTTAACCGTAATTAAGGATGCGGAGAACCTGATTAATAAAAACCGTCCGGAGGGCGAAAAACTGGATATGAACAACATCGACTATGACGATCCGAACATCTATGAGATGATCGGCAGCGGTAAGTGTGATGGTGTATTCCAGTTGGAAAGTACCGGCATGAAAAACTTCATGAAGGAGTTAAAGCCGGAAAACTTGGAAGATGTTATTGCAGGTATATCCCTGTATCGTCCGGGCCCGATGGACTTCATTCCAAAGTATATCAAGGGTAAGCAGAATCCGGAAAGTATCGTATATGATTGTCCGGAGTTGATACCGATTTTAAAGACAACCCACGGCTGTATTGTGTATCAGGAGCAGGTTATGCAGATTGTTCGTGAGCTGGCGGGCTACAGCTACGGACGAAGCGATTTGGTGCGTCGTGCCATGTCTAAGAAAAAAGCGGATGTCATGGCCAGAGAGCGCAAAAACTTCGTATACGGTAACGAAGAAGAAGGCGTAAAGGGCTGTATTGCCAACGGTATTCCGGAGGAAACCGGTAACAAGATTTTCGATGAAATGACCGACTTTGCAAAGTATGCCTTTAACAAGGCCCATGCAGCCTGTTACGCAGTAGTTTCTTACCGAACGGCGTGGTTAAAATATTATTATCCGGTGGAATTTATGGCAGCGCTTATGACATCTGTTATGGATAATCCGGGTAAGGTGACGGAATATATTTATTCCTGCCGTCAGATGGGGATTGAAATTCTTCCTCCGGATGTGAATGAAGGCGAAATGGGCTTCTCCGTTTCCGGAAAGAATATCCGCTATGGTTTGTCTGCGATTAAAGGCGTAGGTAAACCTGTTATTGAAGCATTAACGGCAGAGCGGGAAGAAAACGGTAAGTTTACCGGCTTGAAAGACTTTGTAGACCGTCTGACCGGCAAGGAAGTGAATAAGCGTACCGTAGAAAGCTTCATCAAAGCAGGCGCCTTCGGACCGGAATTCGGTACCCGAAAGCAATTAATGCAGGTGTATGTGGGTGTTATGGATGGCGTGGCCCAGGAGCGGAAAAAGAGTCTGACCGGTCAGATGAGCTTGTTTGATTTTGCAACAGAGGAAGACAAACAGGAATTTGAAATCCGCCTGCCAAATGTAGGTGAGTATTCTAAAGAAGAGCTTCTGGACTTTGAAAAAGAAGTGCTGGGTGTATATCTTAGCGGTCATCCGCTGGAAGAATATATGTCCCTGCTGCAAAAGAATACCACGGCAGATACCCTGGCGTTCCAGCTGGATGAAGAAACAGGTGAGGTAAAAGCGCAGGATGGTGATACGGTAACTCTTGGCGGAATGATTGCCGGCATTACAAGAAAGACAACCAAAACCAACACCACCATGGCGTTTTTGACTTTGGAGGATTTGCTTGGTACGGTAGAAATTATTGTTTTCCCAAGAGATTACGAAAAGTACCGCAGCATTCTTACGGAAGATGCCAAAGTGCTTGTGAAGGGCCGTGTTTCTGCAGAAGAGGACAAGGCGGCAAAATTGATTTGTACAGAAATTATTTCTATGGATGATTTGCCGAGAGAACTTTGGATCCGATTTAGGAATAAAGATACTTTCTTTGCAGAAGAAGAGAAACTGTATCAGGTTCTGTCCGGCAGTGACGGCAAGCAGGAGGTTGTAATATACCTGGAAGAAGAGCGGGCGGTAAAACGCTTGCCGAAAAACCGGTGCGTGGCACTGACTGCGGACTTGCTGGAAGCATTAAAAAAATCCTACGGTGAGGAACAAATCAAGATAGTAGATAAAAAAAGGTAGTTTTTCAAGTAAAAATATAGTAGTATTTACTCTTGAAAATTAGCTTAAGATAGATTAAAATAAGATAAATGAGTTTGTTTATGATTTAACAAAATATGAAGAGAAGTCTAAACATGGAGGATTATATTATGGCAAAGGCAGTAAAGAATAAAAAAGTTGAAACAATCGGTGTGTTAACCAGTGGTGGTGATGCACCTGGTATGAACGCTGCAATCCGTGCAGTGGTACGTACTGCTTTGGCAAACGGTTTAAAGGTAAAGGGTATCCGCAGAGGTTATTCCGGTTTATTGGAAGAGGACATTTTTGAAATGGATGCAACCAGTGTTTCCGATATCATCCAGAGAGGCGGTACCAGTTTGTTTACTGCACGTTGTCCTGAATTCATGACAAAGGAAGGCCAGGATAAGGGCGCATATATTTGTAAGAAGCATAAAATCGACAGCATCATTGTAATTGGTGGTGACGGTTCCTTCCAGGGTGCCAGAAAGCTTTACGAACGTGGCATCAACACCATCGGTGTTCCGGGTACCATCGACCTTGATATCGCATGTACTGAATATACCATCGGTTTCGATACCGCTGTAAACACAGCTATGGAAGCAATCGATAAGGTTCGTGATACCTCCACCTCCCATGAGCGTTGCAGTATCATCGAAGTAATGGGCCGTCATGCAGGTTACATTGCTCTTTGGTGCGGTATTGCCAACGGTGCAGAAAATATTCTTCTTCCGGAATTATATGACAATGACGAAGAAGCAATTATTCAGAATATTATCGAAAGAAAGAAAGTCGGTAAAAAGCATCATATTATTGTAAATGCGGAAGGTATCGGTAATTCCGAAGCTATGGCAAAGAGAATCGAAGCAGCAACCGGCGTAGAAACCAGAGCAACCATCATCGGTCATATTCAGAGAGGCGGAAGCCCAACAGCAAAGGACCGTGTTTATGCATCTGCTATGGGCGCTAAGGCAGTAGAACTTCTTTGCGAAGGTAAGTCCAACCGTGTAGTTGCATATAAGCATGGTGAGTTTATTGATTACGATATTGAAGAAGCATTAAACATGAAGAAGATGCCGGATGAATTCCTGGTAAGTATGGCAAAGAAGCTTTCCAGATAAATTTATGTATCGTTGTTTAGCAGCAACAAAGTATTAGAAGGTTAAAACGAATGAATAACAGAAAATTAAAAAAGTTTTTATCCTATTACAAACCATATCTGCGGTTATTTGCCGCGGATATGGTTTGTGCTTTAGGTGCGGCTGCAATCTCTTTAATTTATCCGTTGATTGTACGCTATATCACAAATGATATTTTACCGAATTATGAAATTTCCGAGGCAGTCGGCATTATTGCAAAACTTGCTTTGGTCATGGTAGGGCTTGCGTTGTTGGAATTATTCTGCAACTACTTTATTGCCTACCAGGGACACATTATGGGTGCCAAGATGGAATTCGATATGCGAAACGACATCTTCAACCATTTCCAGAAGCTCTCCTTCAGTTTCTATGATAACCAGAAAACAGGACAGCTCATGTCCCGTATTACCAACGACTTATTCGAGGTAACAGAGCTTTCCCACCATGGCCCGGAAGATATTGTGATTTCCATCATTAAGTTTGTTGGTGCCTTTATTATTTTAATCCGCATCAATGTGCCACTGACGTTGCTTTTATTTTTATTCTTACCGGTCATGTTTATTTTTGCCTGGAAGATGAAGAGCAGAATGAATGCGGCATTCAAAGCCAACAGAGAGCGTATTGCAGATATTAATGCCCAGATAGAAGATAATCTTGCCGGTATCCGTGTGGTAAAATCCTTTGCCAACGAAGATATCGAAGTGGATAAATTTAAAGAAGGCAACGGCCGATTTGTTGCCAGCAAAAAATTGGCGTATAAAGAAATGGCAACTTTCCATTCCGGTCTTGGTTTGTTTACCAATCTGTTAAATGTAGGCGTTATTGTAGGCGGAGGTCTGATGATTGCCTGGGACGTAATCAAACTCAGCGACCTGTTGACCTTCCTTTTGTACGTAAACAATGTGGTGGAGCCTGTACGTAAGCTTATCAACTTCACTGAGCAGTTCCAAAACGGTGCTACCGGTTTTGAGCGCTTCATGGAGATTATGGACACTGAACCGGACATTCAGGATGCACCGGATGCGGTGGAACTTACAAATGTTAAGGGTGATATCACCTTTGAAAATGTGGCATTCCGCTACGAAGGAACCCTGGGGGATGTATTTAAAAACATTTCCTTAGATGTAGAAGCCGGCGATTATATGGCGCTGGTTGGTTCCTCCGGTGTGGGTAAAACCACACTGTGCAGTCTGATTCCGCGCTTTTACGATGTAACAGAGGGTACAATCAAAATTGACGGTCAGGATATCAAGGGTGTTACCATGAGATCTCTTCGCAACAGCATCGGCATTGTACAGCAGGATGTGTACCTGTTTGCAGGTTCTGTTGCCGATAACATCCGCTATGGTAAGCCGGGTGCTACTATGGAAGAAATTGTGGAGGCAGCCAAGAACGCCAATGCCCATGAGTTTATTATGGAGCTTCCGGACGGTTACGACACCTACATCGGACAGCGTGGTATTAAGCTTTCCGGCGGTCAGAAGCAAAGACTCAGCATTGCCAGAGTTTTCTTAAAGAACCCTCCAATCCTTATCTTTGACGAGGCGACCTCCGCACTTGATAACGAGAGCGAAAAGGTTGTGCAGGATTCCTTGGAGAAGCTTGCCAAGAACCGTACCACCTTCGTGATTGCACATCGTCTTTCCACCATCAAGAATGCAAAGAATATTCTTGTACTTGGTGAGGACGGCATTAAGGAGAGGGGTACCCATGAGGAACTGCTTAAAAAGAATGGAGTTTATGCAGGATTATATACGATGACATATACAAGATAGTGCTTTAGAATTTTATATGAGTATGTTTTACGGGGGCCGCATGTTGTGGCTCCCGTTACTTTTTGTTGCAGAAATTTGAAAGTGTATACTGTTGCAGTATAGAATTTTTTGTGTAGGTGTGGTAGGATAGTTTTAGAACTTTGAAGTTTTTTATATTTGGTCGGGCAAAACCAATATTTCAGGAAATTTGAACGATTAGTTGGATTGGTTTTTTTCTTGAAAACCAATTAAAACGGATATTAAGCATATAAATTGGTTTTTATTATCTTAAAAATTCCAATGAAATGAGAGGATTTGTCAAATAGTTGGGCATGCTGTGTCGTGAAAAAACCAATGAAAACATAAAATGGGTTAATCAGTTGGCCGCAAAAGGAATATAAATATCCAATGAATCAAGAAAAATATCATAAAAATAGGTTTTTTCAAAGAGGGAGCTGACCAACAAATATAGTGAAACGATAGTTTGATTGATTTTACAAAAAATTGTAACCCAACAAAATAGTAATTTATAGTAATCCATTGGAATTTGTCATATTTTCTAGAATACTGTGTGATAAGGAGACCCCACCATGTACGGTTTTTTAAGTGAAATTTTATCTGATAAAAAAGGCGAAACCGTCTTTTCTTGCTTTGGAACGTGGCACCTTTGCTATCTGTTGGCAGTGGCGGTTGCACTTACAATTGTCATAGTATATGCAGGAAAGAAAGGAAAAGAGGAACGTCAAAAGCTTAGCACATATTTCTTAAATGGTGCGTTTGGCTTATATATCGCCGATTTCTTTCTTATGCCATTTGCTTACGGAGAAATTGATATTGAGAAATTACCATTTCATGCATGTACTGCTATGTGTGTCATGTGCTTTTTGAGTAGACATAATGATTTCTTAAAAAAGTTCAAACTGCAGTTTACGATGCTAGGGTTTGTTTCGAACCTGGTGTACTTGATTTATCCGGCAGGACTCATGTGGTATCAGGTTCATCCGCTTTCCTATCGGGTGATTCAGACATTGTTATTTCATGGAGCGATGACAGGATACGGTTTGTTGGTTCTTTTATTTGAGGCTGATAAACGAGAATGGAAGAAAGACCTGATAGTTCTAAGTGCTATGACCGTATGGGCACTTTTGGGAAATACCTTGTACAATGGACAAGCTTGGGGTAAAACCCAATTCTTCAATTGGTTTTTCGTGGTACGGGACCCTTTTTACATTTTGCCGGAAAGCATTGCGCCAATCATTATGCCGTTTTTGAATGTGGCGTTGTTTATGGTAGTAGAGTGGGTGGTGTATGTCATTTGTCTTGGTAGGAAGGGTTGTAAACCGAATTAATTTCTGGGGAAAAGGGAAAAAATATGAATGAACAGTTAAAAATAGTAAAAGAAAAATGGAATATTACGGCGGATTCTCAGTGGTACAATTCGCTGAGAACCGATGAAAAAATAAATGAATTAGTGGAGCATCCGGAAACGGCATTTCATCCCGAGGTGTATTCCTTAATAAAGAAATACTTGCCTGATATAAAAGGGAAAAAGATTTTGTTGCCATCAAGCGGAGATAATCATGCGGCTTTTGCCTTTGCACTTATGGGTGCTGATGTAACTTCCGCAGATATTAGTGAAAGACAATTGGAAAATGCTGCAGTGATTGCAGAAAAATTGAAGCTTAACATTAAATTTGTGTGTGATAATACTATGGAATTAGCCAATATACAGGATGAGGAGTACGATTTGGTTTATACCTCTAATGGTACACATACCTGGATTACAGATTTAATTGGAATGTATCAAAATATATACAGAGTGTTGAAGAAGGGCAGATATTCTGTCATGTATGATATTCACCCGTTTACTCGTCCGTTTACGTGCGAACCATGGAAACAGCCGCAAATAATCAAGTCAGATAATGATGTATTTCCGTCTTGCCATTGGAGAGTTCAGGATTTGATAAATGCAACTGCCATGGCAGGACTGAACATAAAAGAAGTTGTAGAATTACAGGCGGTAAATGCTTCGTTCTGGTATACATATGATGAGTTGGTAAAGCAATCTTCGGATGAATTAACGAATGTGAATCAATGGGAATTGAATCCTATGGCAGCTTTGCCGGCGTGGCTGACGATTGTTTCGCAGAAAGAGAAAATTTGATTTTTCGGAGAGAACTGGAATTATGAATTGGACATTAGGAAAAGCAGAAAAGAAAGACAGCAACAGAATCAATGAATTATTTATTGAAATGTTGCAGCATTTCGGTTATATGAGCGGCATGGCTATGAAATATACGAAGACCAGGGAAGCAGGTATTTGATGATTAAAAACATTTAATTGGATAAAAGAGGTGTACAATAATGTTGCCAACAGTAGAAGAAGCTATAAAGGAATTAGAAATAGCAGAACAATTAAATCCGGGACCTTGGACGAAACATTCCCTAAACGTAGGAATTGCGGCTAGAAATATCGCGCAGAAGGTATCGGGAATGGATGAAAATAAAGCATATATCGTCGGAATGCTTCATGATATCGGAAGAAGGGTAGGAATTGTAAATATACCAAAACATGTATATGAGGGCTACAAATATGCCATGAATAAGGGCTGGGATGAAGTTGCAAGAGTATGTATGACACATTCATATCCACTTATGAAGGATGAATTTAGTTATAATCCAACCACAGAGGAAGAAAAAGCAATAAAAAACTATATTACTAATTGTCAGACAGATGATTATGATAAATTAATTCAAATATGTGATGCATTAGCAACGGATTATGGATTTGTTATTTTGGAAAAGCGTTTCGTGGATGTAACCCGTAGATACGGGATTATGGAAAAATACATACAAGGATGGGAGATTACATTTCAAAATAAAGAATATTTTGAAGAAAAAATGGGCGGTTCCCTTTATGATGTATTACCTGACATCGGAAAAACGACCTTACTTTGTCCGCCACCTTGGAAACCGAATCATAATAAGTAGATATATTTTGATTGATGCTTAAGAAAATTAATTTGAGAAGAAGATTATATGGAATATAAAGTGCTTGATAAACAAGATATTGAACTGATGCGACATTTTGTCGATGATGAAAACACAAAATATGATGCGTATATTCTTGAAGGATTTTTGAAAGAGAAAAATGCATTTGCTTACGTGGCGAAAGAAAAGGATGCAATCATCGGGTTTGCTTATGGCTATGTTTTAGTTAGACCAGATGGGAAAAGAGACTTTTATATGCATGCCATTGATATTATGCAAGACTATCAGAAGCATGGTTATGGAACAGGGTTGATGAAATATATCTATGCTCATACAAAAAGTATAGGTTGTAGGAAAATGTTTTTGATAACGAATAAAAGTAATGAGTCTGCCTGTAGGTGTTATGAGAAATCAGGCGGAATCCAGACGGCTGACGATGATGTTGTATATGTGTATAAAGAGCAGTAAATGGTTTCGGAGGCATATTATGAATTGCATTTTTTGTCATAAAGAAAACATAACAACTGATATTGTATTTGAAGATGATTTGGTTATGGCTTTTATGGATATGGATCCGATTAACGAAGGACATATTCTACTTGTACCCAAGGCACATTACCTTGATGTAGATGAGGTGCCGGATGAGGTATTAACCCACTTGATGCTGGTATCAAAGAAGCTTGTGTCGGTACTGAAAGAGATATATCATCCGGATGGTTACAGCATCATGCAAAATGGTGGTAAGTTCAATGATGTTGGGCATTACCATCTGCATATTTTTCCGCGCTATCAGGGAGATGGATTTGGCTGGACCTATGGCGAAGAAAAGAAGAATGTTAATAAAGAAATTGCAGAAAAGATACGGGAGAAAATAAATGCGTAATAGAAGCATGGCCATGGTACTCCGTGGCAGAAAAATTTTAATGATAGAGACATTCCGGTTTAACCGAACCATTTTTGAACTTCCGGGAGGCGGCATCGAGGCTGGTGAAACACCGGAGGAAGCGGCAATAAGGGAATTAAAGGAAGAGTGCGGTTTGGATGGTACAATCCTCAGGCCGCTGAATATAATGCACTGTAAAAACGGAAGCATAGAGTATATTTTTTTGGTGGATGTTCCGGAAGAACAGGAAGCCATTGTGGGAAGTGACCCGGAGGTACCGGAAGGTGGCGAACAGTCCATCAAAAATGTTTGTTGGAAGGAACTGCACGAACTCAGTGAAAAGGACCGGGCATTTTTGTGGAACTACGGTTTGATGAATGTGGGTGACTTCTTTGATGTGTTGCTTGGCTGGGGAGATGAAATCAGTTACCCGGGCAAATAAAGGAGAAAAAATTATGGCAAACCTAATTGTAGTCTGCGGTCCTCAGGCCGTAGGCAAAATGACCGTGGCGGAAAGATTAAGAGATAAATTAAAATATAACCTGATGATGAATCACGACAGCATCGAGGTGTCGGACAGAATTTTCGGGTTTGCAACTCCTGCACAAAAGGAATTCAATGCAATCTTTAGAAAAACTGCGTTTGATTTGGCAGTGAAGCATAATGTGGATTTGCTCTTTACTTATGTCTGTGCTTTTGAGCTTCTTCAGGAAAAAGAGTATTTGGAGAGCCTTGCAAAGATGTTTGAAGATGCAGGCGGCAGCTTCTACTTCGTGGAGCTTAGTGCAGATTTGGAAAAAAGATTAGAGAGAAACACGACGCCTCACCGCATGGAGCGGAAGGCATCCAAGCGGGATGTAGAGTGGAGCAGGGCGAACTTGCTGCGGGATACAGACCTTCATAAATTGAACTCTGATTCTGATGAAGTTTGGTTTCAAAATCACATGAAAATTGATAACACCAATTTAGAACCGGACGAGGTGGCGGATTTGGTCATCAAACACTTTGGGTTGGTGGCAAACGAGAAGGAAGAAAAAGAATACCGGTTTGGAGTGTAAAAGGAGTAATGTATGATTCAGATATCATATACATTTATGGTAATTTTAATAACGGTACTTTGGCTGCTTGTCAGAACTGTGGTATGGACAAAGCAAAAGCATGTTAATTGGAAACAGGAACTTCAGTTGCTTCTGGTATACGTTTGCTTGCTTGTGGTAACCAGATTTACTTTCTGCCCATTCGGTAAAGTGGACGGCAAGATTCAGCCGCTGGTGTTTTATAAAGAGAATTGGTTTCCGTTCCGTATCAATTTATTGCCGTTTGTTTATTTGTTTGATTATCCGGTATTCAAGGAAGCGTTACTTAATTTCATCGGGAACACTGCTATGTTTATTCCAATTGGCATAATTTGGCCGGTTGTTTACAAAAAGTTAGGCACTCCGTGGAAAGTGATTTCGGCAGGTGTTGGATTTTCCCTATGTATTGAAATTCTGCAGTTACCGTTTTATGAAAGAGTGTCGGATATTGACGATTTGATTTTGAATTCCTTGGGATATGTAATCGGATATGGAATATATGGTGTGGTTAAGCTTTGCAAGAAGAAACTAGCAAGATAAAGCGGTATTCTCATTTTGTGTCGTGTTAACTTAAAGGGTGCTGTGCTAAACTTTTTCTGAAAGGAGTGCTTTGAATGAATCAAGAAAATATCGGAAAATTCATAGCCAAATTAAGGAAAGAGAAGAAACTAACTCAGGAACAGTTGGCAGAACGATTGGGTGTCCATAACCGCAGTGTATCACGCTGGGAAAATGGTAACAGTATGCCGGTTTATGCAGTGCTCCCAATGCTCGCAAACGAACTGGGGGTTAGCGTGGCAGAATTGGTGGAAGGGAAAAAGAAAGAAACAAAATCGTTTTTGCTGAATGAAGATGCATATATGGAAAGCTACAGAATTCTTATTGAAGTCTCTCAGAATGAAGCAGAGGGAGAGAAATACACTGACAAAGAAAAACAGGAAATTGTTGAACAGTTATTAAATGGCATTGCATGCAAAGATGATGTGAAGAAATACAAGCTTCGCATGCGGGTAAATCCTTATACAGACAATATTTATCCGAACTATTTTATTCCACCGTATAATGAAAATAAAAAGCTTCGTCTGGCAGATGGCAGTTTACCGAAAACGAATATTTTATATGCAAATTATTTTGAATTGGAGATTCTTCGGATATTGTTTCAATTTGCACCCGAAAACGAAATGGTGCAGGAAATGATAACAAATGCATTGCAAAGATTAAGGAATACCTGCTACGGTAATAAGTGTCCAAAAGGAGAATGTGTGGCAGCAGGAAAAGAGGTATTGCGTTTTCTGCAAATGGTGTGTCCGGAGGAAAAGGACTGGATAAAGAAATTACAGTAAAAGATGAGGTGATTTGCTATGAAAATCTACGATATTTCCCAAGAAGTATTTTCCTGCACCGTGTTTCCGGGGGATCCGGCACCGCAGCGGGAAATTATGAATGACATGAATAAGGGCGACTTATATAATTTAACCGCAGTTCATATGTGCGCCCATAACGGGACCCATGTGGATGCACCGTATCATTTTATTAACGATGGAAAAACCATCGATCAGGTTTCGTTAGAAAAGTTTGTGGGACCTTGCTATGTGGCAGAGCGTGAAGGTGTAGTAACTGCAGAGGGTGCCAAAGAAATACTACAAAAAGCATCCGACACAAATGCCGATGCATCCAAGCGTATCCTCATTAAAGGCAATGCAGAAGTTTCCTTGGAAGCTGCCGAAGTGTTTGCTAAGGCAAAAGTGTTATTAGTGGGCAATGAAGCCCAAACGGTAGGACCGGAAAATGCTCCGATGGCGGTACATAAAGTGTTGCTTGGAGCAGATGTGGTTCTTCTGGAAGGTATCCGCCTGGCAGAAGTTCCGGAGGGCGTGTTTCTTCTTAATGCGGCACCGCTAAACTTAGCGGGAGCGGACGGAGCACCGTGTCGGGCGATTTTATTAGCGATGTAAAAAGAAGGAAGTATGCCGGTGTGTGTACTTCTTTTTTTGTGTGAAATAAATTCTTGACTGAAATTGACTCGGAATATATAATATTAGTTAGTTACAACTAACTAAATGCATAAGTAGAAAGGAAAAAACAATGACAGACGGTATTATTATAGCGATCTTAGTAGTGGCTTTATTTTTCGGTATCCGGGCTACGGTAAAACACTTCGCAAGAAAGGGTGGCTGCTGTGGCAGTGCCGACTATAAGCCGAAAAAGAAAAAGCTGTCCAAGGTGCTTTATCAGAAAAACTTTAAGGTAGAGGGCATGCATTGCGAACATTGTAAAGCAAGAGTGGAAGAGGTGGTAAATGACATCCAAGGCGTGTCCGGCAGTGTGGATTTAAAAAATGGTACACTTACCGTATCTTACGCTGAGGATGTGGATGATGAATTGATTAAGAGCAAAATTGAACGGTTAGGATATAAGGTGTTACCGTAAAGCACAATGTTATAAAGTTACATGAAAAATAAAGAGGTATTCCAAATTCATTTTGTAATTCGGGATACCTCTTTTGTGATTTAATTATAAGAACCATTCCAGTAAAAATACCGTTCCGCAGCAAACCACTGCGGTTTTAAACAAGTCCGCCCCAAACCATGCCGCCAGGATACCGACTACCAATGCTGCCATGCCGGACACCGGACTTTGGGTGGCGTTTACAATGGCCGGGAAGGTCATAACGGAAAGAGTGACATAAGGCACATAGTATAAAAATGACTGTATAAACTTGCTCTTTATCTGCTTGCGGAATAAGGTCATCGGCAGAGCGCGAATCAGAAAGGAAACGCCGGCCATGATGAGAATATAAATATAATTTTTATTCATGGGCGGTCACCTCCTCTTCGGTCTTTCTTGGGAACAGGAGAGCTGCTCCGGCGGAAATAACCAAGGTAAGGATGATAGTGCGGGTTCCTTCGGACCAGGCAGAAATTACCGGAAGAATGGAAGCTAGGCCGCTGCATACAAAGCAAAGCACCACAATCCCTAAAATAACCTTATTTTTTCTTGCCGGTGGAATAAAGATGGCAAGGAACATACCGTACAAAGCAACGCTGAAGGCGCTGACCAGCCGAAGCGGCAGCAGATTTCCGGCAATAGCACCAAGGGCGGTGCCCACAGCCCAGCAAGGAGACGCAAATAAAATAGCGCCGTAAGAGTACCATGGGTTTAAATATCCCGGTCTTGCAATGGCAATACCAAACAATTCATCCGTGATGAAAAAGGACATAATCAACCGGTGGAAAAACGGCATCTGCGGGTCGATGCGCTGGCTCATGGCACAGCTCATGAGAAGATATCTGGCGTTGGCAATCAGCGTGATGGTTGCCATTTCCAAAAAAGAAGCGGCTGCTGCGATTACTGTAAAGCCGGCATATTCTCCGGCAGAGGCATGGCACAGGGCACTGGTCAAAAAGGCCTGAAAGGGTGTGAGCCCTGCGTTTTTAGCAGCAATGCCGAGGGAAAAGGCTACGGCGAAATAACCGAGACCAATGGGAATACCATCCCGAAAGCCCTGCAGAACTGCCTGTTTATTTTGTTTTATCGAATAAGTTTTCATGATTTCACCTTTAGTAAAAGATTTGTTATGAATTATAGTCCCATTCCGAATTTGATGCAAGATGCTATTGAAAAAAATAAATTGAAATGGTATAGTTTTGACAAAGTAACGTAACTCAGTGGTTTCAACAGGGGAATAAGGAGGATAACATTTATGAAATACTTGATTGTTGTGGATATGCAGAATGATTTCATCACAGGAAGTCTTGGAACCAAAGAGGCGGAAGCGATCCTGCCTAAGGTAATCGAAAAGGTAAAGAATTTTGACGGTAAGGTTATTTACACGAAAGATACTCATCAGGCTGATTATCTGACTACCCAGGAGGGAAAGAATCTTCCGGTGGAGCATTGTATCGAAGGTTCCTGGGGCTGGATGTTAGCTGATGAGTTGGAAACATTAAGTGCCGGTAATAAAGTTTTTAACAAACCAACCTTTGGAAGTGTGGAATTGGCTAAGTATCTGGCAGAAGAAAATGCCAAAGAAGAAATTGAGGAAATCGAGCTGTGTGGCCTTTGTACCGATATTTGCGTTATCTCCAATGCTTTTGTAATTAAGGCGAACCTGACGGAAGTGCCGGTAACTGTGGATGCTTCCTGTTGTGCCGGAGTTACTCCGGAGAGCCACTTAAATGCGCTGGCAGCTATGAAAATGTGCCAGGTTGCAGTAACATATGAGTAAAAATCTACAGGAGTAGAAGAAGAGAATCAGCTGGCAGAACAAGGAGAAATGTCATGAGTACACAATTTAACGAAAGAAATATATCTATGGTCATGGACATGTACGAACTGACCATGTCCAATGGCTATTTAAATCAAGGGGAACAGGATACGGTAGTTGCCTTTGATGTATTTTACCGTAAGAATCCGGACAATGCCGGATTTGCTATTTTTGCAGGTTTAGAGCAGGTAGTGGAATATATTCAGAATCTGCATTTTTCCGAAGAGGATGTGGAGTATTTGCGAAGCCGCAATTTATTCACAGAGGAATTTCTGCAGTACTTATTAAACTTTAAATTCCGTGGCGATATTTATGCTATGCCGGAGGGCACGGTAATGTTTCCGAATGAACCTATTATGACCGTAGTGGCACCGCTCATTGATGCCCAGCTCATTGAAACCGCAATTCTTTTGGAAATTAACCATCAGTCCCTGATTGCCACAAAGACCAACCGCATTGTCCGTGCGGCAAAGGGCAAACCGGTATCTGACTTTGGTGCCCGTCGCGCCCATAACGTGGATGCAGCAGTGTACGGAGCAAGGGCAGCCTATATCGGTGGTGCGTCCGGTACAGCAACGGTGCTGGCAGGCAAAATGTTTGGTATTCCGATTTCCGGCACGATGGCTCACAGTTGGGTCATGTCGTTTGAAAGCGAATATGAGGCCTTTAAGGCATATGCAGAAAGTTATCCGAATTCTACAGTACTTTTAGTGGACACTTACGATGTATTAAAGAGCGGCGTGCCAAATGCCATCCGTGTGGCAAAAGAAATTTTAGGACCGAAGGGTTGTCGTTTAAAGGGAATCCGTCTGGATTCCGGTGACCTTGCATATCTTTCCAAGGAAGCAAGAAAGCAGCTGGATGCGGCAGGACTTACGGACTGTATCATTGTTGCATCCAACGGTCTGGATGAGTATACCATTCATTCTTTAAACCGTCAGGGAGCTTTAATTGACAGCTACGGAGTGGGCGAAAAGCTGATTACCTCTTCCACTAATCCGGTATTTGGTGCGGTGTATAAGCTGGTGGCCGTAAAGAAAGACGGAGAATTCCAGCCGAAAATCAAGATTTCCGAAACCGTGGAAAAAATTACAAATCCGGGGATTAAGGAATTGTACCGCGTTTACGATAAAGAGGGTAAAGCAGTGGCAGACTATTTAACCGTAAAGGGTGAAGTGATAGATACTTCCGCACCGGTACGATATGTGGACCCACTGAAATACTGGAAGAACCGTTGCTTTGAGGAATGCACTTTTAAGAACCTGCATCAGCAGATTGTTAAGGACGGCAAATTGGTACATGAGCTTCCAAAGCTTGATGATATCCGCAAATATGTGCGTCATCAGCTGGATAATGAAATCTGGCAGGAGGAACAGCGCTTTGAGAATTCCCACCCGCATTATCTGGATATGAGCCCTGCCATGTTTGAATTGAAGATGGGCCTGCTTCACGAATGTAGCAAATAAAGAAAAACCAACAAAAATCTTAAGAAAATCTTTCGCTTTTTTGCGAGACTTCTTAAGATTTTTTTAGTATACTGAGGACATGGAAATAAATCATACGCAGAATATTGTAAGGGGGATAAAACCATGGAGTATAGCAATATTTTAGTAGTGGAAGATGACAAGGAAATTTTGGAAGGTATAAAAATCTATCTGAAAAATCAGGGGTATACCGTATTTGGTGCGTCCAATGGTTTAGAAGGTCTGGACGTCATCGAAAAAGAAGAAATTCATTTGGCAATCGTAGATTTGATGATGCCAAAGATGGACGGCATTACTATGACAATGAAGCTTCGGGAAAAGCATGATTTTCCGGTGATTATTCTGACGGCAAAGTCGGAGGAAATTGATAAAATTACCGGGCTGAACGTAGGAGCGGATGATTATGTGACCAAACCTTTTGCTCCCATGGAACTGATGGCCAGGGTAAATTCCCAGCTGCGCCGGTATCGTAAATTTATGGAAGCGCTGCAGGGAAGGGTTGTAGAAGAGAAGGATAACATTCTTGTGGTAGGCGGTTTGGAGCTAGACGAAGAGAAAGCTTCCGTCACTGTAGATGGCAATCCGGTAAAACTGACACCACTGGAATTTAAGGTGCTGGCCCTTCTTATGAAGTATCCGGGCAGGGTGTTTTCTGCGGACGAGTTGTACGAAAGAGTTTGGAACGAAAAAGCGATTACTACCGATACGGTCATGGTACATATCCGCAAAATCAGGGAAAAGATTGAACGGGATCCAAAGAATCCACGGTATTTAAAGGTGGTTTGGGGTGTCGGATATAAAATAGAAGCGTAAGAATAGGAGGAAAAATCATGGAGAACAGAATGGAAAAGAAAACCGGAAAAACCGGACGGTTTATGGGCTGGCTGGTTAGTGTTGTTCTTATAGCTGCGCTTGCCTGGGGCTTTGTCAGTATGTATCACCGGATGACTCAGGAGGCGAGACTGGTATATTCGGATGTAATTCATTACGAGAAGCAGGAACATTTAAGAGACTATGTGAGAGAGATTTATCCGTTGGTCGACGGAATGTATGTGGAATGGTACAACAAAACATACCAGAACGGAAAATCTGCCGGCGAAATTATACTTGGAGAAGGTAATTCGGACTATACCGAAAAAGAAAATCACCTGAACTGGTATCGATTGAGAGAGGAAACGCTGTCGGATTGGTATAAAAACACCTATCCGAAGGCGCTGGAAGAGAGCAGAGTAAAATATTTTATTTATTCCGGAACTGCCGATAACGGCTGCGGAACACTGGACCCGATGCTGGCGACAGATTATCCGATGGTTATAAAGTTTGAGTTTGATGAATACGGTATTCCGAGACCAGTAGAATCCAAAGGCATAGAAAATGCGAACTATCATTTGCTTGATTGCTATTCGTCCCGCCAGACCGGCAACAGCTGGTATGATTTTTCGACGGGTAAAACAGTGGATTACGGGGCAATCCGTGGACTTACGGTAATATTGGCTTGTGAAAATGAGGTATATGAAGAACTGGTTCGAGAGGTTTCTCTGAACAGATGGACCATCCGGGATTCGGTAGAAGCCATGTGGCCGGATTATATTATCTTTGTTTTGGCAGCAGTCGCAGGAGTGATTTTGCTTGGTCTGATTCTTCCAACCATCCGCCCTCTTGGATTAAAGGAGGGATGGAAGGCTCATATTCCTTTGGAACTCATTGTTCTTGCGGGCTGCGGGGTTATTCTACTGGCCGGAGAGGAACTGCCTGATTTTATTGTGCGCAGTCAGATTGAAATGGAGTATCCGGGGCTGCTGGTTTATTGGGTCGGCATCATGCAGGATATTATGGCGGACGGCAGGGCGGAATACTTTATTCTTGGTGCCAATATTGCTGTTTGGTTTGCGGTGTTCTTTGCAATTTATTTGTGCGCTATCAATGTGCGCCAGTTGTTTGCAAAAGGATTCGTACGGTTCTTTAAAGAAAATACTTTGACGGGACGAATTATTGTCTGGCTATACCGCTGGGGCAAAAAAGCGGTGGAGTTTTGCGGAACCATCGATTTTTCCAACAAAGGCAACCGGAATTTCTTCCTGGCAGTTGTGCTTAACTTTATTATAATTGCCCTGCTTTGCTGTACCTGGTTCTTTGGTATACTGCTTGCAATTCCGTATTCTTTGTTTGTGTTCTGGTTACTTCAGAAGTGGTGGAACAAAATCCGTACGGACTATACAGTAATGCTTTCTACCACAGAGGAAATGGCACGGGGAATCACCGATGTGGAATATGTGGCGGAAGCCGGAATTTTTCATGAACTGAATGCGGCTCTTACAGGGGTGCAGGAGGGGTTTCACACGGCAGTACAGGAAGAAGTAAAGAGCCAGAAAATGAAAACGGAACTCATTACCAATGTGTCCCATGATTTAAAGACTCCCTTAACCGCAATTATTACTTATGTGGATTTATTAAAGAACGATGAATTATCGACGGAAGAACGGAAAGACTATGTGGATGTTCTGGACAGAAAATCCGCCCGTTTAAAGACCCTCATTGAGGATTTGTTTGAAATCAGTAAAGCAACCTCCGGGGAGCTTAAATTGGAAAAGGTGGATTTGGATTTAGTACAACTGATTCATGAAGTGCAGATGGAACTGGAAGAAGAAATCATGAATTCCGGTATCACATTTAAAATGAATCTTCCGGAGGAAAAGGTAATGGTTCATCTGGATGCCCTGAAGACCGGACGAATTTTTGAAAATTTGACCATGAACATTTTAAAGTATGGTCTTACCGGAAGCCGGGCATATATTGCCATGGAACAGACAGAAAAGACAGTTCAGGTTGTATATAAAAATGTATCTGCAGCAGAGATTAACTTTAGTGCGGATGAAATTATGGAACGTTTTAAACGAGGTGATATTTCCAGAAATACGGAAGGTTCCGGCCTGGGACTTGCCATAGTCAAGAGCTTTACCGAAGCGCAGGGTGGCAAGGTAAAGGTAGATTTGGAAGATGATATGTTCAAGGTGACGGTAAGCTTTCCGAAAGTGCAGGCAACAGAATAAATTTGCTCCCTCAACCGGGAGGAGTTCTTCGGAGCTTCTCCCGGTCTTTTAATTTGGTTGTAAACTTTGAACCAATTTATGCCGATAGTATTAATACAGGCAGAAGTCTGTCCCGGGGTAAAAGGAATTATCTTCGGGCAACATGCAACCAAGGAAGGAAGCGATCGTATGAAAATTGAAAACAGTAACGTAATGATGAAATCGGAACACAAGTCATACACTCACACGGAATCCCAATCCATGTCGGTGATTATGCGTTCCGATGAAGCGGCTACCCTGGAGTTTTCCGACGAGTCTAAAAGCTATGTGGAACAGATGAAGGAAAAACAGCAGGAAGCAAAGAATGCTTTAAGAGAACAGGTACAGGAACGAAACAAGCAGAATGCGAAAAATCTTGCCATGGCGATGGCAGAAACAGAAAAGGCAAAAAACAAGAATGTTCCTACGGTACAGTCCGAAGAAGATATCCAGATTGAAACCTTAAAAAAGATTCTGGAAATGCTTAAGAAAATGCAGAATCGTCGCCTTGGTCTAAAGGATGCCGGTTGTATGGCGGATAAGATTGAGAAACGAATTGATGCCATGGAAGCAAGCAAGGCATCGGCAGGAGGATTTTCTCTTGGATTTGCCGGAGCAACAAACCTTTCCGGCGGTAAGGTGATTGCCATATCCTCCGGCGCAGGTGGTGCAGCGGTGCGCCCAACCTGGAAACAAGTGGTGGTAACCTCATCCTTCCATACAGAAATGGAATACACTGCATTTCAGTCCCAGGGCTGTGTAAAAACCCAGGACGGCAGAGAAATATCCTTTGGTATAGAAGTGGAAATGTCCAGAGCCTTCTGTGAAAAGTATGATTCTGTTTTTATGCAGGATATGCCGGTAACCTGTGACCCGCTGGTGCTTAATTTAGAAGGCGACATCGGTAAAATCAGTGACCAGAAATTCCTGTTTGATTTAAATGCTGACGGCACCGCAGAAGAAATATCTTTCACGGAGCAGGGAAGCGGATTCCTCGCATTAGATAAAAATAAAGACGGCGAAATTAACGACGGCAGCGAGTTGTTCGGTACGAAGTCCGGCAACGGATTTAAGGATTTGGCTGAGTATGATGAAGACGGCAACGGCTGGATTGATGAAAATGATGCTGTTTTTGATGATTTGTCCATCTGGACATTAAACGAAGAAGGAGAGAAAGTTCAGATTTCCCTTCTGAAAGCAGATGTGGGTGCCATTTATCTTGGCAAAGCTTCCACTGAGTTTTCTTTAAAGAATGAAGAGACTCATGACACCAACGGCATTATCCGAAGCACCGGAGTTTTCTTAAAAGAAAGCGGTGGGGCAGGAACCGTGCAGCATATTGATTTAGCTATTTAAGGATGCTGCTGCAAAGCAGCGCGCAGCGTAGCTGCGGAATTTTCGAAGAAAGTGCATAGCGTTTTTTGAAATGTCCAGTATCAAAAAGGGCACCCAATTGGGTGCCCTTAATTTTTTATGTTTATGCCGCAGCCTCAAAACCTTCTGCTTTACCTGCAAAATTACTGTAAGCCTGCATTTGTTTTTCATATGGATTTTCTTCTACGCCACTGCGCATGGTAGTTCTGGTTTCGCCACCGGCTACATAAGTTTTGCCGCATTCCGGACAAATGGCGGTTTTTAAGGAAACGGAAACATTGATTAATTCTTTGCCTTCTTCTTTATCTTCCTGATAAGCATTTCTTACATGCTCATATTCGTGAGCCATAACCCTGGAAGCAGCGGATTCCGGTGCAATGTGTCCCGGAGATTTAAAGGAAACATCATTTTCGTTGGAACCGTCTACATAGGTGCGGTTTTCGCAGGTTTCACATTTGTAGTCGTCTTCTTCTACACCTTCAGCCGGTTTGCCGTCGCCCGGCAGGTTAAATTCTTCTTCTGCGGCAGAAGCCTCTTCTGTGCCCGGAATTTCCATGCCGTTAAATGGCGGATTGGTTTTAAACTCCAGGGCAGGATTTAAGTGCTCTGCATTTCTTGGAGTTAAGGAGTTCATAACTTCAAAGGCGTCTCTGCGATCTGCCTGCATTTCTTCAGGAGAGCGGACTACCCGGTCTACCTCGTCATTGGAGAAGACTTCCGGTACATCATCCACCGGCTGGACGGAGGACATATCCCCGTGAAGCATATCTGCCATGGCAGTGCGCGCTGCGCCGCGGGTGGCTCCGGATGCATATGGATTTGTGTAGTAGCCAAAACCAATTCCGATGGGATTAATTCTCATATGGCAGACCTCCTTTTTCTATCTTTAACTCTATTATACTACAATATTCCCTAAATTACAACTGTTTCTGCGCCGGTGCCGGACGGGAGTACGGTTATTTTCAAAAAACTTTTTCGGTTTATAGACATAAAGTGGATTTTATGGTATGATATCATTTAGGGAAAAATCGGATTTGTGTTCAAATAAGCAGAAAATTATATGTGTTCCGATAGAAAAAACAAGGAGGCTTAACAGCATGGATATTTTAAAGCAGTTAACAACAGAGCTGGGTGTCCGCTACGAGCAGGTAGAGGCTGCCGTAAAATTAATTGATGAGGGAAACACCATTCCGTTTATCGCCCGATACCGTAAAGAGGCTACCGGTGCGTTAAATGATGAAGTTCTTCGTAACTTAGATGAAAGACTTACTTACCTTCGTGGCTTGGAAGAAAAGAAGGAGCAGGTACTTCGAAGTATTGAAGAACAGGGCAAGCTTACCGATGAATTAAAGGCTCAGATTGAAGCTGCAGCTACTATGGTGGTGCTGGAAGATTTATATCGTCCATACCGTCCAAAGAGAAGAACCCGTGCTACCGTTGCCCAGGAAAAGGGTTTGGCACCTTTGGCAGAAATCATTTTAGCCCAGGAGGTTTCTGTTCCGCTTGCTGAAGTGGCAGCAGAGTATATTTCCGAAGAAAAGGAAGTTAAGACTGCAGAAGAAGCAATTGCCGGCGCACTGGATATTATTGCAGAGCAGATTTCCGATGAAGCAGATTACCGCGGCTATATCCGTGATATTACAATGGAAGAAGGAAGCATTTCCTCCTCCGCTAAGGAAGAAGGCACCGAGAGTGTTTATGAAATGTACTATAACTTCAGCGAGAAGTTATCCACCCTTCCGGGACATCGTATCCTCGCTTTAAACCGCGGTGAAAACGAAAAGATTTTAACCGTAAAGATTCAGGCTCCGGAGGAGAGAATCTTACGTTACTTAGAAACAAAGGTTATCGTGAAGGATAACCCTAATACAAATGACTACTTAAAAGCAACGGTGGAAGACAGCTACCGCCGTTTGATTGCTCCTGCCATCGACCGTGAAATCCGCAATGATTTAACCGAAAAGGCGGAAGAAGGCGCCATCAAGGTATTTGGTAAGAACTTAGAGCAGCTTCTGATGCAGCCTCCAATCGTAGGACAAACTGTGCTTGGCTGGGACCCTGGTTTCAGAACCGGTTGTAAGTTAGCTGTGGTAGACGCTACCGGTAAGGTGCTTGATACAGCTGTGGTTTACGCTACCATTCCGTCCCCTGGCAAGCAGGAAGAGGCAAAGAAGATTGTCAGACACTTAATCTGCAAGTACCGTTGTACCCTTATTTCCATTGGTAACGGTACCGCATCCAGAGAGTCTGAATTATTCGTAGTAGATTTATTAAAAGAAATGAACGTACCTACCAAGTATGTTATTACAAGTGAGGCGGGTGCTTCTGTTTACTCCGCAAGTAAGCTGGCAACAGAGGAATTCCCTGACTACGACGTAGCGCAGAGAAGTGCGGTTTCCATTGCCAGAAGACTGCAGGACCCACTGGCAGAACTGGTTAAGATTGAACCAAAGGCCATCGGTGTTGGTCAGTACCAGCACGACATGAACCAGAAGAAGCTGGGCGAAACCTTGGCAGGTGTTGTAGAAGACTGTGTAAACAAGGTTGGTGTAGATTTAAATACTGCATCCCCATCTTTATTAGAATATGTTTCCGGTATTACAAAAGTCATAGCAAAGAACATTGTTGCATATCGTGAAGCAAACGGTAAGTTTACTTCCAGACAGGAACTCCTAAAGGTTGCTAAGCTGGGACCAAAGGCTTTCGAACAGTGTGCAGGTTTCCTGCGTATTGCGGGCGGAAGCAATCCGTTGGATGCTACCAGTGTGCACCCGGAATCCTACGATGCAGCAAACCAGCTGCTTAATAAACTGGGCTTTACGGCAGAAAATATTAAGGAACTGCAGGAGAACCAGAAGAAGGCTGCAAAGCAGGCAGAAGCGGCAAAGAAGGCTGCGAAGGCTGCCGAACAGAAGAAACAGCAGCAGAAAAAGAAAGAACCAAAGACCATTCAGGTTAAAAATACAAATTCCGTCTTCGGACAGGCAATGGCAAATGCTTTTGCTACAAGCGGTGCGCCGACTGCAGCTGTTAAGGAAGAACCTGCAAAGCAGGTTACTCCTGCCGTGGTTGCTACCGGTGAGGATTTATCCCACTTAAGCGGCATGATCCGCGACAAGAAGAAGCTGGCGGAAGAACTGGGCATCGGCGAACTTACCCTTGTGGATATCATCAAGGAATTAGAAAAGCCGGGCCGTGACCCTCGAGAAGAAATGCCGAAGCCAATCCTTCGTACCGATGTACTGGAAATGAAGGATTTAACCGAAGGCATGATTTTAAAGGGTACTGTTCGTAACGTCATCGACTTCGGCGTGTTCGTAGACATCGGCGTTCACCAGGATGGATTGGTTCATATTTCTCAGATTACCAATAAAAAGTTCATTAAGCATCCGTTAGAGGCAGTTTCTGTCGGTGATATCGTGGATGTTAAGGTGATGAGCGTGGATGTTGCTAAGAAGAGAATCCAGCTTACCATGATTATGTAAGCAAATTTCGATGTGAAAGAAAAATTTAAAACGCATAAGGCGTAATTCTTCACGGGGCAGGGTGCAATTCCCGACCGGCGGTACAGTCCGCGAACAAAAGGAAAATCCTTTTGCCGAAATGGTGAAATTCCATTACCGACAGTATAGTCTGGATGAGAGAGGAGATTAAAAATGAATAAGAGAATGAAGACAAGAAACATGGTTAGTATTGCAATGCTGGCAGCTGTGGCTGTGGTTTTGATGTTATTTGAATTTCCACTGCCGTTTCTGCCGCCGTTCTACAAAATTGATGCCAGTGAGCTTCCGGTAATTATCGGCGCATTTGCCATGGGACCATGGGCAGGTGTGTTAATCGAGCTGCTTAAGGTGCTGCTTAATCTGCTGTTAGACGGTACAACAACTGCGTTTGTAGGTGAATTTGCAAACTTCTTAATTGGATGTTCCTATGTAGTGCCCGCATCCCTGGTTTACTATTACAGAAAATCCAAGAAAAATGCGGTACTTGGTTTGCTGCTTGGTACCTTAACCTGTGCGGTAGTGGGATGCCTGTTAAACGCATATCTGCTGCTTCCTGCATACAGCAAGGCATTCAAAATGGATATTGAAGCATTAATTGCCATGGGCACTGCAGCAAATAAAGCAATCAACAGCATGTTTACCTTTGTTCTTTTTGCAACGGCGCCGTTAAATATATTAAAGTGCGGATTGGTTTCCGTTATTACTATGCTGATTTATAAACCAATCAGCCGAATTTTAAAAGGAGAGTAATTCTCATGGAATCATTTAAGGAAGTTAAATTTTCCGTTCAAATGAAAACAAGTTACATGTTTGATTTTTTATACTGGCATTCCTATCACGGAATAACCGGAATTATTAATTATGTGTTGAGTTTTGCCGGAATCGCGGCACTGATTGCCGGATTCGGAAAGGGAAATGCTTTGGTCACCGTTATGCTGGTGGCCCTGGCAGCCCTGTTTACGGTAATTAATCCGTTGTCGCTGCTTTATAAGGCAGCCAGACAGGTGAAAAAGTCGCCGATGTTTGCAAAACCGCTGCACTACAAATTTGATACCAGAGGCTTTACCATTTCCCAGGAAAACAATTCAGATTCTGCTGAATGGAATACGGTTCTGTTTATCCGGGAGACCGGTAAGAGTATTATTTTGTATCTGGGCGCAGCCAATGCTTTGATTCTTCCGAAAAAAGAAATCGGTGATCAGCTGCCGGAGTTGAAAAAACTAATCCGTGCGGCGCTTCCGCAGCAGGCAAAAAAGTTAAAGAAATAAGAGAGTGATTTAACGATGGAACATAAGCAGATTTTGGACAGTCTGTCTGAAAAGGAAACCTTTGAAATAGCAAAAAAACTGGCAGAGCAGGCAAGGGCAGGAGAAGTGTACTGTCTTTCCGGCGACCTTGGTGTGGGAAAAACCGTTTTCACTAAGGGATTTGCCGCCGGCCTCGGTATTACGGAGCCGGTCAGCAGTCCTACCTTTACCATTGTGCAGATTTATGAAGAGGGACGTTTGCCGTTGTATCATTTTGACGTGTACCGTATTGAGGACATCGAAGAAATGGAAGAAATCGGCTATGAAGACTGTTTCTACGGAGAAGGAGTCTGTCTAGTGGAATGGGCTGATTTGATTAAAGAAATTTTACCGGAAAATCGGAAGAAAATTTTGATTGAAAAAGATTTGGAAAAAGGATTCGACTATCGTAGAATCACAATAGAAGGTGACGTATGAAGATATTAGCAATTGAAAGCTCCGGACTGGTAGCATCTGCGGCAATTGTTACCGAAGATACTTTACTGGCGGAGTACACCGTCAATTTTAAAAAGACACATTCCCAGACCCTGCTTCCTATGGTGGAAGAAATTGTGTCCATGGTTGGGATTGATTTAAAGGAGATAGATGCTATAGCAGTATCTGCGGGTCCGGGTTCCTTTACGGGACTCCGCATCGGTTCAGCAACGGCAAAGGGACTTGGTCTGGCACTGGGCAAACCGATTATTCCTGTGCCTACCACACAGGGAATTGCCGCAAATCTTTATGGCGTACAGGGCGTAATCTGCCCATTGATGGATGCTAGAAGAAATCAGGTATATACCGGATTATATCGTTATAACAAAGATGGCTTTAGTATTGTGGAAGACCAAATGGCGGTATTAGTAGACGAAATTATTGAAAAGGTAAATGCAATTGGCGAACCGGTTACCTATCTTGGTGACGGAGTAGAAGCATTTGCAGAAATTTTGAAAGAAAAAACAGAAGTACCTTTTTCTTTTGCGCCGTTGCATGCGAGCAAACAGCGTGCCGGTGCGTTGGCAGCACGGGCAGTAGAACTATACAAAGCCTGGGTAACCCAAACGGCAGCAGAGCATGAGCCGGACTATTTACGTTTATCTCAGGCGGAACGAGAATTAAAGGAAAAACAGGCAGGAGAGAACTGATGCAGATTCGTCCTATGACCAAAAATGATTGTGAACAGGTGGCAGCCATTGAAGCAGTAAGCTTTTCTATGCCCTGGAGCCTGAAAGCGTTTACTGATACGGTAGAGAAAGATAACTTTCGGTATTTTGTGGCTGAGGAAGCAGGAGAAATTCTTGGTTACTGTGGCTTCTTGTTTGTTTTAGATGAAGCAGAGATTCCAAATGTCTGTGTGAAATCTTCTGCAAGAAAACAAGGCGTAGGAAAAAAGATGATGAATGTGCTGATTGAAGAAGCAAAAAAACTCGGTATTTCAACTTTGTTTTTGGAAGTCCGGGAGAGTAATGCAGCCGCCAGGGCATTATATAAGTCTTTGGGATTTATAGAGGACGGCATAAGAAAAAACTTCTATGAGCAGCCGGTGGAGCATGCAATTTTAATGAGTAAAGCACTGTAACATTCTGCTATGGGTGGGATTAAGTTCCATTGGCAGAACATCAAAAATTCTTTATAATTACTCTATATACGTTATGGAAGAATGGAGGATAAACAGTGTGTCAAAAAAGTGTAATTGTTGCGGGAAAGAGATAATAGAAGAACAGGGAGTATACAAGGAAGAGTTGCTGGAGATTATCAAGGACTGGGGATATTTTTCAGGAAAGGATATGGAACGGCATCATCTGGTTGTTTGCGAAGCCTGTTATGATAAGTGGATTTCCGGATTCCGTATTCCTCCGGAGGTTACGGAACAGACGGAAGTCTTATAAAGTGAGGAAAAAGAATGTTAGATTTGTGTTTACTCGGAACCGGTGGCATGATGCCGTTGCCGGGGCGCTGGTTGACTGCGCTGATGACAAGATATAACGGAAAAGGTTTGCTGATAGACTGCGGCGAAGGTACTCAGATTGCTTTAAAGGAATGTGGCTGGAGCTGTCATGACATTGATGTCATTTGTTTTACTCATTATCATGGGGATCATATCAGCGGACTTCCGGGACTTCTGCTTTCTATGGGAAACGCAGAACGAAAGGAACCGGTAACCCTGGTTGGACCAAAAGGCTTGGAACGGGTGGTCAATGCACTTCGTGTCATTGCACCGGAACTCCCCTTTGAACTTAAATTTATCGAAGTTACGGAACCGGAGCAACGACTGGAGCTTTGCGGATATCAGATAGATATGTTCCGGGTAAATCATAATGTAATATGTTACGGATATACGTTATCTATTAAACGTGGCGGCAGGTTCTATGCAGAAAAGGCAAAAGAACTTAATATTCCGCTGACGTATTGGAACCGTTTGCAAAAGGGTGAAGTGATTGAATCGGAAGGAGTAGTTTATACTCCGGATATGGTGCTCGGACCGGAACGAAAGGGAATAAAAATAACGTATTGTACGGATACCAGACCAACACAGAGCCTTGTGAAGTATGCAAAAAATGCCGATTTATTAATATGTGAAGGTATGTATGGCGAAGAAGAAAAGAAGTCCAGAGCATCCGAATATAAGCATATGACCTTTTCTGAAGCAGCAAGGGTTGCAAAGGAAGCAGAGGTTCAGGAACTTTGGTTGACACATTACAGTCCTTCTTTGGTGCGTCCGAAGGATGCCCTTCCGGAAGCAAAAAGAATTTTTCCGGATACCCGGTGCGGTAAAGACGGTATGAGTAAGACTTTGGAGTTTGAGAAGGACGAATAAAGAAAGGAAGGGACGGTATGAAAGGGAAAAAAACGGCACAACTGGTAGGAATTCTTTGTCTTATTGTTGTAGTAGTGCTGGGAGTTTTTCTGGCGCTGAATTCCGGAGAAGATAATAGTATTTTTTCAAAAGAAGAAAAACCGAATACGGAGGCGCAAAATATTTTGTCCAAAGATGTGGAGCGTAACTACCCTGCTACGGTAAGAGAGGTGGTCCGGTTATTCTCCCGTATTTCCAAATGCTATCATAACGAAGCTATTTCGGAGGAAGAATTCCAAAAACTTGTGGAACTGCAAAGAAAGCTGTTTGATGAAGAGTTTCTGAATAATAACCCGTTAGATACATTTACAAATAATCTGACGGCGGAAATTGATGCTGCTAAGGCAAAAGAACAAAAAATGGTAATGTACCGGGTGCAGAAGCAGAGCAGCGTTAAGTCCTGGTGGAGTGAAGAAAATCATTTTTCCAGTATAGTCGCCAGTTTCACTATGAATGCGAAAGGTGAAGCACCTACTCGTACTTTTGAGGAATTCCTGCTTCGCGAAGATGAAGCGGGTCATTGGAAAATTGTCGGCTGGCGTTTGACAGATCCTATAGAGATTGAAGAATAATGAAGTAAGAAGGAACTTGAGATGGAAGATACGTATATACTTGCAATTGAATCTTCTTGTGATGAAACTGCTGCTTCGGTGGTGAAAAACGGAAGAACAGTGTTATCGAATGTGATTTCTTCACAAATTGCTCTGCATACCCTGTATGGAGGTGTAGTTCCGGAAATTGCATCCAGAAAGCATATTGAAAAAATCAATCAGGTAATTGAAGAAGCATTAACAGAAGCAAATATGGAACTGGGACAGATGGATGCTATTGGTGTTACCTATGGACCGGGATTGGTTGGTGCGCTTTTAGTAGGTGTTGCAGAAGCAAAAGCAATCAGCTATGCAACCGGAATTCCGTTAGTAGGTGTGCATCATATCGAAGGACACGTTTCCGCTAATTATATTGAACATCCGGATTTGGAACCGCCGTTCCTGTGCTTAATTGTTTCCGGTGGACATACCCACCTGGTGATTGTAAAAGAATACGGAGAATATGAAATTATCGGCAGAACCCATGATGATGCGGCGGGTGAGGCTTATGATAAAGTGGCTCGAGCCATTGGACTCGGTTATCCGGGCGGACCGAAAATTGATAAGCTGGCAAAGGAAGGAAATCCATTGGCAATTCCGTTCCCGCGTGCGCATGTAGAGGGCTGTCCGTATGACTTCAGCTTCAGCGGCTTAAAATCTGCAGTATTAAATTATCTGCATCATGCGGAACAAACCGGAGAAGAAATTAACCGTGCGGATGTGGCTGCTTCCTTTCAGGCGGCGGTTGTAGATGTGCTGGTTGACAGAACTTTACAGGCGGCAAAAGAATATGGCATAGATAATATTGCGTTAGCCGGAGGCGTTGCGTCAAATTCTGCATTGAGAGCCGGTATGGAACAGGCTTGTCAAAAAGCAGGAAAACAGCTTTATTATCCATCACCGGTTTTCTGTACGGATAATGCAGCAATGATTGGTGCTGCAGCGTATTATGAATATAAAAAGGGTGTCCGGCACGGATTGGATTTAAATGCAGTGCCGAATTTAAAGATAGGGCAGCGATAAAGAGTTTAGGAGTGAAACGTAGAGGAGAATCAGCATGGCACAGAACGTGACAGCGATTGTTCTTGCTGCAGGTAAAGGCTCCAGAATGAATAGTGAGATACCAAAACAGTACCTGTCCTTACTGGGGAAACCGGTACTGTTTTATTCATTACAGGCGTTTGAAGAAAGTAATGTAGATGAAATTATTCTGGTGACGGGTAGCGGAGAACAGGAATATTGTAAAAAGGAAATCGTTGATAAGTATCAGTTACGAAAGGTCCGGCATATAGTAGAAGGTGGTGCCGAACGGTATCATTCTGTGTATCAGGGACTTCTGGCAGCAAAAGCGGAATATGTTTTGATTCATGACGGTGCACGACCGTTAGTTTCTTCTGCTGTAATTAATAAGGCAATTGATACGGTGAAAAAAACCGGAGCGTGCGTAGTCGGCATGCCCATCAAGGACACAATTCAGATGGTAGATGCAGAAGGGAACATTAAATCCACCCCTGAAAGAAAGTATCTGTGGATGGCTCAAACTCCTCAATGCTTTTTACATTCCTTAGCGCTTTCTTCTTATAATAAAGCAATTGATAGTAAAGATGATACTATTACAGATGATGCTATGGTGGTACAGCGTTATGGAAATGCGCAAATTACAATGGTGGAAGGCGGATATGAGAATATCAAAGTAACAACGCCGGAGGATATTGCCGTGGCGGAGTGTTTTCTGAAAATGAGGTAGTTGTATCTACTTTATATACAATATCGAAAAAAGTTTAAAAAAGTTTAAAAAAGTGCTTGACATATTTTGTTCTGAGTGGTAAGATAACAAAGCACTGTTCGGAGAGTTGTCCGAGTGGTTTAAGGAGCTGGTCTTGAAAACCAGTGATTCCGAAAGGAACCGTGGGTTCGAATCCCACACTCTCCGTTTGGAATATCTGGTTCACAGTTGTTCCTTTCATATGATTTATGTATTTAGCAATTTGGAGAAGTACCCAAGCGGCTGAAGGGGCTCCCCTGGAAAGGGAGTAGGTCGTTAATAGCGGCGCGAGGGTTCAAATCCCTCCTTCTCCGTTCAACAACATACTTCAAAATGTTTGAAAAAGTTGTTGACAAACCACAAACCATGTGGTAACATAACGAAGCTGTCTAAAATGAGTGAATCGTTAAAACAATTCAAAAAACTTTTTCAAAAACTTTTAAAAAAGTGCTTGACAATGAAAATGAGTTGTGATAAGATAAACGAGTCGCTTGCGAGAACAACAGCAAGAAACAAACCGCAACCGGACGTTAGTCGGTTGCAGCGAAATCCCAGATTTCGTTTATGAACCTTGATAATTAAACAGTGAAACAACCCTGAAAATTCAATGAATTTTCATTCTAAGAGAACAAAGCGAATTAAGATTCGCTTAACCTTAGAAACAGTAAAACATCGAAAGATGTACGGAACGAACCTTTGCTTTTTAGGAAGCCAGAGAGTAGTTCTGAGAGGAAACAAACATTTCAACATGAGAGTTTGATCCTGGCTCAGGATGAACGCTGGC